>NZ_JBSHAY010000001.1:0-584386 GCF_053611725.1 Streptomyces sp. NPDC054783 | reverse complement strand
AAATGCGTCCAGTGCTGGTCCTCCGCATACGACTGGCAGTCCCACAACTGCACGGCCGCCCCGTCCGTGCCGGTGTCGTCGGCCGCCACGTCGACACACTTGCCGCCGGGGCCGGTGACGGTGCCCTGGGGGCCGTTGGGGACGTTGGTCCCACCGGAGTAGCCGACGGCGACGATGTTCGCCTGGACGGCGTTCTCGGCGGCGTCGCTCGGGTAACCGGAGACCATCACGCCCTCGAAGAACGTGCCCATGTTCCAGTTGCTGTTGTCACCGCCCGTGCCGAGGATGATGCCGCCCTCCTGTTGCATGGGCCGGTAGCCACCGCGGGTGGGCAGGGCACCGTCCCACCAGGTGCTGAGTGCACCCGTCTGTGCGTCGCCACCCTTGAGGGCGTATCGCGTCTGCCCGTCGTTCTTCAGCACGGCGGTGACGAAGGTGCTGCCGTTGCCCCGGTTCGCCGTGTTGGATCCGTTGTCGCCCTGGAACATGCCGTTCTCCATGTCGGCCTCGACCCAGGGCCCGGAACCGGTGCACGGTGCGAAGTAGCAGGTGGTCGCGAGGCTGACCGCGTCCATGTGGCCGTTGCCGGTGTCGGCCGGTGTGCTCTCGGCGTTGCCGTAGTCGAAGCAGCAGGCGGAGCCCACGTGGGTGCCGCTGGCCACCATGTAGGCGCCTTCCGGCTGTCCGTTGACGGCGACACCTGCGGCGGCGCCCGTGTACCGGTAGCCGACTCCCGGCGAGATCCACACGCCGTACACCTTGTGCCCGCCGGCGGTGACGGCGATCTCGGAGGCGTCCGCTCCCCGGTCCGCGCCCATGCCGGAGGTGCCCGCCGGGCCCGGGGTGAGGTCGTTGTGCCGGGAGGTCTGGTCGTAGATCTTCGTGATGGCGCACGTGGTGTCCGCGCAGAACGTGTCCTGCCGGCCGGCGTCGGCGTAACCGCCCGGGGAGAGCAGGCCGATGTCGGCGCCGGCCCCGTCCGAGGCGCGGGTGACCCGGTACAGCGGGCCGCCGTAGGACGAGAAGAGAGCGCGCACCGTGCTGTGCGCGGCAACGCAGGGGGTGCCGGCGGCGCCGTAGATGTCACAGGGCAGCGAACCCGCGGCCTGCGTCGGTCCGGGCAGGCCGAGCAACGCGCCCAGGACGAGGCCGATGACGGCCAGGAGCGACGCGACCGATCTGGGGCTTCCACGCATGCTGGACTCCTCGATGGGGGGTGATCGGGGCTGGGAGCAGTCGAGTTGGAGCGCCGGGGCGGCCGTTGCGCAACGTACGCACCGTGGTGGTTGCCGTCAAGATTTGTTGCTTTGGCCTTATGACAAGTTTTGAACTTGGGCCAAGTTGATGGTTGCTCACTCTGATGTGACGTCATATGTCAGGCGGACGGCTGGTTCTGTACCGCGCGTCCTTGACAGCAGGGGCTGAAGCGGCAATTTTCGGGACAACGTTGTCGAAGGGACATGGTCACGATGGTGCCGTTCCGCCTTCTGTCCGTGCTGGCCACTGGCGCACTGCTCGTCGGCGCCGCCTCCGCCCCCGCCCACGCCGATCCCGTCTCCCTCGCGCCGGTCGCCGATCCGGCCTCCGTCGTCGATCCGTTCATCGGGACCTCGCACGCCGCCGACGACTTCCCGGGGGCCGACACCCCGTTCGGGATGGTCCAGTGGAGCCCCGACACCAGCCCGCACCGGCCCGACGGCGGCGGGTACGAGTACGCCGACTCGGCCATCACCGGATTCGGCCTCACCCACATCGCGGGACCGGGCTGCCGGGCCGCCGGCGACATCCCGGTGCTGCCGACCGTCGGTGCGGTCGACACCCGCGCCACGGACAGCTTCTCGCACGCCAACGAGTCCGCGACGCCCGGCTCGTACACGGTGACGCTGGACAACGGCGTCAGGACGGAACTGACCGCCACCACCCGCAGTGGCATGGCCCGGTTCACCTTCCCGTCCACGAGTCAGGCCAACCTCCTGTTCAAGCTGACGGACAGCGAGAACGGCGACAGCGCCGCCGAGTTCGACGTGGTGAACGACAGAGAGGTCAGAGGCAAGGTCACCAGCGGCAACTTCTGCGGCGAGGGCAACTCCTACACGGTCTACTACGACATGGTCTTCGACCAGCCGTTCCGCCACAGCGGCACCGCCCCGGCCGCCGCCATGCCTACCACGCCCAGGAGCAACGCCTCCCCCAGCTCGCCCGAGGCGCCGAACAGGCCGACGCTGCACGGCACCGTGCCCCGCACGCCCCGCGCCTTCGCTCCCCGGGTGAGCGGCTCCGACGGTTACGTCACGTTCGACACCACCACCCACCGGGCCGTTCAGGCCAAGGTCGGCATCTCGTACGTGTCGGCCGCCGGCGCCGTGGGCAACAGGCAGGCGGAGAACGGCGGCTGGGACCTGGACAAGGTGCGCGGCGCGGCGCACAACGCCTGGAAGTCCCTGCTCGGCCGGGTGCGGATCGCCGGCGGGACACCCGCCCGGCAGACCGTCTTCTACACCGCGCTCTATCACGCGCTGCTGCATCCGAACGTGATCAGTGACAGCAACCGCCGCTATCCCGGCTTCGACGGCAAGGTCCACACCGTCGACCCCGGCCACGGCGCCGCCTACGCCAACTACTCGGGCTGGGACGTGTACCGCTCGCAGGCCCAGCTCGAGGCCCTGCTCGCGCCCCAGACCGCCTCCGACACCGCCCAGTCGATGGTCGACGACTACCGCCAGACCGGCCTGTTCCCCAAGTGGTCGGAGAACAACGGGGAGACCTATGTCATGGTCGGCGATCCGGCGGACGAGATCATCGCCGACTACTACGCCTTCGGGGCCAGGAAGTTCGACACCGCGACCGCACTCAAGGGCATGATCGCGGAGGCCACCCTCCCCAACGACAACCGCCCCGGTCTCGCCTATCTGGAGCAGCTGGGCCGGCTGCCCAGCAACGGCAAGTACGGCTGCTGCAACTTCTACGGCGCGGCGTCCACGACGCTCGAGTACGACTCGGCCGACTTCGCCGTCTCCGCCCTCGCCGGCGCCCTCGGACACACCGCGGATCAGCACCGGTTCGCGGACCGGGCGCAGGACTGGCAGAACCTGTTCGACTTCGGCAGCGGTTTCATCCGGCCGCGCGACGCCTCGGGCAGCTGGACGGCCGGTTTCTCGCCGACGTCGGGGAAGAACTTCGTCGAGGGCGACTCCTGGCAGTACACGCCGATGGTGCCGTTCAACGTGCACGGACTGGCGACCGCCATGGGCGGTGACGCGGCCCTGGCCAAGTACCTCGACGCGGACCTGTCCTCGCTGACCGGCGCCGGCGGATACACCGACCTGGGCAACGAGCCCAGCCTCAACATCCCCTGGGAGTACGACTACATCGGCCGTCCCTACCAGACGCAGAAGGTCGTCCGGCAGGTCCAGGACCAGATCTGGACCGCCGGCCCGTCCGGTCTTGCGGGCAACGACGACCTGGGCGAGATGAGCTCGTGGTACGTGTGGTCCGCCCTCGGCATGTATCCGGAGACGCCCGGAACCGCAGATCTGGCCCTGGGCAGCCCGCTGTTCAGCCAGGCGGTGATCACCCTGCCGTCCGGCCGCACCCTCACGGTCAACGGTACGGGCGCCGCGGACGACGCCCCGTACGTGCAGTCGGCCACCTGGAACGGTGCGGCCTGGAACGCGGCGCACGCGCCCGACGGCGCCCTCACCGGCGGCGGCACCCTCACCTACGTACTCGGCGCCTCGCCCAACACGTCCTGGGCATCGGACGCCTCCGCCGCCCCGCGCTCCTACCCGGGCGCGCCCGGGTACACCGACGTCGGGACGTCCGGCGACACGGCCGCGGCCTCGGCCAACTTCGACGGCGCGGGCTACAGCTACTCCGCGCACGCCCTGGCCACCGAGGGAGTCACGCCCGGCTCGAAGGTCACGGCCAACGGGGTCACGTTCACCTGGCCCGACGTGGCACCCGGCGCTGCGGACAACTACGAGGCGAACGGGCAGACGGTGCGGACGTCCGGATCCGGCAGCATCTCCTTCCTGGGTGCCGCCAACAACGGCCCGGTGTCCGGCACCGCGACGGTCACCTACACGGACGGCACGACGCAGTCGGTCCCCCTCGGTCTGTCCGACTGGACGCTGAGCGCGGGCGCCGCCTCACCGCGCCCCGACAACACCGTCGCCGTGACCATGCCCTACCGCAACCGTGCGGGCACCGCGTCCGACAGCACGCAGACGTATGTGTTCGCCACGGTGCCGGTGGCCCTGAGCCCGGGCAAGACGGTCAGCGGCGTGCGCCTGCCGTCCGATGTCGCCGCCGGGGGCCTGCACGTCTTCGCGATCGGCTTCGGCAATGCCTCGTCGGCACGGGGACGGGGCTGACCGCCGGAACATGCCGTTGAGTGGAGCAATCACGGGGGTACGGGGGCGCGGCACACCAGGCTGGGCGGGTGAGGCACGGACGGATCGGACATGAACCGGAGGCGCCGGCAGCCACGGAAACGCGGGTGCCGGCGCCTCCGGCATGGTTGCGCTGGCTGCCGGTGCTCTACGTCGTGGCGGTGCTGCTGCTGGAGCCGGCCACGCCCGTCGAGTGGCCGGTGAGCTTCGCACTGATCGCCGTGCCCGTCCTGGCCGCCTTCGCGTACGGGCCCGTGGCCGTCGGTGCCGCCACGGTGTTCGCCGTCGGCCTGGAAGCGGTGCTGGCCGGCACTCCCTGCTGCGCGGGCCGGGAGGCCGGCTATCTGTGGGACCGTCACTACGTCGCCTCCTACATCTGTACGGCCCTGGTGGGCGGTATCGGCGCGATCCTGGCCGAGCACCGGATCCGACGTGAGCGCACGCTCGCCGATGTACGGTCCGTGGCCGAGACCGCGCAGCGGGTCCTGCTGCGCCCCGTACCGCACCGGATCGGCAACCTGCTGCTGGAGAGCCTGTATCTCTCCGCCGCCGCGGAGGCCCGGATCGGCGGTGACCTGTACGAGGCGGTCCCCACCCGTTTCGGGGTCCGTCTGCTCATCGGCGACGTGCGGGGCAAGGGACTGCTGGCGGTCGAGACCGCCGCCGCCCTCCTCGGGGCGTTCCGCGAGGCGGCCTTCGACGCACCCGATCTGCTCGCCCTGACGGACCGCGTGGACACGAGCATGAGCCGCCGGGCGACGCAGCTCGGCGGCACGGAGACGAGCGAACGGTTCGTCACCGCGGTGTTCGCCGAGGTCCCCGCCGACGACCACGTCGTCCGCATCGTCAACTGCGGTCATCCGCCGCCCGTCTCGCTGCGGGCCGGCGAGGTGCGCGAACTGGACAGCGGGCGGCCTGCGCCGCCCCTGAACCTCGGCATGCTGGTCGAGGACCCGTACCACCTGGACGCCTACCCGTTCCGGCCCGGCGATCAGCTGCTGCTGTACACGGACGGTGTCACGGAGACGCGGGACGCGGCCGGCGCCTTCTACCCGCTGCTCGACCGCCTCCGCTCCTGGGGCCCTCTTCCTCCGAAGGAGCTGCTCGCACGGCTGCACGACGACCTGCTGGCCTACAGCAACGGCCTGCAGGACGACACCGCGGCGCTCGCGGTCTGCCTGCTGCCCGAGGAACGGCCGCTGCCCGAGGAACCGCCGGCGGAGCCGTCTGCCCAGTGAGCGCGGCCCGGTCAGAAGGCGGTGTGGGCGAACCAGTTGTCGAGGACCGCGGTCTGTCCCGAGACCTCGAAGGCGGGGTCCTGGTACGACCGCCGCCCGTAGAGGAGGAGCAGCAGGTCCGCCGCCCGACCCCGTACCGCCGCCGTGACCGGCTCGGACTCCTCGACATCGCGGCCCACCGGGCGGAAACCGTCCGGGTCCAGTCGCATCCGCCACTCCTCACCGGGGCCGCCGTCGGCGCCCGTGCTGCGGAACGCGAGGCTCTCGCCGTCACCGCGCAGCTTCGTCACGCCGGGGGCGAAGAGTCCCGCGTAGGGCAGGTTGACGAGGAACTCGTCCACGCCGTCCGCCGCGAGCGCGGGGTCGATGTCCGAGGTCAGGCCGACGGCACGCTCGGCGTCGACCCGGTGCACCAGCGTCTCGAACAGCATCCGGCGGGCCCAGAACCGTGCGTGGCGGTCCTCGCCCCACACCCACATCGGTGCCTCGGGATCGGTGTCCCGCAGGACGGCCGTCACACCGGGCACCCCCGCCGCCACCCAGTCGGGATAGTCCCGCGCGTTCTCCGGCAGCCCGAGCTCGAGGTCGCGGCTGCGGGGAGGCTCCTGCACCAGCCGGGTCAGCAGGGTGCCGAACCAGCGCTGCAGCGATCCGACGTGCCGGGTGAGGTCGGCCAGGGTCCAGTCGGGACAGGACGGCACCGCGGTCGCCGGGTCGGCGCCCCGGACGACCTCGCAGAAGCGCAGAGTCTCGCGGGCCACGGCCTCGCGGTAGGTGCCGTACGGCAGCGGGTGCCCCGCCCTGTGTGTAGTCATCGGCTGCTGCCGTCCTGTTCTGTCCTCGGCACGGATTCCGTCATGGTCAGTCTGGATGCTGGAGTCCACTCGAAGGCAAATCCGGGTTCGGCGGGATCTCCTGGTCGGCCCAGATGATCTTCCCCTCGCCGGTGTACCGGGCGCCCCAGCGCTGGGCCAGCTGGGCCACCAGGAAGAGCCCGCGGCCGCCCTCGTCCGTGCTCCTGGCATGCCTGAGCCGGGGGGCCGTGCTGCTGGCGTCGTGGACCTCGCAGGTGAGGCGGGAGTCCCGGAGGAGCTGCAGCCGTATGGGCGTGGCGGCGTAGCGGATGGCGTTGGTGACGAGTTCGCTCACCACGAGTTCGGTCGTCATGGCGAGTTCTGCGAGGCCCCAGTCCTCGACCTGGCGGGTGGCGAGGGCGCGGAGGGTGGCGACGGCGGCCGGGTCGGGCGGCACGTCCCAGGAGGCGACCCGGTCGGCTCCCAGGGTGTGGGTGCGGGTCAGGAGCAGGGCGATGTCGTCGGGCCGGGGCACGGGCACGAGCTGCCGTACGACGGACGTGCACAGCGTGTCCAGGTCGTCCCCCGGCCCGGCGAGGACCTCGCCGAGCCGGGCCATACCCTGCTCCACGTCGTGGTCGCCGCCCTCGATCAGACCGTTGGTGTAGAGGCCGAGGAGGCTGTCCTCGGCCAGTTCGATCTCGCCGGCCTCGAAGGCCATGCCGCCCAGCCCGAGCGGGGGCCCGGCGGGGATCTCCGGGAAGTAGGCGCGTCCGTCCGGTGCCACGACGACGGGCGGCGGGTGCCCGGCGCGGGCCATCGCACACCGCCTGCTGACCGGGTCATAGACGGCGTACAGGCAGGTCGCGCCGATGAAGGTGCTGCGGGCGGCCGTACCGGCGGCCGCCTCCTCGTCGCTCAGCCGGAGCACGAGGTCGTCGAGATGGGCGAGCAGGTCGTCGGGAGGCATCTCCATGACGGCGAGGGTCTGCACCGCGGTGCGCAGCCGGCCCATGCTCGCCGCCGCGCCGATGCCGTGGCCGACCACATCGCCGATGACGAGGCCCACCCGTGCGCCGGACAGCGGGATCACGTCGAACCAGTCGCCGCCGACGCCCCCGGAGGGGTCCGCCGGCAGATAGGAGGAGGCGACCTCCAGCGCGGTGCCGCCGGTCAGGGCGGGGGGCAGCAGGCTGCGCTGCAGGGTGATCGCCGCCGTGTGCTCCCGGGTGTAGCGGCGGGCGTTGTCGACGCACACCGCCGCGCGCGCCACCAGTTCCCGGGCCAGCAGGACGTCGTCGGGCCCGAAGGAGACCGGGTTGAGCGACCGGACGAACGTGGCGAGGCCGAGGGCGGTGTTCCGGGCCCGCATCGGCACGGCGATGAGCGAGTGCATGCCGTACTCGCGCATGCGTTTCGTCCGCACCGGGTCCCGGGCGGCCCACAGCTCGTCGGAGGGGTCGAGGACCGGGATGAGCAGGGGTTCGCCCTCGGTGAGCAGGTTGCTGTCGTGGGGCGGCGGGATGAAGTCGACCCTGCCGCCGATCATGACGACGGCCTCGGGGGTGCCCTCGCGCACCGAGCGCTGCGCCGCCCGGCGCATCACGGGCCTGGCCGGGGCGGGGCCCGCGTCGGTCAGCCACGTCCCGTGGCCCTCGGTGCTGAGCACGGGTTCCAGCAGGTCGACGATGACGAAGTCCGCGAAGCGGGGGACGACGAAGTCGGCGAGTTCCTGGGCGGTCCGCATCACGTCGAGCGTGGTGCCGATGCTGGTGCCCGCTTCGTTGACCATGGTCAGCAGCTGCCGGGTGTTCCACCGCTCGGTGACGTCCTGGACCATGTAGCAGACGCCGGTGATGGCGTCGGCGGCGTCGACCAGGGGGAAGAACGAGGCCGAGTAGGCGTGCCGACGGTGCGGGTCGGCCCAGCTCCAGCCCGTGTACTCGTAGTCGGTCACCGGCAGGCCCGTCGCGAGCACCTTGCGCATCAGGCTCTCCAGGGTCTGGCCCTGCAGCCCGGGCAGCAGCTCGCTCAGCCGCCGTCCGAGCCGTTCGTCCCGAGGGACCCCGCCGAACCGTTCCAGGGTGTCGTTCAGCCAGACGTAGCGCAGATCGGTGTCCAGGACGGCCATGCCGACCGGTGAGCGGGTCAGGAACCCGTCCAGGACCGACAGGCCCATGCTCCACCGCTGCCGCGGTTCCCGGGCCGAGACCAGGAAGCACTCGCTGTCGCCGATGCGGAACGAGGCCGAGACCCGCAGCTGGACGTCGAGGCTGCGGCCGTCGTGGTGCCGTACGGCGATCTGCCCGCTCCAGCCGTTTCCGGCGCGGCACCGCTGCACGACACCGGCGAGCCGTGCGGGATCCCCGGGCATGGCGAGCAGGCGCGCGGCGGAGGAGCCCACGACGTCCCGTGCCGCGTGGCCGAGGAGTGCCTCGGCGCTGCGGGTCCAGCCGACCACGACGCCGTGTTCCGATATCACCGCAGCCGCGTCGCTGGACGCATCGAAGAGATCACCCGGTCCCGGCGGCGTGGCTGCGGCGAAGCCCTCTGGCGCAGATTCCATCAGTTTCCACCCATACACCACTATGAGCCTGATTGCCCGTGGTGCGCATGGACACGGCGGGAGGCGCGGGGTCCGCCCGGATGCGGCGCCCTGCGGTTGGGCGGGGCCCGGGCCGGAGGGACCATGGGGGGGAAGGGACCATGAAGCACCGGTCGACGGCGTCTGCGCGTGCCCACCCGGCCGGTGGAGGTGAACCGGCATGGCAATGGACTCCTTGGCAGCCGGCCACGAGGAAGACGGCGACGGGACGCCCCGGCCGACCGGGCTGCTGGACGTGCTGAGCGTGGCCGCGGTGGCCATGGACATGCGTGGCCGCATCGTCTTCTGGACCCCGCAGGCCGAGGACCTCTTCGGCTACTCGTCGCAGGAGGCCCTCGGCAAGCCCGCGGCACGCCTGCTCGTCCACCCGGAACATCTGCAGGCCGTGCAGGGTCTGTTCGCGGAGGTGCTGGAGACGGGTCGGGGCTGGGCCGGCGCGTTTCCCGTCCGGCACAAGGACGGCAGCAGCCGGCTGACGGAGTTCCGGACCATGCGGCTGCTGGACGACCTGGGGGACGTCTACGCGCTGGGCATCGCGGCCGATCACACCCTGCTCCAGCGCGTCGAGACCGACCTGGCCCTGTGCGAGCGGCTGATCAACCAGTCCCCCATCGGTCTGGCCCTCCTGGACCCGGACCTTCGGTACGTCCTGGTCAACCCGGCGCTGGAGCGGATCGACGGCACGCTCGCCGAGGACCACATCGGCCGCCACCTGCGGGAGACCCTGCCCTTCCCGGACGTCGACACCGTCGAGTCCGCCCTGCGTCAGGTGCTCACCACCGGTACGCCCCTGCTGGACCAGTACCACGTCGGCCGGCCGCCGGCCGATGCCGGCCAGGAGCACGCCTGGTCGCTGTCCTTCTACCGTCTGGAGGATTCCGGCGGCCGGGTGCTGGGCGCGGCCGTCTCGGTCGTGGACGTCACCGAGCGGCACCGTGCGGCGGCCGAGGCCGACCGGGCGCGGCGGCGCCTGGCGCTCATCGCGGACGCCTCCGCGCGGGTCGGCACCGCGCTGGACGTGGAGCAGACCGCCCATGAACTGGCGGAGATCGCGGCGCCGGCGCTGGCCGACGTGGTCGCCGTGGACGTCCTCGACTCCGCCCTGTCCTGCCGGCGTGTGCGCAGACCGGACAACGGCCCGGAGCTCTTCCGCGCCCTCGCCCTGAAAGCGGCCCATCCCACCCCTGCGCTGCGCGCCGCCGACCCTCCCGGCGACATCGCCGCCTACGAGGGCGACCGCCTGGTCACCCTGTGCGTCCACACCGGGCGACCGGTTCTGGTACGGCATGTCGGGCCGCACGATCTGCCGCGCATCGCCCGGGACGCCGCGTCCGGCGCGCTGCTCGCCGAGGCCGGCGTCCACTCGTATCTCGCCGTGCCGCTGATCGCCCACGGCGAGGTGCTCGGCGCCCTCGACCTCAAGCGGACCCGCAATCCGGCGCCGTTCGACGACGACGACGTCGTCCTGGCCACCGAACTCGCCGGCCGGGCCGCCGTCGCCATCGACAACGCCCGGTGGTTCCAGAGCGTCCGCAACACCGCCCTGACCCTGCAGCGCAGTCTGCTGCCCGACCACTCCCCGCACCATACGGGCCTGGAACTGGCCTCCCGCTACCAGCCCGCGCAGGCCACCAGCGAGGTCGGCGGCGACTGGTACGACGTCATCCCGCTGACCGACGAGAAGACCGCCCTGGTGGTGGGTGACGTGATGGGCAACGGTATCGACGCGGCCGCCACCATGGGACGACTGCGCACTGCCACCTGCGCCTATGCCGATCTCGACCTCAACCCCGACGCGGTGCTCCAGCACCTGGACAAGATCACCTGCGATCTGGAGCACTACATCGTCACCTGCCTGTACGCGGTGTACGACCCCACGACCGGGCAGTGCACCATCGCCAACGCCGGACACATGCCGCCCGCGCTCGCGCGGCCCGGTGACGCACCGAGACTCTTGGAGCTGCCGGCCGCGGCACCGCTCGGCGTCGGCGGCGTCCGGTTCGACACCACGACGGTCGCCCTGCGCCCTGGTGATGTGGTGGTTCTCTACACCGACGGCCTGGTGGAGACCCGTCAGCACTCCATCGACGACCGGCTGGACGTCCTGCTGGACCTCCTGGACGAGCCGCACCGGCCGCTGGAGGAAACCTGCGACGTCCTGCTGTACGGCCTGCGCCACCCCGACGACCACGACGACGTGGCCCTGCTCATCGCCCGGGCCCTGTAGGCCGGGCCGCACGGTGCGGTTCGGCCGGCGCCCGACGCCTACTGTGCCGTCGACTCCCCTGAAGCGGCCGTGGACGACCGGTCGGCGGAGCCGCGTACGAGCAGCAGGAGCGCGTCGACCAGGTCGTCCACGGGGCTGCCGGTGGCCAGCCGCCGCAGTTGCAGGCCCATCACCAGGGCGACCGTCGTGGCGGCCAGGCGTTCCGCGTCGGGGACGCCCAGCGCGGTGAGGATCCGGGCGGCGAGCAGGTCGTAGGCGCGGAAGGCCTCGGCCGCCGCCTCGCGCAGGCGCTCGTCACGCCCGGCGTGGAGGTACAGCTCGAAGGGCGCCAGATGAGCGCTGTCCAGGGCCGAGCCGCAGGCCACCTGGCCGGCCAGCGACGCCGCGTCCTCGACGTCCAGGCCCTCGGTCTGGCACTGGTCGGCCAGCTCGGTGAAGTGCCGGGCCTCCTCGCGCACGAAGTGCAGCAGGCTCTCCCGCAACAGCTCGTGCTGGGTCTCGAAGTGGTAGGTGACCGAACCGAGGGACACGCCCGCTTCCTTGGCGATCCGCCGGTTGGTGACCGCCGCGACTCCGTCCTCACCGATGATCTTCAGGACGGCGGTGATGATGCGCTGGCGCATCGGAGCGGTAGGGGCGGCATGCGGCATGGCCTGCATTCTTCCATCACCGGGTCACCTGGGCTGTGGACAGGGCCGCTCGACCTCCCTATTGTTCGTTCGAACGAACAGGAAACTGGAGGCTGGTCGTGCACATTGCCGGGTCAACCGTTCTGCTCACCGGTGTCACCGGCGGCATCGGCGGCGCGCTCGCCGCCGAACTGTCCGCCCGCGGCGCCCGTCTCGTACTCACCGGCCGCCGCCTCGAGGCGCTCGAACCCCTCGCCGATCGTTACGGTGCCCGCACCGTCGCCGCCGATCTGGCCGACCCCGACGATGTGCGGCGGCTGGCCGAGGAGGCCGCCGGCACGGACATCGTGATCGCCAACGCGGCCCTGCCGTCCAGCGGCGACCTCCTCGACTACACACCGGAACAGATCGACCGGGCCCTCGCCGTGAACCTGCGGGCGCCGGCGATGCTCGCCCGGCTGCTCGCTCCGGGCATGGTGGCCGCCGGGCGCGGTCACTTCTGCTTCGTCGGGTCGCTGTCCGGCATGGCCGCCACCAAGTCGTCGTCCCTGTACACCGCGACGAAGTTCGGGCTGCGCGGCCTCTCGCTGGCCTTCCGCCAGGATCTGCACGGCACGGGCGTGGGCGTCTCGATCGTCCAGCCCGGTTTCGTACGGGATCTGGGAATGTTCGCCAAGACGGGCTCGGCGACGCCCGGCGGTGTCCGCACCGTCTCGCCGGCGCAGGTCTGCAAGGGCGTGACGCGGGCGATCGAACGCGATCTCGCCGAGGTCAACGTGGCGCCGCCCGAGCTGCGCTTCCTCACCAAGGTCGCGTCACAGTTCCCTGGGTTCGCGGAGCGGGTGCAGCGGCTGGCCGGGGCGGAGCCGACGGTGAAGGCGATCGTGGCGGCGCAGCGCGCGAGCCGCTGAAACGGCCTCTTGTCAGGCACTCCGCCGCCATGGCAAGATCCATCGAGTTCTACAGCGCATCCGACCACTCGTCACGAAGGACTGAGGTCCATGGTTCCGGCGTCCCCCAGCGGCCGCCGTCGGTACTGAGCCACCTGCCCAACGGCAGTGCTCGGCAGTACCGTTGACGTCTCCTCACGGCGGCCCGACGACACGGTGTCCCGTACACCGCTCGCCTCCTCGCGGAGGCCGTTCCCTTGTGCCAGCCCACACCGTGAGGTCTTCATCATGCGCACCGATGTCCAGAGCTTTGCCGTCGCCCACCTCCTGCGCCGCCCGGCGGCATGTGAAGTGGGCGGCTTCGTCGTGGGGTTCGATCCCTCGACGACCAGCCCGTACGTCAACTACGCCACCCCCTTCCCCGGCGCCGAGCCCACCGACCGGGACGTCGCCGACCTGATCGCCGCGTTCCGCGAGCGCGGGCTCAAGCCCCGGCTGGAGTTCGCCCCGGACACCGCCCCCGCCGTGGAACCCGCCCTGCGCCGGGCCGGTTTCGGCACGGAGGCGGTGCACGAGTACCTGGTCTGCACGCCCGCCGCGCTGGCCGTGCCGGGCTCCGGCCGCGGCGTGGCGGGCCGGGTCGAGGTGGAGGCCCCCGCCACGGAGGCGGACTACACCGCGATCGACAGCGCGCTGTCGGAAGCCTTCGGCGGCGAGTGGGCCCCGTCGCCGGAAGGCGCGGCCCGGTTGCGGCGTACCGCGGAGGGCGGCGGAGCCGTCCGGTTCGTCCGCGCTCCCGGCGGAGGCTGCGCCGGCGGCGCGATCTGCTCGGCACCCGCCGAGGGCACGGCGGAGCTGGCGGGCGTGGGCACGCTTCCCGCGTACCGGGGGCGCGGCATCGCCGCCGCGGTCACCGCGACGCTGGCCGGGACCATGTTCGGCCGGGGAGCTCGGACCGTGTGGCTGGAGTACTCGGGCGAGGGCTCCCGCCGCGTGTACGAGAGGGTCGGCTTCCGCCCCGGCGGCACACGCCTGTACGTCTCGCTGGACGCCTGACCTCCGGGACCGACGGACACCTGACCTCCGGGCCGGCGGGCCCGTGTGCTCCCGGCCCGGCGGGCCCGTGTGCTCGCCGGCGGGCGGCGTCAGCCTTCTCCGGGGAGCGGGTTGTCCTTGACGAACCGGCGGATCTCCTCCGTGAGCGCCGCCGGGTTGTCCAGCTGGACCAGGGTGCGGGCGTCCGGGATCTCCACATAGCGTGCGTTCGGGAGCAGTTCGGCCAGGCGGCGGCCCGTCGCGCGGGGCATCATGCGGTCCTCGGCGCCCCACGCGACCAGTGCCGGGCGGGTGAACTCCGAGAGGTTCCGGGCCGCTTCCAGGTAGCAGTCCTTCCGCGTCGCACGCAGGAACTTGGCGAAGTCCCGGCGGATGTGACGGTTGGTCAGCAGGGGTCCGTACCAGCGTGCGACGAGTTCCTTCGGGAGCCGCTTCTCCGTCATTCCGCCGAGCGAGGTCTGCATGCGGGCGAGGAAGGGGAAACGGAAGGACTGCAGGAGGAGGAAGACGCCGCCGGGGATCCGGCGGGCCGCGTCCAGGATGCGGCCCTGGACGCCGGGCGGGTAGTTGTCCAGGGCCTCGCACGAGGTCAGGACGAGCCGGGCGATGCGTTCGTCCCGTACGCCGACGAGGAGTTGGGCCGTACCGGTGTCGTTCTGGACCAGGGTCACGTCCCGGAGGTCGAGGCGGTCCAGGAACTCGGCCAGCAGGCGGGCGATCCCGTGCGCGGAGAGGTCGGCGTCCGGCCGCATGGGCCGCCGGTGGCTGCCGAGGGGCAGCACGGGGACCAGGACGCGGAAGTCGGGGCGCAGGGCGGAGACGACGTCGGCCCAGACCGATTCGTCGAAGCCGAGGCCGTGGGCGAGGACCACGCTGGGGCCGTCGCCTCCGGTGTCCTGGTAGTCGATGGTTCCCGCGCTCAGCTCGATCTCCGGCATGCCCGCGCCTCCGCTCCGGTCGGCTGCCTCGACTGTCTCTTGATAGAGCGTTCTAGTGACAGAATAGGCGGCGACCGCCCTTTGGCAACAGCGGCTCCCCGGAGGTGTCACCGTGAGCGACGGCAAGGCCATCAGCACGCATGAGACCCGGCAGCGCATCGTGAACGCGGGCACCGAGCTGTTCCGGCGCTCGGGTTACACCGGCACCGGGATGAAGCAGATCGCCGAGGCCGCCGAGGCGCCCTTCGGCTCGATCTACCACTTCTTCCCCGGTGGGAAGGCCCAGCTGGGCGAGGAGGTGATCCGCACCTCGGGGGCCGTCTATCTGGGGCTCATCACGGCTCTCATGGAGCCGTACGAGGACCGGGTGGCGGCCACCGCCGACGCCTTCACCGCCGCGGCCGGCACCCTCGCCGAGCTGGACTTCGCCGACCCGTGTCCCATCGCGACGGTCGCGATGGAGGTGGCGAGCACCAACGACGCGCTGCGGCGGGCCACTTCGGAAGTCTTCGACAGCTGGATCGACCACCTCGCCGCCTACTACGCCGAGGGCGGCATCTCCGGGCCCGCCGCCCGGGAGACGGCGAGCTCGGTCATCGCCCTGCTGGAGGGCGCGTTCATGCTGGGCCGGGCCGCGCGCAGCACCGAACCGGTGCGGGCCGCGGGCACGGCGGCCGCGGCGATCGTACGCGCGGCGCTGGCCGGGAAGTGAGCCGTACGGCCGTCAGGTCCGCGGGTCAGCCCGATAGAGGTCGCGGAGCAGGGCGATCTCGGCTCCGTGGTGCAGCACTTCCTGGTTGACCCACCACACGATGTCGAGGAAGGGCTCCTCCGCGTCGCTGCCGTACGGATAGGTGCAGTGCCCGACCGTGGCCAGCGCCGTGTCGTCGGCGCTCAGCAGGGCCTGCCGCCAATCGGCGACGGCGGTCTCGAAGGCCGCGATCGCGCCCGCGGCGTCCCCGCTGACCGGGTGCTTCTCCCTGGTCGCCGAGCGGCTGCCGGCGGTGTGGTCGGCGCGCAGGGACAGCATCTCGGTGAGGTGGCTCAGCCGCCAGGCAAGGGTCGTGACGGGCGGTGGCCAGGGGTGCGGGTACGGCGCGGCGTCCCGCCCCCACGGACCGGCGCCGGCCAGGAACTCCGCCCGCGGCCCCGGCCCGTCGTCGCGGCGCCGCACCGTCCAGCAGCCGGGCACCGGTTCCCAGAAGTACTCCTCGTCGGTCAGCGGCTCGACCCTGGTGTCCCCGCCGTCGCCGCTGTCCATGACGGGCCCGGCCAGCCGGCGCAGCAGCCGCTCGCACGCGAAGTCGAACTGGTCCAGCAGCGGGACCAGTCGGGGCGGTGCTGTCGTCATCGGACACTCCTGGATGGACGGACCGGGGCGGACCTCTGCCGACCGGTCAGCCTGGCACAGCCGCCCCGCGGTCGCGCGCCCTTTTCCGGCGCACGCCACTCCCCTGGCCGCGGTCCGCGTACCGGTCGGTTGCCGCGACCAGCGCCTGCCCCACACCCGGCGCACCGGCGTTGTGGCCGGTGTCGTCGACGACCACCAACTCGCTGTCCGGCCAGGCCCGCTGGAGTCGCCAGACGATGCCGAGGAGGTTGCCGAAGTCGAGGCTCCCCTGGACGAGGGTGCCGGGGACGCCCTTGAGCAGGTGGGCGTCGCGCAGGAGCACGCCTTCGTCGTTGCCCTCACCGAGGAAGTGGTCGTTGCCCCAGTAGTGCGTGACGGTGCGGGCGAAGCCCATGCGGAAGACGGGGTCCTCGTAGCGGGCGACGGAGCGCGGCGGCGCGGGGATGGTGGCGGTCTCCCAGTCGGTCCAGGCCCGGGCGGCCCGTTCGCGCACCTCGGGGTCGGGTGATTCGAGCAGCCGGTTGTAGGCGGCGGCGAGGTTCCCGTCGCGCTCGCCGGCCGGCACCTGGGACCGGAACTCGGCGAAGGCGCCCGGGAAGATCCGCCCGAGCCCGCGGGTCAGCAGCTCCACCTCGGCGTTCGACCCGGTGGCGACGCCCGTGAGCACCAGCTCGGAGACCACGCCCGGGTGGGTCTGCGCGTACCGCAGGGCCAGCACCGACCCCCAGGACACGCCCCACACCAGCCACCGCTCGATGCCCAGATGCCGGCGCAGCAGTTCCAGGTCGGCCAGGACATGGGCCGTGGTGTTGACGCTCATGTCGGTGTCGTGGCGGCTCGCGTGCGGTGTGGACCGGCCGCAGCCGCGCTGGTCGAGCAGGACGATCCGGTAGGCGGCCGGGTCGAACAGGCGCCGGGGGTACGGGGTGCACCCGGATCCCGGTCCGCCGTGCAGGACGACGGCGGGCTTGCCGTCGGGGTTGCCACAGGTCTCCCAGTAGACGTGGTTGCCGTCACCCACGTCGAGCATGCCGTGCTCGTACGGTTCTATCTCCGGATAGAGGGCCATCCGGGCACCGTAGCGGCTCCCCAGCTGCCCGCAACGGCTGATCCGGGACATCCGCGCTCACAGCTGCCGTCGTACGCCCGCCTCCCGCTCCGCCCGGTGCAGTTGGTGGCCGAGGTCGCCCCGCAGGGACGTACGGGCGCGGCCCCGGCGGCCCAGCGGGAGGACGGTGCGCTGGGCGGTGTCCTCCAGGAGCAGGGCGAAGCCGCCGTACAGGGCGAAGGCGGCCAGGGCCACGCCGGTCCAGCCTGCCGCGGTGCGCAGGACGGCCGCGCCTCCGGCCTCGTACGAGCCGGTCAGGGTGAAACGGCAGGTTCCGATCAGCAGCAGCGCGGCGAACAGCGGCTTGCCGGGGACGGCGGCGGCGCTCAGCTCAGGCCGCCGGCCGGCAGCCTTCCGCTGGGCCGGCCCGGCGTCCGTTTCGTACGTCCGCGCTGCTGGTGGCGGCATCCGCAGCACCCCGTCCCTCGGGCCTGAGCCGTGGTTCTGCATGGTCGTACGCCACGGGGTACCCCGTTCTCCGCGGTGTCCTCGGCCTTACCGCTCCCGCTGATCGCGCCCGGGCCCCGGTGGCGTGTGTTGCGGAAGCGCCCCGGAATTGTCCGTGATCGGTAACAGACGGATCCTGCGCTCAACCCCGGCCGTCCTGACAGGTGCACGGAATACAGGTGCACAACAACACAGGGACACGGCACGAACGGGGCGGGGCATGGCGCGGCACGGTGGGCGGGGTTGGTACGGCCGGATGGTTGCGGCGGCGGTCGGGGTCACCGCGGTGGCGGCCGCCACGTCGGTGTGGACCGCGCAGGCCGGTCAGTCGGGCGGCGGTTCGGCCGGGTCGGGCGGCCCGGCCCGGCACACCGCGCCGAGGACGGTGACCGTGTCCGCCGAAATCGCCCATGCCTCGGACGGGGGCGCGCACGCGGTCAACATCACCATCGACGACGGCCCGGACCCGGTCTGGACCCCGCAGGTGCTCCAAGTGCTGCGCGAGAACGGCGTGAAGGCGACGTTCTGCATGATCGGCCCGCTGGCCGAGGCGCACCCTGACCTGGTCCGCCAGGTGGTGGCGGCCGGGCACCGCCTGTGCGACCACACGGTGTCGCACGACACCACGATGGACAAGAAGTCCGAGGCCTACCAGTCGCAGCAGATCCTGGAGGCGCAGCGGCAGATCACCCAGGCGTCCGGTGGGGTGCGGCCGATGTACTACCGGGCTCCGGGCGGCGCCTTCACCCCCTACAGCCGGCATCTGGCGGCCTCGCACGGGATGCGTCCGCTCGGCTGGAACGTGGACTCCAAGGACTTCGAACGGCCGGGCACGGGCACCATCGTCGCCACGGTCCAGCGGGAGGTGGCCAACGGGCCGACGATCCTCTTCCACGACGCGGGCGGCGACCGCTCGCAGACGGTGGCCGCGCTGCGCACCCTGCTGCCGTGGCTGAAGCAGCAGGGCTACTCCTTCGGTTTCCCGGTGCGCTGAACGGGCCGCCGGGGAAGGCGGCTTCAGCCGGTCCGGTGGCAGAGGGCCTCCAGGGTGCCCACGCTCGGTCCGTGCCGGGCAGCTCGTGGAGCGTCGCGTCGGTTAACCCCAGGGGAAATCTTGGTCATCCAGGTCCCGGGACGACTGTTCGGATCCGGAGGGGTGCCTACCATGAGGCCGCTGCGTATCACGTCGTACCGGAAAGGCTCGCCATGCCGTTGCCTCGCCTCGGCACGCGGTCCGCTCGTCTCCGGACGGCGCCCGCCGTGTTCGTCGTCCTCGCCGTGGCCCTCGCGGGCACTCTGCTGGCGTTCTCGCTCGGCGGCCCGCGCCACGGCCGGGCCGCCGGCGCCCCGTCGGGGCACGTCGTCATCGACGTGTCGGAGAGCCACTGCGGCCGCGGCTGGACCCGGCCCGAGCCCGGGGTGCGTACCTTCGACCTGCACAACTCCTCCGACGGCGCCGCCGAGGTCTACCTGGAGGACCCCGCCAGCCAGGCGGTGTACGGCGAGGTGGAGGGCATCGGCCCCGGTACGACACGGCAGTTGACGGTCCGGCTGGGCCAGGGGAACTACGCCTTCAAGTGCGTGCCCGACGACGCCGACGCCGTCACCGGCCCCACCGTGCGCATCACCGGCGGACAGCACGGTCCCGGCGCCGCACCGGTCTCGGAACACGACCTGATCCCGCCCGCCCTCGCCTACCAGAAGTGGGTCGGCGGCGGGCTCGACCAGGTCGTCCGGCTGACGACGAAGCTGAAGGACGCGATCGACCGGGGTGACCTCAGCGCCGCGCGGTCGGCCTGGCTGCCGGCGCATCTGGAGTACGAGCGGCTGGGCGCGGCGTACGACGCCTTCGGGGACGCGGACGCGGCGGTCAACGGCACCGACGCGGGACTGCCCGGCGGGGTGCACGACAAGGACTTCGCCGGGTTCCACCGTATCGAGTACGGGCTGTGGCACGGTGAGCCGGCCGGCGGGCTGCGCGCCCCGGCGGCGGCGCTGGTGAACGCGGTGACCGGGCTGCGGGACACCTGGTCGCAAACCCGTATGGACCCCGCCCAGCTGGGGCTGCGCGCGCACGAGATCCTGGAGAACACCGTGCAGTTCGAGCTGACCGGCCGCACCGACTACGGCAGCGGCAGCAACCTCGCCACGGCCCGCGCCAACCTCGACGGCACCCGCGAGGTACTGTCCCGGCTCAGGCCCCTGCTGTCCACCCGGTACGCCGGACTTCCCGAGCTCCAGAAGGAGTTGGACCGCGCCGGGCACACCCTGGACGGGTTCGGCCACGCAGCGTCCTGGACCCCGCTGGACCGTCTCACCCGCACACAGCGGGAGGACGTGAACGCGGTGCTGGGCGGCCTGGTCGAGCGCCTGGCGTCGGTGGCCACCCTGTGCGATCCCCGGAGGACCGTGTGAGCGAGCCTGCAGTCACCACCGAAAGCCCCGACGGCCTGGGCCGGCGCGGCTTCCTTCGCGGCGCCGCCCTGGCGGGAGCCGGGCTCGCCACCAGCGCCGCCGCCCCGCCACGGACACCGGTCGCCGCGACGGCGTCCGTCGCCCCCTTCCACGGCGTCCACCAGGCCTCGGCCATCGCGGCCCCACGCCGCTGTTGCGTGTTCGCCTCCCTCGACGTGACCGCCGAGAACCGCGCCGAACTCACCGACCTGCTGCGCACGCTCACCGACCGGGCCCGCTTGCTCACCTCGGGCGGTACGCCGTCCCCGGTGGGCATCACCGGCCCGCCCGCCGACTCGGGCGTCCTCGGCGACCGGCTGCCCGCCGGGCAACTGGCCGTCACCGTCGGCGTCGGTGCCTCGCTCTTCGACGACCGGTTCGGGCTGGCCGCGCTCAGGCCCCGGCGGCTGACCGCCATGCCCGCCTTCCCCGACGACGACCTGCAGGCCGACTGGTGCCACGGCGACCTCAGCCTCCAACTGCACGCCGACGAACCGGACACCGCCCTGCACGCGCTGCGCGACATCGCCCGGCACACCCGGGGCACCGCGCAGGTCCGCTGGCGCCTCGACGGCTTCGCCAGCCCGCCCCGGCCCTCCGGCACCCCGCGCAATCTGATGGGATTCAAGGACGGCACCGCGAACCCGGACGCCACCAGTGCCCGCGAGATGGACCGGCTGGTGTGGGTCGGCAGGAGCATGGGCGAGCCGGACTGGGCGGTCGGCGGCAGCTACCAGGTCGTACGGCTGATCCGGATGCTGGTGGAGTTCTGGGACCGGGTCTCGCTCGGCGAGCAGGAGCGGATGTTCGGCCGCGCCCGCTCCTCCGGCGCGCCCCTGGACGGGGACCACGAGCACGACACGCCGAAGTACGCCGACGATCCCAAGGGCGACGTCATCCCGCTGGACGCGCACATACGGCTCGCCAACCCGCGCACCCAGGCCACCGACGACCAGCGTCTGCTGCGCCGCGCGTACAACTACGACCGGGGCATGGACGCCAATGGCAACCTCGACATGGGACTGCTGTTCACCTGCTACCAGCAGGACCTGAAGCGGCAGTTCGAGACGGTGCAGCACCGGCTGGCGGGCGAGCCGCTGACGGACTACATCACCCCGTTCGGCGGCGGCTACTTCTTCGCGCTGCCCGGCGTGCGGAACGCCCAGGACTGGTACGGGCGAGCCCTGTTCGGCTGAACCTGTCCGGACAACATGGCCGCCGAATGGGTCAATACACAGTCAAGTTTTGCCCTAGCATCCCTGACTCGGTGTTCACCCGCACGCCATCATGGCTCCGCCGACGCGCCCCGCAACGGGCGCAGCATCCGTGCTCGTACGACGCACAGACGTTCTGTCCGGAGGGGTTAACAACCATGGCAAGCAGGGGAAGACGAGCCGCGATGCGGAGCCTGGGGGCGTTCGCGGGGGCCGCGGCGCTCACTGTGCTCGGCAGCACCGCGCCCGGCTGGGCGGCGGCGCCCGCCGCGGCGCAGGGCGGGCACTCCTCGACCGCGACGCCGATCAAGCACGTCGTCGTGCTCTTCGACGAGAACATCTCCTTCGACCACTACTTCGCCACGTACCCGAAGGCCGCCAACACCGACGGCACGAAGTTCACCGCGTCGAAGAACACCCCGAAGGACATCGACACCCTCGCGCACGCCGGGCTGCTGACGAAGAACCCGAACCAGTACGCGCCGAAGCGGCTGTCCCCGTCCCAGGCGATGACCTGCGACCAGAACCACAACTACGGTGCCGAGCAGCTCGCCTACAACGGCGGCAAGGCCGACCAGTTCGTGCAGAACACCGAGGTCGACAAGTGCAGCGGCGGCCTGTTCGGCGAGCCGGGCCTGGTCATGGACTACTACGACGGCAACACCGTCACCGCGCTGTGGAACTACGCCCAGCACTACTCCCTGTCCGACCGCAGCTTCAGCTCGGTCTACGGCCCCTCCACGCCCGGCGCGCTGAACCTGATCTCCGGTCAGACGCACGGTGTCATCTCCATGGACCCGGCCAGCGGCACGGAGAACCCGAAGCAGACGTCGACGCCCGACGCGTACACGGTGAAGTCCCCCGACGCCAAGGGCGTGGGCACGGTCATCAACGACCCCGACCCGGCTTACGACGACTGCTCCGGCAAGGACCACACCAGCAGCAACGCGCTGGCCTCGATGCAGGGCAAGAACATCGGTGACCTGCTCAACGCCAGGAAGGTGAGCTGGGGCTGGTTCCAGGGCGGCTTCCGCCCGTCGACCGCGTGGAACGGCACGTCCGGCTCGTACGCCAAGTGCGACACCACGCACACCAACCTGGGCGGCGCCGCCGTGGCGGACTACAGCCCGCACCACAACCCGTTCTCGTACTACAAGTCGACGGCGAACCCGCACCACCTCGCGCCGAAGAGCGTCTCGGAGATCGGCCACAACGGTCAGGCCAACCACAACTACGACCTGACCGACTTCTCCGCCGCGCTCAAGGCGGGCAAGCTGCCGGCCGTCAGCTACGTCAAGGCCGGTGAGTACCAGGACGGCCACGCCGGCTACTCGGACCCGACCGACGAGCAGCACTTCCTGGTGGACCAGATCAACGCGATCCAGAGCTCGCCGCAGTGGAAGTCCACCGCGATCGTGGTCGCCTACGACGACTCCGACGGCTGGTACGACCACGCCTACGTCGCCCCGAAGAACGGCTCGACGGACACCTCGCTCGGCTCCAACGGCAAGGCCACCGACAGCCCGGCCTGCCAGAACGGCCCGAAGGCGTCCGGCGGTTACGCCGACCGCTGCGGCCCCGGCACCCGCCAGCCGCTGCTCGTCGTCTCGCCGTACAGCAAGGTCAACAAGGTCGACCACGCCCTGACGAACCAGGCGTCCATCACCCGGTTCATCGAGGACAACTGGTGCACCGGCCGTATCGGCGACCACTCCTTCGACGCCACGGCCGGCTCCCTCGCGGGCATGTTCGACTTCCGGCACCCGAACAACAGGCAGGTGCTGCTGAACTCCGACGGCTCGGTCAAGCGCGTCGGCCCGATCCAGCACGTCGCCCCGGTGTCCACGAGCATCACCCCGGGCCCGGCCATGCAGAACACGGCCGCCACGACGGACGCCTCCGGCTTCCCGACCCTCCCGGTCGGCCTCGGCGTGGGCGCCCTGCTGGCCGCGGGTGCGACCGGCACGTACCTGACGCTGCGCCGCAGGCAGCAGGCCTGATCCCGCAGCACCGCACACAGCGACGCGCCCCCGGTCGGTGACCGGGGGCGCGTTCGCGTCCGATGGAGCCGTGCGGCGCGCCACGGAAGGAAACGGGTGGCCGGCTCCCCGGCCGTGATGTTGGGATGGCGCGGTGCAGGGTGAGTTTTCGATCGTCGTGGACCGCAGCAAATACCAGTACGCGCCGACTCCGTGGGAGCAGGAGTCGTGGCGGGACTCGGCCCTCGCCTGGGTGGCGGAGCAGCTCGCCTCCCACGGCCTGCGGGCGGGCGGTGAGTTGCGTGTCCGGCTGCGGCCGTGGTCCGTGCTGGTGCGGGTGCCCGTCGAGGGGCGGGAGGCGGTCTGGTTCAAGGCGAATCCGCCGGCCAGCGCCTTCGAGGGCCCGTTGACCGCCGCGCTGGCCCACTGGGTGCCGGAGCATGTGCTCCGGCCGCTGGCCGTCGACGCCGAGCGTGCGTGGGTGTTGCTGCCCGACGGAGGAGAGCTGTTCCGCGACGTGCTCGCCCGGGAACCGGTCGAGCCGCGGACCTGGGAGGAGCTGCTGCGCCAGTACGCGAGCCTGCAGCGGACCCTCGCTCCGCACACGCGCGAGATCGAGCGGCTCGGGGTGCCCGCCACCCGGACCCCCGATCTGCCGGGGGTGTTCGACCAGCTGCTCACAACGAGCACCGCGCTGCTCCCGGAGGCACGCGGACGGCTGGATAGGCTGCGGCCCCGGCTCACGGACTGGTGCGCGGAACTAGCCTCCTTCGGCGTCGAGGACACCCTCGACCACGCGGATCTGCACGACGGCCAGCTGTTCCGTCCGGCGCCGGGCCGGTTCACCTTCTTCGACTGGGGCGACGCGGTGGTTTCCCACCCGTTCTGCAGCCTGCGGATCCCCGTCGAGAGGGCGCGCGCACGGTACGGGCCGCAGGTCCTGACCCGGCTGCTCGACGCCTACCTGGAGCCCTGGACGGGCGCCGGCCGCACGCCCGTGGACCTGCGCCGCGCGGCACACCTCGCCTGGCGCCTGAGCGTCCTGAGCCGCGCCGCGTCCTGGGGCCGCACGTTTCCCGGCTCGTCGGGCACCGGCCCGGGCGCCGAGCAGAGCTCCGCGTCCCTGCTGGAGATCCTCAACGACCCGCCGTTCTAGGCCGGTTGGGCCGCCGGCGTGGTTCCGGAGGCGTCGGTCACCACGGCCCGGCGGTGGCAACCGGTCGTTCCAGGTGCCGTGGCGGGGCGGCCGGCTGCTTGTCGGTGGGCCGACGCGTCGCAGCCGCATCGCGCGCCCCATCCGGTCCGCGCCCGTACCCGGCGGCACTCGCCGCCCCCTCACCGCACGGCGGACACTGGTCCGTATGACCCGCACTCGTACGCCCGCCGCTCCCCCGCCCGGCCGCCGTACCGTGCTGGCGGCCCTCGCCGGTGTCGCGCTCGGCGCGGCGGGCTGTTCCGGCCGTACGACCCCGGCTGCGCACCCGTCCCGGAAGGCCACGGCCGGCATCGGGTCGCCGTCTCCCTCTCCCGTGCTGCCGCGCACCACCCCCTGGCGGCCCACGTCGGCCGAAGTCCAGCCGGCCGCGAAGCTGCGCGCCGTGCGGCTGGTGGAGGCGATCGGCGCCTGGGCCGACGGTCACGGCGGCGCGGCGGCGGCACGGGCGAGGGTCGCGGCGCTCGGGCTGCCGGCGTCCCTCGTCGGCCAGGCCGGGCCGCTGCTGCCGACGGCCGACCAGGCGGCGCTGCAGGTCGTGGACGCGCAGTACGGCGGGATCCTGTCCCGGTCGGCCAGCGTGCTGGTGGTGTGCCGGCAGTGGACCCGGCGTGCCGGCACGGTGAGCGCCGGCGGGACGACGGTCGATGTCCGCCTCGCCCGGTCGGGTTCCGGCTGGACGGTCGACGCCCTGCATCCGGCACACCCGGGACCGGCTGCCCGGTCCTTGGCGCCGGACGTCCGGAGCGTGCTGTCCGACGAGCGGATCGTGCTGCCGCCCGCCGCCGTGGCGGACCTGCGCAGCGGTCAGGTGCACACCAGCGTGGCGAAGGCGATGCTCGCGCTGGCGCGTACGTACCGGCTGGAGGTGAGCGTCGTCCGCTCCGGGCATCCGCTGGACGTGTTCGGCACCAGCCGGCCCAGCGACCATCCGCGGGGCCGGGCCTTCGACGTGTGGCGGATCGACGGCCACGCGGTCGTCGATCCGGCGACCTCACGCGGTCTGGTCGAGCGGTTCATGCGGGACGCGGCGGCCGCCGGGTCGTACAACGTGGGCGGCCCCGTGCCGCTGTCCGGCGGCGGTGCCGGTCAGTTCTTCAGCGACGCCACCCATCACGACCACGTGCACATCGGCTTCCGCACCTGACCGCAGCCCACGGCGTCACCCGTTCGGCCGTATCGCCGCCGGCCCGGCCAGGCGCGCTCGCGCGGCCCGCCGACCGGTGTTCCCGTGACTCCCGCGGGTTGCGCGGGCCGGGCGGGCGTCGGAACGCTGGAGCCGACACACATCCGGGAGGTGCAGTGGCTCCGGCACACGACACCACGCCGTCGGACGGCCTCGGCCGCCGGCGCTTCCTCACCCTGTCCGCGGGCCTCGGCCTCGGCACGGCCGCCGCGTGCACGGCGGCACCGCCGCGCCCGCATGCCACCGCGGCCCCCGACGGGCGGCTGCGGCCCGAGGCGGAGCGGGACGCCCCTGGCACCGCCGACTGGCGCCTGGCCTCCACCGGCCCACCGGACGCGGTGGCCGGTTACCCGGACCGGGTGAGCGTGACCCCGGGCGAGCAGTTCGGGCTGCACGTGTCCACCACGGCCGCCGCGTTCCGGGTGTCCGCGTTCCGGGTCGGCTGGTACGGCGGCCGGCAGGCCCGCCGGATATGGACGTCCGGGCGCATACCCGGCCGCGCCCGGCCCGCGCCGCGCGTGCTGACCGCCACCCGCACGGTGCGCGCCGACTGGCCGGTGACGCTGCCGGTGGACACCTCGGGCTGGCCGGAGGGCGCCTATCTGCTGCGGCTGGAGGCGGACACCGGTCACCAGCGTTACGTTCCGCTGATCGTCCGGTCCACCGACGGCACGGGCCGTACGGTCCTGTTGCACGCCCCGGCCACCTGGCAGGCGTACAACCGCTGGGGCGGGAGCAGTCTCTACAACGGCGCGTCCGGGGCGTACGCCACCCGCTCGCTCGCGGTGAGCTTCGACCGCCCCTACGACGGCGACGGCGCCGAGAAGTTCCGGGTGTACGAGTGGGCGCTGGTGGTGCTGGCCGAGCGCCTCGGCATACCGCTCGCCTACACCACCGGGGTCGACGTCCACCGCGACCCCGGGGTCTTGCACGGCGCGCACGCCGTCGTCTGCCTGGGGCACGACGAGTACTGGACGCCGGAGCAGCGGGCCCATGTGACCGCCGCCCGGGACGCCGGTGCGAACATCGCCTTCCTCGGCGCGAACACCTGCTTCCGCCGGGTCCGGCTGGAGGCCGGGGAGGGCGCGGACGCCCGTACGGTGGTCTGCTACAAGACCGCCTACCGCGCCGACCCGTGCTACGACTCCCACCCCGCGCTGGTCACCACCGACTACCGTCTCCCGCCCGCCGCGGATCCCGAGTCCTCCCTGACCGGCGTGCTCTACGAGGGCTATCCGGTCGACGCACCCTATGTCGTCCGGGCCGCCGACCACTGGCTGTACGACGGCACCGGCGCACGCTCGGGCGACGCCTTCGCCCATCTCGTCGGCGTGGAGTACGACCGGATCACGCCCGGCGCTCCCACCCCCGGCCGGCTGGAGATCATCGCGCACTCCCCGCTGGTGTGCGGCGGGCGGGCCAGCCACAGCGACTCGGCGTACTACACGGCTCCCGGTGGCGCCGGCGTGTTCGCGACCGGCACCATGCGCTGGGTCGAGGGCCTGGTGGCCGGGACCGGCATGTTCGGGCGCGACCACGGCATGGACGCCCGCACCCGCTCCTTCGTCACGCGCACCACGGAGAACCTCCTGCGCACGTTCGCGAAGGGCCCCGCGGCCCGGCACGCCCCGCTGCCGCGCGCCAACGTCCGCACGGTGTACGGCGCCTGACCTCGGGGCAGCGCGGTGTTGCCGGTCGCGTTGAGGATCCGGCGGTGATGCAACCCACCTGAGGGGACGCCAAGTACACGTGGGCCGGGGCGAGTTCGGCGGGCGGGGCCGGGCGCGACCGCGTTGACCCGGATGCCGCAGCGCGAACTTGGTTCAGCCAGAACATGCCGTACAGACTGGTCCGCATGACCCGGTCGAACTGCTCGGTGCAGATCGCCTCGATGGACGGGCGGGACGGCGACCGGGTTGCCGGACCACGCGGGCCGCAAAGCCCGGTCAGTCCGTCGCGGCGGGCCGGCCGCCCGACCGCATGTGATCCCTGCGGGCGTTGTTGTAGATCCGCAGGAGATGCTTGGCCACGGCACAGGCCGCACCGTCCGCATGACACTGACGGCACGTCCGCACGTGCTGCTCATAGGTGAGGCGCGCGTTTTCCAACGCGTCGTTGAGAGAAGACATGGACATCTCCGGGCAGGGCGCGTCCTGGGACCGCACCAAGTTGACTGACTGGTAACCCGGAACCAAGGTGATCATATTACTGGCGGTAGTGGGAAGCCCGCGTCATCACCCTTGCGCCGAGGCGTGGTTGCCCCTCTCACCGGACGACTGCCCCCGCGTGACCGTCACCGTGCGTGACATCCACGCGGAGCCGGAGGCCGCCCGGCCGGCGGTGCTCGAACTGGCCGACCCCGGACCGTGCCTGGACCGGCACGCTCAGGGTTCGCGGGCCGAGTGGTGGCCGCCAATCCCACCTCGAAGGCGCGGTCGGCCCGGCCGTCGAGGGCGGAGCCCAGCACAGGTTCCGATCCTGCCCTCTCCGCTCGGCTGCTCGGCACCGCGGACCCGGAGGCCCACCCCGTCGGCCGCGAACGACACGGTCGGCCGAGCCCGGCGCGATGCCGCCGTCGGGCGTGACGTCGTCGACGCGCCGTGGCGTGCCCGGGCTAGGATCGTCGGCAGCATCGCGTGTCGGTCACCGGCCGGGTGAGGCATGGAGGTGCCAGGACATGCCCTGGAGGCATTCCTTGTCGGTCCAGTTCAACCACACCATCGTCCATGCCCGGGACAACCGGGAGTCCGCCGAGTTCTTCGCCGGACTGCTCGGTCTCGAGATCACCGGGGAGTGGGGCCCGTTCGTCGCGGTCGCCCTCGCGGGCGGAGTCACCCTGGACTTCGCCACCGTCCCCCAAGAACACATCACGCCCCAGCACTACGCCTTCCTGGTCTCGGAGGAGGAGTTCGACGCCGCGTACGCGCGGATCGTCGAGCGCGGCGTCGAGCACTACGCGGACCCGCACCGGCGACAGCCCGGCACGATCAACCACAACGACGGCGGCCGCGGCGTGTACTTCATGGATCCGGTGGGCCACGCCATGGAGCTGATCACCGTCCCCTACGGCGGTTGGCCTTCGTGACCGACGCGCTTCACCTGCCGAAGCCCTCCTTCTTGACGAGGTCGAGGAAGCGCGGGGTGCCCTCGGTGGTGCGCACGTCGAGAAAGGTGCGCACATGCCCCTCGGTGACGGCCTCGCGCACGAGCGCGTGCGCGAGGTCGGCCCGGGAGGTGAACCGCCCGGGCAGCCGGCCGGGGACCAGCCGGTAGTCGCTGACCTCGGTCGTGTCGAAGAGGCCGGCGGGCCGCAGCACCGTCCAGTCGTGGCCGCTCGCGCACACGATCTCCTCCATGCGGCGCATGTCGTCGTAGACCGTGCGCCCGACGACCCGCACGAAGAACGGCTCCAGCACCTTCCGGAAGAAGACGCCCTCGCCGGGGGCCGGCACGTCGAACAGGACGGTGGAGGTGACGCACACCAGGCGCCGGACGCCGTACCGGGTCATGGCCCGGGTGATGTGGGTGAGGCCGGCCGAGTACACCGTGACCGGAGCGCGGCCGTAGGGGACGCCGAGCGCGGAGATCACCGCGTCGTGGCCGGGAACGACGCGGTCGACCGCCGCCCCGTCCAGGACGTCGGCCTCCGCGACCCGCAGACGGGGGTGGTCGAGCGGGAAGTCGTCGGGGTGACGGGTCACGGCGGTGACGGTGTGTCCGGCGGCGGTCGCCTGCTCGGTGACCTGCCGTCCGGTCGGCCCGTTCGCGCCGAAGACGACGAGTCGCATGGGCTGCTCCTTCGCTGCGTGATGCTGCTGCCGTGGACCGAGATGGCCGGACGGGCGGCCGGTGTGACAGCGCGGGAGCAGGATGAGACCTACGGCACATATCCGGCCCCGATGTCACACTCCGGGGACCCGGCCCCTCTGGGTGGGCAGACGTCGTGAGGAGATGCCATGCCCGACAACCGGACGCCCGCGGGAGCGGACACCGCCACACAGGCGTTCCTCGACCACCGCGAGCTGCTGTTCGCGGTGGCGTACAACATGCTGGGCACTGTCACCGACGCCGAGGACGTGCTGCAGGAGACCTGGCTGTCCTGGGCGGGCCGTGCGGGTGCCGGGAACACGGGGCAGGCGGCGCAGATCGAGCATCCACGGGCCTATCTGGTGCGGATCGCCGTGCGGCACGCGCTCGCGCGGCGGGCACGGATCGCCCGGCGGCGCGAGACCTACGTCGGGCCGTGGCTGCCGGAACCCCTGCCCACGGACGGCGCTCCCGGTCCGGCGGCCGGCGAGGACGCGTCCGAGGGCGCGGTGCGCGCCGAATCGGTGTCGCTGGCCATGCTGGTCGTGCTGGAGACCCTGACCCCGCTGGAGCGGGCGGTGTTCGTCCTGCACGAGGTGTTCGGCTACGCACACACCGAGATCGCGGACGTCCTCGGCCGCAGCCCCGCGGCCGTGCGACAGCTCGCGCACCGTGCCCGGTCCCATGTGCGCGCCCGGCGCCCCCGCTACCGGGCCCATCCCCGCGTCCGGCGGCAGGCGACGGAACGGTTCGTGGCCGCCGCGCTCGGCGGGGATCTCGCGGCGCTGCTGGAGATCCTGGCGCCGGAGGCCACGCTGTGGACGGACGGCGGCGGCAAGGCGCAGGCGGCACCGCGGCCGATCCGCGGCCGGGACAAGGTGGCACGGGCGCTGACCGGCTATGCCGCGCGTACGGCGGCGGGACTGGAGTTCCAGCACCGGGACGTCAACGGCGACGCGGCCGTGGTGGTGTTCGAGGACGGCTCCCCGCACGCGGTGATGGTCATGGACCTCGACCCGGACGGCGAGCGGGTCCGCGAGGTGTACCTGGTCACGAACCCGGACAAGCTCTCGGCGCTGGAGTCGGACGAGCCGCGTCCGAAGGCCTGACGGCGCGCGTGAGCGGGACGCCGCAAGGCAGCGGCGTCCCGCCGGAAGACCGTCGTGCGCCGGGCCGCGGCTATGGCGTCACGACGGTGCCGCCGAAGGTCACCGCGAGGTGCCCGTCCGAGGCGAAGGACCAGCCGAGGGCTCCCGAGTACGAGGAGCAGCGGGAGCCGTTCGTACCGGTCCAGAACTGGTTGGAGCTGTCGGAGTTGCCGACGGTCCTGTCGTTCGAGCCGCTGACGGCGAAGCGGCACGAGGTGTCGGACCGGAACACCGAAGTACCCGCGTCGAAGGCGAAGTTGCGTTCGGCGTTGTCGATGCTCGCGTTGTCGGAGATGGTCATCGTGCCCGGGTTGCTGTTGTAGGTGAACCCGTGGTGGCCGTTCTTGTAGGCGATGTCGTGCCGCACGATGTGGTTGACCGCGATGTCGTCGCCGCCGAGCTTGTAGCCGTTGCGGTCGCCGTTGGCGTTCTGGGTGCCGTCCGTCAGCGTGCCGTTGCCGTACGACAGGGAGTACTCGATGGTCACGGGGCCGATGGCGCCCGTGTCGGTCTTGGTGTAGAGGTCCCAGCCGTCGTCGATGTTGTTGTGGGAGACGTCGTAGCGGAACACGTTCCCCGTGCCGGTGGTGAGCTTGGCGGCGAAGCCGTCGGCGTTCTCGCCTGTGGAGTCCTTGTTGTCGTGCGACTCCGAGCTGACGACGAGGTTGTTCGACGGCCACTGGCCGCTCGGCGTGCTGGAGGAGATCCGGCCCAGCTGCAGCCCCGTGTCACGGTTGTAGGCCGTCACCACACGCTCGATCACGTTGTTGCTGCCGCCGACGTAGATGCCGTTGTCCCCGGCGTGCTCGACGGTCAGACCGTACAGGTGCCAGTAGTTGGCGTTGAGCTGGATCCCGCGGTGTGCCGAACTCTCGCTCTGCCCCGAGTAGTTCAGGACGGGCTTCTCACCCGGGTAGGCCGAGAGGGTGGTGCGGGCACTGGACGTGCCGTTGCTGCCGGCCGGGATGGTGACCGTGGAGGAGTAGCTGTACGTCCCGCCGCGCAGGTAGATCGTCCCGCCCGGGGCGATACGGCTGATGGCCGAGGTGAGTGTGGTCGGCGCCGACTGTGTGCCGGCCGCGCTGTCGGTGCCGTTCGGCGACACGTACTGCACGGTGGCCGTCGCGGCCTGTGCCGTGGCGCCGGACAGCGCGACGAGCGTGCCGGCGAACAGACCGGCGCACGCGATGGCTGATCTCAGTTGCATCGGCTTGTCTCCAGTCGTGGCATGGTGAAGGAGGGAAGGGGGAAAGCGCTTTCCCCCTACGCGCTCCCCGACCGTATGGATATGCCATGCTCACGTCAATGGTCGTGTACATGATTCATGTTCAGATGAATGAACGCCGCGAGGGCTACTCCCCCGGCGCGAGGACTCGGACCACGATCCGTGCCGCCTCCGCGACCAGTGCGTCGTCCGCCGGCGCGTCCGGGGCGCTCTTGGTCGACAGCACGGTCAGCAGGAGCGGCGTCTTCCGGGTCGTCCAGGCCACGCCGATGTCATTGGCGCTCCCGTAGTCACCGGTGCCGGTTTTGTCCGCGAGAACCCAGTCGTCCGGAAGTCCGGCGCGGAACCGCGCGGCACTGGTGGTGTTGCCCTTCAACCACGTGACGAGCCGTTCCCGGTCGGCGCCGGCCAGGGCCCGGCCCAGGGTCAGCCGCTCGAAGCTGCGGCCGAGGGCCTCGGGGGTCGTGGTGTCGCGCAGGTCGCCGGGGATCGCGGTGTTCAGGTCCGTCTCCCAGCGGTCGAGCCGGCTCACCCGGTCGCCCAGCGACCGGAAGAAACGGGTGAGTCCGGTGGGGCCCCCGATCTGGCGCAGCAGCAGATTGCCCGCCGCGTTGTCGCTGTACTGGATCGCCGCCTCGCACAGGTCCGCCACCGTCATGCCGGTGTCCACGTGCTCCGCGGTGCGCGGCGAGTTCGACAGGATGTCGTGCGGCGGGTAGTGGATCACCTTGTCCAGCGGGGCGCAGCCGCCGTGGTCGCGCAGGACCGCCGCCGCGGCGAACGCCTTGAACGTCGAGCACATCGCGAACCGCTCGCCCGCCCGGTGGACCACGGTCCGTCCGGTGCGGGCGTTGCGCGCGTACACACCGAGCCGGGCGCCGTGCCGTCGCTCCAGTTCGGCCAACTCGGCTTCCGCACCGGACGGTTCCCCGTCCGGGGCCGCAGACGCGGCGGGCGCGGAGGCCGTGGCGGCCACGGCCGCGGTGGTGAGGGCGAGGCCCGCCTTGAACAGGCGGCGCCGGCCGAGCGAGTTGGCGTGGTCGGGGCTGGTCATGAGCACAGTCCTCCTGGTCGTCCGTCCGTGATCGGCTTCCCCGATCTTCGACGGGGACAGCGAAACAGCCGGACACCACTCATGTCCAAGAGTGAACTTTGAACACTTCATACCTTATTGATATGACTGCAGGATGGATCTCCTCGCGCATCTCGAGGCGTATGTCGCGACGGCCGACGAAGCGAGCTTCTCGCGGGCGGCGGACCGGCTCGGCATCGCCCAGCCGCTGCTCAGCCGCCGTATCAAGACACTGGAGGAGCACTTCGGCGGCCTGCTGTTCGACCGTTCCCGGCGGCAGATCACGATCACCGAGCTGGGCACGCTGCTCCTGCCGTACGCGCGTGACGTGCTGGACCGGGCCCAGCGGCTGCGGCAGGCCGCCGGTACGGCCGGGCGGGCACGGATGCGAGCCGTCGGCGTGCCCGCGCACTGCGCCCCGGCGGCGCTGGCACGTGCGATCCGCGCCGGCGCCGAGCACGGGATCACCCTCGGCGTGCGCGAACTGCCGCCCGCAGAAAGGGCTTCCGGGCTGGCCGACGGCTCGCTCTCCTACGCACTCGTGCGGGTTCCGCCGGAGAGGGGCGCGTTCCAGGTCCCGCTGGGCCTGGCGTCGGCGCCGGAGGCGTCCGGCGGAGGGTGGGGCCCGGAGTACGACGGGGTGCGGCGCGCCGTCCATCTGGAGGACCTGCGGCCGCGCCGCGGGCGTGACGCCGAACGCGCCGCTCTGCCACCGGTGTTGACCCTGCCGGAGGATCAGGTGCCGTTCTGCGAGGACCGGCTGGAGCGCGCGGTCGCCCGGGCCGGGCTGCCACCGGGCCGGTTCCGGCCGGCCGGGCCCGCGGCCACCGCACTCGCCGAGACGCTGGCCGGGCGGGCTCTGCTGCTGTGCGCCGAGCCCTTGGCCCGGCAGCACGGGGCCCGCTGGGCGCCGCTGGGCGACCGGTCACTGCACCGGGGGTACGACGTGAGCGGCGCCCCGGACCGGTCCGGCTCCGCGGAGGTGCCGCACTGGCTGGTCCCGCTGCTGGCGTCGGCCGCGGGAGCCGCTGCCCGAGGGCCCGGTGGACCACGTTCCGGGACCGGCGCCGAGGACGTACCCGCACGGCTGGCGGCACGCGGATGAGCACGGCACCGGTGTACGTCGCGGACGACGGCGCCCTCCTGGACGTCGCCGAGGCGATCGCCGCGGACTGGGCCGCCCTCGGCGTGCGCGGTTCCTTCCTCGCCCGGCACCTGGGCACCGGCGAACAACTGGGCTTCGATGCCGACGAGTTGATGCCGCTCGCGTCGGTGGTGAAGGTCCCGCTCGCCCTCGTCGTACTGGACCGGATCGCGTCCGGGGAGCTCGATCCGGCGCACCCGGTGACGGTCGATCCGGCGCAGAGCAGCGTGGGTCCCACCGGGCTCGCGGCGTTCCGGCACCCGGCGAGCGTGGCCGTCGGTGATCTCCTGCTGATGACGCTGTCCGTGAGCGACAACGCCGCGGCGGACACCCTGCTCGACCTGGTGCCGGTGGCGGACGTGGACGAGCGGCTGCGCGCCTGGGGGTGCGGGGAGATCCGGATGCGGCACCGTCTGAATCACATGTACGAGTGCGCCGCCGGTGCCGCCGGCAACGACTTCTCCCTCGCACTGGAACTGGCCCTCCGGGACGAGCGGGCCGGCCGGCACGCCATCAAGACGCTGGACCCGGCGTACGCCAACGCCGGGTCGGCCGCGACGCTGGTCGAACTGCTGCGGCGGGTGTGGTGCGACGAGGTCTCCACGCCGACGGCCACGGCGGAGCTGCGGCGGCTGATGGGCCTGCAGGTCTTCACGCACCGGCTGGCGAGCGAACTGCGGGCGGACTCACTGCGGTGGAGCGGCAAGACGGGGACGTTTCTGCACCTGCGGCACGAGATCGGGGTGGTCGAGGCGGAGTCGGGGGACCGGGTGGCCATGGCGGCGCTCACCCGCGCGGACCGCTGCGCGGGGCTTGCGCCGGATGTCGACCTGGCGATCGGGGTGGCCGGGCGGGCGGCGTTCGAGGCGCTGCGGAGGTGAAGTCGGCGCTCGCGTGAACGCCGTTGGGGCTGTTGTCGTCGGGCGTCCGCGGGTGCGATGTGGGCTGGTCGCGCAGTTCCCCGCGCCCCTTCGGGGCGCTCATGACAACAGGCGTTGTTCTCCCTCGGTCATTGAATCACCGGGGCCCTCTCGCGATGCCGTACCGGGCTTCCGCGCCTCGCCGCTGCTCGGCCGGGGGACGTGCGAGCCGCGCGGCAGGCGGGCGACCGCACCGGAGCTTGCCCGGAGCCGGCCGCCCGCCGGTCACGTGCCGGTTCAGGCCGGCTTCGCCGCCGAGACCGCGGTCGCGGTGACGGTGTTGTCGCACTCGGCGAACTCGCCGTCCGACAGGGCGACCTGGTGCGCGCCCGAGCGGGAGAGGCCGACCACGAGCGTCGGGTAGACGGCGGGCTTGGCGCCGGAGACGCAGTAGCCGTCGCCCTCGCCCTCGACCTGGACGAAGGTCAGCTTCACCCATGCCTTGCCGCCCGGCGCGAGGCGCACGGGCGAGGCGATGCCGGTGGGGGTCACCTTCAGAGGGCTGTTGTGTTCGGGGGAACCGTTGCCCGCACCGGCCACCGTGGGGTGGCCCTGCAGGACGCAGGTACGTCCCGAGACGTTGGTGAACTGGATGAGCGCCGTGCCGGTGCCGGTGCCGACCCGGTGGTCGGGTCCCTGCTGGGCCGTCGCCTGCACGGCCGAGACCGGGCATGCCGACGCCGTGCCCGCCGAGGTGTGGGACGCCGGGGAGACCGCGGCACTCGGGGCCGTCGAGGTGCCGCCGGAGGATCCCGAGGTCGACGGCGGCGTGGCGGCGGGGCTCGCGGGGGTGGAGGCGGTGCCGGAGGGAGTGGCGGCAGCCGGGGTCGGGGAGGACGACTTGCCGGCCCCGTCGCCGTCTCCCGGCCCGCACGCGGTCAGCGACAGCGCGGCGGCGATCACGGCCGTCGCCGATGCGGCGAGGCGGATGGTGTTGCGGTGGTGCATGAGGTCCCCCGATTCCGGTGGTTCGACCGGCTCCCTGCCGGTGTTCGCGGAGGGAGACAGAGCCGGGCGACCCGGGGTTTCCGCTGTAGATCGTCTGTGACAGTTGTGGATCTCCTGTGACGTTTCAGTGACGGAGGTCCGGTCCCCGTTCGGACGACGAGGGCGTCCGGCCCGGCCCCTGCGGGTCGGCCCGGACGCCCTCCAAGCCGTGCTCAGACCAGGTCGAACCGGTCCAGGTTCATGACCTTGTCCCACGCGGCGACGAAGTCCTCGACGAACTTCTCCTTCGCGTCGTCGCTGCCGTACACCTCGGCGACGGCGCGCAGCTCGGAGTTGGAACCGAAGACCAGGTCGGCACGGCTGCCGGCCCACTTCAGCTCGCCCGTGACGGCGTCACGGCCCTCGAACGTCGTCTGGTCCCCCGAGGTCGACTTCCAGGTCGTGCCCATGTCGAGCAGGTTGACGAAGAAGTCGTTGGTGAGGACGCCGGGCGTCTTGGTGAGGACGCCGAGCTGCGACTGCTGGTGGTTGGCGCCGAGGACCCGCAGACCACCGACGAGCACCGTCATCTCGGGGGCGCTCAGGTTCAGCAGGTTCGCCTTGTCGACCAGCAGGTACTCGGCCGGCAGACGGTTGCCCTTGCCGATGTAGTTGCGGAAGCCGTCCGCGGTCGGCTCCAGCGCCTCGAAGGACTCGGCGTCGGTGTGCTCCTCGGCCGCGTCCACGCGGCCCGGGGTGAAGGGCACCTGCACCTCGAAGCCGCCCTCCTTGGCGGCCTTCTCGACCGCGGCGACACCACCGAGGACGATGAGGTCGGCCAGGGAGACCCTCTTGGCGCCGGCGGAGGCGTTGAACTCCTGCTGGATGTTCTCGAGGGTGCGCAGCACCTGGGCCAGCTCGTCGGGCTCGTTGACCTCCCAGCCGCGCTGCGGCTGCAGGCGGATCCGGGCGCCGTTGGCACCGCCGCGCTTGTCGCTGCCGCGGAAGGTGGAGGCGGAGGCCCAGGCGGTACCGACCAACTGGGACACCGAAAGACCGGAGTCGAGCAGCTTGGTCTTCAGGGCCGTGACGTCGGCGTCGTCGATCAGCTCGCCCTCGCGCTGCGGCAGCGGGTCCTGCCAGATCAGGGTCTCCTCCGGGACCTCCGGGCCGAGGTACAGCGACTTCGGGCCCAGGTCACGGTGGGTGAGCTTGTACCAGGCGCGGGCGAAGGCGTCCGCGAACTCCTCCGGGTTCTCGTGGAACCGGCGGGAGATCGGCTCGTAGATCGGGTCGAAGCGCAGCGACAGGTCGGTCGTGAGCATCGTCGGCAGGCGCTTCTTCGACGGGTCCTGCGGGTCGGGGACGATCGCCTCGGCGTCCTTGGCCACCCACTGCTTGGCGCCGGCCGGGGACTCGGTCAGCTCCCACTCGTAGCCGAAGAGGATGTCGAAGAAGCCGTTGTCCCACTGGGTCGGGGTGGCGGTCCAGGTCACCTCCAGGCCGGAGGTGATGGCGTCCGCGCCCTTGCCGGTGCCGTAGGTGCTCCTCCAGCCGAGTCCCTGCTCCTCGAAGCCGGCGGCCTCGGGGTCGGCACCGACCGCGTCGGCGGGGCCGGCGCCGTGGGTCTTGCCGAAGGTGTGGCCACCCGCGATGAGGGCGACGGTCTCCTCGTCGTTCATGGCCATGCGGAGGAAGGTCTCACGGATGTCGCGGGCCGCGGCCAGCGGGTCCGGGGTGCCGTTCGGGCCCTCGGGGTTGACGTAGATGAGGCCCATCTGGACGGCGCCGAGCGGGTTCTCCAGCTCGCGGTCGCCGGTGTAGCGCCTGTCGTCCAGCCAGCTGGTCTCGGGACCCCAGTAGACGTCCTCCTCCGCCTCCCAGACGTCCTCGCGGCCGCCGCCGAAGCCGAAGGTCGTGAAACCCATGGACTCCAGGGCCACGTTGCCGGCGAGGATCATCAGGTCGGCCCAGGAGATCTTCTGGCCGTACTTCTTCTTCACGGGCCACAGCAGGCGGCGGGCCTTGTCCAGGTTGGCGTTGTCCGGCCAGCTGTTCAGCGGGGCGAAGCGCTGCTGGCCGGCGCCGGCGCCGCCGCGGCCGTCGCTGATGCGGTAGGTGCCGGCGCTGTGCCAAGCCATACGGATGATCAGCGGGCCGTAGTGGTCGAAGTCGGCGGGCCACCAGTCCTGCGAGGCGGACAGCACCTCGGCGATGTCCCGCTTCAGGGCCGGCAGGTCGAGGCTCTCGAAGGCCTCGCCGTAGTCGAAGTCCTCACCGAGCGGGTTCGTCACGGGCGGGTTCTTGGCAAGGATCTTCAGGTTGAGCCGCTCCGGCCACCACTGGCGGTTGCCACCGCCCTGGGTCGGGTGCAGGGCCCGGTCATGGGCGACGGGGCAGCCGCCGCTGGTCCCCTCCGCCTTCGCGTCTGTGACGATCGCATCGTGGTTCTCAGTCATGGCAATCCTTCCGAACTGTGCGGAACTCGGTGCTCAGGAACTGCGGCCGGTGGAACAGTCGGGGCACTTACCCCAATAGACGACTTCGGCCTCGTCGATGGCGAAGCCCCGGTCGTCGGAGGCGGTCAGACAGGGCGCGTCGCCGACCGCGCAGTCGACGTCGACGACGGCACCGCACGACCGGCACACGATGTGGTGGTGGTTGTCCCCCACGCGCCCCTCGTACCGGGCCGGGTGACCGGCCGGCTCGATACGGCGGACGAGACCCGCCGCGGTGAGGGCGTGAAGGGCCTCGTAGACGGCTTGCAGGGAGATGTGGCCGACGCGGTCGCGTACCCCGGAGGCGATCGCCTCGACGCCGAGGTGGTCGCCCGCCCGGACGGTCTCCAGCAGCGCGACGCGGGCTGCCGTCACGCGCAGGCCGGCACCGCGGAGCTCCTCGGCGGTGGTCGGGGGCGGGGAGGCGGTCATGAGGCCGAACCTACCGGCATAAACACGAGCGATTCAAGAAAACGAACGATGCAATTTTGGTTGCGCCCGGCCGGCCCCCGTCCGCCCGCGTGTCCGCCTCGACACCGCCTGAGCGTTTGCGTTCATGTTTGCCTGCGCATGGCTCCGCCCCAGGCGCCCGCGCGCACGGGTGGGCAGGCCCCGACGGGTCCGGCGGTACGGCGACCGGTCGCGGCGCGGGTCGGGGGACGGATCGGGGGCATGCCCGCATCATGTGGCCCCGGACCGGCGACGGCGGCGCGGCAAGCCGGACGGTCCTCCGAACGGGTGAGCCGGGCACCGGCGCCGGCCTGACCCGGCCGGCGGCCCGTTTGGTCGTGCCCGTGGCGGCGGGCCAGAGCATGGAAGGCCTGCTGGGGCTCCCAGCGCCAGCCGGCCGGAGTCGGGGGGCCTTGACGGTCCCCTGTGATGGCGTCTCCACCCGACCCACCGAAATCCGTCCCACCCCACCAGGACGAGTCGTCGCATAAAGCACATGAACGCCACAGAGTGAGAAACTCGGACCCCGTCAACCCAGGTGGCCTTCGAGAGGGGCGCTGGTGGACCTGGACGCCGTCGCCGACGAGCTGTACGGGTTGCGGCCGGAGGAGTTCGTCGCCGCCCGTGACCGCCGCGCCCGGGACGCCCGCAAGGCCGGTGATCAGGCTCTCGCCAAGGAGATCGGTGCGTTGCGGCGACCCGGCCTGGCCGCATGGGTCGGCAATCTGCTCGTCCGCCGGCAGCGGGAGGAGGTCCGGCCGCTGCTGGAACTCGGCGAGGAGCTGCGCCGGGCACACCGCGAACTGGACGGTCCGCAGCTGCGCAAGCTCGCCCGTCGGCAGAGCGAGATGATCGGCGCGCTCGGCCGGCAGGCGCGGCGGCTGGCGGCGGAGGCCGGTCGGCCGGTGGGTGAGGGGGTACAGCGAGAGGTCGAGGAGACCCTGCACGCCGTGCTCGCCGATCCGGAGGCCGCCCGGGAGTGGGCGGCGGGGCGACTCGTCAAGCCGCTCAGCTCCACGTTCGGGTTTCCCGAGGCGGGCGAGGGCGTCCTCGCCTCCCGTCCTGCTCTCCCCGCGGCGGCCAGGGCGAAAAAGCCCGCCGAGGGCGAGGAGCCCGGCGGACGTGGCGCGGAGAGGAAGAGGAAGCGGGGTGCGACGGAGACGCGCGAGGACGAACTGGCACACCGGCGCCGTCTCAACGAGGCCCGCAGAGCCGCCCGGGACGCGGAGCAGGACCTGGATGCCCGCGAGGCGGAGGCCGAGGCCGCCGGGCGGAAGGCGGAGGAGGCCCGTGACCGGGTGGCCGAGGCGGCGGAGCGCGTGCACGAGCTGCGCGCGCGGCTGCGTGAAGCGGAGGAGGAGCAACGGCGGTGCCGTACCGGCGAGCAGGACGCGCGGGAGCGGGCCCGGCGGGCGGACCGCGCCGTGCGGGAGGCCCGGCGCCACGCCGAGGCGGCCTCGGCCGAGGCCGAGCGGCTGGCCGGCGCCCGGGCCGAGCGCGCGTCCCCGGCACGAACGCGCCGGCGATGACCGGACAGCACCACGACGGACCACTGGGACACAACAGGCGCTGACCCACGCCGGACGACGCACCCACAACGCGCGGCTGACCGCACTACGGACGCCGCACGCACAACGCACGGCTGACCCCCCACGGACGACAGACCCCATGACGGAGGCGAGGAGCCATGGCGAGACCCATCTGGACCGGTGTCCTGACCTTCGGGCTGGTCACCCTGCCCGTGGGGCTGTACACCGCCACCGAGGACCACACGGTGCACTTCCACCAGCTTCAGCGCGGCACCTCGGACCGGATCCGCAACAAGCGGGTCAACGAGCGCACCGGCAAGGAGGTCGACACCGACAAGATCGTCAAGGGCTACGAGATGGACGAGGGCGAGTACGTCGTCGTGGAGCCGGAGGAACTGGAGGAGATCGCGCCAGGGCGGTCGAAGGTGATCGACCTGGCCGGGTTCGTCGACCTGCACCAGGTCGAGCCCGTGTACTTCGCCCGCACGTACTACGTCGGCCCGCGCGGCAAGGAGTACGTCAAGGTGTACGAGCTGATGCGGTCGGCGCTGGACCGCTCGGACAAGGCCGGGATCGCCACGTTCACCATGCGCGGCAAGGAGTATCTGACCGCATTGCGGGCGCAGCCGGGCGTTCTCGTCCTGCACACCCTGCACTGGGCCGACGAGGTGCGCGACCCCGCCGATGTGGTGCCCGAGTTGCCGGAGCGGCGCACGAAGAGCGACGGCAAGGAGCTGCGGACGGCCGAGCAGCTGATCGACGCCCTCACCGTCGACTGGGACCCCGCCGACTATCACGACACCTACGAGGAGCGCGTCAAGAAGCTCGTCGCCGCGAAGCGGAAGGGCGAGGAGGTCGTCGGCGAACCGGAGCCGCCGGAGGCGACCAATGTCATCGACCTGATGGACGTGCTCAGCCGGAGTGTCGAGCAGGGCCGGTCCAGGGGGCGCAAGGGCGGCGGAAAACCGGCAACGGGCAAGAAGCAAGCCGCCGGCAAGAAGGAGGACCTGGGGGCCCTGTCCAAGGCGGAACTGTACGAGCGGGCGAGCGCCGCGGGAGTACCGGGCCGGTCCAGGATGACGCGGGAACAGCTCGCCAAGGCCCTTGCCGAGAAGGCGGCTTGACCGTCGGGCCATCGGATTCAGGCCGGCGGCGAGCCACTTGTCCCTCGCACGACCGGCTTCGGATCCAACTCGGCCTCCCTGGGCTCCAGCTCCGGGTCCTCGAGGCGCTCGACGGCGAAGCGGACCGCGTGTTCGGCCATCAGCCGGGCGTCCTGGCGTACGGTCGTCAGGCCGATCGGCATCGGATGGGAGCCATGGCGCTGCGGTCGTTGCCGGCGAGGACGGCCGTCGGCAGTGGCGTTCCGGTGGCCCGTTCGGTGAGCAGGAGGCGGCGGCGAGGAGGGCCTGGTGCGGCTGCCGGATCCCGTCTCGGTCGCCGTGCGCACCGGCGGCCGGCACAGCACCGAGGTGCTGACGGACTGGGTGGGCCGCTTCGCGGACGCCTTCGACACCGAGTTCCGCGAGTGGATCGCGAACCTGGCCGCCGGCCAGGAGCCCACCGGGCCGTCGGCCTGGGACGGTTACGCCGCCACCGTCATCACCAGCGCGACGGTCGAGGCCCTGGAGTCGGGCCGGGTCGTCGCCCCGAACCTCGAGCCCCGGCCCGCGTTCTACGGAGGTGCCGCGTGAAGATCGCCCTCGACTCGTACATGTTCCGTACCCTGCCGATCGACGACATGGTGCGCACGGTGGCCGAACTCGACCATGAGTACATCGAGTTGTCGCCACGTGCCTGCTTTATGCCGTTCTTCCTGCACCCGCGGGCGGACGACGCGCGCATCGCGCAGCCGAAGAAGTCCCTGCGCACGCACGGAGTGCGACTCTCCTCGGTGCTGCCGCTGTACAAGTGGTCCTCGCCGGACGAGACCGAGCGGCAGGCGGCCGTCCGTTACTGGAAGCGGGTGACCGAGATCACCGCGGACCTTGAATGCCCGCTGATGAACTCGGAGTTCAACGGCCGTACCGAGCGGACGGAGCAGAGCGAGGCCGCGTTCTGGCGCTCGATCGAAGAACTGCTGCCGCTGTTCGAGCGGGAGGCATCGCGCTGAACCTGGAGGCGCATCCGGACGACTTCTGCGAGGAGAACACGCCCGCGGTCGACCTGGTCCGCGCGATCAACAAGCCGTGGGTGAACGACCTGTACTGCGCCCCGCGCTCCTTCCACCTGTCGGGCTCGGACCCGACGGCGGACATCGCGGCGATGATGCGCTACGCGGGCGACAAGCTGCGGCACGTGCACATCGCGGACTCCTTCAACCACAGGGGTTCCTCCGGCCCACGGTACATCCTCAACCCGCCCGCCACCACGGCCCGCGTTCACCAGCACATGGACATCGGGCAGGGCGAGATCGACTGGGGCGCGTTCTTCGGTAGGCTGCGGGAGTTGAAGTTCGACGGCGTGGCCACGGCTTGTGTGTTCGCCTGGGAGGAGCGGGCCCGCGAGTCCTCGGCGTTCATGCTGGAGCGGATCACGAAGGAACTGGCCGCGCGCTGATCAAGGCGGTGCGTGGGGCGTCACTCGTACGGGTGCACCCGGTCCGGCCTTCCGTGGCATACGGAGGGGTCTGTCGTTCGGCAGCGAGTGTGATGTTTGCCATGTGACGTGATGGACCAGGGGTGAACGGGCAAGGTACCCCTTCATGCCCCACGCCAACCCTCTGCGGCAGGTGATTCGATGACAACGGCGACGACCCGGACGTTCCGGACGACGCCGCCCACCCGTTCCGGCGACACGACCGCCAGGGACTCCCCAGCAGCCGCCATGTCCTCGCTGCCATCCCTGACGGGACTGCGGTGGATGGCGGCACTGCTGGTGTTCGGACTGCACGTGAACAACTTCGGCTATTTCGGAGGCACCGGTGGCCGCCTCGTGTCCTGGGCATTCGGGGCCGGCGCCACCGGTGTGTCGTTCTTCTTCGTGCTGTCCGGCTTCGTGCTGACCTGGTCGGCGCGACCCGATGACCGCGCGCTCGCCTTCTGGAGACGGCGCATCGCGCGCATCTACCCGGTGCACCTCGTCACCGCGGTCCTCGCCCTGGTCATGACGTACACGCTGGCGAACCAGCCGAGACCGACGCCGAAGCAGGCGCTGTCCAATGCGCTGCTGCTCCACTCCTGGTGGCGCCCCTGGTGGCAGACGCTGAACCCGGTCAGCTGGTCCCTCGCCTGCGAGGCGTTCTTCTACGCCTCCTTCCCCCTGCTGCTCCTGCTGCTGCGCCGGCTCGGTCCACGCTGTTCGGCCGCGCTGGGCGCCCTGTCGGTGGTGGCGGTCTTCGTGCTGGCCCGGGCGGACGCCCATCACTGGTGGACGTACGCGCTGTACTCGTTCCCGGCGGCGCGGCTGCCCGAGTTCGTCCTCGGCGCGGTCACCGCGCGGCTGGTGCTGCTCGGCCGGTGGCGGGGTCCCGGTCTGGAGGCCTCGCTCGCGCTGGCGGTCATCGGCTACTTCCTCGTCCCGCAGGTCGCGCCCGGCTACTCCGCCACCATGTGCACCATCGTCGGGTTCACGCTGCTCATCCCGGCCGCGGCCGTCGCGGACATCCAGAGCCTGCCCTCGCTGTGGCGGCGCCGGCGGCTGGTGCGGCTCGGCGAGCTGTCGTTCGCCTTCTACATGATCCATCTGCTGGTGCTGCGGTCCGCCACGCAGTTGCTCGGGACGAAGCCGCACTTCGGTCTGCTGGCGGGGATCGCCGTCACCACGACAGCGTTCGCGGTGTCGCTTGGGCTGTCCTGGCTCCTGTACGAGGCGGTGGAGCGCCCGGCGAGACGCCTGCTGCTGCGTCGGCGCCGCCCGGCCGCACAGCCGGATGCGACCGAGGCCCGCCGCGAGGAACCGGCTGCGGCACGCGACTGAGCCGCTGCCCGGCCGTGGGAGGCGGGCGCTCGGGTACGCGGCCGGAAATCTGCCCTCGGCTCGGTCGTGGAGGGCCGCGTGCCGGTGCGCCGTGGGGGTCCTGGAGGCCTGTCGGCCGACCTCCGGGGGAGGTGCCCCGCCTCTCCTCCCCCGTCCGCCCCGAAGCCCGCCGGTGCCTTCCGGCCGAGCCCTGCCGTCTGGCGTTCGGCCGCTCCCGTCCCTAGGTTCTGCACATCGGGAGCATCGGGCGTATCGGGGATGGGGGGCCGGATGGACCGGGACATCCGCACCGTGGAAGACGTGCTGCGACTCCTGGACGGGTTGTTCGCGCCGGAGGCCGATCGGTGGACGGAGGGCGCGGCCGCGTGGTGGGACGGCTTCTATACGGAGCGGGACAAACCGGTGCCGTTCTTCGCGGCGAAGCCGGACGAGAACCTGGCGTCCTACCTCGAGCGCGGTCTGATCGCGCCGGGGCGCGCCCTCGACCTGGGCTGCGGCCCCGGCCGTAACGCGCTGTACCTCGCCGCGCGCGGCTTCGACGTGGACGCCGTCGATCTCTCACCCGCCGCGATCGCCTGGGCCGAGGAGCGCGCGCGGGAGGCCGGGGACACCGGGGGCGCCGTGCGGTTCCACTGCGGTGACGCGTTCGCTCTGACCACCGGCACCGAGCCGGCGCTGGCGGGCCCGTACGACCTCGTCCACGACTCCGGCTGCTTCCACCACCTGCCACCGCACCGCCGCGTCAGCCACCTCGCGCTGCTGGACCGCGTCCTGGCGCCGGGCGGGCACTTCGCACTCACCTGCTTCGCCGCCGGCCGGATGGGCTCCGAACTCCCCGACGCGGCCTTCTACCGCGAGCCCGGCCTGCACGGCGGCCTCGCCTACACCCCCGAGTCACTGCGCCGGATCTTCTCCGGCCTGGAGGAGATCGAGCTGCGCGCCATGCGGCAGGAACCGGCGGACTCCGCGCTGTTCGGGGAGGACTTCCTGTGGACGGCCCTGTTCCGCCGGACGCGTTGACCCGGGTCGAGCGGGCTGCCGGCGAAGTGCCTTTCGCCGAGGCCTGCTCGGGCGTGGGCCGTCAGGCGGTGGCCGGGAAACGGTCCCGGACCCGGTGCGAGCCGAGCAGTCGGGTGAGCTGCTGCAGCACCGTCGTGGCGCCGTCACAGTTCTCGTACCGAGGTCCCCGGGCCGGGGCGTCCGAAACCGGGAATCGCGGCGGATTTCCGGTCGGGGTGAAGTCGGGCCGTCTCCCATCGAGTTGCCGGGGCGGCAGGCCCGTCGGACGTGTCGTCCGGACCCGGGGACCGTCGAGCAGGGCCAAGTGCCCTCTGCCGAGGATGTCTTCGTCAGGAGGGCCGCCTTCTTGACCCGGCAGGCAGGCACCCGTGCCGCCCGCACACGCCACCTTAGGCGCTGCCCCGGGCCCCCGCAGTGCGAACGGCCCGGTCACGGGCGCTTGGGCGGCCGGTCAGGCGACCGTGGAGCGGCCGGTCGGGGTACGGCGTGGCCGGCCCCCGGCGCACGGGCCGGACCGGTCACGGCCGGCCGTGACGCGCAGGCTGTCCAGCGACGGGTCGGCCGCGTCGGCGATGAGGAAGCCGTGCGCCGCTCCGCCGCGCAGGTAGTCCAGCACCTCCTTGGTGATCACCTCGCCGGGCGACGACGGGCGCCCGGGCGGACAGGGGCTGATCATCTCGGCGGAGATCCGGCCCGCGGCCCGCTCGGCGGGCACCTGTTCGGTGGGGCCGGAGAACGCCTCGCGCGGCAGGACCGCCTGTTCGAGTCGAGCGCCCGGGGCTCGGGCAGCCGGACGGCGGGCCGCCGGTGCGCCCGCAGCCATTCGACCGCCTGCATGCCGCTGATGCCGAGGTCCCGGACGTCCATGACGATCTCCATCGGGTCGAACTCGGCCGCCAGGCCCTCTTCGATCACCTCGCCCCGATCATCCGCAGCCCCGGCAGTTCCCGCAGCTCCGCCCGGATGCGCTCGGCCCGGTGGACGGCCGCCTCCAGCAGCTCGCGGCCCCGCTCGACCATCTGCCGCCGCCAGCCGTCCAGGGCGCCGTACACCAGGCAGGAGGCGCTGGTCGTGCCGAGCAGGTCCTCGCACTGCTTGAGCACCTCGGGCGCCACCCTCTTCAGAACCGCAGACCGTGTCCGCGTGCCAGGACGCGATGCGGGTCGAAGCGCCGTTTGGCGGCGGCGAAGGCCGGGTGCCGGCTGCCGTAGTGGTCCCGCCAGTCGGCATCCGACATGGGCAGGGCGTTCACGGGATAGGCGACCGCGCCCCTGGAGCGGGCCAGTTCGTACGCGGCGCGGTTGGCGGCCACCATCGCCGCGACCGTTTCGGGGCTGCCGGGCGGCGCCGTGCGCAACAGGGCGAACAGATAAAGGACTTCGCCGGCGGGGCGGCTGAGGAGGGGAGCCCGCAGTCGGCCGGAGAGCAGCGGGTACAGCAGGACCAGACCGGTGTCGCGCAGGTCCCGGAAAGCGGGGTCGGCGAGCACGGCACGGACGACCGGCTCGGCGCTGTCGTGCGGAAGCAGCAGATTGAGCCACGGGTGCGGACACAGCCACTGTCCCGTCTCCCGCAGGACTTCCTCATCGGTGTCCACGCGGTGGGCGAACTCGCCGTATCCCAGGTCCTCGGTCTCCAGTGCGCCGGGATCGTGCCCGAGACCGTCGAGAAGGGCGGCGGCGTCGGGTGGGCAGGGGCCGTCGTACGGGGCCACGGCCTCGATCATGTACTGCCAGCCCTCCTGGCCGACCGGCCGGGCCTGGCCCTCCAGATAGGTGAAGCGCTGCTCTTCGGCGAGCCGTCGCTGGTCGGAGAGGTAGCGGGTGAGGCCTGCGTAGTACAGGCAGTAGCGGCGGACCCGGGCGGGGGCGGGGACCAGGCGCAGCGTGGCGGTCACGATGACGGCGCACTGGCCGAGTCCGGCGAGCACGGCGTGGTACAGCTCGGGGTCCCGGTCGGGCGAGCAGACCCGGTGCTCCCCGGTTCCGGTCACCACCTCCAGTTCCAGCACCTGGTCCGCGACCAGGCCGTGCCGGTGGCCCGCTCCGCCGAGTCCGCCGGCCGACAGGACTCCGCCGACACCCGCGCCCAGGTAGTCGGTGAGGACGGGCGGGGTGCGGCCGTGCGGCAGGGTGGCAGCCAGCACCTCCCGCCACGACGCGCCCGCCTGGACGGTCACCCGGTCGTCCGCGACGGCACCGACCCGGTGCATCGCCCGCAGGTCCAGCACGATCCCGCCGCCCGCCTGCCCCTGGCCGTACATCGAGTGACCACCACCGCGCACGCTCACCGGGACGCCCCGGGGTCCGGCGAACTCCAGCAGGTCCTGGATCTCGGCGGCGGACCGTGGGCGCAGGACACCGAGCGGAGGCTCCTGCACGATGTGCCCGAAGTCCTGCGCGGCCTCGCGCAGGGTCTCCGGGCGGGTGTCCAGGGCCTGTTCGAAGCGGGTGGCGAGGTCGGCGGCCAAGGTCATACGGGCATCACACCAGACGCGCGGCACCTCCGTCGAGGAGGCGGGTCCACCACGTGACGCCGAAACACCCCAAGGCGTCTCGGCTAACTCCCCTCGCTCCTCTGGTTCTTGACGAGCTGCACCAGTGCGGCATGGGTCTGCGCGTCGGCCGCCGCGACGAGACCGCCCGCGCCGCCGAGCACGGGCTCGCCGTTCAGGCCGGTGACCGTGCAGCCGGCCGCCCGGCACAGCGCGATCCCCGCCGCGAAGTGCACGCTGTCGCGCAGATCGCCGTCGGTGACATAGGCGGCCCGGCGTCCTGCGGCCACCCATGCCACCGCGAGGGTGCTGGAGACTACCCGGGGCCGGAACCGCTCGGCGAAGCCCGGGTCGGCGAGGAGGTGGACCGCCCGGAAACCGGGGGCGTTGGGGAACGGCGGATCGAGGTTGACGTCCACCAGCGCGGACCCGGCCCAGGGCGTCAGCCGTTCGTCCGCGCCGTCCCTGCGGACCCAGGCCGCCGCGCCGTCGGTCCAGAAGACCTCGTCGCTGAACGGGTCGGCGGTCGCGGCGGCCGTGACCTCGGGCCCCTGGCGCAGGGCGACGTTCACGCCGACGAGCATGTTCCGCACCGCGTAGTTGAGGGTGCCGCACAGCGGGTCGACGAGCCAGCGGCGGTGGGCGTCGGCGGCGCCGGAGCGTCCGCTCTCCTCGCCGGTCACGGCGTCGTCCGGGCGGGCGGCGCGCAGCACGTCCAGGATGGCCCGCTCGGCGGCGAGGTCCGCCTCGGTCGCGAAGTCTCCGGCGGACTTGTCGTAGCGTTCGAGCCGGCTGCCGTAGAGGTCACGGACCACGGCGGCGCCCGCCTGGGCCGCGTCCACGGCCAGGCGGGCGTCGGAATCCCCGTTGATGATCGACATGGGCGCAGGATAGCCGGAGGTTCCCGACGTCCGAAGGGAGTTGAGCGCCCCCGACGGCCTGTCGCGGCACTCCCTCGGAGCGCTCAGGTCGCGGTGAGGGACAGGGTCTGTTCGGCGGCGCAGCGCCCCGCACCGACGGAGCTCCCGCTGCGGTCCGTCCAGGTGCGCACCGGTGTGGTCTCGGCACGCCGGCCGGAGGTGCCCGAGAGACCGAGCACGAGTCCGCTGTAGCGGTTGACCAGACGGTAGGTGCCGCCGGAGGCGTTCGGGATCACGAACCACTGCTGACCGACGGTGGGCCCGCTGCTCCGTGCGGCGGTGACGGTCGGCCTGGCGCCCCAGGCCCGGCCGGCGGCCGAGGACGAGTCGACGCCGAGCAGCCGGCCGCTCGCGGCGTTGGTGAGGGTGAAGGCGCCGTCGCCGGTCGGTGTGAAGACCCAGGTGTCGCGGCCGGACCCGGTGGGCCGCGCCAGCGAGGTGGTGGCGCTGCCGCCGGCCGCCTGGGCGAGGATCCGGCCCGCGCCGCTCGCGATGCGGTAGCCGCGGGTCGTGTCCATCGGCGCGGCCTCGGGAGCGGTGGAGTCGACGGTGGTGTCGACGTACTCGCCCGAGGCGTCGTGCGAGCAGCCGAAGGCGCAGTAGGAGCGGAAGGACCTGCCGACGATCGTGGAGCTGGTGCGGTTGGCGCTGTCGAGGAACCAGCGGTACCAGGAGGCATTGGTGTAGCTGCCGGTGTCACCGATCAGGTGCCACTTCTGGGTCGTCAGGTCGTCGGTGGCGTAGAGGTACTGCGGTGAGTTCCCGCTCTGGTCGACGGCCTGCGGTTCGCCGACGTACAGCCCGAGGTGGGCGTCGTAGGCGATGTTCATCACGAACAGCGGCGAGGTCGGCGGCATCTTTCCGGCCGCGATCTGCTGGGCGGCGGTGCCGGTGTTGGCCGGGTCGTACTCGGCGGAGGCGGGGGTGTAGCCGGTGGGGTGGTCGGCGTCGACGGGGACGATGTCGCTCTCCCTGCCGCCGGTGCCGGGCTGCGACCAGGCGCCGTCGTACCACTTGCGCCAGGATCCGGGGGCCATCTTGGCGGAGATCGGGGCGCGGGCCACGTGTTCGTAGAACGCCTTCCAGCCGCCGCTCTTGTCGATGATCCGGGAGCCGTAATACACGTAGAAGTAGCCGGAGGCGGTGTCGACGAAGAGGCGCTGGTCGCCGTCGCCGTAGGAGTACGTCTGGTTCGGGAAGGCCGTGGTGTCCCCGCGCTCGGTGCTGTACGGGGACGTGATCACGTGGTCCTCGACGGTCCAGGTGCGGCCCCGGTCGGTGGAGACGGCGTAGTCGATGGCGTCGTAGTGCAGTCCGTCGCCGAAGGGCTGCGGGGTGAACTCGTTGTGCACCAGGCCGTACCAGTCGCCGGTGTCGGGGTCGACCCACACCCCGGACAGGTCGCAGTAGTTCTTCTGGGCGTAGCCGGAGCCGCTCGGCGCGTACGTCGCCTCCCGGCCGGTGGGGCTGTTGTTGCAGCGCCAGGTGGTGTCGTCGTTGCGGTCGGCGGGGTTTGCCGGGTTCACGGCCCTGCTCAGGGTCTTGTCGAAGGTCGCGGTGTCGAAGTCCTTGCCGGTGTAGAAGTCCCAGGTGCGCGGGTCCTTGGCCCCGTACAGCGCGGCGGACTGCTGGTAGTGGAAGGTGCCGTCCCGGTCGAGGTAGGGGCTGGCGGGGGTGTCCGTGGGGTGGGTGAAGGGCACCGGGGTCCCGACGGTCACGGTGTAGCTGGCGTCGGCGGGTGTGGCGGCCGGTGCCGGGGACGCGATGCCACCGCCCAGGACCAGGGCGGCGGTCGCGGCCGCCGCGGCGCCCGCTCTGCTCAAGAGTCGCAACTGTGCTCCTTGTTGCCGAAGGGCCGGTTGCACGGAACGATCCGGCCCCGGCGTATCCCCGGCAATGGACTCCAGTGCTGCGCCTCTTGCACTTTCGCGAGCCCGCGCAGGGTCGGTGCTCCCGGTCAGTCCTCCTCGGGCTTGGGCGCGGACAGCGGGCTTTCCCAGGCCAGTTGGCGGACGAGCGCCTCGTCCGGCTCGGCGGGACGGACCACGACGGGACCCGGTCGGGAGGTGTTCCGGCTGCCGCGGGAGATACCGCCGCTGACGGTGATGTTGTGTTCCACCCGTGGGCGCCGGTGCCGTTCGTAGGCGGCGAAGGCGGCCGGTGCGCCGGGCAGGTCGCGCAGCGCCTTGGCGAGGACGACGGCGTCCTCCAGGGCCATCGAGGCTCCCTGGCCGGTCGCCGGGGAGGCCGCGTGGGCCGCGTCGCCGATGAGCACGGTCCGTCCCCGGTGCCATACGGCGCCGAGCGGCATCTCGGTGGCGTTGGTGACCATGACGGGCCCCTGGGAGGCGGCGACGATGTCCGCGGCGGGTGGGCAGTCCTTGCGCAGCAGCGGCAGCAGGTCCTCGCGCCACGGGGCGCGGCGCGCGGCGCCGCCGGCGGGCAGCGGCTGGGTGCTCACGCGGGCGAACCAGTACGTCTGCCCGGCCGGCGACACCGCGTATCCGAACGTGGTCCCGCCGCCCCGGACGAAGGTGATGACGCCGGTGCCGTCCGCGCCGGGAGCGGTGCCCGTGTAGCCGTAGAAGATCCGCTGGCCCGCGTACAGGGGCCGCACACCGGGGGTGAGGAGCCGGCGCACGGTGGAGTTCAGCCCGTCGGCGCCGACGAGGAGGCCCGCGTGGGCGGTGCCGCCGGCGGCGAACCGGGCGGTGACGCCGTGCGGGCCGTCCGTGACGGCGACCAGCCGGGCGCCGTGGCGTACGCGGATGCCGCGCCGGGCCGCCTCGCCCTGCAGGGCCGCGTTCAGCTCGCCGCGGCGCAGACAGCGGTACTGCAGCCCGGGTTCGGTGACCTCGCCGAGCGGGGCGTGCGTCAGCTCGGTGCCGTCACTGTCGAGCAGCCGCAGGGAAGTCAGCGGAAAACCGACGGCCGTGACGGCGTCCGTGGCGTCGAGCTGGGCGAGGGCGCGCATTCCGTTGCTCGCCAGGGTCAGGAACGCCCCGATGTCCTCGGCCGTGTCGGGGTGTGCCTCGTACACGGTGACGTCGTAGCCGGCCTTGTGCAGCCCGAGCGCGGCCGCGGTCCCCGCGATGCCGCCGCCGATCACCAGTACCCTCGTCGCGTCCGTCCCGCTCAAGTGCCGCTCCTCGCACCGACAGTGGTGGTGACCATCTAAGGGCAGGGACGGGCCGGTGCGGGGGCCGAGGGGCCGAGATCCGGACAGGACCAGGGCGGGGTGCCGAGCCGGACGCCGGTCCGTGCGCGGCTCGCGCCCGGTTCGCCTCCGACTGCCCCGCGAGCCGTGCCGGAGAGACCTGCCGATCGGTGCTGTGCACACGCGCGCCCCCTGAATGACGGGTTCCTGACGGGAAAGTGGGTACTCCCCGGCCATGCGGGTGAGCGTGCTGGATGCGGGGTCGAACACTGTTCGGTTGGTGGTCGCGGATGTGGCGGACGGTGTTCCGCTGCCGGTGCACACCGTCAAGTGGAAGCTGCGCCTGTCCGAACACGTCGGTCCGGACGGCTCCATCGGCGACGAGGCGGTGGAGGAGCTGGTGAAGGCGGTGGCCGCGGCGGGGGCCACCGCCCGGAGATGGCAGGCGTCGGTGCCGCTGGCGTTCGCGACCGCGGTGGTGCGCGCCGCCCCGAACCAGCTGGAGGTGCTGCACCGGGTGGCGGCCGGGACCGGGATCCGTATGTGCACCCTGCCGGGTGAGACCGAGGCCGAGCTGACCTTCCTGGCGGCCCGGCGCTGGCTGGGCTGGCACGCCGGCCCGCTCGCGGTGCTCGACATCGGCGGCGGCTCCCTGGAGGTGGCCTTCGGCCGGGGCCGGCTGCCCGACTTCTCCGCGTCCCTGCCGCTCGGCGCGCGGCGCCTCACACAGGAGTACTTCGCGGTCCAGGACCCCCCGGGGCCGGAGGAGCTGAAGGAGCTGCGCCGCCGGATCCGCCATGAGCTGCGGGACGTGGCCTCGCGGATCCGGTGGGAGCGGCCGCGCACCGCCGCGGTCAGCTCCCGTACCTTCCAGCAGCTCGGCCGGCTGTGCGGGGCGGCACCCGGACGCCACGGCCCGTTCGTGCTCCGGGAGATGCGCTGCCGGGACCTCCGCGAGGCGATCCGCACCCTCGCCGCGCTGCCCGCCGCCGAGCGGGCCCAGCTGCCCGGGATCTCCGCGCCGCGCGCCGAGCAGAGCCTGGCCGGAGCGGTCGTCGGGCACACGGCGCTCAAGCTCATGGGGCTGCACGGGGCCGTCGTCTGCCCCTGGGCGATCCGCGAGGGCGTGCTGCTGCGCTACATCGAGGACGGCGCCGACTGGTGGACGGACGCCACCGGCGCCACCGACAGCGCGGCGCCCCCCGCCGCGACACCCCTGCGCGTCGCCGGCCCACGGGCCTGAACCGGGCAGGGGCGCGGCGGGATCCGGCCCGGACAGGAAGTCCCGGCCTCTGCTGTATGCGGAGCCGTACCTGAGGTGGCAGGATCTGTGGGGTGTCCGTCATCAGCAAGCTGCAGATCAAGCCCGGTCAGAGTGTCGCGGTACTGGGCAGGCCCGTCGACGTCCAGCTGGAGGCCGGGACCGCGGGTGACGCGGCCTCGGCCGATGCGGTCATCGCCTTCGTGACCACCTCCGCCGACCTTCTCGGGGCGGGTGCGCAGGCGGCGCTCGCCGCGGCGCGGCGCGATGCCCTCGCCTGGGTGGCCTACCCGAAGGGCGGGAAGCTCGGGACGGATCTGAACCGCGACACCCTGGCCGCCGCGCTGTCCGAGCACGGGGTGCGGCCCGTGCGGCAGATCGCCGTCGACGACACCTGGTCGGCGCTCCGGTTCCGGCCCGCCGGCTGATCTCCGGCAGCACTTCCGCAGAGGGGCTGCCGCTTCGGCGGGCCGCCCTGCTCGGTTCGTAATTCTCCAAAGGCCCCGAAACCCGCCCCCTGATCTGTAGCGATCATGACAATCGCTGGGTAGGCATGCCGGTATGCCTTTACGTCGATCACGTTCGGGAACGAAACGCCTCGCCGCACTCGTCGCCGCGGCGGCGCTGGTCCTGGTGGGCTGTGACAGCGGCGGCAGCTCGCACTCCGGTGACGGGCGGCAGCAGCTGACCGTGGCGGCGCTCCCGCTCACCGACTCCGCCGCGCTCTATCTGGCCCGGGACCGCGGACTGTTCGCCAAGGAGGGCCTGGACGTGCGCATCCAGCCCGTGCAGCAGAGCATCCAGGCGCTGCCCGCGCTGCTCAAGGGACAGGTGGACGTGATCGCGAGCGCGAACTACGTCACCTACTTCCAGGCGTACGACAAGGGCACCCTGGACCTGCGCATCCTCGCCGAGGGGGTCAGGATCGCCCCGCACATGATGGACGTCCTCGTGCCCGAGCACTCGGCACTGAGGAAACCCGCCGACCTCGCGGGCAGGAAGGTCGCCGTCGCCGTCCTCAACAACATCCAGTCCCTGACCCTGAACGCGATCCTGGACGCCCAGGGCGCCGGACGGCCCGTCTACCGGCAGATCCTGTTCCCGCAGATGGGCCCCGCCCTGCAGCGCGGCCAGGTGGACGCCGCCCACGCGGTCGAGCCCTTCGACACCGCCATCCAGGACGAGTTGGGCGCGCGGGTGCTGCTGGACGCCGGGTCGGGTCCGGCGCGCGGCCTGCCCGCCAGCGGGTACGTCACCACCGCCGGCTTCGTGAAGAAGTACCCGAAGGCCGCGGCGGGTTTCCGGCGTGCCGTCGAGGCGGCCTCGAAGCTCGCCGCCGAGGATCCGGGAGCGGTGCGCACCGAGCTGCCCAAGTACGCCAAGGTGACCGCGGACCAGGCCAAGTCGATCCACCTGCCCGCCTACCCGGCGACCGCCGACCCGGCCCCCCTGCGCCGGCTCATCAGGCTCATGCGCGCCCAGGGGCTGTTGAAGAAGGACGTCGATCCGGCACCGCTGCTGGTGAAATGACGCAGCGCCAGGAACTGCTGCTCGGTCTGCTCGGCGCGGCGGGAGCATTCGGGATCTGCGAGGCGGTCGCCCGCGCCGGGATCGTACGGCGCAGCTACTTGCCGCCCGCCTCCGAAGTCCTCGCCCGTGCCGTCCGGTTGGCGGGTGACCCGGCCTTCCTCGACGGGATCGGGGTGACGCTGCGGGCGTGGGCGCTGGGCCTCGGGCTCGCCTGTGCGATCGCGGTGCCACTGGGGCTGCTGCTGGGCGCGGTGCCGGTGGCGGAGGCCGCCGTACGCGCGGTGATCGAGTTCCTGCGGCCGCTGCCGTCCGTCGCACTGATCCCGCTGGTGTCGCTGCTGCTCGGGTCGGGCACGCAGACAGAGGTCACGCTGATCGCGTACGCCTCGCTCTGGCCGGTGCTGTTCAACACCGTCTACGGCCTCGGCGAGACCGACCCGCTGGCCAAGGACACCCTGCGCGCCTTCGGGTTCGGTCGGCTCGCGGTGCTGCTGCGGGTGGAGTTGCCGGCCACCGCCCCGTTCATCGCCGCCGGCGTGCGGATCTCGGCCGCGGTCGCGCTGATCCTGGCCGTCGCGACGGAGATCCTCTCCGGCTTCGGCCAGGGCCTCGGCATCTTCATCGCCCAGGCCCAGACCGAGACGGACGGCACGCGGGACGTGCTGGCGGGGGTGGTGTGGGCGGGCGGTCTCGGGCTGGTGATCAACGGCGTACTGGTCGGCGCGGAGCGGCGGTTGTTCGCCTGGGCACAGGAACCCCGCCCGGAGGCGGAGAAGTTGCAGCGGAGCCGGCCATGACACAGACGCAGGACAGCGCACCGCCCGCATCCGCTCCCGGCCCGCCCCGGGCCACCGCCGTACCCTTCCTGCTGCGCTGGTCGGTGCTCCTCGTCGCCGTCGCCTGCTGGGAGCTGGCCGCCCGTGCCCAGGGCAGCGTGTACTTCCCGCCGCCCCTGCGGATCGCCCGGCACGCCCGCGACCTGTGGTTCTCCGGGCCGCCCGGCCATCTGTTCCTCACCCCCGCCGCCGTCGGCACCATCCTGCCGAGCCTGGGCCGGATGGCGGCCGGATTCGCACTCGCCGCCGTCGCCGGGATCACCCTGGGCATCGCGGTGGGCCGCTCGCGGCGGGCGTACGCGCTGTGCAACCCGGTGCTGCAGTTCGCACGGGCCGTGCCGCCGCCCGCGCTGGTGCCGGTGTTCGTCGTCGTCTTCGACTTCGGTACGCCCATGCAGGTGGCGTCGATCGTGTTCAGCGCCGTATGGCCGGTGCTGATCAACTCGGCCGAGGGTGCCCGGGCCACCGACCCGCTGCGGCTCCAGGTGGCGGCCGTGCTGCGGCTGACGACGCCCGAGCGGCTGTGGTTCCTGATCCTGCCCTCGGCGCTGCCCCGGATCTTCGCCGGGCTGAGGCTCAGCCTGTCGCTCTGTCTGATCCTGATGGTGTTCTCGGAGTTGCTGCCGGGCAGTGACAACGGTATCGGCTTCACGCTCACCGACGCCCAGACGCGCTCCGACCTGCTCACTGTGTGGTCGGCACTGCTGCTGCTCGGCGCGCTCGGGTATCTCCTCAACACCGGTCTGCTGGCGGTCGAGAAGCGGCTCGTCGGCCCCGGATCGTCCGCAGGGAGGACGGCATGACGACGGCCACGGTGCGTGAGGCGGTCGTACGGTTTCTGCGCGACACCGGCATGACCACCGTCTTCGGCAATCCGGGCTCCACGGAACTGCGGATGTTCCGCGACTGGCCGGACGACTTCACCTATGTGCTGGGCCTGCAGGAGTCCGTCGCCGTCGGCATGGCGGCCGGGCACGCGCTCGGCACCCGGCGGGCCGCGTTCGTCAGCCTGCACTCGGCCGGCGGGGTGGGGCACGCGCTCGGCGCGGTGTTCAACGCCTTCCGCGACCGGGTGCCGCTGGTGATCGTGGCGGGACAGCAGGCGCGCTCGCTGATCCAGCTGCGGCCGTTCCTCGGCGCCGACGAACCGGCCCTGTTCCCGCGCCCGTACGTGAAGTCGGCCCGCCAGCCGGAACGCGCGGAGGACGTACCGGCCGTGCTCGCCGAGGCGTACCGGATCGCGATGACGCATCCGCGCGGACCGGTGTTCGTGTCCGTGCCGGAGGACGACTGGGACCGGCCCGCCGAACCCGTCACACCCCGCACGGTGCACTCGGCGTTCACGGCCGCCCCGGACGCACTCGACGCACTCGCCGCCCGGCTGGCGGCCTGCGCGCGCCCCGCGCTCGTGGTGGGGCCGGGCGTGGACGACGAGGACGCGCTGGACGAGGTACGGACGCTGGCCGAGCGGATCCGGGCCGGGGTGTGGATCAGCCCGCTCTCCGGCCGCTCCGGCTTCCCGGAGTCGCATCCGCTGTTCCAGGGCTTCCTGCCGCCGATCGCCCGTCAACTGGCCGCGCACCTCGCGCCGTACGACGTGGTGGTCGCGCTCGGCACGCCGGTGTTCACCTATCACGTGGCGGACGACGGCCCGCTGCTCGCGCCCGGCACCGAGCTGTTCCACCTGGACTGCGACGCCGGCCAGGCCGCCTGGCTGCCCACCGGCACCAGCATCGTCACCACGCTGCGGCCCGCCCTGGAACGGCTGTCCGGCCTGCTGCGAAAGAAGCCCGACCGCGACCCGCCGCCACCGCGGCCGGCCCCCGCCCCGGCCCGCGCCGAAGGGCACATCACCCCGGAGGTGTTCTTCGCTCTGCTGCACGCCCGGCTGCCGCGCGACCGGGTCCTGGTCGAGGAGGCGCCGAGCCACCGCGACACGCTCCACGCGCGCGTGCCCGTCGAGTCGGGCGGAGGCTTCCTCACCACGGGCAGCGGGGCGCTCGGCTGGGGCCTGCCCCTCGCGGTGGGCCGGGCGCTCGCCGACCGGCGCCGGGTGGTGTGCGTGGTCGGCGACGGCTCGGCGCTGTACTCGGTGCAGGCCCTGTGGAGCGCGGCCCGGCATGCGGCTCCGGTCACCTACGTCCTGCTGGACAACGGCGGTTACGCGGCCGTCCGCGCGCTCGGCCGCCGGATCGGCATCGTGCCCGTCCCCGGCACGGACATCACCGGTATCGACTTCGCGGCCCTCGCCGAGTCCTTCGGCTGCCCCGCGGCCCGCGCCGAACACCCCGACGAGCTGCCGGCCGCGCTGGACCACGCCCTGGGCCGGGGCGACGGCTCGGGCCCCTTCCTGCTGCACCTGCGGGTCACCGGCAGCGCGGGCACCCTGTACGAGCCCTGGGCCGGGTGAGGGATGCTGCGCCTCGACTGCGTCGGCCGGCACTTCGGCGACACCAGCGTCCTGGACGGCATCAGCCTCACCGTGCCGGACGGCCAGCTCCTCAGCGTGGTCGGGCCCTCCGGGTGCGGCAAGTCCACGCTGCTGCGCACCATCGCCGGGCTGCTGCCCGCGCAGGAGGGCACGGTCACGATCGACGGGACAGCGGTGAGCGGCGTACCGGAGCGGCTCGCGGTCGTCTTCCAGGAGTACGGCCGCTCACTGCTGCCCTGGCTCACCGTCCGCGACAACGTGGCCCTGCCGCTGCGCCGCCGTGGCCTCACCCGTGCCGCCCGCCGGGCCGAGGCCGAGACGATCCTCGAACGGGTCGGCCTGCACGGGGCCGCCCGGCGCCGTCCCCGGGAGCTGTCCGGCGGCATGCAGCAGCGCGTCGCCATCGCCCGCGCCCTCGTCTGCCGGCCCGCCCTGCTGCTCATGGACGAGCCGTTCGGCTCGCTGGACGCGGGCACCCGCGAGGACCTGGAGGACCTGCTGCTGGAAGTCCACCGGACGAACGACACGACCATCGTGTTCGTCACCCACGACATCGACGAGAGCGTGTACGTCGGCGACCGCGTCGTCGTCCTCTCCCCCGGCCCCGGCTCCCGCGTCGTCCACGACCTGCCGGTGGATCTGCCACGCGAACGGGACCAGCTCAGCACCCGGAGCCTGCCGGAGTTCGTGAAGCTGCGCACGGAGGTCGGGCGGGCCGTGCGAGGCGCTCCGCCGGACGGGCCGGTATAGGAGGTGGCGCGCTGTGCAGTCCGTCGTCCGCGGCTGCGTCGTGGCCGGTCGAGCAGTTCCTCGCGCCCCTTCGGGGCGCGTGCCGTACGTGCAGGAGGGGTGACTCCCGGATGTTCGGGAGCCGCCCCTCCTGGTGGTGGTTGCGCGGTCGGTCAGCGCAGGTCGCAGAGCTTGACCGTGTAGATCCCGCGGCCGTGCGTGGCGGCGTACAGCGTGCCGCCGTCCGGGCTCGTCTTGAGCTGGAGCACGGCGACGGCCGGCAGGCTGCCGATCCGCTGCCAGGTGGTGCGGCCCGGCGCGCGGTAGAGGACGCCGAGGTCGGTGGCGACGGCGAGGCCGCCGTCCGCCGTCACCAGCGCGGAGTTGGTGGGCACGTCGGGCAGGTTGGCCGAGATGTCCTTCCAGGTCGTCCCGCCGTCGGTGGACTCGAAGACGTGGCCGACGCCCGCGCCGGGTCCCTCGGTCCAGTGCCGGGAGAAGCCGTTGACGGCGAGGAAGACGTGGTCGGCGTTCTTCGGGTCGACGGCGAAGCCGCTGAGGTAGCGGTTGGGCACGGTGCCGTCGACCGGCAGGTTGATGTCGTGCCAGCCGGTGCCGTCCGCGTTGCCGACGGCGATGCCGCGGGCGAAGCCCTGGTTGTTGCAGGGGCCGCACCAGGCGGCGTAGATCTTCCCGCCGGAGGCGGCGACGGCGGTCGCGGTGCGGCCGGCGCCGAAGTCGTGGACGCTGGTCCACTCCTTGCCGCTGCGGATGGCGTAACCGTGGGTCTGGACCCAGATGTGGCGGCCGCCGGCGACCCAGGTGTTGCCGTCCTTCATGTCCGCCGCGAGCGGGGCGATGAAGCGGGCCTCGCTGGTGGCGTTGTCGGGCGGGGCGACGGAGTACGAGGTGGCCTTGCTCGGGTCGGTGGCCCAGCTGCCGTCGTTCACGGCGCAGTTCTGGGTGACCTGGACGGCGAGGTAGACGTACTCCTGGGCGATGTCGCAGCCGTTGGCGGGGTCGGTGAGGGTGTCGCCGCCGTCGCCGCCGAAGTTGGAGCCCATGACCTTGTCGTTGCCGCGCAGGATGGACTGGCCGTTGTCCTGCAGGCCGCCGGTGACGGACAGGCCGCCGTGGTCGAGGTCCTTGCCTATGCCGACGGAGTAGTACTGCAGGGTGTCGATGGTGCCGTCGTTGAGGGACGTCCAGTCGGTGGCGTGGCCGGAGGCGTCCTGGCGGCCGTTCACCGGGCGCTTGTAGATGCCGCCGTCGTTGCCGACGTAGACGAAGCTCTTGCCGTGGTAGCGGCCGATCGCGACGCCGTGCTGGTCGGAGTGGGTGGTCGGGTTGCAGTCACCGGTCTGCTTGGTGGGGTCGAGGCTCCAGCAGGAGAAGGTGAAGTTCCAGTACGGGCCCACCGTCGACCAGTCGGCGCCGCCGTCCTTGGTCTCGTAGACCTCTTCGAGGCCGGCGTACACGTGCTGCGGGTCACTCGGGTCGACGGCGAGGAACTGGTTGTACCAGGCCTGGACGCCGGGCATGTAACCGGCTGTGGTGAGCGCCGAGTTGTCGGCCGCCAGCCCCTTGTAGTCGGCGATCTTCGTCCAGGGGCCTGCCGGTGAGCCCGACTTGGAGACGTAGATGCCTTCCAGGCCGCTGTCCGGGTTGGTGTTCAGCTGCTCCGGGGACTGGTCGATGGCGTAGTAGCGGGAACCGTCGGCGGAGCGGGCGAAGGTGACGTTGCCGACGTTGTCGGCGTCGGCCGGGAGGTCACCGAGGCCGCTGGTGATGCGGGTCCAGGTGCCGTTCACCTTCGTGTAGAAGCCGTTGTAGTCGTCACCGCTGCGCCAGCCGACGGCGAGGACCACCTTGGACGGGTCCTTGGGGTCGATGGCGATGTCGTTGGCGATGTTCTTGTACGGCGCGCTCGGGTCGTCGGCCTTCGAACCGCCGGGCAGGAAGTCGGGGTTGGGTGCGTACTCCAGTTTCCAGGGGCCGCCGAGGTTCTTCGTGGAGTGGCTCCACACCCCCTTGCTGGTGGCCGCCCACACCTTGCCGCCGCCGAAGCGCAGCTCGTGGATGGTGGTGCTCTCCAGCTCGTCGCCGCCGACCCGGCTGCGCGCGGAGAAGGTGCCGTGGTGCGGGTGCGTGAGGACGTAGACACCGCTGCCGAGGTAGGCGTCGGCGTTGGTGGTGGCCTCACCCGTGCCCAGCCACAGCCGGCCGGCGCCGTCGAGGGCGAGGGCGCCGGTGGACTGGGCGGACAGCCGGTCGCTGATGGGCTGCCAGTGGCCGCCCCCGCTGTGCGAGCGCCACACCCCGCCGCCGGCGCTGCCCGCGTAGACGTAGCCGTCGTCGTCGGCGGCGACCGCCGCCATCCGGCCGGTGACGTTCCCGCCGCCACCGCTGGAGTTGGAGTCGATGTCGCGGTAGCGCGGGTCGTCGGAGTCGTACGGCAGATCGGTGATGTTGCGCCAGCGGCCGCTCGTGGAGCTCAGGTTGCCGAGATCGCGCCAGGCGGCGCCGTACGCGCCCGGCGCGACGACACCGGGCGAGGTGCGGGCCTCGGCGTACTGGTCCGCGCCCTCGGCGATCTCGTCCGCCTCGTTGCCGCCGTCGTCGTCCGCCGCCACGTGCGGCGACATCGCTCCCACCGACTGCTCGCGTTCGTCGGCCAGCTGGGCCAGGGCCCGGACGCCGAAGGGCCTCACCGAGCGCCCGGAGGCGGCGGACGAGGGTATCGCGACGAGTGCGGCGGACGCGGTGAGCGCGCAGACGGTGAACCACCGTCTTCTGTGGGTTGGTACGGACACCTAGGGCCTCCCAGGGGGCAGCGACACTGCTGACCCAGGAGACCTGATCACGTTGGCGCGAAGACGTCCGCCGCTTGGCCAAATTTTGACGAGAACCTGCCAGTGCTACCGCTCCGGAAGGCGATTCTTCCCGGCGGCCGCCGTAGCCGCCACGCCCTGACTGCGCACCCTGCCCACCGTCTTCAGCAGACGGTCGGCCGGCTCGCGCAGCTGCGGATGGGCGTTGACCGTGTTCCGCAGCCCGCGCACCGGTCTGCGCCACAGCCGCAGGGCCAGCGCGACCGGGTGCGGACGGGCCGCGAAGCCCTCGGCCACCCGCAGTTCGCGGGTCTTGAGCCAGTCCTTGTACTCCTTGTCGCCACGCCCGAGGTCCACCAGGGTCACCCCGTGCCGGGCCGCCGCCTCGGCGGTCCGCAGATGCATCATCAACCCCGGTGAGTAGTAGTGCAGTTCGGGATCGTAGGCGGTGAACCAGGCCGCCAGTACGGTGCTCGACCGGGGGCCGAAGTGGGCGGCGACCGGCCGGTCGCCCGCGTACAGCACGGACAGCACTCCGGTGAAGTGCTCCTCGCGGACGCGGAAGAGATGGTCGACCAGGCCGACGATCCACGGCCGGGAGAACCGGTCCATGCGGCCGGTCCTGCGGTACTGCGCGGACTTCCAGCGCATGAGGGTGCGCAGCACCTCCGGGTCACGCTCGTCGAACTCGAACCGCACCTCGCCGATGTCCCGGCCGAGCCGGCGCTCCTTCTTCAGCGTGGTCTTGGCCAGGCCCGGGTAGGTGGCGCGCAGCCACTCCGGGTAGCCGCCGTCGCCGGGCTTCACATCGATCACCGGTGAGGAGAAGGTACCCGTGATGTGCGGCGCGAACGGCCGCTGCTCCTGGACGAGATGGTCGAACTCGAAGATGCTGAGCCCGCAGGCCCGCAGCAGTTCCCCGGCGTTCCAGGTGACCCCCGGCCGGTGCACGAGGGCCTGGCAGTCGGACAGTCCGAGCCCGATGGCCCGTCCTGCGCCGAACGGCCCCCGCTCGTACGGGAAGAACCCGGCGGGTTCCCCGTCCTCGCGCAGGACCGCCACCCGGGCCCCGCGCCGGTACCGGCCGACGCCGATCGCGAACTCCGGTGCGAGGAAGGGATTGGAGTACTCGGGCGACTCGTCCATCGCGCGGTGCCAGGCCCCGCGCAGCTCGGGCGTCAGCTCGCCGGGTCTGTGGATGGTGATCTCCACCTCAGTTCGACCGCCCTTCCGCAGGCTCCGCGAACGGTGTGCCCGAGGCGGCACAGGCCGGTGAGGCGTGTGAATCATGGCTCATGGATCGCATGGGCGACCGCTCCCCCCAAGACGCGCCGGGCGCGTCCTCCCACTGGTTCCGATGTGCGCCGCATCCCCTCCGCACGCGACTGCTCAAACGTCGCGAAACAGTACGCACACTGTCAAGGGTGCCTCAGGCGACGGACGATCCGCCACGGGTCCGGCGACATCGTGACAAGTCTGGTGCGCTCCCACGCCGGCCGGCTCGGCGGAGCCGACCCCGGCCCCTCCGACCTGGCGCTCAGGTCCTGGTTGCCGATCGCCGAGAGCAGCTCCAGCCGTGGCCCCCTCGGTACCGGGCGGGGCGCTGAACCGCAGCAGCCGCTGACGGCCGTCCTGGCTGAAGAGGCTGTGGCAGTCCAGCTCGATGACACCGAGCGAGGGGGGACGATCCGCTCGTGGCCGGTGCGGTGCAGGGCCACCTCCCACTCCTCCCGCAGCTCGGCGACCTCCGTGCTGCGCCGGCGCGGCGTGGCCACCTGGACCCCGTCGGTGACGGCAGCGAGGTCGTCTGCGCGGTCGCCGACCGCACCCGCGCCGACTTCTTCCGCCGCGCCGACTTCTTCCGCCGCGCCGGCCTCGACGTCCTGCTCACCACGGGCAGTTCGCTCTGACGTCCCCTTCGGTCAAGGAGACCGTGGTACGAGGAGGTGGCGGACGCCGGCTGCGGCGGCGCCGGTGTCCGGAAACCCGCCATGCTCCAGGAGCCTTCCGGGAACGGACTGGCACACTGCCTGATCACCGTTGCTCTCGCGAAAGGCGGTACACCATGTCGTCCCGTCCCCAGCCCGCCGAGTTGTTGGCCGCGATGCCGTTCGCGGCCGGCCTGGGCATCGAGCTGAAGGAGGCCACCGCCGAGCGCACCGTCGGCTCGCTGGCCTGGTCACCGGAGGCGTGTACGGCGGGCGGCGCGCTGCACGGCGGCGCCCTGATGGCGCTGGCGGACAGCGTCGGGGCGGTGTGCGCCTTCCTCAACCTGCCCGAGGGGGCGACGGGTACGTCGACGGTGGAGTCCAAGACCAACTTCCTGCGGGCGGTCACCGCCGGACACGTCGATGCCGTCGCCCGGCCGCTGCATCTCGGCGGCACGCTCATCGTCGTGCAGACGGATCTGCGCGACGGCCGGGGCCGGTTGGTCGGCCAGACCACGCAGACCCAGATCGTGCTCCGGAAGAACGCGGGCTGAACGACCCGCGTGCGAAGGCCGGCCCCGCTGTCGAGGGGGCCGGCCTTCGGCGTGCCAGGCCGGTTCGGGGCCCGTGTCCGGCCGGGTTCCGGGCTCTGCGGTCTTGACATGAACCTGCATCAGCCCCGAGTCTTCCTGCTTGAAGTTGCTCGATTGCAGCCTATTTCGAGCGCTTGTGAGCATCAGGAGCAAGAACAGTCAGTCCGCAGTGCTGCGAGGGGAGCTGTTCCGCCGTGCAAAGACCGCGAAGACTGCGCCACCGTGTGCCGTGGCCGGCCTGGGTACCACTGGGGCTCGCGACCGCCCTGGCGGGAACCCTGCTCGCCGCCCCGGTGCCCGCCCATGCCGCCGCCACCACTTCCGGCGCCCTGCTCGACCCCGCCCACAGCAGCGTCAGCTGGCAGAGCCCGCTCTACGCCAAGGGCACCGGCGGCGGCACCGAGAGCTGCCCGGATCCCGCCGCCGACCCGGACAACAAGGTCTGCGACCGCTTCGACCTGACCGTCTCGGTGCCGGCCGGCTACTGGGACGACAACCCCGAAGGCGGCGTCCCGCTGGCGGTGAAGTGGGAGAAGCCCTCCGACGACTTCGACCTGTACGTCTACGACGACCACGGCAAGCAGGTGGCGTCCAGCGCGGGCACCGCCGACCCGGAGGCCACGGTGATCCCGCGGGCGTCGGGGACGTACCACGTGGTGGTCGTGCCGTACGACGTGCACGACAACTCCTTCACGGGCACCGCGTACCTGCCCGCCACGACCGATGCCGGCGATCTCACGTCCTTCTCGGGCGGCGACGGCACCTACACCGTCAGGGCCGGGCGGCTCACCGCACGGGCGGACTTCCTGACGGGAGGCCAACTGCGGCTGCAGGCCGACCCGTCCGGCTCGCTCAGCGATCCGGCGGGCACCGCGATCGTGCGCAAGGAGCCCGCCGCCGAGCGGCACACCTCCTCCTTCGACGCCGGTGACTACTACGGCATCCGCTCCCCGCAGGCCGTGCTGCGCGTGTACAAGAAGCCGCTGCGCTTCGGGTTGTACAAGCCCGACAACCGGACCCGGATCTGGCAGGAGGACAAGCCGCTGCGCTGGTCGACCGGCGGGATGCGGCAGAGTCTGGTGCGGGGCGCGGACGAGCAGTTCTTCGGTGGCGGGGAGCAGAACGGCAGCTTCTCGCACCGCGGGCAGACGATGTACGTGGCCAACAGCTTCGACTGGAACGAGGGCGGCTACAACAACTCCCAGCCGTTCTACCTCTCCAGCGCGGGCTACGGCGTCTTCCGCAACACCTTCGCGCCGGGCGTGTACACCTTCGGCTCGCCCGTGACCACCGGTCAGCAGGAACGGCGCCTGGACGCCTACTACTTCCTCGGGGACGCCAGGCAAGTCATCGGAGGGTACACGGCGTTGGTGGGCAGACCCTTCATGCCCCCGGTGTACGGCCTCGAACCCGGCGACTCCGACTGCTACCTGCACAACGCCAACCGCGGTGAGCGGCACACCCTGGACGCGCTGAAGATCGCCGACGGGTACACCGAGCACCAGATGCCGCTCGGCTGGATGCTGGTCAACGACGGCTACGGCTGCGGCTACGAGAACCTGGCGCAGACCGCCCAGGGCCTGCAGGACCACCATGCCCAGCTCGGCCTGTGGACCCAGGACGGCATCGACAAGCTCGCCGACCAGGTCAAGGCGGGCCAGCGGGTGGCCAAGCTGGACGTGGCCTGGGTCGGCAACGGCTACAAGTTCGCACTGGACGCGTGCGACGCCGCCAAGAAGGGGATCGAGGACAACAGCGACGCGCGCGGCTTCGTGTGGCTGCCGGTGTCCTGGGCGGGCGCCCAGCGCTGCGGGGTGCTGTGGAGCGGCGACCAGAAACTGTCCTGGGACTACATCCGCTGGCAGATCCCGGCCTACGCCGGGGCGACCATGTCCGGCATCGCCTACAACACCGGTGACGTGGGCAGCATCTACCGCCACGACGCCAAGATGTACGCCCGGGACCTGCAGTGGAAGGCGTTCCTGCCGGCCATCATGACCATGGACGGCTGGGCGAGCGACCTCACCACCGGCAAGCCCGCCGACCAGCAGCCCTGGCTCGACGGCGAGCCGTACACCTCCGTCAACAGGAAGTACCTGCAACTGAAGGAGCGGCTGCTGCCGTACATGTACACACTCTCCGCCGAGGCCGCGAAGACCGGTGTCGGCGCGGTGCGCCCGCTGTGGCTGGAGTTCCCGGACGACCCCAATACCCTTTCGGATCAGGCGAAGTACGAGTTCCTGTCCGGCCCCGACTTCCTCGTCGCGCCGGTCTACCAGGACTCCGACACCCGCGACGGCATCTATCTGCCGAAGGGCACCTGGACCGACTACTGGACCGGCCGTACCTACCAGGGTCCGACCACGGTCAACGGCTACCACGCCCCGATCGACACGCTCCCGCTGTTCGTGCGTGAGGGCGCGGTCGTGCCGATGTGGCCGAAGGGGACGACGAGTTGGCAGAGCCGGGACCGGCATGAGCTGGACTGGGACCTGTATCCGGCGGCCCGCGGCACGAGCCACTACACGCTGTACGAGGACGACGGGGTGACCCGCGACTTCGCCCGGGGCGCCGCCGCCACCCAGCGGGTGTTCCTGCACTCCGACGGCGGCGGGACGACCGTCTCGGTGGGCGCGAGCAGGGGCGACTACGCCGGCAAGGTGGACGCCCGCACGTACCGGTTCACCGTGCACGGCGACTCGGCACCCGCCCGGGTCCTGCTGGACGGCCGCCAACTGCCCGCCTCCGCCTGGTCGTACGACACCGGCACACACGTCACGACCATCACCACGGCGGGCCTGTCGCTGGACCGGGGCTTCACGGTGCGACTGGTCGACGGGAGGCAAAGGCAAGCAAAGAGAGCGTATGGTCTAGTCCAAAGAGCGGGTTGGTCTAGTCCAACTTCTTGACGTGACCGCAACAGCTCCCGGAGGGTGGGGCTCCCCGCCCGGGGGACCTCCCCACCCCCACCCTCTGGAGGCACGCAGTGACACGTCTTCGGGCATGTCTGGGCGCGGCGGCGGCCGTCACCCTCGCCGCCGCCGGCACGACCGCGCTCGTCGCGAGCAACGCCTCGGGCGCGACCGACGCGCTGAGCAATCGCTGGTATGCCGCCGCCCCGTATCTGATGCCGCTGGACAACGACCCGCCGGACCCGGCCGCCATCATGGACGCCACCGGCCTGAAGGCGTTCCAGCTGGCCTTCGTCCTCGCCCCCAACGGCGGCGGCTGCTCGCCCACCTGGGGCGGGACGGCGCCCGTCTCCTCGGACACGGCCGTGCAGTCGGTGATCAACACGATCCGCGCCAAGGGCGGTGACGTGTCGGTCTCCATCGGCGGCTACGGCGGCACCAAGCTCGGCCAGACCTGCGCGGACGCCGCGTCCACGGCGGCGGCCTACCAGCAGGTCATCACCAAGTACGGCCTGCACGCCATCGACTTCGACCTGGAGGAGCCGGAGTACGAGAACACCGCGGCCATCAGGAACGAGATCGGCGCGGCGAAGATCCTCCAGCAGAACAACCCCGGACTCTACGTCTCCGTGACGACGGCCGGCACCGCGGACGGCACCGGCTGGTTCGGCAAGCAGATGCTGCTGGAGGCCAAGTCCCAGGGGTTCACCCCGAACAACTTCTCCATCATGCCGTTCGACGGAGGCTTCAACGGGGCGGCGAGCCAGACCGGCGCGCTGACCAACTTCAACTCGATCCTGCAGTCGACGTTCGGCTGGGACCAGGCGACCGCGTACGCCCACGAGGGCTTCTCCGGTATGAACGGCCGCAGCGACTCGGGCGAGTACTTCACCCAGGCCGACTTCCAGACCGTGCTGGACTACGCGACGAGCCACAACATGGACCGCTTCACCTTCTGGTCCCTGAACCGGGACCGGCAGTGCAGCCCGCCGGACAACGGCGGTCGTACGTCGGGCACTTGCTCCAGCGTGGCGCAGAACGACTGGGACTTCGCCAAGTACTCGGTGAAGTTCGCGGGCGCCACCCCGCCGAGCAGCACACCGACACCCACCCCCACCCCGACTCCGACCTCCTGCAAGAACGCGTGGAGTTCGTCGGCGGTGTACACGGCCGGGGACGAGGCCTCGTACAAGAACCACAACTGGAAGGCCAAGTGGTGGACCCAGAACGAGGTGCCGGGCGCCTCGGAATGGGGGCCGTGGCAGGACGAGGGCGCCTGCTGAGTCACTTGACGTGTCTGGTTCAGACCTCTAGCTTCTCGGGTCATCGCTGCGACCAAGGATGCGTTCAGCGTTCACCATGCTGAACGCATCCACCGGTCCGGCCTTCGGTTCGCCAGAAGGGACCCCCACATGACCCGATCCCGGCTCCTCGCGGTGTCGACCACCGCGGGCCTCGCCCTGGCCCTCGCCCTCCTCGGCAGCCCCAGCGCGATTGCCGCCGACCCGCGCGTCGCACCCGGCGGCAACTTCGACCTGTCGGTCTGGGAGCTGCAGGAGCCCGTCGGCTCCCCCGGCAGCCCCATCACCATCCCGTCGTCCCGGCTCCAGGGCGCGAACGGCTACCAGGACACGTACTTCTACACCGACACGCGCGACGGGGCGATGACCTTCTGGGCGCCCGAGAAGGGCGTGACGACCCCGAACTCCAACTACGCCCGCTCCGAACTGCGCGAGATGAACCGGGACGGCAGCGCCGCCGACTGGGCGCTGTCCGGCTCGCACCGGATGAGCGCGACGCTGCGGGTGGTGTCCGTGACGAAGAACGTGTGCGTCGGGCAGATCCACCTCGGCAGCGGCGGCTCCTCCACCAAGCCGCTGCTGGAGCTGTACTACCACGCCGACGGCGACATCGTCCTCGGCACGGAGAACTCGCCGTCCGGCGGGCAGACCTCGCACGCCGTGGGGCACGTGTCGGTCGGCAAGACGTGGAGCTACACCATCGCCGTGTCCGGCGGGAACACCATCGACCTGACCGTCAACGGCACCACCACCCGCTACGGGATCCCGTCGTCGTTCCAGCAGTACAAGCAGTACTTCAAGGCCGGCTCCTACAACCAGTCCTCCTCGGACAGCACCACCAACGGCGCCCGCGTCGCGTTCTACGGCCTGACCGTCGCCCACGGGTGACACGCCGCCCGACCTGCGCGACTGGTGCAATCGGCCGTACGGTCGTAGCGTCGAGTGAACGCGGTCGGACACAGCACGACGGGTGGGAGCGACCATGCGCGGATCAGTGTGGGCAACGGCGGTCACCCTCGCAGCGGGCGCCCTTCTGCCGGCGGCCATGACCCCGGCTTCGGCGAGTCCGCCGACAGCGGCCGTCAAGGCCGACACCTCACGCCCCGTCCTCGTCGACTGCATGTGGCAGCAGAACGTCCGTCCCACCGACTTCATCCTGGCCTGCGGCGACGGCAACAGCCGGCTCGTGGGGCTCCGCTGGTCGCAGTGGAGCCCGGACGGGGCGTCGGCCAGGGGTGTGAACATGGTCAACGACTGCAAGCCGTACTGCGCGGCCGGCCGCTTCCACGGCTACCGGGTGACCGTCCGGCTCGACGAACCCAAGCCCTGGCAGAAGCATCCGAGCGTGCAGCACTACACGCGGATGACCCTCACCTACGCCGATGAGCGGCCCGAAGGGTTCAAGCAGGTCATGACCTACCCGCTCTGGGACTGAGCGTCGTCGAGCGGGTAGGTGCCGAGCGCCGTGTCAGGCGAGCTCCACCAGTAGGTCGCCGCCCTCCACCTGCTGGATGCGGTTGATGGCCAGGCGGGACACCCGGCCCGCCTTGGGCGCGGTGATGGTGGCCTCCATCTTCATCGCCTCGATGGTGGCGACCGTGGCACCGGCGGCGACCTCGTCGCCCTCGGTCACCGCCAGGGTCACCACACCGGCGAACGGCGCTGCCACATGGCCGGGGTTGGCGCGGTCGGCCTTCTCCGTCACCGGCACGTCCGAGGCCGCGGCGCGGTCGCGGACCTGGATGGGCCGCAGCTGGCCGTTGAGCGTGGACATCACCGTGCGCATGCCCCGCTCGTCGGCCTCACCGATCGCCTGCAGCTCGATCAGCAGCCGGACGCCGGGCTCCAGGTCGACGGCGTACTCCTTGGCGGGCCGCAGTCCGTAGAAGAACGCCTTGCTGTCCAGCACGCTGGTGTCGCCGAAGCTCTGCCGGTGGGTGTCGAACTCCCGCGTCGGGGCGGGGAACAGCAGCCGGTTGAGGGTGGCGCGGCAGTCCTTGGCCAGGCCCTCGCGATCCTCGGCGGACAGCTCGGGCGCCTCCTTGGGCGCGGCCCGGCCCTGCAGGGCCTTGGTGCGGAACGGCTCGGGCCAGCCGCCGGGCGGGGTGCCCAGCTCGCCGCGCAGGAAGCCGATCACCGAGTCCGGGATGTCGAACCTGTCGGGCGTTTCCTCGAAGTCCTTCGGCGAGACACCGGCGCCGACCAGGTGCAGGGCGAGGTCGCCGACCACCTTGGAGGACGGGGTGACCTTGACCAGGCGGCCGAGGATGCGGTCGGCGGCGGCGTACATGGCCTCGATGTCCTCGAAGCGGTCACCGAGGCCGAGGGCGACGGCCTGGGTGCGCAGGTTGGACAGCTGGCCGCCGGGGATCTCGTGGTGGTAGACCCGGCCGGTCGGGGAGGCGAGGCCCGCCTCGAACGGCGCGTAGATCTTGCGGACACCCTCCCAGTACGGCTCCAGGTCGCCGACGGCCTGCAGGTCGAGCCCGGTGGGGCGGTCGGAGTGGTCGGTGGCGGCGACCAGCGCCGACAGCGAGGGCTGCGAGGTCGTACCGGCCATGGAGGCCACCGCGCCGTCCACGGCGTCGGCGCCCGCCTGGATCGCGGCGAGGTACGTGGCGAGCTGGCCGCCGGCCGTGTCGTGCGTGTGCAGATGCACGGGCAGGTCGAACTCGCGGCGCAGCGCCGAGACCAGCTTGGCGGCGGCCGGGGCGCGCAGCAGTCCGGCCATGTCCTTGACCGCGAGGACGTGAGCGCCCGCGTCGACGATCTGCTCGGCCAGCCGCAGGTAGTAGTCGAGGGTGTAGAGCCGCTCGCCCGGGTCGTTGAGGTCGGCGGTGTAGCAGAGGGCGACCTCGGCGATCGCCGTGCCGGTCTCGCGTACGGCGTCGATGGCGGGGCGCATCTGGCCGACGTCGTTGAGGGCGTCGAAGATGCGGAAGATGTCGATGCCGGTGGCGGCGGCCTCCTGCACGAAGGCGTCGGTCACCTCGGTCGGGTACGGCGTGTAGCCGACGGTGTTGCGGCCGCGCAGCAGCATCTGGAGGCAGATGTTGGGTACCGCCTCGCGCAGGGCGGCCAGCCGCTCCCAGGGGTCCTCGGCGAGGAAGCGCAGCGCGACGTCGTAGGTGGCGCCGCCCCAGCACTCCAGGGAGAGCAGCTGCGGCAGGGTGCGGGCGACGACCGGGGCGACGGCGAGGAGGTCCTTGGTGCGCACGCGGGTGGCGAGCAGGGACTGGTGGGCGTCGCGGAAGGTGGTGTCGGTGACGCCGATCGTCGGCGACTCGCGCAGCCGGCGGGCGAAGCCCTCGGGGCCGAGGTCGACCAGCAGCTGGCGGGAGCCGGCGGGCGGCTCGCCGGCCGGCAGCGGCGGGAGCTTGGTGACGGGGTCGAGCAGGTCGGGGCGTTCGCCGTGCGGCTTGTTGACCGTGACGTCGGCGAGGTAGGTGAGCAGCTTGGTGCCGCGGTCCGCGGAGGAGCGGGCCGTCAGCAGATGCGGGCGCTGCTCGATGAAGGAGGTGGTGACCCGGCCCGCCTGGAAGTCGGGGTCGTCCAGGACGGCCTGCAGGAACGGGATGTTGGTGGCCACGCCGCGGATGCGGAACTCGGCCACGGCACGCCGCGCGCGGCCGACGGCCGCCTTGAAGTCCCGGCCGCGGCAGGTGAGTTTGACCAGCATCGAGTCGAAGTGCGCGCTGATCTCCGTACCGGCGTGGGTGGTTCCGCCGTCGAGGCGGATGCCGGAGCCCCCCGGGGAGCGGTAGGCGCTGATCCGGCCGGTGTCCGGGCGGAAGCCGTTGGCGGGGTCCTCGGTGGTGATACGGCACTGCAGGGCGGCGCCGCGCAGGGTGATGGTGTCCTGGGCGAGGCCGAGGTCGGCGAGGGTCTCGCCGGAGGCGATCCGCAGCTGGGCCTGGACCAGGTCCACGTCCGTGACTTCCTCCGTCACGGTGTGCTCGACCTGGATGCGCGGGTTCATCTCGATGAAGACGTGGTTGCCCGCGGGGTCGAGGAGGAACTCGACGGTGCCCGCGTTGCGGTAGCCGATCTCCCGCGCGAAGCGCACCGCGTCGTCGCAGATCCGCGCCCGCACCTCGGGGTCGAGGTTGGGGGCGGGGGCCAGCTCGATGACCTTCTGGTGGCGGCGTTGGAGCGAGCAGTCGCGCTCGTAGAGGTGGATGACGTTGCCCTCGCCGTCGGCGAGGATCTGCACCTCGATGTGGCGCGGGTCGACGACGGCCTTCTCCAGGAAGACGGTCGGGTCGCCGAACGCGGCGTCGGCCTCGCGGGAGGCGGCCTCGATGGACTCGCGCAGCTGGGCGGGGTCCTCCACCCGGCGCATGCCGCGCCCGCCGCCGCCCGCGACGGCCTTGACGAAGACGGGGAAGCCGATCTCGTCGGCGGCGCGCACCAGTTCGTCCACGTCGGTGGAGGGCTGGGAGGAGCCGAGCACGGGCACGCCGGCGGCGCGGGCGGCGGCGACCGCGCGGGCCTTGTTGCCGGTCAGCTCCAGGGTGGCCGTGCTCGGGCCGACGAAGGTGATGCCGGCGTCCTCGCAGGCACGCGCGAGTTCGGGGTTCTCGGACAGGAAGCCGTAGCCCGGGTAGACGGCGTCGGCGCCGGCCCGGCGGGCGGCGCCCACGATCTCCTCGACGGAGAGGTAGGCCCGCACGGGGTGTCCCGGCTCCCCGATTTCGTACGCCTCGTCGGCCTTCAACCGGTGCAGCGAGTTGCGGTCCTCGTGCGGGAACACGGCGACGGTGCGCGCGCCGAGTTCGTAGCCCGCCCGGAACGCGCGGATCGCGATCTCTCCACGGTTGGCGACCAGCACCTTGCGGAACATCCTGGATTCCCTTCAGCTGCCTGTCGGCGACGAACACCATGGTGTCAGCCACGCCCTGCCGTACCTCGCGGGCCACCTTAGGGGGTGGCCGCGCGTGTCGACGTGCGAAAACCATCACATTGACGGGGTGGGCCGCGCCACAGGCACGCACCGGGGGGATCAGCACTCCAGGGAGGTCATTGCCGTGTCCTGGGACCGCTCCTGCGCCCCTGCCCGCGACCGTTCGGCGCTCGCCGGTACGGGCACGGTCCGGGACGGTGCGGAGGCGGGGGCCGGGAGGGGGACGGCGGGTGGTTCCGTGGGCGCGGGCCCGCGGTCGCGGACGGGCAGCAGGGACCGCGGAACGGCCCGCAGAAGGCCCCGCAGTCGGGCGCGACGGCCGTGCAGCAGGCCGAGGACGATCGCCGAGGCCACCGCGATCAGGTGCTCGCGGCCGGCCAGGTTGGGCACGGCGATGGACTCCCACACCATCGAGCCGCCGGTCAGGGTGAACACCACGGGGGCGCGCTTGACCACCGAGAGATAGGTGAACAGGCCGACGACGGCCGCGGACGGCCCGGTGTCGAGCACCTCGGCGTACTGGTGCGACAGCCCGAAGCCCCACCAGCCGGGACCCAGCGCGATCATGACGCGGGCGGTGAGCGTGCCGGCCAGGGTGGTGGCGTAGGAGATCGCCAGCGTCCGAGCCCGGCCCAGGGCCAGTTCGGCCCAGGCGAAGGCGAGGAACAGCTGGGTGATGCCCGCCCACACCGGCAGATCGAGCGCCGGGACGTACAGCGACACGGGCGTGCGCAGCAGCGACAGCCACAGCGGCAGGTCGGCCCTGACGCCGCCGAGCCGCGTCACCCACAGCGCGCCGAGCGGGTGCTGGGCGATCGCGTGGAAGAAGATGACGCCGAACGCGGCGACGCACGCCAGCAGCAGGCCGGACAGTCCGCGCCGCGTGAACCGCCGTACCGGTTCGACGACGATGGCGTGCCACTCGCCCCGCAGCGTGCGCCCGGTGAACCGGACCAGGCGTGCGAGCAGTGCGCGGGACCACTCGATGCGCGCTTCAGTCGTCATGAGGCACGGCAGCCCATCACCTTCGGCTCCCCCGTCATGTACATCGCCCCCTTCACCCCGATCCCGGCATTCCGGCCTCGGGGTGTTTTTTCGGTCATCCACCCATATCGGCCGCCATCGTATAGATGTACGGATCTCTCCCGGCGGGCCCACCCCCGCGTGCGGGCCGCGGCGCCCGCGCGTTCAGCCGCCGGTGCCTTCTTCGGTTCTGGTGAGTGCGATCACGGAATACGCCAACATCGCCTGCTGGTTGCGCTGCTGTCGTTCCGACATGCGCCCGGTCCCTCCCCCGGTGTGGGCCTCTGTGGTGGTGAGACCCGATCGGTGACAGTTCAGCGAGCCGGGAGGCCGTCGTCAAGATCCTTTGCGGATGCGTAGGGGTGTGGGAAGACCCACAGGTCCGCGGCGGCGGAATCCGGGCCTCAGAGGCAACCTCCACCCCCTCGCATCCGTCCTCCCAAGCAGGCCCCTCGAACGGCTCGGCGGGGTGTGCGGGTCCGCGGTGTCCGAGTCGTCCTCACGAACTCCTGTGTTGTGGCCGCCAGTTCACCACCGCTCGGCGAACACCTGACCACCGGCCGACGACAGCGGCTTCAGTGACGAGGAGATCGCCCAGGGCCTGATGGTGATGACGCGCGCTTCTCCTTCACGCCCGTACCAGCCTTCCGATCCCGCCGTACCCGCCCTCTGATCTCGCGTCACCTCGGCCGAAGGAGATCGCCTCCACCCTGCAGTTGATGGTCGCGGCCGTCGTGAACCTCTGCACCCGTCCGGAGCAGCGCGCCCTCGCTTCGGGCGGCCGGTGCGGCTGGTTTCCTGGCCGGGCTCGGAGCGTTGCTTGACTTGGAGAGCGCTCCAACTCGTAGCGTCGCAGACGTACGGCGCACAACGGCACCGGCCCGTGCGCCGTACGGAACGACCGTCGCATGTGCAGGAAAGGCTGGGACATCACATGCAGAAGCGCAGTCTGCGGGACCTCCAGGTATCGGCCATCGGCCTCGGATGCATGGGCATGTCCGCCTTCTACGGCTCCGCCGACCAGGAGGAGGGCGTCGCGACCATCCGGCGGGCCCTCGAACTGGGCATCAACTTCCTCGACACCGCGCAGGTGTACGGCCCACTCACCAACGAGTCGCTGGTCGGAGAGGCGATCCGGGGACACCGCGACGAGTATGTGATCGCGACCAAGTTCAACTACCGGATGGACGACGCCGTACCGGGCGACATGAGCACGATCGGCCGGCAGGACGGCTCCGCCGAGCACGTACGCAGCTCCGTCCACGGCTCGCTGACGCGGTTGGGCACCGACCACATCGACCTGTACTACCAGCACCGCGTCGACCCGAACGTGCCCATCGAGGAGACGGTCGGCGCGCTCGGCGAGCTGGTCGCCGAGGGCAAGGTGCGGCACATCGGGCTGAGCGAGGCGAGCGCGGAGACCATCCGGCGGGCGCACGCCGTACACCCGATCACCGCCGTGCAGAGCGAGTACTCGCTGTGGACGCGGGACGTGGAGGCCGAGGTGCTGCCCGCCTGCCGGGAGCTCGGCATCGGCTTCGTGCCGTACTCCCCGCTCGGCCGCGGCTTCCTCGCGGGCCGCTTCACCTCGCCGGACGAGCTGGACGCGAACGACTTCCGGCGCAACAACCCGCGCTTCACGGACGCCAACCTGGAGGCGAACCTGCGGCTGGCGGAGAAGGTGAAGGAGATCGCCGCCGAGAAGGACGTGACGCCGGCCCAGCTGGCCATCGCCTGGGTGCTGGCCCAGGGCGAGAACCTCGTGCCGATCCCCGGCACCAAGCGCCGCAGCTACCTGGAGCAGAACGCCGGTGCGGTCGGTATCGAGCTGGCCAAGGAGGATCTGGCCCGCATCGACGCGGAGCTGCCCGCGGTGGCCGGTGAGCGGTACGACGAGGCCGGGATGAGGGCCGTCAATCGCTGAGCACCGCCCCTCACGGGGCGCTGCACTTGCGGCGTCTGGCGTAGGCGACCGTCAGCGCGCCCAGCAACGGGCCCCACAGGAGCAGGGGCGTGTAGCAGACGTACAGGGACAGGGCCTGCCGGCCGCCCACCCGGGTCGGGAAGTCGGCGGGCAGGCGCTCGCCCGTGATCGTCCGGTCCATGACCTCGGTCATGAAGGTCAGCGCCGTCCACAGCACGGTCAGGGCGGTGGCCCCGAGCCCGGCCGGGACCACCGCCGCGCTCACCGGGACGCGTCGGCCGCGCAGATACGGCACCCACCTCGGGAACACCTCGCCCCAGCGGGCGATCAGACCGAACGCGGTGAACGCGAGGGCCTCGGAGAGACCCGACAGCCCGAGGATGTAGGCGCGTTCGCCGATGCCGATGCCGGGGCGGAGGGCGACCGGAAGCCGCCAGAGACTGGACGGCAGGACGGTCAGCGGTATGGCGCAGGCGATGAGGCGGGCCCTGCGGGAGACGCCCTCGACGGGTTCGTGTGCCGCCCGCCACGCGGCCGTCGGACGGCCGCCTGGGAGAAGCGCGGTGCGGGGCGGCATCGGGTCCATGCGCGGTCCTCGGTCTCGGTGGGCCCGGCGGGCCCGTCCGGTACCGAAGATCGCAGGGCCGACCGGTCCGGTGGATCGTCCCGCGGGCCGAACCGGCTCCGCCGGACGGCGGAGGAGCCGGTCGGACCGTGGGAGGAGCGCTCCGGACCGGGACTTCAGGCCTTAGGCTCCCGGGTCGTGCGGGCCGCCGTCGCGAGGTCCAGGTCGGTGGTCCCGGGGGCCAGGAGCCGGGAGACCAGAGCCCGTGCGGTAAGGACGGCGGCGCCGACGAGCAGTACGAACCGGGCGCCGAAGCGGTCGAGGCCCATCGGGAGCAGGAAGGTGCCGACGGCCGCGCCGACCCGGCTCATCGCGGTGGCGAAACCGACGCCGGTGGCGCGCAGCGAGGTCGGGAACACCTCCAGCGGGTAGACGGCGGTCAGTACGCTGAACGCGGCGTTGAGGAAGATGAATACGGGAGCTGTCCGGGGCGCTGGACGTCAAGCGGCCCCTGCGCGAGCTGGGCGCCGGCCGCGGCCTGCTCCCGGCGATGGCGGCGGGCACGGTCGCGGACGCGGTGACGAAGAACGCGCCCCGGCTGCCGGAGGGGCGGAGGTGCTGGAACTGCTGACGCGGGTGTATTGAGCGGGCGCGTCGGTGGAGTCCGGTCCGGCGGGGTGTCTGCGGGGGCTCGCTCAGCGTGGGTGCCGGAACTGCCCGACCGGGATGTACGGGGAATCGTCCGGGTCGCGCTCGACGGCGGTGGCCGGGCTCTGCGCGGCTGGCCGACCGGGGGGCGCACCGCTCGGCTGTCTTGTCGGCCGGGCGGCCCTCGCCATCGCCCTGGGCCGCCGGAAGACGCGACACATCAACCCCGGTCCACAGGGACACCCGCCGTCCGGCCGCCTCACCAACCCCGGGCTCACCCCTGTGTGTGTTCCTCGTGAGCCGGCAGGTTGTACACGTGGAAGGCCTGTCCTATGACCGGCTGGGCCACGTTTCGTACGCGGACGCCGCCGCTGGTCATGCCGTGCTCGGTGCCGGCGTGGGCGTGGCCGTGCACGGCGAGGTCGGCACCGGCGGTGTCGATGGCCTCCGCCAGCAGATAGCTGCCGAGGAAGGGGTAGATCTCCGGCGGCTCCCCGGCCAGGGTGTCCGGCACGGGCGAGAAATGCGTCAGGGCGATCCGCACGTCGCAGTTCCAGTCGGCCAGGTCCTTCAGGGCGCTGTGCAGTTCGTCGGCGCACCGGCGGCTGTACCGTACGAACTCCTTCATGAGGGGTTCGCCGAACTCCCCCGCGCAGCGCCCGACGAATCCTCCGCCGAAGCCCTTCGTCCCGGCGACCCCGATCCGGGCCTCGCCGGCGCTGACGACGGCGGCCTGGCCCTCCAGCACGTGGGCGCCGGCGTCCCGCAGGATCGCGGTGACCTCCTCGGGCCGCTCGTCGTGGTGGTCGTGGTTGCCCAGGACGGCGACGACCGGCACCCCGAGATCCTTGATCTCCCGTGCGACGACCGCGGCCTCCTCGGTCGTGCCGTGCCGGGTGAGGTCGCCGGCGAGCAGCAGGACGTCGGCGCACCCGGGCAGCGTCTCGAAGGAGGGACGCAGCGTGCCCTGGCTCTCGGGGGCCATGTGGATGTCCCCGACTGCCGCGACGCGGATCATGTCAGGTCCTCTCCGTGGTCGGGCGAGGAGGTCCCGGCGATGAGGATGTCGCAGTGGACGGGATGCCCGGCCAGTTCCTCTCGGGCCATGTTGCAGATGTCGTCCCGGCACTGGCCGGACGGCACGGTACCGGTCAGCAGGATGGCGTCACCGCGCAGCTCCAGCCGTACGCCGAGTTCTCCGAGGTCCCCGGTGGCCAGGCGCTCGGCAAGGTGGGCGACGCGGTAGTCCAGGTTGCCGGCCGCCGGCGGGGGCGGCGGGCTCGTGTCGGTCATGGCTGCCCCTCCTGGGGGTCGATCACGTTCAGCCGCTCGAGGAGGAAGAGAAAGGCGGCCGGCATGGGCTGGTCGCCGCAGGCCGCCCGGAGCTCGTCCCAGTCGACCTTCTCGCGGACGGCGCGAGCCACCGGCAGGACGGCGCCGAAATCGCAGTAGTGCTCAGAGAAGGCACTGATCAGGCTGTGGATCAGATCGGTCGGACAGAGAACGGGCATCAGTACCGAGTCGACCGGCAGGACATGGGCGCGTTCCAGCATCTTCTTGGTGACGGGCTGGTGCGCGAGGGAGAAGATGATGTCGACGTTCTGCCCGCGGCAGGTGGTCTTCAGCAGCCAGTCCTCCGGCGGGGTCCGGATGGGAAGGCCCGCCTCGCGCAGGGTGGTGACCACCGGCTCTGCGTCGTCGGCGAGCACGCAGAAGTCGGCGTCGTGCTGGAGGTACCGGCTGCCGCCGTGGGCGTAGACGGCCACGCTCCCGGCGAGCGCGAAGGGATGGCCGGCGCGTTTGAGCAGGGCGCCGATCTCCTTGGTGGCCTCGAGGATCGCCTGGCTGCGGTCCTGCGGCAGGTCCGGCTGTCCCGGCGGTCCCGGTGCCGGCGCGACGGGCTGGTCCGGTCCGCCCCCGGCGAGGCGGAGCTCGGTGACCTCCGGTCGCCGGAGTGGGGCGGTGCCCTCCCCGTTGTGCGTCATGGCATCTCCGTTCGCGGCTCCGGCACCGCCGGGTCGGCCGGTTCGGACCTGAGGCTCGTACGGGTACCCGGCGCGATCGCACCGACACGGCGTACGGCCCGGCGGATCGCGGCGGCCCGGTCCGCCCGACCTGCGACGCAGTGCCCAGGCCGGAACCTCACCGCGGCGGCAGGCGGTGCTGGGTGCCTGGGGCGGCGCGGCGCCGGCCTGATCGGCACTCCACGGGGCCCGTCCCCGTACCCCGGATGCCCCGTGCCGCTCGCCACCCGGATGCCGGTGTCGTCGGTCCCGCGGCCGTACTCACGTGCATCGCGTCCCGCACAGGCGCACCCTGTAGGAATGAGGCCTCGGCTCAGTTCGGGTCCGCGGCAGCCGTTGCAGTCGGCACACGCTCTGCTGCTGCTCCCGATCCTGCTCATCGTGGTGATCACGATGGTGGACATGCGTGCCCCCACCAACGTCCACCTCGGTCCGGCCCTGGTGATCGCGCCCGCGATCACCCCTTCCTTCGCCGGGCCCCGGACCACGGCGGCCATCGGGGGGCTGGCGCTGGCCGCGCAGGTCCTCATCGGCTTCACCCACGGCGGGATCGGCACCATGAACCACGTCGTGCAGATCATCACCCTCGCCCTGCTGACGGTGACGCTGGTGGTCTACAGCGCCCTGCGGGAGCGCCGGCAGGCCCAGCTGGCCCAGGTCCGCACGGTCGCCGAGGCCGCGCAGCACGTGCTGATGTGGCCGCTGCCCGAGCAGATCGGCCCGCTGCGGATAGCCTCGCTGTACCTGGCGGCGGAGGACGAGGCTCAGATCGGCGGCGACTTGTACGCGGCGACCCGGTGCGACGACTCGGTACGGGTCCTGATCGGCGATGTGCGCGGCAAGGGCCTGTCCGCGATCGGCGAGGCGGCGCTGCTGCTCGGCGCATTCCGGGAGAGCGCGCACCGGCACATGCCGCTCCCCGAGCTGGCCGCCCTGCTGGAGCAGAGTGTCACCCGATACGCGGAGGAACTGGATCCGCCGGAGGAGGCGGGCGAGCGGTTCGCCACCGCACTGCTCGTGGAGATTCCGGACCGGGATCCGGTGACCCGGATGACCAGCTGCGGCCATCCGCCGCCGCTGCTGCTGAGCCCCGGCCACGCGGTCACGGTCCCGAGCCTGCACCCGTCCCCGCCGCTCGGGGTGCACAACGACTCGGAGCGCACGCTGGACGTGTTCTCCTTCGAGCCCGGTGACACCCTGCTCCTGTACACCGACGGCGTGGTGGAGGCCCGGGACACCCGCGGCCGGTTCTATCCGCTCACCGAGCGGGTCGTGCGCTGGACCGACGACAGCCCCGAGGCGCTGATGCACCATGTGCGGCGCGATCTGCTCGCCCATGTGGGCGGCCGACTGGGCGACGACGCCGCACTCATCGCACTGCACCGCACGGCCGTCGACCGCCGCCGCCACCACCACGGCCGGGCCGCCGACACGGACAGCCTCCGGCCCCGGTGAGGTCGGGGCCATCGTGCACGGGCTGCGCCGGGTGTCACGGCAGGCGTGGGCCCCGCCCCGAGTGGGGCGGGGCGGGGCCGCACGCCCGCGGTCAGCGGACCGACTTGAGGTCGGTGATCTTCAGGGTCTTCAGGTCGGACTGGACGTCGATCCGGCTGACCTCGGCGTGCGGCCCGTCGCCCCAGGTCAGCGTGACCCTGCTGGTGGCGTGGCCGGCGCCGGAACCTGTGTAGGTCACCTTCCACCTCACCGGCACGTTCTGCGCGAAGAGGATGCCGTCGGCGTGCTCCTTCTTCTCGAAGGCGGCGACTTTCCTCTGCTCGGCGGCGGAGAGGTAGAAAGTACGCAGCGCCTTGGCGGCGGTGCCGGCGGAGTTGTCGTCGGTGGACCGGACGGCGTCGATGTAGGCACCGTAGAAGTCGGCCACGTGCTGGGTGACGTTGCGCGGGTCGCCCTGGGCGGAGGACACGGCGGCGGCACGGGTGGTGCGGCTCGCGCCGGCGCCTGCGAGGGCGGGCGTCACGGCGGCCAGGGAGAGGCCGCCGGTGAGGGCGACCGCGGTGATCAGCGTGTTGCGGCTACGGATGGACATAGGTCTCATTCCCCCGGTTTCGTTACGACCGGTCCGATCCCGGCCGTCGACGGCCTTTAAGACCTCATTTCCCTCGCGCCGGTTCCGCTTTCTCTCGGCTTTTTCCCACTCCGATCCCGGAACATGAGGCAGCCGGACGGTTGTGCCGAATTCCGGTCGCTTTTCCGCGCCCTTTCGGTCATTCCGCCTCGGGCGGCCGGCCGGCGTGCGGTCCTTCGACGAGCCGGGCGAGGTTGTCGAGGGCCATGCGGGTGCCCCGTTCGTTGTCCTCGCGGGGGATGTCGTCGGGGATGCCCTCGTGCAGGATCTCCACGTCCGTGCCTCCGTCGGCCGCGGTGAGCGTGGTGGTCATGGTCATCGTGCCGCGCACGGCGTCGTCCTCGGTCTCGAAGTCGAACACCTCCACCACCAGCGCGTCGGGCACGAGCCTGGCGAAACGGCCGTGGTAAGTGTCCGTGTGCCCGCCCGACTTGCCCGTGCCGGACGCGTCGTCGTAGGTCAGGGAGACCCGGAAGGTACCGCCCACGCGGGCCTCGAAGGTGTGGACGCGGGCGGTCATGCCGGCCGGGACCCGCCAGGCCGCGATCGCATCGGCGTCGGTCAGGGCCCGGTAGACGGCGTGTGGGGGCGCCTGCACGCGCCGGGAGACTCGGGTGGCGTACATGGGCCCACGCTATCGGGTGGGGAGCCGCCCGGCCCCCGTACGGAAGAGGGCGGGGCCGGGGTCCGGGAGGTGGGTGCGGACCCCGGCCCCTGGTCTGTCGGGGCCCGGCGGTGGCCGACCGGGCTCGCCGGCCGTGCTGTCAGGGCTTGCGGGCGACCGCGCCGTACATCGCGATGTCCTCGTCGCGGATGTTCCGCTCGCCGGTGCCGTCGGGATGCCACTTGTGGACCTGCACGATGCCCGGCTCGACCAACTCAAGGCCGTCGAAGAACTCATGGGCCTCGTCGAGGGTGCGCAGCCGCATCGGCATGTTGCGGGCCGCGTACTCGCGGGCGACCCGGCCCACCTCCTCGGGCGCGAACTCGGCGGTGCCGATGGACATCGCCAGATGGCTGCCGGACGGCAGCGGCTCCAACAGCCGGCGTACGACTCCGACCGCGTCGTCCTCGTCGAGCATGAAGTGGACGATGGCGATGACGGTGAGCGCGACCGGCTTGTCCAGGTCCAGGGTCTCGCGCAGTTCCGGGGCGTCCAGGATGGCCGCCGGGTCGCGGAAGTCGGCCTCGATGTACGAGGTACGGCCCTCGGGCGCGCTGGCCAGCAGACCCTGGGAGAGGGTGAGGACGATCGGGTCGTTGTCGACGTAGACCACCCGGGATCCGGGCGCCACGGCCTGGGCGATCTCGTGCAGGTTGGGCGAGGTGGGGATGCCGGTGCCGATGTCCAGGAACTGGCGCATGCCCGCCTCCTCGGCGAGCCACCGCACGGCGCGGTTCATCCAGTCGCGGTTGGCGCGCATGTGGACCGGGAGCGCGGGCCACTCCCGGGACATGGCGTCACCGGCCTCCTTGTCGGCGGGGTAGTAGTCCTTGCCGCCGAGGATGTAGTCGTAGATACGGGCGGAGTGGGCGTTCTCGGTGTCGATGCGGTCTGCCGGCCATCCGTTGTCGGGCAACGCCGTGTCTCCCATTCGGGTCGGGGGCGGGGGCTTGCGTACGGGCGGTTCGTCACAGCTCCTTGCGGATCGCGCCGAGCACGGATTCGGTCTTCTTCGCGGGCGCGGCCTGGGCACCGAGCCGGTCCAGGGCCTCCCGGTACACCACGACGTCGTCCGCCTTGTCCAGGTAGACGGCCCCGACCAGGCCGTTGAGGTACACGATGTCGGGCAGTTCGCGGGCCCGGAACCGGAAGAGGTGGTAGGCGCCGGCCCGCATCGCCGGGTGCGGGCCGTGGGCGAACGGCATGAGCTGCAGGGTCACATGGGCCAGCCGGTTCACCTCGACGAGGTGGTCGATCTGCGCCCGCATCACCTTGGGCCCGCCGACCGGCCAACGCAGCACCGTCTCGTCCATCACCACCCACACCCGCGGCGGCGCCTCGCGGGCCAGCAGCTCCTGGCGGCGCATGCGCAGGGCGACCCGGCGTTCGGTGGCCTCGGCGGAGGCGTGCGGGTTCTCGGCGCCGAGCAGCGCCCGGGCGTAGTCCTCCGTCTGCAGCAGGCCGTGCACGAACTGGTTCTCGTAGGCGCGGATCTGCAACGCGGCCTGTTCCAGGCTGAGATACGCGGCGAACCAGTCGGGCATCACATCGCGGTAGGTGTGCCACCAGCCGCGCTTGTTGGCCTCGCGCACGGACTTCAGGAAGGTGTCGATCTCGTCCTGGTCGGTGACGCCGTAGACCTGGAGCAGCTTCTCGGCGTCCGCGAGGCGCAGCCGGGCCACCTTGGCGGCCTCCATTCGGCGGATGGTGGAGTGGCTGACCCCGATGGCGGCGCCCGCCTCGGCGTAGCCGAGGCCGGCCCGGGTGCGCAGCTCCTCCAGTTGCCGGCCGAGGATCATGCGCAGGACGGAGGGGGCGCCTCCCCAGTCGGTCTCCGCGGTCACGCCCCACACCCCCCTCACCAGGTCACTCGGACACCCTCGCGCACGATCGCTCCCCGGGCCCATTCGATCACGTTCCGACCGAAGCAGCATGCACTTCGCCACTTGCAAATTTCAACTTGCCGGTTGCGAGGTGTCATTGGCGGGTGCCACAGTGGAACCACTGCTCCGGCCGACCCAAGGAGCAGGCGCCGCGGCCGGGTTGGGGGAGACCGGGCACCACGGCCTCGTGGGAGGCGTGTCGTCTGCTGCGCGCGGTCGGCCGGTACCCCCCACGCGAGGCCGGACGAAAGGCGCACGGCGATGGCTCCGCCCTCCCTCCCCCAGCCGCTCCACCACCCACCCGAGCGCCGGAGCCCCGCCCGACCACCCCTGCCTCCCACCCCGTCGCGTCTGCCGGCCGTGCCCCGCCGGCCCCGGTTCGAGAACTGCCCGGACCGGTCCCCCTCTTCCGTACAGCACCCGCACCGCTCCCCCACCGACACGGACCGCCCACACCCGACACCGGACAACGCGAGCCGGTCGCACCGGGCTCCGGGTAGCGCGGACCGCCCGCGCCCGGCGCCGGACAGCTCTGACCACCCGCACCCACCCCTGGACGGCGCAAATCAGCCAAACCGGAGCCTGAACGGCGCGGACCAGGCACGCCGGACCCCGGAGCGTACGAGCTGGTCAGACCGGGCTCAGAACTGGGCGGACCACCCGCACCACGCTTCGGAACGACGAGACGGGCCGGCGGACGCCGCGGAGGGACCGGGCCCCCGCACGGACACGGCGGACACCCCGCACCCAGCCTCGGCCGCCGCCGCGGAGCACCCACGCCCGGCCCAGGACGACACCGGGGACCACCCCCGCCCCGCACCGGACGCCCTGACTCCTGCACACCGACCGCCGGTCCCCGCCGGCGGCCCGAGACCACCCGGAGGCGGGCGTCTCGGTCGACTCCCTGGGCCCCTCGGCCCCGACCGGCTCGCCTCCGGGGACCCGCTCCCCCGCTCCGCCGCCGCGTTCGAGCTCGCCGCCCAGCCGGAGGCCGTCGGCACGGCCCGGCGTGTCGTACAGGACCTGCTGACCTCCGGGGGCGTGCCCGACGGCCCCCGGGACGAGGCGATCCTGGTGACCTCGGAGCTGGTCACGAACGCCCTCGTGCACGCGGCCGGTGAACGGATCGCCTGCCGGGTGCACGGTACTGCGGACCGAATACGGATCGAGGTCGAGGACCAGGACGGCGGCCCCGCGCTGCCGGCGGCGCGCCGCCCGGGACCCGACGACCAGCACGGACGCGGGCTCTTCCTGGTCGACGCGCTGAGCCGCGACTGGGGCGTGACGCCGGTGTCCGGCGGGGCCGCCCGGGTCGTCTGGGCGGAGCTGCCGTACGACGACGGCTGACGCCACGCCCGCCGCTCCCCACTCGACCACCAACGGATGATCCCCACTGGTCCGAAGGATGCCCATGCACCTCATCGCCACCGCTCCCGCCCCGGCCCCGGCCGCCGACCCGTCCTGGACCCGCACCCGCCCCAAGCCGGGCTCCCAGGAACAAGCCCACTGACCACGGCACCGGCACCGGCACTGGCACTGGCACTGGCACTGGCACTGGCACTGGCACTGGCACCAAGCCGACCCCACCACCCCGCCGCTCCACTCCCCACGACTCCCCGTCCGCACGTCCCGAAACCACCCCCACGCACACCCCACCCGCCCCCGAACCCCGGTACATTCGCCGCCGGTGCGGGTGTTCCGCATCCGCCGGGGCCCGGCGACCGTACGGTCCCGGGGTCGACGTGCGAGCCGTTCCCTCGGGGGTGTGCATGGTCTGGTCGGTGATCCGCCGGAGGCGGGCCGCCACGGCCGGGCTTCCGGTGCCCGGGCGGTGCGGGCCCGCGGCGGGTCGGCATGTCCTGGCCACCGAGCGGCTGTTGCTGTTCACGCCCCGCACCCGGCTGGACGTGGCGGCGGCCCTCGCCGCCTGCGCCGATGCCGAGGCGCAGCGCTGGCTCGGCACCCAGGCGGACCAGGTGCTGCCCGACCTCGGCACCCGCAGAGCCCTGCTCGCCTGGCGGCCGGCCGGCGACGACGGCCGCCGGGTGCCTCGGAAGCTGGCCCAGCCGTACGCACCCGGCCCGGACGATCCCTTGCTGCTCGTGTGTGTGCGCAGGTCGGACCTCGGCTATGCCGGCGCCCTCGAACTGGAGCACCGCACGGGCGAGATGGGCGGCTGGCTGGCACCGGCCTGCCGGGGCCAGGGCCTGGGCGCGGAGCTGTTCCGCGCGGGCGCCGCTCTCGCGCACACCCATGCCGGGCTGAGCACGGTCCGGGCGGGTGCGGAGCCCGGGAACACCGCGAGCCGGCGGGCCCTGGCCCGGGCCGGCTTCGTACCGGACGAGGGGCCGCCCCGGCACACCCTGCCCGACGGCCGCGTGGTCGAGGCCGTCTGGCACCGCCACGACAGCGCGGCGGCCTCCCGCTGCCGCTGACGACCACCCGATCACCCCCCACCCTTCACGGAGAGCCGACCGACGTGACAGACACCGGATTCAGCCCGGAGCGGATCGACACCGGCAAGCCGCACTCGGCGCGGATGTACGACTGGTTCCTGGACGGCAAGGACCACTACGCCGTCGACGCCGAGGCCGCGAGCAAGGTGCTGGAGCTCTTCCCGGGCGCCAAGGACGCGGCCTGGGCCAACCGCGAGTTCATGCACCGGGCCGCCCGGTTCGTCGCCCGCCAGGGAGTGGACCAGTTCCTGGACGTTGGCACCGGGATACCCACTGAGCCGAACCTGCACCAGGTCGTCCAGGAGGTCACCCCGAGCGCCCGGGTGGTGTACGTCGACAACGACCCGATCGTGCTGCGGCACGCCGAAGCCCTGCTCCAGGGCAGGCCCGAGGGCCGTACCGCCTATCTGCACGCCGATGTCCGCGATCCGGAACGGATCGTGGCGTACGCCCGGGAACATCTGGACCTCGGCCGGCCCGTGGGCCTGTCGCTGATCGCGCTGCTGCCGTTCGTCACCGACGAGCAGGATCCCCACGGTGTCGTCCGCACCCTGCTGGAGCCGCTGGCGTCCGGCAGTTTTCTGACGCTCTCCCACGCCGGCGCGGAGTTCGACCCGGAGGTCTGGGAGCGGATCGCGGCCGTCTACCGCGCCGGTGGCACACAGGTCCGGGCGCGCTCGCACGCCGAGGTGAGCCGGTTCTTCGACGGCCTGGACCTGTGCGAGCCGGGCGTCGTACCGGCCACGCGCTGGCACGCCGAGCCGGGGATGCGGGTCCTTCAGGAGCAGCCGGTGTATGCCGGGGTGGCACGCAAACCCTGAGGCCGCTCGCCGAGCGCCCCCGGTGGCGGCACCTCACCCGGACTGCGGGCACGCGGGTGGTTCCGCACTGAGGCGGACGCCGGGACCGGCCCCCCTGTGCGAGGTTCAGTCCCAGTCACCGGCTCGCGTATGCGTCTCCAACGCCCCGGCGGCGGAGCGCAGTTGCTCCGCCGCCGTGGTGCAGGCGGCGGCCTGCTGCTCCAGGGTGGACCGGCTCCAGCCTGGCGCCGCCGGGCAGCCGCTCAGGGTGGCCGCGGTGGCGAGCAGCTGACGGGCGTAGCCGTCCATGAGGTCGGCGTCGGCCCGCAAGCCGGCGACGTGCGCGAGGAGTTCGTCGGCCGAGGCCGCGGTCGCTCGGGGGGACTCGGTCACCATGGCGGCTCCCACTCGACTGGGGCAGGGACAGGGGGCTTCAGCGCGGGAGGACGGCGCCGGCGCTGCGGTGGAGCATGAACTGGGGGCAGGCCAGGACGAACAGGGGACGGGCCCGGTCGATGCCGAACCGGCGCAGCTGTCCGGCGAGGGGTTCGGCCGCCGCGGTGTCCAGCCGCAGCCGCACGCCGGTGCCGGGGTGCAGCCGCAGCCTGCCGTGGGCCCGGACCAGGGTGCGTAGGGTGCTGTCGGCCCGGCGGCCGTAGAGGGTCCAGTCGGCTTCCGGGCAGCGGAGGCCCGGTCCGAGCCGGCCCTCGACGGTGAGCCCGAGGTCCCCCGACCGGACGTCGATCTCCCGGCCCATCAGGTCGGCCTCGGCGGTCGTCCGCATCGCGGGCTGGCCCCAGATCTCCCTGGCGACCACGCGGGCCTCGTCGCTGGTGACGGCGAGGGAGAGGACGTAACGGCCGGTGCGGCGCAGGTCGGCCCGGCGCAGCAGGTCCGCGGCGATGTCGTACGGCCGGGGCCGCCACAGGTCGTCGACCAGGACGGACAGGGCGATCTCGGTGTAGGGACCGATCGTGGAGCAGCGGTGCTCGTAGAGCGACAGCACGGCGAGGGCCCGTCGGCCCAGCCGGCTCGGGGTCGGCCGGGTGCCGCCGGGCAGCAGGCGGCGCGCCGCGTCGGCGGGGACGGGGAAGCAGAGGTGGGCGGCGGAGGTGTCGTAGTAGCGGACCGGCACGTCGACCGGGCCGGCCGTCGTCGGGATCGAGGTGGTCGGCAGGGTGAGGAACGGGTAGCCCTCGGGCGGGTGGGCGCGGTCCTTGAGCTGGTAGGCCTGGGTGCGCACGATCGGCCCGCGGTACGGCGTGAGCGCCCCGTCGACGTGCTCGCGGGCGACGGGAATGACGGTGCGCAGATGCTCGATGTACTCGCGGAGCATGTGGCACAGCGGGAACTCGTGGGTGGGCCCGGTGTAGTCGACCGCGTGCCAGTGCGGGTGCGGGTGCGGGTCGAACGCGGAGCCCGCGTCCCGGCCGTCCAGGACGGCCACGATGTCGTGCTGGTTGGTGACGGCGGCGACCCAGGTGCGCGGGTCGGCGGGCTTCTTGCCGTCGACCGGCGAGCCGACGGCGACGACGTGCGTGACCCGGTAGGTGCGGCAGAACTCCTCGTCCTGGGCGAGGTTCATCAGTGCGAGCCCGCCCTCGCCGTGCCCGATCAGCGCGAGGTCGGCACCGCGCGGGATGCCGTAGTCCGCCAGGGCGAGCAGGACCGAGCGGATGTAGGGCGAGTCGGTCATGAACAGGTTGCGCCAGGCGCGGACGAAGTCCTGCGGGGCGTCGCTGCGCGGCCGGCCCGGCGCCATGCCGGGCACCTGGACGACATAGCGGACGACACCGTCGGGACCGCGCACGTTCTGCACGAGGATCCGCCCGCCGGCGGACAGCACCTCGATGTTGCGCAGAAACCCGAGGAAGGAGCCCTCGGTGGCGATGAACTGCCTCTCCTGGTCCGTGAGGTCGACCGCCTCGGCCGCGCCCTGCCCCTGGCCCGTGTCCCTCGACGGATCGTGCGGCGGGCCGGCGGACGGCTCGCGGCCCGCCGCGAGCGCCCAGCCGGTCGCGTCGTGCTTCGGGTTCTCGTCCAGCAGGGCGCGGATGGCGACCAGTTCGGCCATCAGCGGGGCCAGTCCGGACAGGGCCCGCTGGGCGCCCCGGTCCCGGAACAGCGCGCGCAGCGCCCGTACCGCCTCCAGGTCGCGGTCGGCGGTCACGGCCGCCATCAGCCGGCGCATGCCGGGATCGCGTTCGAACTCGGGGTGGTCGACCAGCACGGCGGCGATCCTCAGGCGCAGCGAGGTGACGGCGACCAGCGCGGCGAGGCCCTCCCGGCCCAGGACCGCACCGGCCGCGCCGAGCACCTGGCCCATGCCCTTCGGTGCGGTCGTCGCCGAACCGCCGAGGCCCCGTTTGTTCGTCAGGGCCCGCAGCAGCACCCACTGGGCGGCCAGGCCGGTACGGGGACGGCGGCGCGCGGAGGCGGTCAGGGGCGGCGCCGACAGCGCGGTGCCGGTGCGCGCGGACACCGCGCGGATGCCCTCGGCGACGTCCATCACGTCCCGTGCGCACCGGCGCAGCAGCTCTCCGGCATCCTGACCGTCCGGCGTGGGCGGTCCGGGTGCGTGGCCGTCCGCTCGCATCCGACGCTCCCTCGTTCTACGACGTACGACGACACATGGCAGGGTTCAGCCGCACCGGAGGGGCGCGATCCCGGTCCCATCGTCGGCCAGGGTCACCGGGCCCGCACCTTCATCCGTCCAGGCAGCGCAACCCACGCCGGTGACCGTGCGTGACCGCACGAAGATCGCTCCAGTGGCCGCGCCCACAGGCCTCCCGTACTGCCCCGGCGCTCACGCTCCGGGCATCAGCCCCGCCGCCACGGTGGCCCCGAGCTCCCAGCACGCCTCCGTGTCGGCCTTGCCGAGTTCGCCGGTGACCGTCACCGCGTCGGCCGCGCGGCGCCAGCCGAGGCCGGTGGTGACGGCCTCGATGGCACGGACGGCGCCGGTGACGTCGTTGCCGCCGTGGACGTAGTAGCCGAACGGCCGGCCCCGGGTCTCGTCCAGGCAGGGGTAGTAGATCTGGTCGAAGAAATGTTTCAGCGCGCCGGACATGTACCCGAGGTTCGCCGGTGTGCCGAGCAGATAGCCGTCGGCCTCGAGAACGTCGGAGGCGGTCGCCGACAGGGCGGCCCGGCGCACGACGCGGACGCCCTCGATCTCCGGTGTCGTGGCGCCGGAGACGACGGCCTCGAACAGCGCTTGGCAGTTGGGCGACGGGGTGTGATGGACGATCAGCAAGGTAGGCACACCCCGCACCCTGCCGTGCCCCCGTGGCGCCTCGCAAACGGCGGGCGTGGCGGGCGGCGCGGCGGGGTAGAGGCTGTGCACGGGGAGGACGGAGAGGCTGCCGTGACGAGCGCGGATGCACCAGATGCCGGCCCCCGCCCGGAGCGGCTGCCGGCCGGCTACCGGTGGCGGCCGGCGACCACCGCCGATGTGGACGCGATCCACGGCCTGGTCGCCGCGTACGAACACGCGCTCCACGGACATGCCGTGACCGGCGCCGACCGGATCACCGCCGAGCTCACCCTGCCCGGTCTGCGGGCGGAGGACGACACGTTGCTCGTGTGCGACGGCACGGGCGCGCCGGCCGGCTACGGCTGGGTGAACGGGCGGCGGGCCAGGGTGCATGTGCACCCTGGTCACCGGGGCCGGGGTCTCGGCGGCGCGCTGCTCGCCTGGACCGAGACCAGGGCCCGGCGAGCGGGCAGCGACCGGCTCGCGCAGACGGTCGCCGACGGCGACGGCGCCGCGACCGCGCTCCTGCGGGCCGGCGGGTACTCCCGGCTGGTCACGGAGTGGCTGCTGGAGATCGCGCTGCCGGGCGGACCCGAGGTGCCCGGTCCGCCGGCGGGCATCACCGTACGACCGTTCCGGCACGGTGACGAACAGGCCGCGTACCGGCTCACCGAGGACGCGTTCGACGAGTGGCAGCCGCGGCGGAAGAGCTACGCGGAATGGGCGCGGCACACCGTCGAGCGCGCCACGTTCCTGCCGGCGGCGTCACCGCTCGCCTTCGCCGGCGGCGAACTGGTCGGGGCCGTGCTGTCGCTGGACGTTCCGGGCCACGACGAGGGATACGTCGAGCGGGTCGCGGTACGGCGCGACCACCGCGACCGGGGCATCGCCCGCACGCTGCTGCGCGAGGCGTTCCACACCTTCCACCGCCGCGGCAGGCCGGTCTGCACCCTGTGGACGCACTCAGGTACCGGAGCGCTCTCGCTCTACGAGCGCCTGGGGATGACGGTCCGGCACAGCTCCACGGTCTACGGCAAGCCGCTCGTCACGGGCTGACCGGGGCCGGGGCCGGGCGCGGGGGAAAACGCGTTCGGTGTGTCAGTGCCCTCGGTTACAGTTGCGCCCCTGAACAGGGGGGAGCAGCACGTGCAGGTCAGGGTGGGGTCCGCGCGGGGTGCGGTGGTCGTGGCGGTGGCGCTCGCGACGATGCTCGGCGGGTGCGCGCAGTCGGCGGACGGTGGCGGGAAGAACGCGTCGAGCGCGTCACCGACCGCCGGGGGCGAAGGGGCCGAAGGGATGGCGGCGGCGAGCGGCGGTTCGATCGGCGCGGCCGGTTCGGACTGTGAACTGCCCGTCCGTTTCGACATCGCCAAGGACTGGAAGGCCAAGGCGACAAACGCCCAGGCGGAGCTGTCGAAGGCGTCGAAGGGTTCCGACGGCGACCTGAGCGGGTCGCTCGCCGACGCCTTGCTGCGCCAGGGGCCGGTCGCCGCGGCCTGCGAGATCGACGCCAAGCCGGCGGGCCACATCGGCTTCCTGCGCGTGTGGACCGGCAAGGCGGGGAAGACAGACGCGGGCAGCGTGCTGCGGGAGTTCGTCGCCGCGGAGGACAACGTCAGCAAGGAGAAGTACCACTCCTTCAGGACCGGCGGCGGCCTGACCGGCGTGGAGGTGGAGTACCTCTGCACCAGCAAGCTCCTGGACGAGACAAAGAAGGAGACCGCGCTCGCGGTCGGCACGCCCCACGGCCCGGTCGTCCTGCATCTCGGGGGGATGGACACCGAGGAGCACGAGGCGATGCGGCCCGCCTACGAACTCGCCAAGCGGACGCTCAAGTTGACCTGAGCGCCACCGCCCGGCAGCGCTCGGTTCGCAGAAGGCGCGGGCGGTGCTCATGGTGACCATGCCGAGATGGACGGCCTGGACGCCGTGTCCGCGCGGGGCGGTGCACGGCGCAGGGCGGTCTCCTCCATGGAGGGGACCGCCCTGCGGAAGACGGCCGGTTGTCGTCGGCCGGCCGCCGTCAGTAGCGGAGGCGCCTGGCCCTGAGCAGCATGACCAGGCCCGACATGGCGAGCAGGGTGCCGAGCGCCGCGGGCCACAGGTGCGCCCCGGTCTCCGCGAGTGCGCCCTGTGTGCCCTGCGGTTGGGGCTGTGCGGTGACGGGCGGGACGGACCCGGCGGGAGTAGCCTGCGCGGACGCGGACCGGCTGGGCTCGGGCCGGGCCGCCCCGGGTTGGGTGGGCGAGGACGTGAGCCCGGGGGCGGAGGTGGCCGTGGACGGCGTCGGTGCGGTGGACCCGTCCGGCTTGGCGGTGTGGTTCCGCTTGGTGCGGCGCTGCTGCTTGGCCGTGCCGTTGTCCGGTGTGGTCGTGTGGCGGTCCGGTGCGGTCGTGCGGGCAGGTGCGGTCGTGCGGTCCGGTGTGGTCGTGCGGTCCGGTGTGGTGGTCGCGTCGGTCCTCGGTTCCGTGCCGGGCTGTGTGGCCGGGGGCGCCGGGGCGGAGGTGGCGGGCGCGGTGGCGCCGGGCTGGTCCGTCGTGCCGGAGCCCGGGGCGGCCGTCGTACCCGAGCCGGAACTCGCCGTGGGCGACGCCGTCGTACCCGAGTTGTCGCCGCCGGGGCCACAGGTGCGGCCGGAGTTGATGCAGTCGACCATCTGGTGCATCAGGTCCTCGTCGAAGACGTTGATGAAGTCGCCGTGGTCGGTGACGGGCTTGTGCAGCTGCTCGGGGAAGGAGTCGACCGCGAAGAGCGGGACCGCACGGCCGCCGTCCTGGAGGCTCGGCGCCTTGACGTCGTAGACGATGCGCTCCACCAGCTGCGGGATGGGGCGGAAGCCGGCCGGGCAGGAGCCGTCCGGGGCGGTGAAGGCCACGTGGGTGCGGTGGTTGGCGCTGTCGATGTTGCGGCCGTCCCAGCAGCTCTGGAACCGGAAGCTGCGCACCACGTCGCTGCCCGGCGGACACAGCGGGTACTTGTCCTTCAGCTGCCGGTTCTCGTAACCGGTGCAGCTCCAGGACGCGTTGGCGTTGCCGGGCCCGTTGACGAAGGCCTTGGCGTCGCCGGTGATGATGCGCAGCAGACGGGGCATGGGGGTGACCTGGCCGAGCGGGTTGCCGGTGAAGGTCAGGGTGACCTGCTTGGGCGTGACGATCTGGCCCGCGTTGCCCTCCGTGCCGCCGCCCGGGGATCCGGCGTCCCGCTCCTGGGTGCCGTTCTGCAGGCGCAGCACCGGCCAGTAGTAAGAGGACTTGTCACCCTTGTCCACGCAGCTCGTGCCGGCGTTCGCCAGGTCGTCGTCGCTCGCGAAGGCGTTGTTGCCCTGGTTGCCGACGTAGTCGTGGAAGTGGTGGGCTCCGTTGGAGACACCGGGGGCGACGATGACGTTGTCGGAGTTGAAGAGGCCGTTCGCGTTGACCCCGCAGTCCGAGGTGAAGCTGCCGCGCGAGGCGTCGGCCTGCTGTGGCGGGTTCGGCGCGTCCGGCGGTACGGAGGTGATGTCCGCGTAGTCGGAGACGACGGGTCCGTTGCCGCCCTGCCCGGCGCCGCCCGGCTGGGCGGACGAAGTCGGGGTGGCGGTGGACTGGGGGGCGGTGGACTGGGTGCCGTCGCTCGCGCCGTCGGCGCCGGGGCGCAGGGTGCAGGCGGCCAGGGCGTCCAGGCCTTGCGGGCGCTCCCCCGCCTGGTCGATGGCGTCGGTGATCCGGCCGATCGCCGCGGCCCGCTGGTCCTTCAGCGGGTTCATGATGGTGCCGTCGACCGAGCCGGAGTCCTGCCCGCCGGCCTGCCCCGACTGCTGGAGCTGCCGGTACGCCTCGGCCGTCTGCCGGTCCAGCAGGGCGAGTTCGCGGTCCACCGCGGGACGGGCCGCGTCGGGCACGGCGGTCAGCCGGCTGCCGACGTCGGGGCAGTCGATGGTCGTCATACCCGCGGACAGCACGTGTCCGGTTCCGGTCGTGCCGGATCCGCCGCCCCAGCTCTCGGTCGCCGAGGCGTAGACGTTGGCCGCGACGAGGCCGCCTCCGCCCAGCATCAGGGCGACCGCTGCGAAGGTCGCGCGTCGTACGCGGGTCGGGCGTCTGCGCTTGTTGCGTGCCAAGGTCGTCCCCTGTGTGGTGTGTGCGCCGGTCGGGCATGGAGCTCCCCGGCCCCATACGGAGGGCGGCACCGATGTGTTCAACCGAATCGTGGATTCACCGGGACCTCACAGGAAAACGCGGAACTCGCCCCTTCCCCTTCGAACAACACCACGAACATCACAAATACGTATCGGACATTTCACGCCTCAACCTTCACACGAGGTACACACGTTGGCTAGGTTGACGCGAGGCCGCCCGGCCCTCGACCGGCCGGACGCAACGGCCAACTGCCCTGCGGGGCAAGGAAGGAGCGTGTCTTCCATGGCGCCGGAGAGCCGCGACGAGGTGGCGCAGGACGAGGTTCGGCAGCGGGTCGACTCCCTCTACGACCAGGCCGAGAACGTGACCGGGAACTACAACGCGACCCGGGCCATGGCCTCGGTGACGCGCTCTCGGGGCGTCCCGCCGGCCAAGCGCTCGGGGCGGCGACCGGATCCCGCTCTCGACGCGATCGCCCGGCAGTGGTTCGACGGGGCACGCGCCAAGCTCGGCCCGATCGTCCCCGCGGCGCTGCCCGCCGACCGGCTGCCCGACCGCCCGGCAGCGGCTCCTGGCCGAGCCTGGGACCGGATGGGCGGCGGCCTTCCGGGCGGATCGCCGGACGCCCTGGGCGTAGGCCCGTCCGCTCGACGGCCCGCCCTGGAGCGCGCCATCGAACGTACGGTGGCCGAGCTGACGGCCGGCCGGGCGACGGACCCGGAGAGTCTCGCCCTGGCGGCGCGCGAAAGCGGACGCGCCGCATTGCCCGGGCCGCGCCGTCCCGAACTGCCGAGTGGGGGCGTGGAGTTGCCGGCCCTCGACGGAACAGGTGCGCCCGGCGCGAGCGCGGCGGGCCTGACACTCCCCGGCGCGGCAGCCCTGGTGGGTCCGGATACGCGGGGGATACCGGCCGGCCTCGATCCGGTGGAACCGACCGGCCTCGGACCGGTGGAACCGACCGGCCTCGGTGCTGTGTCACCCGCCGGCCCCGGTCCCGTCGAGACCGCCGTCCTCCCGGTGACCGCGCTGTCCGCCGCGCAGGACACCCCGGTCCAGGAACCGTGGGCACTGCCCGGCCCCACCGCGCCGGGCCGCCCCTCCCCCGCCGCGTCCAAGTCGAACAACCAGCGCAAGCTGGCCGCGGCGAGCGATGTGATCACCCGGTACACCGCCCGACTCACCACGGCCGCCGCGGCCGCTCAAGCCGTGCCCATGACGGCGACACCACCGGAAGCCGTTGCGGCCGCGCCGTCGGGGTCCTTTGCGGCCATCCCGCCGGAATCCCTTACGGCCATGGCGCAGGCGTCGGTCACGGCCACGCCACCCACGCCTACGACGGCCGCACCAGCCGCGCCCGTCACGACCGCACCACCCATGCCGGTCACGACCGCACCACCCATGCCGATGACAGCCGCACCCTCGGCTCCCGCACCTTCGGCTCACGCACCCTTGGCTCACGCACCCTCGGCTCCCGTCACACCCCCCGCCCCCGTCACAGCCGTACCGCCCGCGACGCCCGTGCAGGCCCCCTCCCCGGACCCCGCGGCCGCCCAGTGGCAGCAGCCGTACGGGGCGTCACCCGGTGCGACGGCCACCGCGATGCCGACCTGGGACACCTCGCCCACCACCCTGGCGCCCGTGACCGACACCGCTTCCCTCGCTGCCGGCCCTGAGTCACCCCGCGCCGTGCGGGCCGCCAAGGCCATCGCGTTCGCGCGGGCGCAGATCGGGAAGCCGTGTGTGTGGGGTGCGACCGGGCCGGACTCGTACGACTGCTCCAGCCTCACCCAGGCCGCCTGGAAGGCCGCCGGCGTTCAGTTGCCGCGGGCCGCGTACGAGCAGGCGCTCGCCGGTGCGCCGGTCACCCTCGCCGGGGTCGAGCCCGGCGACCTCGTCCTCTTCTTCGACGACGACCGGCACGTGGGACTCCATGTCGGCGGCGGCATGATGGTGCACGCGCCGGGCCCGGGCTCGTCCATACGCGAGGAGTCGATCTACGGCGCCGGGGAGTCGGCGATCCACCGGATCGTGCGGCCCGCCTGAGCGGTCGGCGGACCGGGACGAACGGCACCACCGGGACGAACTGCACGACCAGGACGACCCGGACCGGGATCAGCCGCGGCGCCGGCGTGCGCGCCGGCTCTCGTAGTGGTCGCGCAGGGTCTCCTCCAACGGGCGGTAGGTCAGGCCCAGTTCGTGGACGCTGCGGCTGTTGTCGACGCGGAAGCGGATGCCGAGGTGCCTGCGGATGTAGTCCTGGGTGAGGCCGAAGGCGGGACCCAGGACGCGGACCGGCCAGTGCGGGAGCCTGGTGCGCGGGAGCCGGAGGTCGCGGGGGTGGTGGGCGAGGAGGATGCGGGCCATCTCGTGGAAGGACGCCATGGTCTCGGCGGCCACGATGTACCGCCCTTTCGCCGCCGGGTTCTCGGCGGCGGCGATGTGCGCGTCGGCCACGTCCCGGACGTCCGCCGTGGTGAAGCTGAAGTCCGGTGCTCCGTACCAGAAGGAGCCCTGGAACAGCTCGTCCAGCAGGAAGAGGCTGCCGGAGTCGGACGCGGGCGTGAAGGACGGCCCCAGGATCAGGCCCGGGTTGACCGACACCATGCGCCAGCGGTCCTGCGTCGCCTCGGCCTCCCACGCGGCACGTTCCGCCAGCGTCTTGGCGTAGTGGTAGGGGTTGTTCTCGGCGGTGCTGGTGGTGTTGAAGTACCGCTCGGAGAGGATCCGCCCGTCCATCGCGAGTACGTCGGCGTAGTCGCCGAAGATCGCTCCCACGGTGGACGTGAACACGAGCGTCCGCACGTCGGGGGTCCGCTGGATCGCCGCCAGTACGTTGCGGGTGCCCAGCAGCGCCGGGTCCACGACGTCCCGTCGGCCGTCCTTGATCTGCTCCGGCATCAGGAACGGTGAGGCCACATGGAAGACGACCGCGCACCGGCCGAACGCCGCGTCGAAGGTGCCACCGTTCAGCAAGTCGGCCTCGTAGAGCTCCAGTTGACCGGGAAACGTCTCCTGCATCTGCCACAGCGGCCGGACCTTCGCCGCGTCGGACCTGTCGCGTACGGTGGCGTGGACCCGGTAGCCCCGCTGCAGCAGGCGTCGCACCAGATGACTGCCGACGAAGCCACTGCCGCCCGTCACCGCCACGGTCGTCCCACGTCCGGCCACGCCCGCCCCCCTTCCTCCCGTCCCGTTCCTCCCGTCCGAGGACAGGGTCGGGCACCGGCCGCTCAAGGGGAACACCTCGGACCATAAGACGACGCTGGGTAAGTCATAAGATCCACTTATGGGGTCATAGACCGGACCCGCGTACCAACTTAGGGATGCCTTAGTTTAGGCTTCCTGATCAAGTCGCCCACTCAACCGCGAAGGGAACCTGATCATGCCGCGCCCCCTGCGGGTAGCCATCGTCGGAGCCGGCCCCGCCGGGATCTACGCCGCCGACGCCCTGCTCAAGTCCGAGGTGGCCGCCGACCCCGGCGTCTCCATCGACCTCTTCGAGCGGATGCCCGCCCCGTTCGGCCTGATCCGGTACGGCGTCGCCCCCGACCACCCGCGCATCAAGGGGATCGTCACCGCCCTGCACCAGGTGCTCGACAAGCCGCAGATCCGGCTGTTCGGCAACGTCGGCTACCCGACCGACATCAGCCTGGACGACCTGCGCGCCTTCTACGACGCGGTGATCTTCTCCACCGGCGCGACAGCCGACCGCGACCTGTCGATCCCCGGCATCGACCTGGACGGCTCCCACGGCGCCGCCGACTTCGTCTCCTGGTACGACGGCCACCCGGACGTGCCGCGCACCTGGCCGCTTCAGGCCGAGAAGGTCGCCGTCCTCGGCGTCGGCAACGTGGCCCTCGACGTCGCCCGCGTCCTCGCCAAGACGGCGGACGAGCTGCTGCCGACCGAGATCCCCCCGAACGTCCACGACGGCCTGAAGGCCAACAAGGCCGTGGAGATCCACGTCTTCGGCCGCCGCGGCCCGGCGCAGGCCAAGTTCAGCCCGATGGAGCTGCGCGAGCTGGACCACTCGCCGAACATCGAGGTCATCGTCGACCCCGAGGACATCGACTACGACGAGGGCTCGATCGAGACCCGGCGCGGCAACAAGCAGGCCGACATGGTCGCCAAGACCCTGGAGAACTGGGCGATCCGCGATGTCGGCGACCGCCCGCACAAGTTGTTCCTGCACTTCTTCGAGTCCCCCGCGGAGATCCTCGGCGAGGACGGCCGCGTCGTCGGCCTGCGCACCGAGCGCACCGCCCTCGACGGCACCGGAAACGTCAAGGGCACCGGTGAGTTCAAGGACTGGGACGTCACCGCGGTCTACCGCGCGGTCGGCTACCTCTCCGAGAAGCTGCCCAAGCTGCCCTGGGACATCGACTCGGGCACGATCCCGGACAAGGGCGGCCGGGTCGTCGAGGAGGGCGGCGCCCCTCTGCAGTCCACCTACGTCACCGGCTGGATCCGGCGCGGCCCCGTCGGCCTGATCGGCCACACCAAGGGCGACGCCAACGAGACCGTCGCCAACCTGCTGGACGACTACGCGAACGGCCGGCTGCACACCCCGGCCTCGCCCGACCCGGAGGCCGTGGACGCCTTCCTCGCCGAGCGCGAGGTCCGCTTCACCACCTGGGAGGGCTGGTACAAGCTGGACGCCGCCGAACGCGCCCTGGGCGAGCCGCAGGGCCGTGAGCGAGTGAAGATCGTCGAGCGCGAGGACATGCTGCGGGAGAGCGGGGCGTAAGTCCCGGACGCGAGGAGCGACGAGCGGGGCCGGCACGGATGTGCCGGCCCCTGTGCGCGCCCCGGGGAAAATCCCCGACTGCGGCCCGCTGAAACCCGGGTGAGGCCCCGGAAAGGCCCTGTTAGGGTCCTGCGGTGTTCTCCCTCCGTGAGCCCCTCTTCTTCACCCGTCTGCGCGAGGCCCGACGTGTGCTCGTCGCCGGTGCGGGCGGCGGCTTCGACGTCTACGCCGGGCTTCCCCTGGCGCTCGCGCTGCGGTCGGCCGGCAGCGAGGTCCACCTGGCGAGCCTGTCCTTCGCCGACCTGTACGGCCTCGGACTCGACCACTGGGTGGCACCGGATGTCGCCGCCGTACGCCCGGACACCCCGTTGCGCGGCGACTACTTCCCCGAGCGGTCGCTCGCCCAGTGGCTCCGGACTCAAGGCCTGCCGGACACCGTGTACGCCTTTCCCCGCACCGGTGTCGAGCCGCTCCGCGCCGCCTACCGGGCGCTGGCCGGGCACCTGGGCGGGGTGGACGCGGTGGTGCTCGTGGACGGCGGGACGGACATCCTGATGCGGGGGGACGAGCACGGGCTGGGCACGCCCGAGGAGGACATGGCCAGCCTGGCCGCCGTCGCGGGGCTCGACGAGGTTCCGCACCGGCTGGTGGCCTGCCTGGGTTTCGGGGTGGACGCCCATCACGGCGTCAACCACTCGCTGGTACTGGAGAATCTGGCCGCGCTGGACCGCGCGGGCGGCTACCTGGGCGCGTTCTCGCTGCCCAGGGAAAGCGCCGAGGGCGCCGCCTATCTCGACGCGGTCGCCCACGCCCAGCGCTGCCACACCAGTCACCCGAGCATCGTGAACGGGTCCGTCGCCGCCGCGGTGCGCGGTGACTTCGGCGATGTGCGGTTCACCGAACGCACCCGCAACAGCGAACTGTTCGTCAACCCGCTCATGAGCCTGTACTTCTGTGTGGACCTGCCCGCCCTGGCCCGCGCCAACCACTACCTCGACCGGCTGGCGGAGACCGTCCTGATGCGCCAGATCAGCTCGGTCATCGCCGGCTTCCGCGAGGAGCTGCCCCGCCAGCGGCCGCCCCGGGCGTTCCCGCACTAGCCGGGCTACGGGGCACCCCTCGGGGAACTCCCTTCAGCGGCGGGCGAGTTCCCGCACTCCGACGACTCCGAGGAGCACGGTCAGCAGCGCCAGTGCCGCCGTCTGAGCAAGGCCGCCGGCGATGTACGCGGCGGCGCCCGGGACGTGGAGCCACGGGTACACGGCGGCGACGCGCACCACCAGGAGCAGCAGACCGAGCGCGGCGAGGGCGAGCGCGCCGCCCGGTGCGCCGCTCGCCGCGCGACGGGCGCTCCACAGCAGCCGGCCGAGGGCAGCGGCGAGGAAGCAGTTGGCGGGCCCCCACACCAGGTCGTCGGCGATGGGCACGAGCACCAGGGACGCGCCCGTCACCACGCACGCCGCCATGAAAGCCGGACCGGGAGTGCCGGCGGGCAGCCGCGCCGGGGGTGCGTCGCGGTGGTGGGCGGCGCACAGCGCGAGGGCCGGCAGCCAGGCGAGCAGTGCCAGCGTCACGACGAACGCCGGCTCCGTGACGACCGTCGCCCCCGTCAGCTGGCGGAACAGCGGCCACAGGCTGGGCACCGCGGCGAGCAGGGCACCGATCCGGGCGAGGCGACGGCGGTCGTGCAGGAGGGCGAAATAGGCGACGGTCCAGCCGAGCGGCAGGATCCACTGGGCGACGGCGACCGCCCCGGCGAGGAGCCCGTGGCCGGTGAAGTCGGCGAGGAAGAGCCGCCGTTCCGCGTCGCCCCGGGTGAAGGACCAGGTCAGCCGCAGCACCGGCTCGACGACCGCGGAGGCCGCCAGGAGCAGGACGGCGGCCAGCGCGAAGAGCCGTGCGCCCGAGCCGAGCAGGACATAGCGCCGGGGCGCCCCGGCGGCGCCGAGGCGGCTGCGCACCGCCAGGGCGGCGATGCTCGTCACCTCGCCGAGCGTGGGCCGGCTCTGGTCCTGGGTGTCGCGGTCGAGGTCCTCCAGGTACGTCTCGACCATCTCCTCCTCCCGTTCCCGCCGGTAGTAGGCGGGGAGCAGGCGCAGGACGGTGCGGTAGCGGGTCTCCAGCAGCGTGGTCATGCGAAGCCTCCCGCGAGTCCGGGTGCGGTGGGGGGTTCGAGCCCGGCCGGGCCGGCGGCGGGGCGGGCGGGGGCGCCGGCGCGACGGCCCTCGGCGATGCGCCGCTTGGCCGCCCCGGCACCGGCGGCCATCCGCTCGGCCTCCGCGTCCAGGGCGGCCACTCCGTCGTCGGTGAGCCGGTAGTAGCGCCGCAGCCGGCCCTGCTGGACCTCTTCGCGGTCCAGCACGATCAGGCCGTCCGCGGTGAGCCGGTCCAGCACGCCGTACAGCGTGCCGACCCGCAGCTGCACCTCTCCGTCGGACAGTTCCGCCACCTCCCGCAGGATGCCGTAGCCGTGCCGGGGCTGGTCGGCGAGCGCGGTGAGGACGAAGAACGCCGCCCGGGTCATGCTCTTCGCTGTCATGCGGCCAGGATATATCGGCTGCCGATATATATCGAGCAGTTCCGCCGATCGCCGCGAGAACGGGGTCCGCCCCTGAGCGGATGGGCGGGCGGACCCCGTTCGCCGGACCATTGTGGGGACCGCACGGGTACGCGACCACGTGTGAACGACGGCCGCCCGACGCGTGCCGCGCGCGCCCCGGGTGCACGGCGCGCGTCCCGTGCGCGTGGGCGCACCCGTCGCCACACGCCGCCACCCGGCCCCTGACGACGTGGGCCCCGCCGAGCGGTGATACTGGGAGGCGCATCCGCCCCCATCAGCAGATTGGCTCATGTCGAACTCCAGCACCGACCGCGCCACCGTCCCGCAGACCCTCTGGGCGGCCCGTGGCCGCCACACCGGTCCCGCCCCCGAGGAGGTCGTCCGCAGCACCCTGCGCCGGCACAAGGAGAGCGGTGACATCGATGACTTCACCGAACCCCCCGTGCCCGAGGACTCGGCCCGGCGCGTGTTCGAGGCCCGCTGGCGGGTAGCCGGCACGGTGACCGTGCGGGCCCGGCTCACCCTCGTCGCGCAGGACGGCCGGCGGCCGGGCCGGGAGTGGCGGCTCGTCGCGGAGGCGGAGCGCCCGTGGGACGAGGCATGGCCCTCGCCTGCGACGCTGTTCTGGCCCGAGGGCGCGGCGGGAGAGGACGGCTCCTGGGACCACCACGCCACGGTGACCGGGCTGCGCCTCCGGCAGGTCAACGCGCTGCCCGCGGACGACAAGGAGATGCGGCGCAGGCTGCGCGAGGCGGCGCGCGAGGCGTGGTGCCTCAATGTCGTCGTGCACGAGGCGATGACCCCGGACGAGCAGGGCAGGCTGCCGCTGACCCGGCTGCTGCCGGCGGGCCTCAGGCACCGGGTGGTGGAGCACCGGGCCGCGCCGCACCAGTTCCGTGCCGTCAACTGGGCGCTGAAGGACCTCGGCGTCGAGGTGCCGCGCGGCGGCGCGGTGCTGCTTCCCCCGGACCCCGCTCCGCAGGGCTACGACAGCCGCGAGCACACCGTCCGCAGCGTCTTCCTGGACGGCTCCGAACCCGCCGAACTCTTCGCTGCCCTGCGGCACTTCGCCGCCCTGCCCCGGCCGCTGCCCGGGGAGGGCGAGGAGGCGCTGACCGACCTGCGGGAGAAGTGGACCCTGATGACCGTCCATGAGGAGCTGGAGCGGGAACGGCAGCGGGTCGCCCGCTACGCCGAGGCGCTGGAGGCGATGACCAAGTCCCGTGATCTGTACAAGGAGGCCGCCGAGCAGGCCCTGGAGGCCCTCGCCGCCTACCGTGACGTCCCGGCGCCCGGCCTGCCGCAGCAGCGGCCCGCGTCCCGGACGCCGGGTGCGCTGCAGCAGCTGACCCGGACGTTCGAGCGGCTGAGGTTCACCGCCAAGGCCCAGCGCCGGTCGACGCCCGCCTCGCAGGAACCGGCGGCGGGACCGGCGAACGGCGCACCGGAGGCAGCGGCGGCGGGCGGGCCCACGGCGGAGAACGGCGGCGCGGAGGCAGCCGACGGCACGGACCGGACGCCGTAGCCGTCCTGCCGGAACCCGGAGGGAAGCCGGATGGACGCCACCACCCTGGTGGTGATCGGCGCCGTCGTCGCGGCGGCGCTGCTCGCCGTCGCCCTCGGTGTGCTGGTACGGCTGGTGCGCGCCCGGCGCGCGCTGCGCCGGGCCGGGCTGCCGACGGGCCCGCGCTGGGTGTTCTGGGGCGCGGTCGCCTATCTGCTGCTGCCCACCGATCTGCTGCCCGACCCCGTCTACCTGGACGACATCGCCGTCCTGCTGCTCGCCCTGCGCAGCCTGCGCGCTGCCCGGCCGCTGCCGCCCGGCCCGGACGGGCCCTGAACGGCCGGTGCGTGCCTGATCATGGGGTGATGCAGACCGAGTTCACCGGTATACCCGGTACGCCGAAGGCCCCGGACGTGGCCGTGGTCGTCGATGTCATGCGGGCGTTCACCGTGGCGGCCTGGGCGTTCCGGCGCGGTGCCGAGCGGATCGTCTTCGCCGGTACGCAGCGCGAGGCCCTGGAGCTGAAGGCCCGTCACCCGGGCTGGCTCGCCTTCCAGGACGGCGAGCCGGTGCCGGGATTCGACCTGGCCAACTCGCCCGCGCGGTTGCGTTCGCTGGACGTGCGGGGCCGTACGGTCGTGCAGAAGACCACCGCCGGGACGGCCGGGGCGCTGGCCGTGGCGGACGCCGGGCTGCTGCTGTGCGCGAGCTTCGTGGTGGCCGGTGCGACCGCCGAGGTGCTGCGCCGCGCCCGGCCGGGGATGGTGACCTTCGTCGTCACCGGGGACGGCGGCCGGGCCGAGGAGGACCTCGCCTGCGCCGAGTACATCGCGGACCGCGTACGGGCCGCCGACGCGGACCCCGGCCCGTACCTGGAACGGGCGCGGCGCTCCGACGCCGCCGTGCGGCTCGCCGACGGCGTGCGGCGCGGCTGGACCGGTGTCCATCCCGAGGACGTGGCGATGTGCCTGGAGGCGGACACCTTCCCGTTCGCCATGGCGGCCACCCGGGTGGACGGTCATCTGGTGCTGCGTCCGCTGGACGCCGGGAGCCCGGAATCCCGCCCCGCGGGCCGTCCGGGACCGGCAGGACCGGTCGACTGAGAGGGGCCGCGCCCTCGTGGCGGGCGTTGCCCCCGGCCGGGGTGACGTCGGCCGAGGGCCGGTGCTCGGCGGCGGCGCGGATCGCCGCGCAGTGACTGGCGCCGCCCCGGGCCGGCCCGTTCGGCCGGACTCGCACACGGCCGCAGCATCACGCGCCGGAACACCGCCCTGCCCGCGCCGTCCCCGGCACTCTCCCTGTTTCCGGTTTCCCGCCCCTCCCAGGTGCGTCGCACGGTCTTCCTGACGCATTCTTGCTGTGTCATCCACCCGAAGGCGCACGGGACGAGGTAGGGGCGATGACTGTGAGCGGTGGCGAGCAGCCGGTCCGTACGCGGGCCCGGCTGGCCGCGCTGCTGGCCGAGACCTCGACCGGCGCGCTCGGTGCGGCCGGCGGCCGGGTGGCGGCCGTGTATCTGCGCTCCGGCACCCCGGGCCTGCTGCGCCTCGCGGTGCTCGCGGGGCTGCCCGGCCCGCTGTTCCGGCCCTGGTGGCGGGTGCACGTCGACCGGCCCTTCCCCGTCGCCGACGCCTACCGCCTCGGCGTACCCGTGATGCTGGCGAACGCCGCCGAGACGGTGCGCCGGTATCCGCAGTTCGCGGCGAGTCTGCCCTTCCCGTTCGGATCGGTGCACGTGCCGGTGCCGGGCGGCAGCGAGCCGCTGGGCGTGCTCATGGTGCTGCGCCCGGCGACGGCGGACACCGCGGACGAACTGCTGGACCGGGACCTGCTCGACAGGCTCGCCGAAGGCCTGGGCGCCGAACTGCTCGGGCTCGCCGACGGCGACCCGCGCGCGGTGGTCTGGGACGGTGAGCCGCTGTGCGTACGGCCGCCCGCGCGCCGGCCCGCGCAGCCCGTCGTGGCGCGGTTCCGCTGGGATCCCGTGACCCGCGCGGTGTACGCGGACGACCGGCTGCATGCCCTTCTCGGCCTGCCCCCCGACGACTGCGGGGGAACGGACACGGCGCTCGCGGACGCGCTGGCCCCGGACGACGCGCACCTGGTCCTTGCCGCGCTGCACGCCACCGCGGCCGGCAGACCGCCCGCCGCGCCGCTGAGGCTGCTGGCGCGGGACGGCACGCCGCGACTGCTGGACCTGTGGCCGGCCGCCGAGGGCGGGGCCGCGGAGCAGGTCGGCGGGGTGGTGGTCGCTCCGGGGCCCGCCGCCTGCGCGGACGGCGCGGCCGACCCGCTGCCGCAGGGCGTGTTCTGCCTGGACCGGCTGGGTCTGATCGTGTACGTCAACGAGGCCGCGGCCCGGCTCGTCGGCCGGGACCGGGAGTGGCTGCTCGGGCGCCCGCTGTGGGAGGGGATGCCGTGGCTGGTCGGTGCGCCGTACGACGACCATCTGCGCGGTGCGCTTCTGTCCCCGGGTCCGGTGCACTTCCATGTGCGCCGACCGGCCGGGAGACCTGGCGAGCCCGGTGCCGGCGAGTGGCTCGCCGTGTCGGTGCACTGCGGCGAGGACCTGCTGAGCTGCACGCTCGTCCCGGCCAGCCGCATGGACCCACCGGTCGGGCCGGCCGTGGAGGCGCAGGTCCCGGAGGACACGGTGGCGGCCGGCGGCTCGATGGCGCCGTTGTACCGGCCGATCACCCTGGCCATCGCGCTGACGGACGCCGTGACCGCCCGTCAGGTGTCGGCCGTGGTCGTACGGGAGCTGCTGCCCGCGTTCGGCGGCGGGTGCCTCGCCATCTATCTGCTCCAGGAACGGCATTTCTATCTCGCCTGGGAGACCGGCTTCCCACAGGGGTTCCTCGACCCGTTCGAGGGGGTCGGCCTCGACGCGCGGCTGCCGGGCGTGGAGTGCCTGACCACGGGCCGGCCGTTGTTCTTCGAGTCGATGCAGCAGCTGGCGGCCGCCTATCCGGGCATCCCGCTGGACGCGCCCGAGGGCGCCCGGGCCTTCCTGCCGCTGATCGCCTCCGGCCGGCCGGTCGGCTCGTGCATCCTCGGCTTCGACCGCACCCGCAGCTTCAGCACCGAGGAGCGCACGGTCCTCACCGCGCTCGCCGGGCTGATCGCACACGCCATGGAACGGGCCCAGCGCTACGACAGCGAGGCGGCCCTCGCCCGCGGCCTGCAGCAGGCGCTGCTGCCCCGCCGGCTGTCGGCGCACCCGCAGGTGGAGACGGCGGGCCGGTATCTGCCGGGCACGCAGGGCATGGACGTGGGCGGTGACTGGTACGACGTGGTCGAGGCGGGCGACGGGCTCGCCCTGGTGATCGGTGATGTACAGGGGCACGGGGTGCAGGCGGCGGCCACCATGGGGCAGCTGCGCAGTGCGGTGCGCGCGTTCGCGCTGGGCGACCGGCCACCGGACGAGGTGCTGAGCGGCACCAACCACCTGCTGATCGACCTCGACCCCGGCCAGTTCGCCAGCTGCTGCTATCTGCGGCTGGACCCCGCCACCGGCCGCGCCCGGATCGCCCGGGCGGGACATCCGCCGCCGCTGCTGCGCTCTCCCGACGGCCGGACCCGGCTGCTGGACGTTCCCGGCGGTGTGGTCCTCGGGGTGGATCCGCGGGCCCGGTACCCGGTGGCCGAGCTGCTGCTGGAGCCGGACGCGATCTTCGCCTTCTACACGGACGGTCTGGTGGAGCGGCCGGGCGCGGACATCGACGACGGCATCGAGGCGCTGCGGCTGGCGCTGGCGAGGGCGGGGGCCGCCGCCGGGCGCCGGGGCGGACGGTCGCTGGCCGGAGTCGCCGACCGGCTCACGGCCACCGCCCGGCACGCCACGGACCGCCCCGACGACGTGGCGCTGCTGCTCGCCGCCCGCCGTTCGCCCCCCGTACGCCACCGGTGAGTGAATCGCGCCACTCCGATCGGCTGCGGTCACCTCGGGTGACAGTCTCGCCGGACGGGGCCGGGCAGTGTAGACATGGGCACATGGTGCGACTGTCCGGCCGGAGCGCGACTCGGCCGCCCCGTCCTTCCGCGTCCCCGCGCGTCTCGGAGGGCCTGCAGCAGCAGGGCTCGGGCGGGAACGGCGGCGCGCCCGGGGCGCTGCGGTCGGCGGTGACCGGGCGCAGTGTCGCCGGACAGGTGTTCGTGCTCCAAGTGGTGATCGTGCTGCTGCTGATCGTCGCTGCGGTGGTGGCGCAGGTGCTCCAGGTGCGGCGCGACACCGACGTGGAGGCACAGAACCGTTCCCTCTCCGTCGCCCAGTCGTTCGCGAACGCGCCGGGCACGGCGGCCGCGCTGCGTTCCGCGCACCCGACGGCCATCCTCCAGCCGAGGGCCGAGGCCACGCGCAAGGCGACCGGCGTGGACTTCGTCGTCGTGATGAACACCGACGGCATCCGCTACACGCACCCCAAACCCGACCGCATCGGCAAGAAGTTCGTCGGCACCATCGCCCCGGCGGTGGCGGGCGGCACGGTCGTCGAGCACGTCAACGGCACCATAGGCCCACTGGTGCAGGTCGTGGTGCCGGTGAAGGACGTCTCCGGCAAGGTGGTGGGCCTGGTGTCGGCCGGGATCACCACCGCGCACGTGGGCGGGGCCGCCAACCAGCAGCTGCCCCTGCTGCTCGCGGCGGCAGCGGCGGCGCTCGCGCTGGCCACCGCGGGAACGGCCCTGGTCAGCAGACGGCTGCTGCGCCAGACCCACGGCCTGGGCCCGTACGAGATGACGCGGATGTACGAGCACCACGACGCGGTGCTGCACGCGGTCCGGGAGGGCGTGCTGATCGTCGGCGGCGGCGGCCGGCTGCTGCTCGCCAACGACGAGGCGCACCGGTTGCTGGACCTGCCCGAGGACGCCGAGCGGCGCAGCGTGCTGGAGCTGGGCCTGGACGACGAGACGGCGGCGCTGCTGGCCTCGGGCCGGGTGGCCACGGACGAGGTGCACCTGGTCAAGGACCGGCTGCTGGCCATCAACCAGCGCCCCACCGACGTCCGCGGCGGCCCGGCCGGCAGTGTCACCACGCTGCGCGACTCCACCGAGCTGCGCGCCCTGTCCGGCCGGGCCGAGGTGGCGCGCGAGCGGCTGAACATGCTCTACGACGCCGGAGTGGGGATCGGCACCAGCCTGGACGTGAGCCGAACCGCCGAGGAGCTGGCCGGGCTGGCGGTGCCCCGGTTCGCGGACTTCGCGACGGTCGATCTGTTCGACGCGGTCCTGCACGGCGAGGAGCCGAGGCCGGGCACGGCGTTGCGCCGCGCCGCCTGCGCCGGCATCCGCAAGGACGCACCCCTGTACCCGGTCGGTGAGCGGATCCGGTTCGTGGCCACCTCGCCGCAGGCGCGCAGCCTGACCTCGGGGCAGTCGGTCCTGGAGCCCGTGCTGCACGAGGCGCCCGGCTGGCGCGCGCAGAACCCGGAGCGCACCGGCCAGGTCCTGGCGTACGGCATCCACTCGCTGATCACCGTGCCGCTCAGGGCGGGCAGCCTGGTGCTGGGCGTGGCGAACTTCTGGCGTTCGGAGAAGCCGCAGCCGTTCGACTCCGAGGAGCTGGCGCTCGCCGAGGAGCTGGTGGCGCGGGCGGCGGTGTCCATCGACAACGCCCGCCGGTACACGCGCGAGCACAGCATGGCGGTGACGCTGCAGCGCAGTCTGCTGCCGCGTTCGCTGCCGGAGCAGGGCGCGCTGGAGATCGCCTACCGCTATCTGCCGGCGCAGTCCGGGGTGGGCGGCGACTGGTTCGACGTGCTGCCGTTGTCCGGTGCCCGGGTGGCACTGGTGGTGGGGGACGTGGTGGGGCACGGGCTGCACGCGGCGGCCACCATGGGCCGGCTGCGCACGGCGGTGCACAACTTCTCCGCGCTGGATCTGCCGCCCGACGAACTCCTCAGTCTGCTGGACGAGTTGGTGGGTCGGATCGACCAGGACGAGACCGCCGCGGACGGCTCCGCGGCGATCGCCGGGGCGACCTGTCTGTACGCGGTGTACGACCCGGTGTCGCGGCGCTGCAGCGTGGCCCGGGCCGGTCATCCGCCGCCCGCGCTGGTGGACGCCGACGGCCGGGTGGAGTTCCCGGAGGTGCCGGCCGGGCCGCCGCTGGGTCTGGGCGGGCTGCCGTTCGAGACGGCCGAGCTGGAGCTGACGGAAGGGAGCCGGCTGGTGCTGTACACGGACGGTCTCGTGGAGGACCGGGAACGGGACATCGACGTCGGTCTCGCCCTGCTGAGCGACGCGCTGCGCGGCACGCCGGGCGGCTCGCCGGAGGAGACCTGCCGTGCGGTGCTGGACCGGCTGCCGGCCCGGCCGAACGACGACGTGGCGCTGATCATCGCCCGGACCCGGGTGCTGGGCCCCGACCGGGTCGCCGAGTGGCAGGTGCCGTCCGACCCGGCGGCGGTGTCCGAGGTGCGCTCCGCGGTGACCCGGAAGCTCACCGACTGGGCCCTGGAGGACCTGGACTTCGCGACGGAGCTGATCCTGAGCGAACTGGTCACCAACGCCATCCGCTACGGACGCGGCCCGATCGGGGTACGGCTGCTGCGGGATCGCACACTGATCTGCGAGGTGTCCGACCGCAGCACGACCTCGCCGCATCTGCGGTACGCGGCGACCACCGACGAGGGCGGCCGGGGTCTGTTCCTCGTCGCGCAGCTCGCCGAGCGCTGGGGCACCCGGTACACCCACAACGGCAAGATCATCTGGGCGGAGCAGCCGCTGCCGTAGACCCCTGCGGCATTGCGCGGGAATTGTGTTGAGGACACGTCATCCGGCGGGTGATGATCTCCGGCATGTTCTCGCGCAGAAATCGCCGCCCGAAGTCCCCCGAGCTCCTCGAGGCCTGGGGGTGCCTGGATTCCGGGGATGTGCCCGGTGCGCTGCGGCAGTTGCGGGCGGCCGGCGACACCCAGCCGCTCGCAGAGGTGGCCCTGGTGGTACGGCGGGCCGCCGCGGCGGCGGGCTTCGACGACCTCACGCAGGCCGCCACGGCCCTGGCCGCCGACCCCGAACGCGCCAAGGTCCTCTACGACTTCGGGTACGCCTGCATCGAACGAGGCGTGTCCTACCTGGCGATTCCCGCGCTCCGCGAGGCGCTGCGGCGCAGCGACGGTTCACTGCACGCGCTGCGGGAGCTGGTGTCGGCGTACGAGGACGAGGGCCGGCACCGCGAGGCCGTAACCGAACTCGCCCGGCACGAGGGGTCGTTCAAGGACTGGCCGGACCGCTATCTGCTGGTGTTCAACGCCGTCCTGGCGGGCGACCTGGAACTGGCCCGGCGCCAGCACGCGCTGCTGTCCGACCCCGAGGACGCGCAGTGGCAGCCGGCGCGGGACCGGCAGAACCGGGCACTGGAGCGGGCGGCCGACGCCGAGCGGGTGTCCTCGCTCGACCTGACCGATCTGCGCGGCTGGCAGTACGTGATCGCCGGCACGGTCCTCGGCACCCTGTCGCCGTACGGCTTCGACGCGGGGATGCACGGCCGCTACGCCTGGCTGCAGGACACCCCCGGCGGCTGTCTGCGCGGGCTGCTGCGGCTGCGCGCCCTGCTGGAGGCCGCCGGGCTGCGGCCCGGGTCGGTGTCGCTGCTGCCCGACCGGGACTCGCGGATCCTCGGCCTCGCCGCGGCCGAAGTGCTGGACCTGCCCGCCGAGCCGTTCGCGCCCGGCCGCACGGACACGGTCGTCGTCGCCTACGATCTCGACGGCCTGGCGGCGCACGACGGCGGCCCGGAGATCGTCGGGCAGCTCTTCGAGCGCGTGCCCGGGCAGGTGCTGCACGCGCACGCGAGCTGCTGGACGGACCCGCCCGCGATCACCGCGGACAGCGTGGGGCTGCTGCACCAGTCGGTGGTGCCGCCCTGGGGCGAGCGACTGCGCCAGGGCGCGGACGGCAGTATCGGACGGGACCCGGCGGACGACCGCCCGGAGGCGGAGATCGCCGCCGAGGTGACCGCAGCGGACCCGGCCGCCGATCCTGGGGACGGCGAGGGCCCGGCGGACGACGACACCCGGTTCGCCGCGTTCGCCGGCGCCGTGCAGGGCACCTGGCTGCGCGGCGACCGGGCGCGCGTACGCTCCGCCGGGCCCGTCCCGAGTTCCCGGTTCGCCTGAGCGGAGGAGGCGATCAGGCGCTCAGCCGATCGCGCAGCAGCTGCTTGCCCATCTCGGCGCCCTTGCGGCTGTCGGACTGAGCCTTGTGGAACAGGTCCATGAGCTCGCGGTCGTTGTCGCGTTCGGCGTCCTGGATGTACGTCTCCAGGCGCAGGGCGTTGTCCAGGCACGCCTCGACGTACCAGATGAGGTCGTAGTTCTTGTCGCGGGTACCGGTGATGCCACCTGTCTCACTGGAGCTGGTCATACGGGGTCTCCTCCTTCTGTCGCCCCTGCGTCGTTCTCCTTTCGGAAACTCCCGGGTACCCGTACGACCTGGGGACACACCGCCCCGGTGGTCAGCCGAGGGCGCGGTCGAGGTTGAACGCGGCGCTGATCAGGGACAGGTGTGTGAACGCCTGCGGGAAGTTCCCCTGTTGCTCCCCGGTACGGCCGATCTCCTCCGCGTACAGGCCGAGGTGGTTGGCGTAGGTGAGCATCTTCTCGAAGGCCAGCCGGGCCTCGTCGAGCCGGCCGGCCCGCACCAGCGCCTCGACGTACCAGAAGGAGCAGATGGAGAAGGTGCCCTCGTCGCCGCGCAGTCCGTCGGGGCTGGCCTGCGGGTCGTAGCGGTAGACGAGGGAGTCGGACACCAGGTCCTCGGTGAGGGCGTCCAGGGTGGACAGCCACTTGGGATCGGTGGGGGCGACGAACTTGGCGAGCGGCATCATCAGCAGCGAGGCGTCCAGCACGTCGCCGCCCTCGTACTGCACGAAGGCGCCGCGCCGCTCGGACCAGCCGCGGTCCATGATCCGCCGGTAGATCGTGTCGCGGGCCTGCCGCCAGCGGGGCAGTTCGGCGGGCAGTCCACGGTGGTTGGCGAGGCGGATGGCCCGCTCGATCGCGACCCAGCACATCAGCCGCGAGTACAGGAAGTTCTTGCGGCCGCCACGGGTCTCCCACACGCCCTCGTCCGGCTGGTCCCAGTGGGCACACACCCAGTCGACCAGATGGCACACGTCGTCCCACTGGCGGCTGGAGATCGGCTGCGCCCACTTGTCGTACAGGTAGATCGAGTCGATCAGGGCGCCGTAGATGTCCAGCTGGAGCTGGCCGGCGGCGGCGTTGCCGACCCGGACCGGGGCGGAGCCCTGATGGCCCTCCAGGTGGAGCAGCTCGCGCTCGGGCAGGTCGGGGCGGCCGTCGATGCCGTACATGATCTGCAGCGGCGGTGCGGAGCCGCCCGTGTCGCAGGGGCTGACGTGCGTGGTCAGGAAGCGCATGAACGCCTCCGCCTCCCCGGCGAAGCCGAGCCGCAGCAGCGCGTACACGGCGAAGGCGGCGTCGCGCACCCACACGTACCGGTAGTCCCAGTTGCGCTCGCCGCCGAGCTGCTCGGGCAGGCTGGTCGTGGGGGCGGCGACGATGGCGCCGGTGGGCGCGTAGGTGAGCAGCTTCAGGGTCAGTGCGGAGCGGTGCACCATCTCGCGCCAGCGGCCTCGGTAGCGGGACTGGTGCAGCCAGCGCCGCCAGTAGGCGACCGTGGCGTTGAACTGGTGCTCGGCCTCGGCGTGGGCGCAGCCGCGGGGGATCACCTCGTCGCCGACCTGGTCGAGGGCGAACACCGCCGACTCGCCCTCGCCGAGTTTGAAGTCGGCGCGCGCGTCCCGGTCGTCGCACTCCAGGTCGACCGTGGAGATCAGCGCCAGGGACCGCTCTGCGGACTCGAAGACGACGGTGCCGCCCATGGTGCTCAGGGTGTGCGGGGCCGCGCCGTAGTCGAACCGGGGGGCCACCAGCACCCGGAAGGGGACGGTGCCGCGGACGCAGACCACGCGCCGGATCAGCCGGTGCCGGCCCGCCTCGCCCGTGCCGGCCGCGCTGTCCGAGGTGACCGGCATGAAGTCCTGCACCTCGCCGACGCCGTCGTCGGTGAAGAACCGGGTGATCAGTACGTTGGTGTCGGGGAAGTAGAACTGCTTGGCACGCGCGGGTACGGCGGCGGCCAGCTCGAAACGGCCGCCGCGCTCGGCGTCGAGGAGGGCCGCGAAGACACTGGGGGCGTCGAAGGACGGCGTGCAGTACCAGTCGATCGTGCCGTTCGTGCCGACCAGGGCCACGCTGCGCAGGTCGCCGATGAGTCCGTGATCGGCGATGGGCAGATAGCGCGGGCGGGGGTGGACGTCCTCGGGAAACGGGGTCTCGGCCATCTGCGGCCTCCCGGTGAGCGGTGCGAGATGTTTTCCAGCTTAGGAGCGAGTGCTCTCCGGTGGCGTGGGAAGGCGCTGCGAGGAATGGTGAGAGTGTGCCCCGTTCGGCGGCACCGGCACGGATGCGGTCATCCGGACCGAGGAGGAGGCATCATGTCGACGATCACACCCGACGAATCCCGGTCGTCCGACGACCACTGCACCCCGGACGCCCTGCTCCACTCCGCACCCTCCAGGGACGTCACCCCGGAGGACCTGGTGATGGCGGCGGGCAGGGACGTCACACCGAAGAACCTCGAGTGGGCACGCCGCAAGATGGAGAAGGAGGGCCCGACAGCCATCGAGAGGCTGATGCCGTAGGGCAGTCCGGGGAAACAGCAGGCTCATTGTCAACGGGGGCACGTCAGCCGACCTCAAGGGGCGCGGGGCCGTGTCCGGCATGCGGCTCCGCCGCGGGCGCGAGCAACCACGCACGACTCGCGCCCGCAGGAACCCCTACGGCGCAGAGGCGTCGTCGGCCACACACACCACCCGCACCCAGCGCACGGCGTTGTTGGCAAGGCCGGCTCGGTTCCAGTACTGCTCAAGGGGCTGGGTGAAACCGTCGGCGTCGGTCGCACGCGCACCCACCGCATGCTCCCCAGGCGTGGCGGACCAGGCGTGATGCCAGGACCGCCAGGCCCACCGGTGCCCGTCCACGACCGGGTCGAGAACAGCCGGCTCCCAGCTCGCACCGCGGTCGGCGCTGACCTCCACCGAGGAGACGGGCGCCCGCCCGGACCAGGCACGGCCGAAGAGCCTCACCGGGCCCGGCCGCACCACCCGGGTCCGGGACATGAAGTCGGGAAACCCCGGCGGGACCAGCAGCGCCCGCGGCGCGATCCGCGTGACCGGCTCGCCCGGTTCGTCGGCGCTGTGCCGGATCCGATAGGCGACCGACTGCTGGAAGCCTGTGAACGGCACGTCGCTCACCGTGACCGAGCGCAGCCACTTCACCTGGGCCATGCCGTACCAGCCGGGCACGATCAGCCGCAGCGGCCGGCCGTGCTGCGGCGGCAGCGGCGCGCCGTTCATGGCGGTGGCGACCAGCACCTCGGGGTCGTCGCCGGTGGCCACGGCCAGGGGCAGGGCGCGCTGGTAGTCCTGCTCGACACCGCGCTCGACCCCGTGATCGGCGCCGGTGAAGACGACGTCGGCGGCCGCCGGGTCCGCGCCCGCCTCCGCGAGCAGCAGCCTGAGCGGCGCTCCGGTCCAGTCGGCGGTGCCGACCGCCTCCACCAGCCAGGGCTGGCTGACCGGCCGGGGCGTGAGCAGGGCCCGGCCGTTGCCCGCGCACTCCAGGGTCACCCGGGTGGTGACCTGCGCGAACGACAGCAGATCGGCGAGCGACAGGTCGAGCGGGGTACGCACCCGACCGTCGACGGTCAGCCTCCAGGCACCGACGTCCGGCACGTACGGAATGTCGTAGTGCGTGAGGACGTAGTGCAGTCCGGGCGGGGTGACGTCGTGCCGCAGTGCCTCCAGGGGCAGACCGTGGTTGCGGGTGGCGAGCGCGAGTTCGTCGGCGCCGATGCCCTCGCCGGGACCGGCCAGCCGGGCGGGGGCGCTGACGTCGCCGGGTCGCTGGCCCATGGCGTCATTGTCCTCCAGGGAGTCCGGCACGGCGACAAAAGCGGGCACTGGCGGTAACTCCCGCGCCGTTCCGGGGATTTCGGAGCCGACGCGCCCCGGTCCAGGCGTACGCGTTCACCCATGCCGCTGCGTGCGGCCGCGGCGAACGGATCGGGCCATCGCCTCAGGTCTTCGGCCGTCCGAGGAAAATGCGCTCATCGGATTGGGTGACTACCTGCGACGCCTCCGTCCCTCGCGCATATGCCCCGTCTGAAATGAGTCCCGTCACGACGAGGCGGGCAGGCGGCCGTCCAGGCCGGCGGCACGCCGCTCACACGGCGCCCGGTTGGCGCCAGAAGAGAAGGGACCTCGAATGCGCGTACCGCGCGCCTTCGTGAGGAGCGCCCTCGCATCGCTCCTCCTGCTGATCGGCACCTCCCCGGCCACGGCGCACGCCGACAACCCCCGTGCGGGGAACAAGGCTCCCTGCCCGACCACGCACCGCACCCGCGTGCCCGGCTTCGAACCGCCGACGCAGTTCACGCCCTACTACCGCAACGACTGGCGGCTGGGGCCCAAGTACCTGCCCCAGTCAGGGCCTCTCGGCAAGATGCTGAAGGGCTATCACCGCACGGACCACACCTCCGCCGGCCAGTTCCTCGCGTGCTACTGGCAAACTGACCCCACCACGAAGAAGCAGGGCTGGTGGTTCCCCGACAACGACGGCTTCGTGCTGAAGAACGGCAAGCCGGTCGAGCGCCCTGTGACGCTCCGCAAGGGCCAGCTGGTCGACCTCTTCGGCAGCGGTCTCGGCAGCTTCCTCGCCCCCGCGGGCACGCCCTACGCCAAGCGCGCGATCCCGCCGAGCAATCTCGACCAGTACGTCGAGTACTGTCCGTTCAGCTACCACCTGTACCGGGTCGTCATGCCGTTCACCGTCGATGCCGGCCCGATCCGTCCCTGGTTCGGCCAGCCCGGCCTGGGCCTCCAGTACATGACGCGCGAGAAGATCCCCCAGCTCGCCACCGAACACAAGCTGGAGGAAATCCCCACCTGACGAGACGACGCCCGGGGTGGCCCCGGCCCCATCCGGCCGGGCCACCTCTGCGGCAGGCGGAAGGACGGATCTCATGGACAGCGCGGAACTCGTCGAAAGACTCCGCGAGGCGGGCGTTCCCGAGGCGTTCTACGAGATCGCCGGTGTCCACGATGTGCCCGTCCAACTGGACGCCTACTACTTCCTGCGCCGCGCGGCGGATACCTGGACCGTCGGCCTGCGCCAACGCTCCAAGGACAGCGACATACGGCGTTTCGACACAGAGGCCGAAGCCTGTGAGTACCTCTACGACACGCTCGTGCGGGTGTCCTCCCGGCCTTCGGGGGCCGCAGAACCCCTGGCGGAGCTCCTGGCGGACGCCGACGAGATCCAGCGGCAGGCATGGGCGGACTTCCATCGGCACCGTGGAACGGCTGACGATGCCTGACCTGGCGCAACCCGGTCAGCGGCATGGTGATCCCTCGAAGACGGCGCAACGGCCCCGCCGTGCCCTCAGACCGGGTCGACCGCAGTCGCGTCGCTCACCGTGTCGTGCACCTTGAGGTCATGGGTGGGGTTTGCGATGCGCAGGACTCTGCGCACGCGCCCCGGCGGGACGACCAGACGCACCGTGCCGCCGCGCCGGGCGGCCGTGTGGTGGGCGCCGATGAGCGCACTCAGCCCCCGTGCGTCACAGAAGGTGACGCCGCCGAGGTCGATGATCACTTGGGGCAGCCCACCGTGGTCTGCCACGAGGTCTTCGAGATGCGCGCGCAGTCGCGGCGCGGTCAGGATGTCGATCGGGCCTGCCAGGCTGGCGACCGTCCAGCCGTCGCGGAGCCCCAGCGACACCCTCAGCTCCGCCTCTCCCTGCCCCCAACGGTCCTCGCTGCCCATGGCGCACCTCCAATCACGCCTTTACGGGCAGCGTCATCCGCCCGTAAGGGCATGGATAGGGGCACTCGGCCCCCATGGGGACGCCACATGTCCCTTCACGGCCTGGGCCGGTCGGCCCACGTCCGCCATACCGCTCGACGCCGCCGTTTCCTTCAGGAGGACAGCGGCACCGACGATGCCTGTCGGCCGGCAGACTCAGGTCTCCTCCTCCACCACGTGCACCGCTGCCTCCTCCGCGCCCGCCGCTCCCCCGTCCACGCCCACGTCCCGCGCGACCTCCTCCTTGGTGGTGACCGTGTGCGCGCCCTCGTCCGGAGCGACCAGGCGGCCGGCTCGGGGCCCGCCCGCCTCGGGGTCGAGGGGCTCGCCCTCGCCGCCGGGCAGGTCGCCGACGTCGTCGCCCGGTGGTGCGGTCACGTCCGCCGCCTCCTGGCCGAGCCGCTCGTCCAGGGTCTCCCCGGCGTGCTGCTCGGCGGCGGTGGTGCCCTGCCTGGTGACGGCGAGGGGGCGTTCGGGCGGGGAGTAGCCCTCGTCGAGGACGTCGTCGTAGGTACGCTCGTCGACCGCGTCCTGGAGGTCCAGGGGGCCGGCGTCCGCTTGTTCCTCGTTGGTTCCGGTGGGCTGGTAGGCGTCGTCCGCCATCGGGGTCTGCTCGGACTGCGGGTCGCTCATGGTCGCCTCCCTCTGGGCTCGCGGGCGGTCCCGGTCCGCGTTTCCCGCCGAGGGGTCGGCTAACCCCGGTCAGGACCCCGACTGCTCCGCCGGGGCGAGGCTCTGCGTCCACTTCTCCTCGATGCGGCCCGCCTTCCACACCAGCAGGGCGATCGCCCAGGTGGCGAAGAACAGGCCGACGATCACGAAGCCGACGGTGTTCAGGTCGAGGCCGGAGATCCAGTCCCAGAAGGCGCCGTGCAGACCGAGCTTGTCGGCCAGGAGACCGAGGAGTTCGACGGTGCCGATGATGAGGGCGACGGCGACGGACAGGCCGGTGATGGTGAGGTTGTAGTAGACCTTGCGGACCGGCTTGGAGAACGCCCACTCGTAGGCGAAGTTCATGAACGAGCCGTCGATGGTGTCCAGCAGGGACATGCCGGCCGCGAAGAGGACGGGCAGGCAGAGGATCGCGTACCAGGGCAGGCCGGAGGCGGCGCCGGAGCCGGCGAGGACCAGCAGGGCGATCTCCGTCGCGGTGTCGAAGCCGAGGCCGAACAGCAGGCCCAGCGGGTACATCTGCCACGGCTTGCTGATCGAGCCGGTGACCCGGCCCAGCAGGCGGTTCATGAAGCCGCGGTTGTTCAGCTGCGTCTCCAGCGCGGCCTCGTCGTAGGCGCCGGAGCGCATCTGCCGGAAGACCTTCCAGATGCCGGCGAGGATGACGAGGTTGATGCCGGCGATGAGGTAGAGGAAGGTGCCGGAGACCGTCGTACCGATCAGGCCGGTCACCTCGTGAAGGTGTGAGTTGTCGTCGCGGACCGGTCCGGCGAGGGTCTTCATGCCGAGCGAGAGCAGCAGGGAGAGGCCGAAGACGATGCTGGAGTGGCCGAGGGAGAACCAGAAGCCCACTGACAGCGGGCGCTGTCCCTGCCCCATGAGCTTGCGGGTGGTGCTGTCGATCGCCGCGATGTGGTCGGCGTCGAAGGCGTGCCGCATGCCGAGGGTGTAGGCGGTGACGCCGATGCCGATGCCGAAGGACTGAGTGCCGACGCTGAAGTGCTGCGGCGCGATGATCCCGACCAGGGTGCCCCAGCCGATGATGTGCAGGGCGAGCACGAAGGCGGCCATCGAACCGACCCTGATCCACTCCTGCCGCGTCATGGAGCGGCGGACACGCTGCCAGGCCGAGCGCTTGGCGTCGGCCTGGACGGGGAGGGACGGAGCGGAACCAGGGGCGGCCGTCATCGGGAGGGTCTTTCCTATCGCTGTGCGGGAATGGCTGCGCTGCGCAACCGTGCGCCATCATTCCGCACCTGCAACTGATGTGCAATAGAGATCGCAGGGCCTGCTACGCCGACAGCATGCCCCGGCCCAGCCAGTCCGTGGCGTCCCGTACGCCGGGCAGGGCGAAGAAGTAGCCGCCGCCCGTCGGGGAGATGTAGTCCACCAGGGGCTCGTCGATCAGCCGGGTCTGCACGGCCTCGAACTGGCGCTTGACGTCCTGGTTGTAGCAGCAGAAGACCAGGCCCATGTCGAGGTTGCCGACGTTGTCCACACCCCGGTCGTAGTTGTAGCCGCGGCGCAGGATGCGGGAGCTGTCGGTCGAGGCCTTGCGCGGGTTGGCGAGGCGGATGTGGGCGTCGAGCGGGATCGCGGTGCCGTGCGGGTCCTTGGCGTACTGGGGGATGTCGGTCTCCTTCGCGCCGTCGAGCGGGGCGCCGGTGTCCTTGCGCCGGCCGAACATCTTCTCCTGCTCGGTGAGCGAGACCCGGTCCCAGAACTCGACCAGCATCCGGATGATCCGGACGACCTGGTAGCTGCCGCCCGTGGTCCAGGCGGGCTCGCCCTGGCCGTCGCCGACCCAGATCAGCTTGTTCGTCTCGCGCGCGGAGGTGACGTCCGGGTTGGCGATGCCGTCCTTGAAGCCGAGCAGGTTGCGCTGGGCGCCGGTGGGTCGCGGGGCGCTCTGGAAGCCGTCGATGCGCCACTTGATCTGCATGGCGCCGCGGGTGTGCCGGGCTATGTCGCGCAGGGCGTGGAGCACGGTGTCCGTGCTCTGGGCGCAGATCTGCAGGGACAGGTCGCCGTGGCACTCGGCCGCGTTCAGGTTGTCGTTGGGGAAGGTCCGCATCGGGGTGAGCCTGGCGGGCCTGGCCTTGGCGAGGCCGTAGCGCTCGTCGAAGAGGGAGGCGCCGACGCCGACGGTGACGGTGAGGCCGTCGGAGGGGACCTCGGGGCCGAGGATGCCGTTGTCCGAGGGCGGGGCGCCGACGCCCAGGTCGGTGGGGGTGCCGCCGGAGGTGAGGAAGCGGGCCCGCTCGGTGATGGTCTTCAGCAGGTCGGTCAGGCCCTTGCGGTCGTCCGCGATGACGTCCAGGGAGACGAAGGTGGCGGCGGCCGGTGCCGGGGTGACGATGCCTGCCTGGTGGGCGCCGTGGAAGGGGACCTCGGCGGTGCCGTCGGCGTTCGCCGACCGGGCCTGTGCGGTGCCGCCGCTCTCGCCGAGGGCGAAGCCGCCGCCGGCCAGGACCGCTCCGGCGGCACCGGCGCCCAGCGCGGTCCGCACGAAGGAGCGGCGGGCGGGGCCGACCGGGCAGGCCGACGGTTCGGCAGTGGACATCGCAGGGTTCCCTTCGGGGTGCGGGTGCGCGGACATCATCGGGCAGGCTTCGGTCATCAGGCGGACTTCCGGATCTCGAGCAGGTCCGGGATCGGGGCGAGGTCTTCCAGCAGCTGCCCTGTGGCGCCGTTCAGCCGCTGCCGGTCGGTCGCCGCGAGCTGGTCGACGGGGGTCCAGTGGGTGCCGTCGTGGGCCGCGTCCAGGAGTTTCTGCACGCGGGCGATGTCGGCGTCGACCGTCGGCAGCAGCTTCGGGGCGCGGCTGGTGAGCAGCGGCCTGAGGACGGTGAGCAGCTCGCGGGTGCCGGCGAGGTTGGCGTCGGCGGTGGCGAGGCATGTGCCGCTGCCCTCGTCGGTGTCGCCGGTCAGCTCGAACTGGAGGGTGTTCTCCAGGATCTCGTGGGCGCGCAGCGGCAGGTCGCCGGGGTCGAAGTCCTGGCTCGGGAAGGCCGTCCGCAGCCCGGCGGCGTCGGCGGCGAGCTGTCGGGCGGGGCCGGTCAGGTCCTTGGCGGACCGACCGTGCCACAGGCCGTACTCGAGGCGGAGGAAGCCGGTGAAGCCCTTGTCCCGCTCGCCGTCCGGAAGTCCGTCGGCGCGGCCGTCGATCTTCTTGTCGTAGTCCTCGAAGGTGCCGTAGGCGGCGCCGAGGGAGGCGTAGGTGCGGTGGGCGGTGAGCCAGTCGGTGCGGGCCTTGTCGAGGTGGCCGTGCTCGATGTCGTCGTCCACGGTGCGGGTCTGGGTGACGAGGGTGTCCAGCCCCTGCTCGACGTACGTCTTGTACGCCTTCAGGGGCGCGGCGAGGTCCTGTTCGGAGACGGGGACGACCGGCTTCGCCGCGCCGCCGCCGCTGACGGTGACCGGCTTGGAGGTGACGGCCTTGCCGCCGGTGGGGACGCAGCGCCAGGCGTAGGTGCCGCCGGCGACGGTGGCGACGAGGTCGCGGGTGGTGCCGGGGGCCAGGCCCTCGATCTCGCCGTAGACCGCGCTGGTCGACGGGTCGATGAGGTACACCTCGGAGGTCTTGCCGCCGGTGTTCTGCATCTGGAAGGTCTGCCGGCCCGGCTTGGGCGCGGTGAAGCCCTTGCCGCACTCGGTCTCGGAGACGGCGACGGTCTGGTCACCGGCGGGCTTGGGCCGGGAGAGGGCGACGACGAGTCCGGCGATCACGGCGGGTACGGCGACGACGGCGGCGGGCACCACCCAGACCGGCCGGCGCCGCTCGGGCCGGCCGGCCTTCGGCTCGTGCTCGGGGCGTTCCTTCGCCGGCTTGGGGCCCGTGGTCCGCACGCCGCGCACGAACAGGGTCATCACGACGGCCAGGTAGCCGACGTAGGCCACCGCCTGGAGCCAGGTCATGGTCGGGGTGAGGTTGAGGACGCCCTGGATCAGGGTGCTGTACCAGGAACCGGCGTCGACGCTGCTCGCCAGGTCGACCGCGTAGGCCGTCTTCCCGGGCAGCACTCCGCCCTCCTGGAGGTCGCGCAGGCCGTAGCCGAGGACACCGGCCGCGATGACGATCAGGACGGCGCCGGTGGCGGTGAAGAACTTCGTCAGGTTGATCTTCAGCACGCGCCGGTACAGGCCCCAGCACAGGCCCGCCGCGAGGACGAGACCGATGGCGGCGCCGGTCAGCGGTCCGGCCGACTCGCCGGCCGCCTGCGCGGTGGTCCACAGGAACAGGGCCGTCTCCAGGCCCTCCCGACCGACCGCGAGGAAGGAGGTGAGGACCAGCACGCCGGAACCCATGGCGAGGGCGCCGGTCACCTTCTCCTTCAGCTCACCGGAGAGGCTGCGGGCCGACCGGCGCATCCAGAAGACCATGGCGGTGACGAAGGCGACGGCGATCACGCTGAGGGTGCCGCCGAACGCCTCCTGGGCGGTCTGCGGCATGGACGCGGCGGTGAAGGTGAGCACCGCGCCGAAGCTCATCGCCACGGCGACGGCGGCCAGGACGCCGGTCCACACCTGGGGCAGCCGCGAGCGCGCCTCGGCCCGCACCAGGGTGGCCACCAGGATGGAGACGATGAGTCCGGCTTCGAGTCCTTCCCTGAGTCCGATCAGGAAACTCGGAAACGCGTCGTCCCACATGCCCTGCTGCCCTCCCTGTTAGTTAGTGAAGGCATGCCTTACCTTCGCGGACCATCATGACCATGTCCAAGTATTCGACCGGTCACGAAGCAGTAATAGGCAGGCAAAGTCCGGGAACGATCGCCACTCTCCGTTCGTCTTCCGTCCGCTGGACCGTCTACAAATGTGTAGTCGGATCTTTGTCGCAGTCGAAGACGAGCCGAAGTCCAAGTCGAAGTCGTAGTCGAAGGAAAGGGCGTACGGCGATGGCCACTCCCCCACACCTGGCGTCGCAGCTCGCGGTCAACGTGCTCGACGCCCATTCGCTGCTCGCCACCTTCGGCGTGCTCGGCGTCGGCGTGGTGCTCTTCGCGGAGACGGGCCTGCTGATCGGATTCTTCCTGCCCGGAGACTCCCTGCTGTTCACGGCGGGGCTGCTGTGCACGGGCAGGTCCGACAGCGGGGTACACCTCTCGCTCGGGCCGCTGCTCGTCGCGGCGGCCGTCGGCGCGCTGGCCGGTTCGCAGTGCGGGTTCCTGATCGGCCGGAAGGCGGGCGGCGCGCTGCTGGCCCGCAGCCGCTCGGCCAAGCTGCGCGAGGGCGCCCAGCGTGCCGAGGAACTCCTGGATCGGTACGGACACGCGAAGGCGATCGTGCTGGCCCGCTTCATTCCCGTGGTGCGCACGGTGCTTAACCCGCTGGCAGGCGCCCTCGAGGTCCCGCCCCGGACCTTCACCCTCTGGCAGGTGGCCGGCGGGCTCGTGTGGAGCCTCGGTCTCACGCTCGGCGGATACGCGCTGGGCTCCTCGATCCCGAACGTCGACAAGTACCTGCTGCCGGTGATCGCGCTGATCGTCGCCGTGTCCCTCCTCCCGCTCGCGGCCGAGGTGCTGCGCTCCCGCAAAGCGGCCAAGGAAGCCCGCTGATGCCGTCCCCCCTGCCGGGCTCGTCGGCGGACGGTCCGCCCCACCCCGACTTGGTGTACCTCGCCCGCCGCTCACCGGGCCGGGCGGACGACGCCGTCGCCGCGTGGACGGCGTACGACGCGGGGGTGTGCCCGCCGATCAGGGGGGTGGGCCGGTGGCGGGGCCGCCGGGACGGAGCGACCGGGGCGACCGTGCCGGTGGCGGTGCCGGCGCTGTTCACGGTGAACAGCGCTGTGCAGCCGCTGGTCGTAGAGGGCCGGCCCGGCGGGGGCCTGGTCTTCCGCACTCCGGCGGCGTGTCCCGCAGGGGACGGTGAGGACGATCCGCACGGCATCGGCGCGCTCGTCGGCCTCCTGACCCGGGTCGCCCCGCCCCGCCGGCCGGCCCGGCTCCCGGGGCGGCTGTCGGGGACCCGGCCGCGCCCACTGCCGGTGGCGGGAACCGCATGAAGCCCAAGAACGTCGCGGAGCGGGCGGGCACGGTGGCCCTGGGCGCCTGGATGGCGTTCGCTGCGCTGGCCGCCGTGCTGGTGAGCGACCAGGGCAGCCCGCTCGACCTGGACCAGGGCCTGCTGTCCTGGTCCGTCGGGCACCGACCGCCGGTCGCGGTGGCGGTGGCCCGCGGCCTGACCGCCACGGGCACGGGGGTCGTGCCGTACGTCCTGGTGGTCCTGGCCGGGCTGATCGCCGGACGCACCGGGCGGCAGCGGCTGGAGGCCGTGCTGCTCTGCGCGGTCTGCCTGGGCACGGGCCAGGCGGTGCGGTACGGCGTGATGGAGCTGGTCGCCAGGGCCCGGCCGTCGCCGTACGACTGGCAGACCCAGGCCTCCGGCTGGTCCTTCCCCTCCGGGCACACCACCACCGCCGCGCTGACGGCGGGCCTGCTGACGGTGGCCCTGTGCCTGCGTGCCCCGCGCGGCAGGACCGTGCTGTGTCTGCTGGTCGCGTGCTGGGGGGCCGGGGTCGGGCTGACCCGTGTGTTCCTGGGCGTGCACTGGTTCACCGACGTGGTCGGCGGCTGGCTGCTCGCCGTCGGCTGGCTCGGTGTCTTCGTCTGCGCTGTGGCCCGGTGGCTGCCCGGGCGATACGTCCCCCGTGCCCCCGAGCCGGGCACACCCCACCCGAACGACGCGGCCGACGGGCCGGTGGAGAGACATGCACCCCAGGATCCTCATCGTCGAAGACGATCACGCCCTGCGTGACGTGCTGCGGCGTGGTCTGCAGGACGAGGAGTTCGACACGGTGTGCGCCGGCGACGGCGCCACCGCCCTGCGGCTGGCGACACCGGACGTGTCCGCCGTCGTACTGGACGTCGGCCTGCCCGATGCCGACGGCCGCGACGTCTGCCAGGCGATGCGGGCCAACGGCTTCCTCGCCCCGGTCCTGTTCCTGACCGCCCGGCAGGGGCTCACGGACCGCCTGTCCGGCTTCTCGGCCGGCGGGGACGACTACCTGCCCAAGCCGTTCCACCTCGCCGAGCTGGCCGCCCGGCTGCGCGCCGCCCTGCGCCGGACCGCGCCTGCGGCCCCGGCCGCCGCCGCGGGCGGACTCGTGCTGGACGCCGTCCGGCACAGCGCCACCGTGCACGGCAGGCGCGTCGACCTCACGCCGACGGAGTTCCGGCTGCTGGCGGCGCTCACCGCGGCCGGCGGGGAGCTGGTGCGCCGCCGCGATCTGGTCCGCGCGGGCTGGCCGGAGGGGGCGCAGGTCAGCGACAACACGCTGGACCAGTACCTGACGCGGCTGCGCCGCAAGCTGCGCGCGGCGGGCAGCGAGCGGACCATCGCCACCGCGCGCGGTATCGGCCACCGCCTGACCTGAGGCCGCACCACCACGCCCTCGCCTCTCGGCCGCATGACGGCATTCCCCGCCCCGGCGCCGTCGGGCCCGGTCCGGCTCGCGCCCCGCTCCACAGCCGTCAGGGCGCGGCGTGTGGGCCGTCCGGGCGGGCCGTGCGCTGGCGTACCGTCTCGCGGCTGAGCTCCTCGGTCTCCGGCTCCGGCAGCCGCTCGAAGCCGTCCGCCGTGATCACGCAGACGACGGGGAAGATACGGCGGTGCACATCGGGACCGCCGGTCGCCGAGTCCTCGTCCGCCGCGTCGTACAGCGCCTGGAGGGCGGCGAGGACGGCCTCGCGCCGGCCGAGGCCAGGCCGGTACAGCTTCTTCAGGGCGCCCCGGGCGTACGGCGAGCCGGAGCCCTCGGCGTGGAAGTCGCACTTCTCGTAGAGGCCGCCGGCCGCGTCGAAGGCGAAGATGCGGCCGCGCCCGCCGTCGGGCGCGGTGAGGTCGTACCCGGCGAGCAGTGGGACGACGGCGAGGCCCTGCATGGCCTGGGCGAGGTTCTGCCGGATCATGGCCGCGAGCCGGGTCGACTTGCCGGCCAGGGTCATGGGGGTGCCCTCGATCTTCTCGAAGTGCGTGAGCTCGACCTGGTAGAGCCGCACCATGTCGACGGCGAGGCCGACGGTGCCGGCGAAGGCGACGGCCGTGTAGTCGTCGGCGGGGTGCACCTTCTCCAGGTCGCGCTGGGCGATCAGGTTGCCCATGGTGGCCCGGCGGTCGCCGGCTATCAGCACGCCCTCGCGGTAGGTGAGGGCGAGCACGGTGGTGCCGTGCGGGAACCGGTCGGCGGGCGTCCGCGCCGCGGCGGGCAGCACGGGCGCCGTGGGCAGCAGCCCGGGGCGGTGCGCGGCCAGGAACTCGGTGAAGGACGAGGTCCCCGGTGTGAAGAACGCCTCGCTCGGCAGCCCCGCCGTGTCGCTCCCCGCCATGACGCTCCCCCTCGTGTGACGGCACCCGGACATCCGACACCTACCTGCGGCGGGCGCTCGGGAAACTCCCGGTCCGTCACAGGGCTTTGCGCCGCACCAGCACCCCGAGCACCAGCAGCCCCGGAAGCAGGGGCAGCCACACGGTCAGCAGCCGGTACCCGAGCACGGCCGAGGCGGCGGCCGCGCCGGGGGCACCGGAGACGGTGAGGGCGAGGACGAGCGCCGCGTCCAGGGAACCGAGGCCGCCCGGGGTGGGCAGCAGGGCGGCGGCGCTGCTGGCAGCGAGGTAGAGCAGGGCCACCTGGAGCGGGGGCAGCGGCAGTTCCACCGCCTGGGTGACGGCGATGAGGACGAGCGAGTGCAGCGCGGCGAAGGCGAGGGAGCCGCCCCACAGGGCCACCGCTCGCGCGGGACAGGCGTGCAGGGCACGGATGTCGGCCAGGACGGCCGACAGACCCCGGCGGCAGCGCGCCCACCAGGGGGTGACCGGCAGGGCCGTGAGCAGCACGAGTACGCCGAGGGCGACGGCGAGGGCCGTCGGGGTGGGGTGCGGCGGGCGCAGCAGTCCGGGGCAGGCCGGGGCGAGCAGCGCGATCAGTGCCAGGCGGACCGTCGCACCGGCGGTGGCCTTGACGGCGAGCGCACTGGCCGAGCGGCCGGCGGGTAGTCCGCAGCGCATCAGGAACCTGAGGTTCACCGCGCCCGCGCCGAGTCCGGCGGGCAGCAGATGGTTGGCTGCGGAGGCGGCGAACTGGGCGGCGACCAGCCGGGATCCTGGCAGTCGTCGTAGCACCGCGCCCTGCTGGGCGAGCGCCGAGGCCGCCCAGGTGCCGAGGGCCGCCGTCGCGCCGACCAGCAGCCAGCCCTGGTCGGCGCCGGCCAGCCGCCCGGCGCCGCTCTCGAGGGCGGGCCAGTGCCGGCGGGCCAGGTAGAGCCCGCCGAGCAGGACGGCGAGCAGGACGCCGGCGTGCCAGCAGGCGTGCCGGCGGCCCAGGGACGGGGCGGGTTCCGGCGGGGACTGAAGTGGCCGTCCCTGGGTTCGGGGCGGGGACGTCATCGGCCGCCCCCGGGCACGGAGTAGTACAACCGCTGTCCGTCGAGCGGTTCGGACGGCCAGTCGCGGGCGTATCCGGGCGGCCGGGTGCCGTCGGGAACCAGCGCGGCGACCGGGATCCGCCGGGCGGTCCCGATGATGGCCTCCTCGGTGCTGTTGGCGTTGTGCCCGGTCGTCTCGGCCGAGGAGCATCCGGTGTAGAAGGCGACGGGGATGGCCCCGTCCCCGGTGAGCAGGCAGGGCGGGCGGACGCCGACCCGGTGCAGGGCGCCGGCCGTGCGGGACCAGCCGCGGTGGGCCTCGACGGCGCCGTCTACGGTGTTCACGAGCACGGCCAGTTGCACCGCGAGGTGGCCGGCCAGCCCGAGGCAGAGCAGGGTGGCGACGATCGGGCGCCAGGGCCGGCGCCCCGCCGTGACCAGGTACGTCAGTGCGTCGGCGACCGGGAGGGCGAGCAGGGCGTAGGCCGGCAGCAGGAAGCGCGGGGCGGCGTAGCCGATCATGAACAGGTACGGGAAGGCGGCGGTGGCCGCGCAGGCCAGCGGCAGCAGCGTGGCCGTCGTACGCCGGGCGCGGACGGCGACGACGAGCCCGAGCACGGCGAGCAGCGGCAGGACGAACCACCAGACGGTGACCAGCGGGTTGGGGAGGGCGCCGGTGCACGGTCGGCACAGCGCCCGGCCGCTGAGACTGCGCAGCTGGTCGACGACGGCGAGGTGCCAGCCGAGGCCGCCCTGGATCGCCGAGCCCTCGGACAGCCGGCGCACCGGGCCGCCGTAGTCGGCGTACGCCTCGACCACCCAGTCGGCGGCACCGGCCGCGAGCCCGGCGAGCAGCACCGCGAGTGCCCGCCGGTGGCGGCGCGCGAGGCCGAGGGCGAGAAGCGGCAGCACCGCCCAGACGGCGTCCATGGGCCGCATCAGGGCCATGAGCGCGGCACTCGCCGCCAGGCCCCACAGGGCACTCCGGTCGGCTCGGCCGGCGCGGACGCGCAGGAAACATCCGACGGCGGCCAGGGCGCCGACGGCGACCCAGTAATTGGGCATGGCCTGTGGGCCGTAGAACAGGGTGACCCACAGGGAGGCGAGGAGGGCGCCGGAGAGGGCGAGGACGCGTACCGGGAACAGGCCGCGCCAGGCGCGCAGGGCCAGGTACAGGGCGAGGCCGGACAGGACGGCGAGGTATGTCCGCAGCAGGGCCGTGGAGGTGGACCAGGAAGCGACGGGCGCGACGAGCAGGGAGACACCCCGGGCCCGGGGTGCGCTGAAGAAGGCGGCGGGGGCCTGGGGGCTGACCTGGCTGACGTACACCGCCTCGTCCCAGCCGAGGCCCATGCCGGGCCGGACCAGGAGCAGTTGGGCCAGGGTGAAGGCGGCGGCGACGGCCGCGAGCGGGGCGGTGGCGGGGACCGGCCGGGTGCCGTCGGACGTGCGCGGTGAGCGTGAGCGCCGGAGTCCGGCGAGTGTGGCGTGCGCGCTGCCGGCCATCATCACCCCTCTGTCCCCGCGGCGTGTGGAGACCCTCGCCACCCTACAACCCGTAGGGTCCAGGACGGGAGTCGGGGAAAACACCGTCAAACTACCGCGAACACCTGCCTGATGCCGGGCGGACGGGGCCATCCGGCCGACGGCACTACGCGCTGTAAGGTTGGGGCATGGCTGGCACAGGGTCCCGCGGCAGGACGGAGCGGCGCAGCGCCGGTGAGCTGGAGAGCGAGGTGCTGGCCACGCTCTGGGCCACCGAGCGGCCACTGACCCCGGCGGAGATCCAGGCCGAGATCGACGGGGCGCTCGCCTACAACACGGTGCACACCATCCTCAAACGCCTGTACGACAAAGGGCTGGTACTCCGGGACGCCGCCGGGCGGCGCGGCGCGTACCGGCCGGCCAAGAACGCGGCCGAGCTGACCGCCGAGGCGATGCACGAGGCCCTGGACCGCGGCCCGGACCCGATCGCCGCGCTCCAGCAGTTCGTGACCGGGCTGAGCCCCGAGGAGGAGCGGGCGCTGCGCGAGCTGCTCGCCGGAGGCGGCGCATGAGGTTCGACGTCTACACCCCTCTGGTGCTGTCCCTGCTGCTGTCGGTGGTCGGCCCGCTGCTCGCCCGCCGGGTCGCTCCGGCACTCGCCGCCCGCGTGCTCACCTCGGCGGCCGTACTGACGGCCGCGGCCACCACCTGGTCACTGGTCCTGCTGGCCGCCGCGCTCCTCGGCCACGCGCCACCGCTGATCCGCGAGGCCCGCGAGGACGGGCATCCGGTGACGAATCCGGTGCCCGAGACGATCGGCCTCGCAGCCTGCCTGGCCCTGGTGGCGATCGCCGTTCGGGTGTACCGGGCCGTACGCGCCGAACGCCGCACCCGCCGCGCCCTGCGCCGGCTGTGCGCGGGGCACCCGGCGGACACCGAGCTGATCGTCGCGGCCTCCGAGGTGCCGCAGGCGTTCGCGATCCCGGGACGGCCGGGCCGGATCCTGGTCACCTCGGCGATGCTGCGCGCGCTGGAGCCCGCCGAGCGGCGGGTGCTCCTCGCGCACGAGCGCGCCCATCTCGCCCACCGGCACGGGCCGCTGGTCACGGCGGCGACGCTCGCGGCGGCGGCCGACCCGCTGCTCGGGCCGGTGCGCAAGGCCGTCGGCTTCCTCGTGGAACGGTGGGCCGACGAGCAGGCCGCGGCCACGGTCGGCGACCGGCGGACCACCGCCCGGGCGCTGGCCCGGGCCGCGCTCACCGCCGGCCGGGCCCGCACCGCCTGCGCCCTGCACTTCACCGACCGGGCCGTCACCCGCCGGATCGCGGCCCTGCAGACCAGCCCGCCCCCACGACTGTGGTCCGCCGCGGCGGCCGTCCTCCTCCTGGGCACCGTGTCCGCGCTGCTCGCGGCCGACGCCACGGGCGATCTGCTGCGGCAACTGTCCGGCGTGCTGAACTGAAAGCGCCCGCAAGGGGCGCGGGGCCGTATCGATACGCGGCTCCGCCGTGTGGGCGCGACCAGCCACAGCGGTGCGGCAGACGCCCCACGACAGATCCCGGCACGCGCAGCGGCGCGCCTGTCTCAGCTGCCGTTCGGGGCGCGATGCAGCGGCTGCTCCGGGGTAGGTCGGCGGAATACAGCCGGCACCGCCCGCACCGCCGGCTCGTCGGTGCTCACGATGAGCCGCTCACCATGGTGCCGCACGGTCAGCGGCGGCCCGTCCAGCAGCGTGTACGTCGCCTTGTCCGCGCCGATGTCCACGCGCAGCCGCCGGCCGCGGAACTCCACGTTGAAGGCGAGCCGGCTCAACCGCTCGGGCAGGCGCGGCGCGAACCGCAGGCGCTCGCCGTCGCGGCGCATCCCGCCGAAGCCCGCCACCAGCGCCATCCAGGTACCGGCCAGCGAGGCGATGTGCAGCCCGTCGCGGGTGTTGTGCTCCAGGTCCTGCAGGTCCATCAGGGCCGCCTCGGTGGTGTAGGCCCAGGCGAGGTCCAGATGGCCCGCCTGGGCGGCGATCACGGCCTGGCAGCACGCCGACAGGGAGGAGTCCCGCACGGTCAGCGGCTCGTAGTAGGCGAAGTTCCGGGCGATCTGCTCCGCGCCGTCCGCGCCCTCGTCGTCGTACCCCTTTTCGAAGAAGTCACCGCAGGTGTACATGGCCAGCACCAGGTCGGCCTGTTTGACGACCTGCTTGCGGTAGAGGTCGAAGTAGGGGAAGTGCAGCAGCAGCGGGTACTGGTCGGGACGGGTGCCGGTGAAGTCCCAGCGCTGGTAGCGGGTGAACCCGGCGTGCTGCTCGTGGACGCGGAGTTCGTGGTTGTAGGGGAAGTGCATGGCCTCGGCGGCGTCCCGCCAGGCCGCGCTCTCCTCCTCGTCCACGCCCAGTCGTGCCGCCTCGCGCGGATGGCGTTCGGCGGCGTCGGCCGCGCGCAGCAGGTTCTGCCGGGCCATGAGGTTGGTGTAGGTGTTGTCGTCGGCGACCGCGCTGTACTCGTCGGGGCCGGTGACTCCGTCGATGTGAAAGACGCCGTGGGCGTCGTGGTGGCCCAGCGAGCGCCACAACCGGGCCGTCTCCACCAGCAGTTCCACGCCGATCTCGCGCTCGAACGCGGTGTCGCCGGTGGCCTCGACGTACCGGACCACCGCGTCGGCTATGCCGGCGTTCACGTGGAAGGCGGCGGTGCCGGCCGGCCAGTACGCCGAGCCCTCCGGTCCCGCGATGGTCCGCCAGGGGAACGCGGCGCCGCCGAGCCCGAGTTGGGCCGCGCGTTCGCGGGCCTCGTCCAGGGTGTTGTACCGCCAGCGCAGCGCCTCCGCGACCGCCGCGGGGGCGGTGTGGGTGAGCACGGGCAGCACGAACATCTCGGTGTCCCAGAAGGCGTGCCCGTCGTAGCCGGAGCCGGTCAGGCCCTTCGCGGGGATGGCGCGCTGCTCGGCGCGGGCCCCGGCCTGCAGGACGTGGAACAGGGCGAAGCGGACGGCCTGCTGGACCTGCTCGTCGCCGTCCGTCTCGACGTCGGCGCGGGCCCAGAAGTCGTCCAGGCAGGCCCGCTGGTCCGCCAGCAGGCCCTGCCAGCTGTCGTGCGCGGCGGCGGCGAGCGCGGCGTCGACCTGGTCGGCCATCGCGGGCAGTGAGCGGGTGCCGGACCAGCCGTGGGCGACCAGCTTCTCCACCCGCAGGGTCTGTCCGGGCTCCAGAACGGAGGTGACCGTGAGCCGGGCCACGTCGGTGCCGCTCTCGCTGCGGGTGGTGGTGCGCTCGGGGCCGCTGACGGTGTGGTCGGCGGCGACGGCCACCCTGAGGCCGCTGCGCCGGGTGCGGTGCACCAGCCGCAGCCGGCCGCCGGAGGCGAAGTGGTCCTCCTGCTCCAGCGGCGACTGCAGTGCCATGGCCGCGCGCGGGTCGCCGTTCGCCTCGGGCAGGGTCTCGTTGGCGACCAGCTCGGACTGGATCACCACCCGGCTGCGGCCGCCGACGGCCTCCACCTCGTACGCCACCGCTGCCACCGCCCGCTGGGTCAGCGACACCAGCCGGGTCGAGCGCACCCGGACCGTGGAGCCCGCCGGGGAGGTCCACTCGCAGGTCCGCTCCAGCACACCGCGGCGCAGGTCCAGAACCCGCTCGTGGGCCACGAGCCGCCCGTACCGCAGGTCGAACGGCTCGTCGTCGACCAGCAGCCTGAGGATCTTGCCGTTGGTGACGTTGATGACCGTCTGGCCCGACTCCGGGTAGCCGTACCCGGCCTCCGCGTACGGCAGCGGGTGCACCTCGTGCACGCCGTTGAGGTAGCTGCCGGGCAGGCCGTGCGGTTCGCCCTCGTCGAGGTTGCCGCGCCAGCCGACGTGCCCGTTGGACAGCGCGAACACCGACTCGCTCTGGGCGAGCACGTCGAGGTCGAGGGCGGTCTCCCGTACGGCCCACGGTTCCACGCCGTACGACCGGTCGGTGATCACTGCTTGCCTCCCAGTTCGGCGAGATCCTGCACCACGACGGTCGCGCCGTGCGCGTACAGGGCGTCGGCCTGGCCCACGCGGTCCACGCCGACGACGTACCCGAAGCCGCCCGCGCGGCCCGCGTCCATGCCGGCCAGCGCGTCCTCGAACACGGCGGCCCGGGACGGTTCGACGCCCAGGTCGTGGGCGGCGGCAAGGAAGGTGTCGGGGTGCGGCTTGCCCGGCAGGTGCCGTTCGGCGGCGACCACACCGTCGATCCGTACGTCGAAGAAGTGCTCGGCGCCGACGGAGCGCAGCACGTCTCGGCAGTTGGCGCTGGAGGAGACGATCGCCGTGCGCAGCCCCTCGGCGCGGACCGCCTCCAGATAGCGCAGGGTGCCCTCGTAGGCCTCCACGCCGCCGGTGCGGATCCGCTCCAGCAGCAGGACGTTCTTGCGGTTGCCCAGGCCGTGCACGGTACGGGCGTCCGGCGGATCCTCCGGGGCGCCCTCGGGCAGGTGGATGCCGCGCGAGTCGAGGAAGGCGCGGACCCCGTCGGCGCGGGGACGGCCGTCGACGTACTCGTCGTAGTCGGCGACCGCGTCGAACGGCCGCCCCTGCTCCCCCGCGTAGTCCCGCAGGAACGCGTCGAACGTCTCCTTCCAGGCGGCCGCGTGCACGACGGCCGTCCTGGTGACGACCCCGTCGAGATCGAAGAGACAGGCCTGGATGGTGTCGGGCAGACCGAGCTGAGTCATACCCAGCACTGTTCCCCATGGGGCGCCGTCCAGTGAGTGGCACACGCCACACACCGCGCGAACTCCTGGTGACACACTCTGCAGTGTGCCGCTGACCTTCGACGACCTCCTCGACCGTGCCCGTGGCCTCGTCCGGGACGGCCGGCGTGCCGTGCTCGGCATCGCGGGCGGCCCCGGGGCGGGCAAGACCACGCTCGCCGAGCACCTCGTGCGCGCCCTGAACGCCGACGGGCCGCCCTGGGCCGCGCACGTGCCCATGGACGGCTTCCACCTCGCCGACGTGGAGCTGGACCGGCTGGGCCGCCGGGACCGCAAGGGGGCACCGGACACCTTCGACGCGGCCGGGTACGCGGCGCTGCTGCGGCGGCTGCGCGAGGACACCGAGGACGTGGTGTACGCGCCCGGGTTCGAACGGGTGCTGGAGCAGCCGATCGCGGGCGCGATCCCGGTGCCGCCGACTGCCCGGCTGGTGGTGACCGAGGGCAACTACCTGCTGGTGGCGGAGGGTTCGTGGGCGCGGGTGCGGCCGTGCCTGGACGAGGTGTGGTTCTGCGAGACGGACGAGGACGAGCGGATCCGCCGGCTGGTCGCCCGGCACGAGGAGTTCGGCAAGGACCACGAGGCGGCCGTGACCTGGGTGCTGGGCACCGACCAGCGCAACGCCGACCTGGTGGCGGCGACGCGGGGGCGGGCGGACCTGGTGGTGCCGGTCGGCGCGCTGCCGGCACCGGTGCTCCCCGAGCGCTGACGATGCTCAGCGGTGGAGGGTCAGGGACGGCTCCCCGCGGCTGTCACCCGCCACCGCGCCCACGACCGCCGTGAACGCCTCCGTGCGTACGACGAACCCGTCCGCGCCCTCCTTCGACTCCGGCTCGGTCACCGGCGCGAACGCCTCTCCCGGGCCGTACCGCACGGCGAACACGTGCAGGCCCTCCGGGGCGCCCGGCGCCGGCTCGGCCTCCAGGGCGCTGGAGGAGACCAGGTGGTGCCAGCCCTCGTCGGGGTTGCCGTAGCCGCGCGGGTCGGCGGCGAGCGCGAACGCGGCCTGCTCCTGGGTGAGTTCGCTTCGGGCGTCGAAGTGGTCGGGGCCGGGGTCCGTGGGGTGCGTGAGGCGCAGGCCGCCCGCCGAGGTGACCTGGCCCGCGGCTGTGCGGCGCACCCGGTCGCCGTCGTCGGCGGCGTACGGCATCCCGGACAGCAGGTACGGCGCCCCGTCGAGCCGCTCCACGGCGACCGTCACCCACAGGCTGGTGCCGTCGGTGACGTACAGCGAGCGCACATGGCGCAGGACGTGGTCGCGGCCGACGACCGGCTTGGTGACCAGCTTGGCCGCGAGCCCGTCGGCGCGGACGTCCGCGACCCGGACCGCGCCCATGGGGCGGCACAGCAGGAAGCCGTCCGTGACCGGCCCGAACCCGTGCCGGCGGCGCACGGCCGCGGGCAGGTAGTAGGCGCCGCCCGCCTCGATGAGCGAGGGGGTCATCCGGCTGTCGAAGGCCACGGACACGGTACCGGAGCGCAGTTGGTGACGGGCGGCTGCGGTGGACGGGGTGCGGTGCCAGCGGGTGGGGTCCTGGATCTGCCAGACCAGCATGAAGGCGAAGTGCCCGTCGATCCGGCCGTCCCGCTGGACCGCGTGGCGGCCCCAGCGGGTGTCGCCCCGGTAGCGGCCGAGGTCGGCGCCGATGCGGGAGCCGAAGTACCGCAGCCCGAGGACGGATTCGAAGCCGGAGTGCTGTTCGCTGTAGCGGGGGCCGCCGTTGTCGTAACCGCCGGACGTCAGCCGGGCGTCGATGTACCGGGCGAGGGTGTCGCCGTCCTCGGCGAAGATCCGCTCCGCGCTGACCCGGTGGGCCTGGGCCAGGAAGGACAGGGAGATCGGGCCGTAGTTGTTGTCGTAGGCGCCGCCGTGCTCGGGGGGCAGGAGGGCGCCCCGGTCGCGGACGCGGTGGGCGCGGATCTCGTCGGCGTACAGGCTCAGGGCGTGTGCCCGGACCGACGCGCCCTGTCCGCCCGGGAGATGGCGGGCGAGCATCAGGCCGCCGACCACGCAGCCGATGGCCTGGTTGCCGGCGTCCTGCGGGTTGAAGAAGGTGGCCTCGGTGAGCCGGCGCCAGTAGCCGTGCGCCATGTCGCGCAGTTCCCCGCGCTGTTCGTCGTCCAGCAGGCCGTCGGCCGCGTCGAGGACGTTGACCGCCTGGAGCAGCGCCCAGACCGTGCTGGGCCAGTCGCCGATGGGGTGGTCGCCCGCTTGGAGTACGTAACGGGCGTACGGCAGACCGGAGTCGGTGACCCTGAGGTTCGGGTATCCGGGGTTGTCCTCGCTGTACACGCGCTCCCGCAGATGGAACGCGAGGCTGCGGCGGACCGCCTCCGGCAGCCGGGGGTCCTTGCCGCGCTGCCAGGCGAGGGCGAGCAGCGAGGTGATGCCGAGTGAGGTGTCGCCGATGTCGTGGTGGGCGTCGGGGTGTTCGAGGCTGCCCTCGGGGGTCATCCGGGCGAGGGCCTGCTCGGTGACGTCGGCGAGGACGGCGTCGTAGGCGCCGGGGGTGTCCGGCAGGTCGTGCAGCGGTCCGCGCTGGTAGGGCAGATGCACGCTGTTCAGCCCTTCATTCCGGTGGTGGCCAGGCCTTGCACCAGTGTCGCCCTGAAGGCGACGAAGCAGATGAGCGTCGAGGCCAGGGCGAGTGTCGGCATGGCGAACATCGCGCCGTGAAAGGCGTCGGCGGCGAGGCGACCGACGCACCGACGCACCGACGCACCGACGCACCGACGCACCGACGCACCGACGCACCGACGCACCGACGGCAGCACTCCCAGACGTGCGCTCCTGTGCGGCCAAGGGCGTTTCTGTGCGTCGTGCGCCCCGCGTTCACCCGTCGACCACGCGGAGATCACCGGGGGCTCTCCGACCAGACACACCACACCCCTAGATATTCACCCGTTCAACTTCTTCCCCCTGCTTCTCCACGGGATCGCACAAGTCGGCACATCCGGACGGGCGCCCCGTGGACGACTCCTGAGAGGCACAGGCATGCCGTCACCTGCCGGGCACCCCTCCTCCGTGCCGAACCGGCGCGGGTTCCTCAAGACCTCGCTGGCCGCGTCGGCGGGCGTGCTCGCCGTCCCGGCCGTCGCCGCCTGGCTGCCGGCGGCCGACGCCAAGGCCGCCACCGCACCGGCCGCGTTCGTGGACGACTACAAGACGAACGTCATCGCCAACCTCACGCCCGAGACCAACGCGGTCGTCCGGATCCTCGGCGGCTTCGCCCAGGTGTGGAAGACCGGATCCGCCTGGAACACCGGCACCCCCATGCGCCCCGAGGTGCTCCGCGCCGACCTGGACCACTGCGCGCGCGTCACGCAGACGCGCACCGACGCGCAGGCGAAGGAGGCGTTCGTCTACGACCGCCAGCACCAGAGCTACGCGATGATCGCCGGTCTCGGCCCGCTCGCCGGCTTCTACGAGGCGGGCGCGAAGGCGGTCACGTCGATCACGAGAGCGCCCGACTCCACACCCGCGACCACCGTCAGCGACTCCGTGCCCGCCGACGCCCCGGCCGGCTCGGCACTCGGCGCCGGCGCCCACGACTCGGCCCTCGGCAAGGTCGCCGAACTCGTCGACACCGTGCGCGGCCCCTACGCCTCCGGCAACCCCGCCAAGTACGCCTACCAGTACCCGCGTCCGTGGCGCCTGACCGACGACAGCGAGGTCGTCGACACCGGGAGGACGGACACGTTCGGCTTCCCGGTGTACGACTCGCCGGTGGTCGTGGCCCCACAGCTGCTGCGCCAGCGCGGCACCTCCCCGGCCGACGACGGCGGCTTCCCGAGCGGCCACACCAACGCCTTCCACCTGGCCGCGCTCGCCTACGCCTACGCCGTACCCGAGCGCTTCCAGGAGCTGGTGGCCCGCGCGTTCGAGCTGAGCCACACCCGGATCGTGGCCGGTATGCACCACCCCGTGGACGTCATCGGCGGCCGGATCATGGCCACCGCTCTCGCCGCGGCCACTCTCGCCGACCCGGCCAACGCGGGACTGAAGGCCGCCGCCCGTGCCCAGGCCCTCGCCTACTTCACCGCGCAGACCGGCACCACCGCCGACACGCTGTACGCCTACGCCCACACCGGCGCCGACCCGTACGCCGACCGGGATGCCAACTCCCGCGCGGTCCGGCCCCGGCTGACGTACGTCCTGACCCGGCAGGGCCGCGATCTGCCGCTGACCGTGCCGAAGGGTGCGGAGGTGCTGCTGGAGACCCGGCTGCCGTATCTGACGGCCGATCAGCGCCGCGAGGTGCTGCGCACCACCGGCCTGCCCTCCGGGTACGTCCTCCTCGACGGCTTCGAGCAGTGGGGGCGGCTGAACCTGTTCGCCGCGGCGGACGGTTACGGCGCCTTCGACTCGGACGTCTCGGTCACGATGGACGCGGCGGCGGGCGGTTTCTCGGCGGCCGACGCCTGGCACAACGACATCGACGGGCGCGGCGGGCTGACCAAGCGCGGCACCGGCTCGTTGGCGCTGACCGGCCGCAACCGCTACACCGGCGGGACGGTGCTGGCCGAGGGCACGCTGGCCGCCGGCTCCGAGGACGCCCTCGGCCACGGGGACGTGCGGATCGCGGGCGGCGTGCTGCGGGTGGCCGGGCGACTGCGGGTGCGCGGCGCGTACGCGCAGGACGCGGGCACGCTGGAGGTCACCCTGCGCGCCGGCCGCAAAACGCCCCTGACGGTCAAGCACCTCGCCGTGCTGGGCGGCTCGGCGGTGCTGTCGCTGCGACTGGACACCGAGCGGCCGCCGGCCGAGGGCAGCACCCTGCCGGTCGTCGACGTTCCCCGGCTGCGCGGACGGTTCATCCGGATCGAGGTGAACTCCGACCGGCTGCGGGCCGTACCCGTGTACACGGCAGAAGGTCTGTCGGTACGACTCGTGAAGCGGTGACGCCTCCGGCGGCGGGAGCGGTGCGACAGTAGGGCCATGATCCGGCCCACGATCGTTCCCGCCGCCCCCCGGCCGGTGCCACCGCGGGGCGGATGATGGCGCGCGAACAGCACCTGCTCCTCACCCGTGCGGCTGCCACCGAGGGGTCGCCGCGGCCGGCCCCCGGCCGTCCGTACGCCTGGCTGCGCCGCCACCGGCGGTGGCTGGTGCCGCTGCTCGCCGCGCTGTTGCTCGCCCAGATGGCCACGGTGATGGTCACCACGGCCGTCCAGCAGACCCCGACCATCGACGAGCCGGTGTACGTCGCGACCGCCACCGACTATCTGCACGAGCACCGGATCCGCTACAACCCCGAGCATCCGCCGCTCGGCAAGCTGCTCATCGCGCTGGGTGTGGCGGTGACCGACCCGCACTACGACCCCTCGTACACCGGCACGCAAGGGGATGTCGGCCGGCATCTGCTGTACGAGTCGGGCAACGACCCCTGGCGGGTGATGCTGTGGGCGCGGCTTCCGGTGATCGTGCTGACGCTGCTCTTCGGGCTGGTCGCCTTCGCGTTCGCCCGTGAGCTGACGGGCACGGCGGGCGGTCTGGTGGCGCTCGCGCTGTACGCCTTCTCCCCCGATCTGATCGCCCACGGCTCGCTGGCCACCCTGGACGTGCCGGCGGCCGGGTTCGTGCTGACGTCGGCCTGGCTGCTGTGGCGGGCGCGGCGTCGGCCCGGACTGCACCTGCCGCTCGCCGGAGCGGCTCTCGGCGCGGCCGTGGCGACCAAGATGAGCGCGTTGCCGGCGGTGCCGGTGCTGACGGTGCTGGCAGCGGTGTCCGTCCTGGCGGCGCGCCGGGGACCGGGGCTGCCACGGGGGGACCGGCCGGACGCGGGCCCGGGCCGGGCACGGGGGGCACATCCAAGGGGCGGACAGCACACGGACATCGGCCCGGAACGGGACATGCGCCCGACCGGCCCGCGCCGAGACACGAGCCTCCGCCGGGAGCGGGAGGCGCCGGGATCCGGCGGGCCGGACACAGGCGACGGCCGAAAACGGCAGACGCCGCACACCGACGGCCCGGGCACCAGCGACGACGGCCGGGAACGGGACACCCTTCCGACCGGCGGGCCGCTCACGCGCACGGGCCGGGCCCGGCGGGTCCTGTCCGCCCTCGCGTCCCCGGCGGGTCCTCACCGGCGTACGGCCCGCTCCGCCCTCGCGGGCCCCGCCGGCGCTCGCCCGCACGAGGCCCCGCCCCTGTCCACGCCGTCCGGCGCGGCCGGCACGCGCCTGCGCACGGCTCTGTCCGTCCTCGCGGGCGTCCCCGGTGACCGGCGGCGGGAGGCGCTGTCGGCGCTGGCCGGTGCGGTCGTCGTGGGGCTGGTGGCGCTCGCCGTCGTCTGGGCCGCGTATCTCGCCGTCGACCCCGCGCTGCGGTTCTCCCCCGCCGAACCGGTGCCGCCCCTGCACGGGCTGCGTGGCCGGCTGGTGGACCTGCTGCCGGTGCCCGGCGCCTACCGCGCGGGCATGCGGGTGCAGTTCGGGATGGAGGACTACCCATGGCAGGGCTATCTGTTCGGGCACCTGTACACCGGCTCGCTCTGGTACTACCTGCCGGCCGCGCTGCTGGTGAAGACGCCGATCGGGCTGCTGGCGCTGGGCGCGGCCGGTGCGGTGGCGGTCGTGGCGGTACGGCGGCTGCGGCCCGCGGCGCCGTATGTGCTGCTGCCGCCCGGGGTGCTGCTCGCGGCGGCCATGACGGGGTCGCGGGACTTCGGGACGCGGTACGCGCTGTTCGTGCCGATGTCCCTCGCGGTGGCAGCGGCCTGTGTGCCCCGGCCCGGCCGCCGGTGGACGCGCGCCACGGCGGCCGCACTCGTGCTGTTCACGGCCGTGAGCTCGCTGCGGACCTTCCCCTGCTACCTGCCGTACTCCAACGAGGCCTTCGGCGGCCCCGCCCGCACCCACCTGCTGCTGCACGACTCCAACGTGGACTGGGGACAGGACCTGGGCCGGCTCGCCGACCGGCTCCGGCGGCGGTATCCGGGCGAGCGGGTGTGGCTGGTGTACAAGGGCAGCGGTGTGCCGTCGTACTACGGCATCCACGCCGCCGATCCGCGCACGGTGCCGCCGCAGCGGGTGCGCGGGCTGCTGGTGGTCTCGGACTCCGTGCTCGCCAAGGCGCGCGGACGGCTCGCCGAGCTGGTCGGCAGCAGCCGGCCGGCCGGTGACGTGGGCCATTCCATCAGCCTCTTCCAGCGCTGAAACCTGCTGCTCAACCCGCTGTTCCTGACGGTGGGTGAGCTATGTTGAGTGCTTGTGGCAGACAATGGAGGCGGACCGGTGCCCTCGCCGCAGCAGGCACGCGCACAGGCATCAGCGATCACGTCCGGCAAGACCGTGCCCGCGGCCGAGGCCGCCCCGACCTCCCGGCTCAGGGAACTCTTCGACGGCCCCCGTCTGTCGCCGGGGCAGCGGCGCATCGCCCAGTACCTGATCGAGCACATCACCGAGGCCGCGTTCCTGTCCATCACCGAGCTGGCCGACCGGGTCGGGGTCAGCCAGCCCTCGGTCACCCGTTTCGCCGCCGCCGTCGGCTTCAGCGGCTACCCCGCGCTGCGCGAGAGGCTGCAGTCGATCGCGCTGAGCACGCTGGCCGGCGGACCGGGCGAGGAGAACCGGGCCAACGAGCTGCAGGCGGCCGTCGACGCCGAGATCGAGAACCTGGAGAACCTGCGGCGCGACTTCGCCGACCCGGACCAGATCATCCGCGTCGGCCGCGAGCTGTCCCGCTCCACCCCGCTGACGGTGCTGGGCCTGCGCATCTCGGAGTCGCTCGCCGAGTACTTCGGCTACGCCGCCCGCCGCATCCACCCCGACGTGCGGCTGGTCACCCGGGGCGGCAGCGTGGCCTACGACGCGCTGCTGCAGTGCCGTGAGGCCGGTGGCACCTGGGTGCTGGCCTTCGCCATGCCCAGGCACTCCCAGGAAACGCTGCAGGCCGTCCGGGTGGCCCGCGGCGCCGGCCTGAAGGTCGCCCTGGTGACCGACCTGGCGCTCGGGCCGGTGGCCGACGAGGCCGACGTCACCTTCGCCACCGGCACCGGCTCACGGCTGGTGTTCGACTCCTACGCCGCGCCGGGCGTGATGGCCGCCGCGCTGCTGCAGGCCATGACCGACGCCGATCCGGAGCGCACCCAGGCCCGGCTGGAGAAGTACGAACAGCTCTCCGACCAGCACCAGTTCTTCATGAAGGACTGAATCCCGCACGTTCCTGCGCCCGCGGCGCCGGTTGCGGTGAAGATCTTGCGGTCTCCCATGCCGTGGACGGGGATCATCCACGACAAATCACGCATGAATGTTTTCATACGTCTTGCAAACCGGACGGCATATATAAATACTGCTCACGGATCGCCCCGGCCCACTCCGGGCACGATCCGCACCTGCGGACTCACCGCTCGCACACCGCCCCGAGAAAGCCGACGGACCGCCCATGCGTATGCAAGTCACCGCGCAGCGCCGGTTGCCGACGCCCGGGGCCCCCGCACGGACACCCCAAGCCGCCGTCCCCTACCCACGTCGGCGCCCGGGGTGTACCGGGGCGCGCCGTCTGCGCGACGCGCCCGTGGCGGCCCCGGCCATCCCCTAGGCCGGGGCCGCCCCGCACCCGTCGGACCACCCTCACGACGCCGTACACCGGAAGCGATGACCATGCCCCTGACCAGCACGCGTATCAGCCCCGACTGGCCCTGCCAGGTCAAGACGCCGGGCTCGTACGACTGGGAGCGCTCGGCGGCCAAGTGGCTGCGCGAGCTGATCCCCGCGCGCTACGCCAGCTATCCGGCCCTGATCCGCCATCCCGTCCTGCTCGCCCGGCACGCCCAGTTGCAGGTCCAGCAGGAGATACGGGTGGCCAGGACGGCGCTGCAGACCGCACGGGCCGAGCTGCCGATGCTCGGCCTGCCCGAGTCGGTCATCGAACACACGATCAAGCTGTACGCCGCCGAGGTCCTGCAGCTGCAGCACATCGCCCGCAGCGTCCGCGCGGTCAGCGAGGCCCTGGCCGGACGCGGCACGGTCCGCTGATCCACCGGCCCCAGCCCACCGGCCGCCACCTGCCACCACTGGCCCACCGGCCGCCACCAGCGAACTTGCGGCGACCGGCGCCACCTGCCGCCACCGGCTCCGCCGGTCAGGCGCGCCCGCTGTTCGCCCCTGCCGCGCGAGGCTCGTGCGGACTTCCCGCGCCCACCTTCGGGCGTTTGTACGAAGGTCGCGTGAAGCTCCTATGAAACCGGATCCGGCACAGGAGTGATCGAACGGACCCGGATGTGCCATGCTCGTCGCGTGACGAGCGAGCCCGTGCACCCGGTGGATCCCACCGGTGCCGATCTGGCGGCGTTGGCCAAGGTCGTGGCCCGTCAGCGCGCGGAGATGGAACGGCTTCGGGACCTGGCCGCCTCCTCGGCGGTCCTGGAGCGGGCCAAGGGCGTGCTCATGGCCGTCACCGGATGCGCCCCGGAAGCCGCGCACGAGCAGTTGGTGCAGCGCGCCGCGGACGGCAACCGCACGCTCCTCGAACAGTGCTGGCTGACCCTGGGCACCCTGCCGCCGCGGGAGCAGCCCGCCGGCACACCGCCGTCCCCCGCGGGACGGCCGGCCGCCGGCTCCTGGCAGGTCGCGCCCACCGGCACGGTGGAGCTCGCGAAGATACTCGGGCACATCGGCCGGGACCTGGTCCGGGTCGGTACCCCGCACGAGCTGGCCCACTGCCTGCTGAACCACCTCGCGCCCGAGACGGACGCCGACGCCGTGATGCTGTACGAGCGGCTGCCCGAGGGCGGGCTCGAACTGATCGGGCACGCCGGAGTGGAGGCGACCCTTGCCGCACAATGGCGGTACGTGCCCCCGGTGACCGGCGTGGGCGCGCTCGAGGCCCTGCGGTCCGGCGAACCGCAGTGGCTGGAGGACCCCGTCGGCAGCCGCGACCGGTATCTGCTGATCGGGGATTCGAACGAATGCTGGCCCAGCCGGGCCTGGCTGCCCATGCCGGCCGGGGACACCGCGTATGTCACCCTCGGCGTGCTGCGCCGGCGGGGCGGGACGTTCCAGCCGCGCGAGCGGGAGCTGCTGCGGGCCGTGGCCCGGCTGTGCGCGGGCCGGCTGCGCGCCTTCGACCCCACCCAGGAACGCACCGGCGACGGCGGTGCCCAGGCCGTACAGGCGGTGTTCGACGCGCTGCCGGGCGCGGCGATCCTGCTGACTCCACTGCGCTCCGCCTCCGGCGCCGTGGAGGACTACCGCATCGAGGCCGCCACCTCGCAAGCGGTCGACATCTTCGGCCGGACCGGCCGGGAGATGGTGGGCAGGCAGGTCCTGGAGAGCTATCCGTCCGTCGCGGGCGAGCCGCTGTGGCACGGCTATCTGGAAGCCCTGGAGACGGGGGTGCCGTTCGAGAGCGAGCCGTTCGTCTACCCGGACGTGGTCGGCGAGGTGCCCGTGACCGCCACCTACTCGGTGCGGGCCGCCCCACTGGGCGCGGGCCTGCTGGTCACCTGGCTGCGGCACGACGCCGCGGAGCTGCAGGAGCAGCGCCTGGCCGATGTGCAGCGGCTCGGCAACCTCGGCTGGGCCAACTGGAACCTGATCACCCGCGAGACCGCCTGGTCCGAGCAGACGTACGCCGTGCTCGGGCGGACCCCCGCGCAGCCGCCGCTCGCCCTGGAACGGCTCACGGACCTCGCCCTGCCGGAGGACGCGGGCCCGCTCACCCACGCGATCGCCGAACTGGTCCGCCACGCCCGGCCGTTCGACGTGCCGTTCCGCATCGGCACGACCGAGGGAGTGCGGCATCTGCGGCTGGTCGCGGAGGCCGTCACGGCGCCGGACGGCACCACCGTGGAGGTGCACGGCTTCGTCCAGGACCTCACCCGGCAGCGGAGCGCGGAACTGGCGCTGGTGGAGAGCGAGCGGGCGATACTGCTGCAGCGCGGGATCCTCCAGGCCGAACGGGCCCTGGCCGCCCGGCTGCAGCAGGCCCTGCTGCCGCTGCCGAGCAAGCCGGTCCGGCTGGCCGGGCTGCGCGTCGAGGTCGCGTATCTGCCCGCCCAGTCCGGCATCCATGTGGGCGGCGACTGGTTCAGCGCCATCGAACTGCCCGACGGGGACGCGCTGTTCGTGGTCGGTGACGTGGGGGGCCACGGCATCGACGCCGTGGCCACGATGGCCCAGCTCAGGTTCACCGCCAAGGGCATGGTCACCACCGGCTCCTCGCTGACCGGGGCGCTGGCGCGGCTCAACTACCTGCTGCTGCACTCCCGCGACACCCAGACCACCGCCACCATGGTGATCGCCCGCTACGACCCCCGCCGGCGTGTCCTCTCCTGGGCGCAGGCCGGGCATCTGCCGCCGCTGCTCGTGCGCGACGGCGAGGTGCGCTGTCTCGACCGGCCCGGCGGCATGCTGCTCGGCGCGAGCCTGGCCCCCGTCTTCGAGGCGGCGGAACTCCGTCTGGAGCCCGGGGACCGGCTGCTGCTGTACACCGACGGCCTGGTCGAACGCCCGGGCGAGAGCCTCGACGCGGGCCTGGACCGGCTGGCCGACGCGGTGCGCGCCCATGGCTGCGGCGTGTCCGGCTCCCTGGAGACGTTGCTCGCCACGATGCTCGCGGACGAGGGGCGGGACGATGTCTGCGTGCTCGACATCAGGCTGCCGCTTGGGGACGTGATGAACGGGGAGGACGTGCCGGGCACGGACGACTAGGGTCCGGCGGCGCCGGGACTCGGTGACGGTCCGCCGGGGGCGAGGCCGGGATCGGTCGTCGTAGGCCGGGATCAGTCGTCGTCCCGGTGCCGCCAGTACCAGAACACCCCGACGATCAGGGCCAGCAGGAAGACGGCGGGCACAAGCAGGCCCGGGATGCGGGAGCCGGTCATCGGGCTGGCCTTCGGTCGTGGTGCGGTGGAACGCGCGGCCGTCGGCCGCGGGCTGCCCATGATGAGGCCGGGCCACCGCTGTGGCAATGCCCTCGCCGGGATGTCGCCCGGTGTTCGAAATCCGCTCATTCCAACGGGTGACCCGCCTCGATGCCGGCCGCGTGGGACAAGCGCAGCAGCGGCCCGGCGCGCCCCTCGCCCCACTGCACCGGGTCCAGGACGAAACCGACGTGGTCGCCGCCGTCGGTGCGGTGGACGATGGCGCCGACGAACCAGGCCGCCGTGTTCCGCAGCACCACCGCGCCGCCGTACGCCTCCGTCCACTCCAGGCGCGCGAACTTGTCGATCTTGTCGCCGGTCTCGCCGCCGAGCAGTTCCGCGAGGTCCCGTTGGTCGCGGGTGAGCAGGTGCACGGCGAGGTGCTGTGCGGCCCGGGCGACGCGATAGGTGTGGTTGGCCTTGGACAACCAGACGGTGAACCGGGGCGGCCGGATGGAGCACTGCGAGGCGAAGCCGACCAGACACCCGGCCCGCTCACCGTCGGCCGCTGCCGTGACCACGCACATGTCGGGGTCCAGCCGGCCGAAGAAACCGCCCATGAAACCATGCGCGAGGCCGTGCACGGACCCGCCCACGCCACCCGCCGCACCGCCCACGCGAGCCGCGCCACTCGCGCCCGCGGCACCGCCCACGCCCGCCGTCCCAGCCGCACCGCCCGGGCCCGCTGCACCCCCCACGCCCGCCGTCCTGGCCGCGCCACCCATGTCCGCCATCCCGGCCGCGCCACCCACGCCCGCCGCACCGCCCACGCCCGCCGTGCCGCGCACACCCGCCATCCCGGCCGCGCCACCCCCGGCCGCCGCGCCCACCGCACCACCCGGGCCCGCCGCACCGCCCACGCCCGCCGTCCCAGCAGCTCCGCCCGCGCCCGGCGTGCTGCGCGTTCCTTCCGCGTCCGTCATGGCACCGCGCTCCCGTCCGCCGCTACGGCCCGGTCTCGGTGTGCGCAGGGAGGCCCGGGCGCGGCCCGCGCCGCTCTCCCGGGGTTCCCCGCGGGCCTCTCATGAATCGTCGCCCAGGCTGGTCCGCGACTCCAGCGCGCGCCGCGTGTCGTCGCCGTAGACACCCGTCTCGTCGCCGCTGATGCCGTACCACAGCTGGAACCGGGCCACGGCCGCCGTGAGGACGGAGTCGTAGGTGCCGCTGGTGGAGCCGTCGCGGTAGACGTCCGGGATGCGCAGCAGCCGTTTCTGCAGGTCGGTGACCTCGGGGCCGGAGTCGCCCTGCCGGAGGGTGCCGGGGCCGTCGGGGTCGGTGGCGGCGGTGGGCGCGGCGGATGCGGTGGCGGGCGGTACGGCCGTCGCGGGCCGGTGGGCGGGCGCGGTCGCCGCGGCCTGCTGGTGGCCGGTGAGGAGCAGGGCACAGCCGAAACCGAGGAGCGCGGCGGCGGCCACGGCCCCGGCGACGGCGACGGCGACGGCGCCGGCCCAGCGCAGCACGGGAGTGGTGCGGGGCGGCGCCGGTACGCGCGGCAGTTCCTGTGTCTGCGCCTCGTCGGTCTCCGCTGCCTGCGCCGCCGCGCTGTCCATCTCGCGCATCAGCTCCGCGAGGCCGTCGAGACGGCGGGGCCGCAGGACCCGGACGGGTTCCAGGACCGGTCGGGGTTGCGGTCGTTCGGAATCGGGCGGTGTCGGCACCTGACTCTCCTTCCGTCGTCCCCGTGCTGAGATACGACGACAGGGATGCCGCCGTTCAGCCGTGTCCGGCCTCCCCTCAAACGCTCAGACACTCAACTCGGCAAGAAGTGTTGAGCATTTCAGAAAGCGCATGCTAGAAAGCGCCGTCATGACGACTCCTTGGTCACGCCGTGGTTTTCTGACCGTCTGTTCGGGAACCGCTGTCACCCTGGGTCTCGGGCCCCGGGCGTTCGCGGCGTCGGACGAGTTCGCGACGCTCCGGGCGAGGTGGCGCACCCTGATCCTCGGCGAGGGGTTCGACCCCACCGCCGAACCGTTCAAGAGCCGGCTCGCCGATCTGGGCACGACGGCGGGCCAGTACCGGGCCACGATGACCCCCGCCGCGGGCTCCCTGTGGCCCGACCTGGTCTACGCCGACCCGGATCCGGACACCGACCAGGAGTCGTACGGCTACTCGGGCAACATGAACACCAGCTGCACCCGGCTGAGCACACTCGCGCAGGCCTACTGCCAGGCCGGCACCGGCCTGACCGGCGACGCGGACCTGCGGGACGCGATCATCACGGGCCTGGACCACCTCCACGACGACGTCTACAACGCGAACCAGACCCGCTACGGCAACTGGTACAGCTGGCAGATCGGCGCCCCGCAGGCGCTGTTGGACGTGTGCGTGCTGATGTACGACGCCCTGTCGGCCGACCGGTTGTCCGGCTACCTCGCCGCCGTCGACCACTTCGTGCCCGATTCGGCGGTGGCGAGCTACAGCGGGACGAGCACGGGCGCGAACCGGGTCGACCTGTGCCGGGTGCTGGCACTGCGCGGCGTCGTCGGGGCGAGCGCGGCCAAGGTGGCGCTGGCCCGCGCCGCCCTCTCCCCCGTGTTCCCGTACGTCACCTCCGGCGACGGCCTGTACGCCGACGGCTCGTTCGTCCAGCACACCACCGTGCCGTACACCGGCTCGTACGGCTCGGTCCTGCTCGGCGGTCTCGGGCTGCTGTTCGCGCTGCTGGCGGGCTCGAGCTGGGAGGTGACGGATGCGAACCGGCAGATCGTGTTCGACGCGGTGGAGCACGCCTGGGCGCCGTTCCTCCACAACGGCCTGGTGATGGACGGCGTCGCGGGCCGGGCGATCAGCCGGGGGCTCTCGGCGACGGACCCCAAACGGATCCAGCAGGACGACCATCTGCGCGGCCATCCGGTCCTGGCGTCGATCGTGCTGCTCGGACAGGGTGCGAGCGCGGCGGAGAACGCCCGCTGGCGTGCTCTGGTGAAGGGCTGGATGCAGCGCGACTACTACAGCCCGCCGCTCGCCGACCCGGTGCTGAGCCTGCCGCATCTGGCCCGGCTCAAGGGAGTTCAGGACGACGGCTCGGTGACGGCGGCCGCCGAGCCGGCCGGGCACCGGCTGTTCCCGTCCATGGCGCGGGCCACACACCGCAGCGCCGGCTGGGCGGCATCGCTGAGCATGGCGAACAAGAGGATCACGTACTACGAGACCGGCAACGGTGAGAACCTGCGTGGCTGGCACACCGGGTCCGGGATGCTCTACTGGTGGGGCGACTCCTTCGCCAACGGCCAGTACAGCGACGCCTTCTGGCCCACCGTCGACCCCTACCGCCTGCCCGGTACGACCGTCTCGCGCAAGGTGCTGGCGGACGGGGCCGGCGGGGACTGGGGCGCGCCGATGCCGGACGTGAACTGGGTGGGCGGGGCGACGGACGGACGGCGGGCGGCCGTCGGGCAGTACCTCAAGGGCCTGCAGTCGACGCTCGTGGCGAAGAAGTCGTGGTTCTTCCTGGACGACACGGTCGTCTGTCTCGGCGCGGGCATCACCTGCACCGACGGCACGGCCGTGGAGACCACGGTGGAGAACCGCAACCTCGGCCCCGCCGGCGGCGCCCCCTTCACCGTCGACGGCACGGTCGAGCCCGCCTCCTCTCCCTGGTCGGCGACGCTCACCGGGGCGAAGTGGGCTCACATCGGCGGGCACGGCGGCTATGTGTTCCCCGGCGGGACGACCGTGCAGGCCCTGCGCGCCGCCCGCGACGGCAGCTGGAGCGCGATCAACAGGGGCGGCTCGACGACGGTCCTGAACCGCAAGTACCTGACGATGTACGTCGACCACGGCACCGACCCGGCGAACGCGTCGTACGCCTACCTCCTGCTGCCGGGCGCCACCGCCGCCCGCACGCAGGCGCGGGCCGCGGACGCCGGCTGGCTGACCGTGCTCGCCAACACCGACAGCCGGCAGGGCGTTTCGGTGCGCTCGCTCGGCTTCACCGGGGTGAACTTCTGGTTCGGCGGAACGGTCGGAGCGCTCACCGCGAGCGATCCGTGCTCCGTGATGATCAGCGAGAACGACGACGGCACCGCCGTGATCGCGGTGAGCGATCCGATGCTCATGCGCTCGAGCCTCACCCTGACGTGGCGGCGGGCGGTCGCCGCGGTGACGTCCGCGCCGGGCACGCTCGCCTCGGCGGCCACCGGCTCCGCGCTCACGCTGACCTTCGGCGACCTCACGGGCACGGCCGGGGCCACCCAGCGGGTCACCGTCAGGCTCGGCTGAGCACCCCCTGCACGTACCGGCCCAGGGACGCCGTGAACGCGGCGACGAAGGCGTCCCTGGCCTCCTCCGGCAGGGCGTGGAGGGAGAGGTAGGGGTTCAGGTCCTCCAGTTCGACCAGCAGCAGGCCGCCGTCGCGGGTGCGGCAGGCGTCGACGCGCTGGATGCCGTGGCCGAGGTCGTTCCAGTCGATGAAACGCCGGGCGAACTCCAGGTCGGCGGCGGTGGCCGCATAGGGCTTCAGCTCCCAGCGGCTCTCCGGGTCGGGGGCGTGGAGGGCGTACTGGAAGTCGTCGTCGACGAAGTAGAAGGACACCTCGTGGACGAAGTCGACACAGGGCTGTATCAGGACCTGGCCGGTGGCGAGCGCGGCGACCTGGCCTGCGGGCACGATCCTGAGGCCGAGGGAGTCGGCGCCGAGCACGGGTTTGACGACGTACCGCTCGGCGGGCGGCAGCAGGTGCAGTTCCTCGGCGCGGCCGACCGTCGGTATGACGGGGAAACCCGCGGCGCTCAGGTCGAGCAGGTACTGCTTGCCGGCCATGTCCGCCTTGCCGGTGAGCGGGTTGTACACGCGGGCGCCGGTGGCGAGGGCATGTGCACGGAAGGCCTCGTACGCGCGCTGGTAGCCGAGGACGGGCCCGCTGTTGCGGACGACCACGGCGTCGAAGCCGTCCATCAGTGCGGCAGCGTCCAGCGGATGGCACAGGGCGATGTCGAAGCGGGCGCGCAGCCGGGAGGTGAGGAAGACGTCCTCGTCGCAGTAGCGTCGCCCGCGGGCCTCGTACGCCAGGTCGGTGACGTAGAGCAGGCGGGGGCGGGCGGCGGGCATACGGGGTCTCCTCGGGCGGGTCCGGCCGTGCCGACTGCGGGCGCGGCAACGTGCCGTGTCGGCGGTGGATGCAGAAAGGTTACGTCGGGGTGCGGCCGCTGCCGTCCCCCGGCCCGGTGACGACGGTCGCCCAGCAGGTCCGGACAGGGGGAGGCGGCCTCGTCCACCTCGGATCCTCACAGCACTCGGTTCCCCCACTCGGCCACTCGCACTGCACTGAGTGTCACGAGACTCGTCCGGGTGCTACGTTCCCCTCCATGAGCTCCAGCAGCGCGGCGCCGGCCGCGAAGCCGCCGATGCGCGACGCCCTCGTCGCGGCGGCCTTCCAGCTCTTCCTGGAACGCGGGTACGAGCAGACCACGGTGGACGACATCGTGGCCCTGGCCGGGGTCGGCCGGCGTTCGTTCTTCCGCTACTTCCCTTCCAAGGAGGACGTGGTCTTCCCCGACCACGAGCGCTGCCTGGCCGACATGACCGCTTTCCTCGCCGCGAGCGACGCGGAACACGAACCGGTGCGCAGGGTGTGCGACGCGGCCCGGCTGGTGCTGGGGATGTACGCGGAGAACCCGACGTTCTCCGTGCAGCGCTACCGCCTCACGAAGCAGGTGCCGGGCCTTCGGGCGTACGAGCTGTCGGTGGTGTGGCGCTACGAGCGTGCGCTCGCCGAGTACCTGCGCGGGCGGTTCGCGGGCCGGCCCGACGGGACGCTGCAGGCGGATGTCATCGCGGCCGCGGTGGTCGCCGCGCACAACAACGCCCTGCGCTCCTGGCTGCGTTCGGACGGTCTCGGCGACGCGGGCGCGGCCGTGGACCACGCGCTCGGGTATGTGCTGCGGACGTTCGGGCACGCGACCGAGCGAGCCGCGACACCGGCTCCGATCGGTCCGCTGCCGGCCGGCGAGCCGGCGGGCGGTCCCGACGACGTGGTGGTGCTGGTCTCGCGCCGGGACGCCCCCCTGTGGCGGGTGGTGCAGGAGCTGGAGGCCGCGCTCGGACGCGCCTGACAGACCGCCTCCGCCACATTGGGGGTACGCAGTGCCTTTACGGGTGACACTGAGTGCCATACTCTGTCGGCGTGCACGGCGGCACGGCCACCGCGCACGCGTGTGCCCGGTGCGCGCCGGACACGCGGGATTCCGGCCGAGCGCAGGGAGTTGACCAGCGTGTACCACCACTCAGCAAGCGCCTCGCATCCGGCGGCCGGTTCCGCGGCGGGTGTTCTCGACCCCGTCTCCGCGGACCCCAGGGACGCCATCCTCTTCCAGCGCTGCACCTGGTGCGGCACCGCCATGTACCACCGGCTGCTGTGTCCGGTGTGCCAGGGCAGCGAGCTGCGCACCGAGCGCAGCGAGGGTGTCGGGACGGTCCGGCACTCCACCGTCGTGCACCGCAACACGCCCGCCGCGCGCAATGTCTCGCTGATCGAGATGGCCGAGGGGTTCGTCGTGCGGGGCCGGGTCATGGGCCCGCCGGTCGGCATTCACAGCGGCGACCGGGTCCGGCTGTCCACCGCCAAGGACCCGGTGCGGGGCGAGCCGGTCTTCCAGCTCCTGGACGAGCCGTACCGGGGCGCCTGGACCTGACGGCGCGCGCAGGGTGATCCGTACGCCGCCCGCGTACCGGGCCGGGGCAGGGCTCGTTCCGGTCGGCCCTCACTCCGTGAGGGTGACCCGGATCCCGACCGTTCCGTCCAGCCCGCGCCGCAGCCGGCTGCCCAGCAGGGTGAGGCGGCCGACGACGCCGTACTTGCGGGCGATGAGGTCGCGGTAGCGGGCGGTGGTGGCGGCGTCGGTGATCTCCGCGGTGGCCGGCAACTGGTCGCCGGTGGGGTTGCCGCGCAGGTCGCAGGGGCCGACGAGGACATCGGCGCGACGGCGGATCCGCTTGACCTTGAAGCTGTCGGCGGCCGTCCAGACACCGAGGGTGTCGCCGTCCCGTACCACCCACACCGGCGTGGCGACCGGCGTTCCGTTCCTGCGGTGACTGGTCACCAGCAGGTACTTGCCGGAGCCGAGCCGGTCCAGCCTCGTTTCGTCCATGCACGGCAGTGTAGGAGGCCGCCGGTTCCTGCGACCCGCGCGGTCATGCCAGGGCGGCGGCCATGCGCCGTACTCCCTCGGTGAGGATGTCGGGGGAGGTCGCCAGGTTCAGCCGTACGTGTCCCGCGCCGCCGGTGCCGAAGGGCAGACCCGAGCTGAGGGCGACCCGGCCGCGGTCGAGGAAGACCTGTGCGGGGTCGTCGCCGAGGCCGAGGGCGCGGCCGTCGAGCCAGGCGAGACAGGTGGCCTCGGCGGGGTGCAGGCGGATCGCGGGCAGGTGCTCGGCGAGCAGGCCGGCGAGCAGGCTCCGGTTGGCCTCCAGCCCGGCCAGCAGGGCGTCCAGCCAGCCGGTGGCAGCGCGCAGGGCGGCCGTGTGGGCGATGACGCCGAGGTGGCTCGGGCCGTGGCTGACCTCCTCGGGCAGCCGGTCGAGGTCGGTGCCGGCCTTGGGTCCGGCGAGGGCGAGGGCGGCTTTGAGGCCGGCCAGGTTCCAGCCCTTGGAGGCCGACATCAGGGACAGGCCGCGTTCGGCGCCGGGCACGCTCAGGTACGGCACGAAGGTGGCGCCGGGGGCGACGAGCGGGGCGTGGATCTCGTCCGCGACGACCCGGACGCCGTACCGCTCGGCGAGGGCGGCGACGGTGGCCAGTTCGTCGGCGGTGTGCACGGTGCCGGTGGGGTTGTGCGGGCTGCACAGCAGGAAGGCGGCGCGGCCGGTCCCGGCGGTCGCCGCCCGGAACGCCTCCTCCAGGCCGGCCGGGTCGATGCGCAGGCCGGCCCCGAGCGGGGCCTCGACCACCCGGCGGTCCATGTGCGTGACGAACTGGAAGAACGGCGGATACACCGGCGGGTTGACGATCACCGGGTCGCCGGGCCCGGTGACCAGTTTGATCATCTCGACCACGCCGAGCATCACGTCCGGAACGATCGCGGTGCGCTCGACGGCGATCCCGTCCCAGTTCCAGCGTTCGGCGGCGAACGCGGCCAGCGCCTCGGCGTAGGCGGTGCCGGCGGGGTAGCCGGTGTCGCCGAGGGCGAGCGCGTCGGTCACGGCGCGGACGACGGGTCCGGCGAGGGGTACGTCCATCTCGGCCACCCACAGGGGCAGCACGTCCTCGGGGTAGGTGCGCCACTTCATGCTCGTACGGCGGCGCAGCTGCTCCAGGCCGAGGGCCTGCAGTGGGTCGGGTTCGCCGGGAGTGGCGTGCGGGATGCTGGTCATGGCGCTCACGATAGGAGCCCGTGCGGGGCGCGGGAACGACCGGAACACCCGGGACGCGAGCGGAGATCAACTCGGGCGTCTAGATTGCGTCTTGAACGGTGTACCCCTCGTCCGGCAACTCACCCGTACCCAGGAGCTGACCCACGTGACCGACAACCCGGCAGCCACCGACGACGTGGCCGTGTCGCTGCGTGCCCGCATCAACACCAGCCAGCCGCACACCGCCCGGATCTGGAACTACTGGCTCGGCGGCAAGGACAACTACGAGGTCGACCGTGCGGCCGGCGACCAGATACGCCAACTGCACCCCGGCATCGGGGAGTACGCGCGCGCCGACCGGCTGTTCCTCGGCCGTGCGGTGCGGCACCTGGTCGGCGAGGTGGGCATCCGGCAGTTCCTGGACATCGGCACCGGGCTGCCCACCGCGGACAACACGCACGAGGTCGCCCAGCGGATCGCGCCGGAGTCGCGGATCGTGTACGTCGACAACGACCCGCTGGTCCTCGCGCACGCGCGTGCCCTGCTCACGAGTACCCCCGAGGGCCGTACCGACTATCTGGACGAGGACCTGCGCAATGTCGACGCGATCCTCGAACACGCGGCGAAGACACTGGACTTCAGCGAGCCGGTGGCGCTGATGCTGCTCGGCGTGGTCATCTTCATCGGCGAGGACGAGGACCCGTACGGCCTGGTGCGGCGGTTGACGGACCGGTTGCCGGCCGGCAGCCACCTGGTGCTCTCGCACACCGTCACCCACCCGGCGATGCCGGACGTGGACGAGGCGGTGAAGTTCTGGAACGAGCACGGCACCCCGAAGCTGACCCAGCGCACTCCCGAGGACGTGACCCGGTTCTTCGACGGCCTGGATCTGCTGGAGCCCGGGGTGGTGTCCTGCTCGCGCTGGCGCCCGGAGGACGATCACGGCGGCGAGCCGGAGGATGTCGCGATGTTCGGCGGGGTGGCCCGCAAGGGCTGAGCCCGGGTGGGGGCTCTGCAAGATCCCTGCGGCCTCTGCGTGGCTTTGGTGGGATCGCTCTGACCTGTGGGACTTTCGGGGGGGCGTTCCTGCCCGTGCTCGGCTCTCGCCGGGTCCCTTCCGCCATGATCCGCTCTCGCGGAACCCCGCCCACCACGCTCCGCTCTCGCGGGACCCCTCCCGCGGCGCCCGGCTCACGCGGGCCTGGTGGCGGGGATCCCGCTGCCGCTGAACGCCGGGGCCGTGGGCCGCGTATGGAGGTGCGGGCCCTCGACGACCCGAGGGCTCCGCGCCGCCGGCACGGCGGCGCGCGTCCGGTTCGGTTTCGGGAGCCCTGCATGCGGCACGCACGACGACGGATCGTCAGGCGGGTGACACGCCTGGCGGCGGTCGGCGGACTCCTCCTGGGCGGCGCGATGGTCGCCCAGGCGGCCATGGCGAGCGAGACACCCCCCGCCGCCAGACCGCTCGCCTCCCCATCCGGCGCGTCCGGTGCCGGGGACACCGGAGCGGCACTGGTGGCGCGGCTCGGCACGGCACGGACGGCGGGCGACTGGATCGGCGCCGACGGGCGGCCGGTCGTGGCGGTGACCGACGAGGCGGCGGCGCGGCAGGTGCGGCGCGCGGGCGCCGAGGCGAAGGTCGTGTCGCACAGCATGAACGAGCTCAAGTCGGCGACGGCCACGCTGCGTTCGGCGCCGCGTGTGGCGGGCACCGCGTGGGCGGTGGACTACCGGACCAACCGGGTCGTGGTCAGCGCGGACAGCACGGTGTCCGCGGGCGACTGGTCCAGGATGAGCCAAGTGGCCGCGAAGGCGGGGAGCTTCGTGCGGATGGAGCGCGCGAAGGGCACGTTCACCACGCGGCTGAACGGCGCCCAGCCGATCCTGTCGACCGGCGGCCGCTGCTCGGCCGGGTTCAACGTGACCAACGGGCAGAGCGACTTCATTCTCACGGCCGGTCACTGCGGTCCTGCGGGATCCACCTGGTTCGCCGACAACCAGGGGAATCAGCAGCTCGGCCGGACGGTGGCCAGTACCTTCCCCGGCAACGACTTCTCGCTCGTGCAGTACGCCTCCGGCAGGGCCGGGGACGGCGCCGACGTCGTCGCGATCGGCGGTGGCAACGGGGTGCGGATCACGGGGCTCGCGGATGCGGCGGTGGGTCAGCGGGTGTTCCGCAGCGGCAGCACCAGCGGACTGCACGACGGAACCGTCACCGCGCTCAACGCGACCGTCAACTACCCCGAGGGGACGGTCACCGGGCTGATTCAGACCAATGTGTGTGCCGAACCGGGGGACAGTGGCGGGCCGCTGTTCTCCGACGGGATCGCGCTCGGGGTGACCTCGGGCGGCAGCGGTGACTGCACGACGGGCGGGACGACGTTCTTCCAACCGTTGACGCGGGCGCTGGCGGCGCTGAACGTGAAGCTGATCGTGTCGGCGCAGAACGCCGGTGGTACGGCCCGGAGCGCGGCCCCCTCCCCCGCGCCGTCCGCCTCGGCGGCGCAGGGCGCGGTGGCGCCGAGCGCGGCCTCGCCGGGTTCCGCGGCGCCGGTGACGGGTACGCAGGGCCAGACGCTGCTGGCACGGCTGACGGACACCCGGAACGTCGGTCCCGGGCTGCTGGTCATCGCGGGCAGCCTGATCGCGCTGGTCGCGACCCGCTACATCCGGGCCGAACAGGACCGCAAGGCCTATCAGCGGTACTACTCGGCGACCTGGGGCTGACGCGGTCGACCCGCTGACGGCAGTCGACGAGCTGACGCGGGCGACGAGCCGGCGCCGGCGAAATTCTAAGGGCACCCGTGCGCTCACGGGTGCCCTGGAGGTTCGGCGCGGTCCGCGCGAGGTGGGTCAGGCCGCTCGCCGCAAGCGCGGGGTCGCGGCGGCCCACTCCATCACGAGGCGCTGGTACTCCGCGCGCTGCTCGGTGGTCAGTGTCCCGCCCGATCGGCGCCACAGGGCCCTGATCTCCTCGTTGACCTCCGCGGCCGAGCGCTCGGGGGCGGCTTCAACAGTGGTGGACATGTTGTGAAGCATATGCCGATCGAGGTGAAGGCGCTGTGAGTAAGTACACTCGATACGGACATTACGGACGTGGTACTCATCACGTCGATGTGTCAAGCGTGGGGCGGGAGTTCACACCGGGCCCTCACCCAGTACCAGCACCTGGATCGCCAGTACCGCGGCACCCCGCGCCCAGTCGTGGAAGTCGGACACCTTCGTCTCCACATCGACCGGGTCGGCCTGCGGATGCCGGTGGGCGTCGATCGCCTCGCGGACCGTGTTCCCGGCCACATCCATCAGGCCGACGCCCTCTCCGGCGAGCAGGATCTTCTGCGGCATCGCGAAGTTGGAGATCTGCGCGAGCAGGGCGCCGAGGGCCCGGGCGGCCTCGTCGATCACCCGGGAGGCCATGGGCTCGCCCGCTCCGGCGCCGGCGAGGATCTCCTCGTAGGTGGTGTCACGGCCCGTGGCGGCGCGGATCTGGTACTCGATGCTGGGGATGGTGAGCAGCGACACGGCACTGCCGCGTGCGCCGTCCGGGGTGAGCGGGCCGTTCGGGCCGATGATCCAGTGACGCCCGAAGCCGCGGCCGTCCTCCGCGAACGGCACGCGCCTGCCGCCGAGCACCAGCCCGTAGCCGATGCCGGCGCCGATGGTGAGAACGGCGAAGCGGTCGAGTCCGCGGCCCGCACCGAACCAGGTCTCGGCCTCGACCAGGGCGGCCACGTCGTTCTCCACGACCACCGGCAGCCCGGTGCGCTCCCGGACCAGCGCGGCGAGCGGCACGTCCCGCCAGCCGAGGAACGGCGACTCGGCGACCACCGCGCGCTCGCGCACCAGACCGCCGGCGCCGATGCCGATGCCCGCGGGGGCGGGGCACCCCTCGGCCAGGGCGGCCGCCATCTCCGAGACCAGTGCGGCGACGGCGTCCGGGTCGCGCGTGGTGAGCGGCCGGTCGAGTCTTCCGGTCACCTCGCTGCGCAGGGTGGTCACGACGCCGTAGACCATGTCCCCGGTGATCTTGAAGCCGAGGAAGGAGCGGGCGTCGGCCACGACGTCGAGCGGCCGTGACGGACGGCCCTGACGCGCCTGGGCCGGGCCGGCCGCCTCGGGGGCCTCGGCCAGCAGCCCGGACTCCAGCAGCGGCTTGGTCAGCCGGGTGAGACTGCCCTGGGAGAGCCCGAGGCGTCGGGCCAGCTCGGTGCGGGACAGCGGCCCGTGCACAAGCACCTCGATCGCCACGGAGCGCTCCGCGGGGCTCAGCGGCAGCCAGCCGGTCATGCGACCCGACCCTTCATTTTCTTCCGACACAGAAGCAAGCAGCCTCACCTTACTGCGTGCACAGCACCCAGGAGAAGCGACGGACCGCCTCTTGACGGCCATATTCTTCCGTGTCAAAAGTAATCGACATGACTTTCTCCCTCGGTATCGTCGGCGCAGGACAGTTCTCCGGTCAGTTCGCCACCCTGTTCCAGGCCCACCCCGGCGTCCGTGACGTCTACGTCACCGACCTGCTGCCCGAACGGGCGGAGCGGCTCGTGGCCGCCCAGGGTCTCGCCGGCACCTTCCCGTCGTACGCGGCCATGCTGGAATCGCGGGAGGTCGACGCGGTCGCGATCTTCACCCAGCGCTGGACGCACGGCCCGCTGGTCCTGGAGGGCCTCGGTGCGGGCAAGCACGTCTACTCCGCGGTCCCCATGGCGGTCACCACGGCCGAGATATCCGCGATCATCGATGCGGTACGGGCGACCGGGCTGACGTACATGATGGGTGAGACCAGCCAGTACAACCCGGCGACCGTGCACGCCCGCAACCAGATCGCCCAGGGCGCGTTCGGCCGGCTGTTCTACGCCGAGGGCGACTACGTCCACGACATGGACCTCGGCTTCTACGAGGCCTACCAGTACAGCGGCGGCGAGGGCTGGAAGGCGACGGCCAGCTATCCACCGCTGCTGTACCCGACGCACTCGGTGGGCGGGGTGCTCGGGGCCTGGCGGACGCATGCGGTGAGCGTGTCGGCGATCGGGGTGCGGGACGAGCGCGGCGACGGCGTTTTCGATCGTTCGGTGAGCCAGTTCGACAACGACGTGTCCAACGCGACCGCGTTGTTCGAGGTGGCGGGCGGCGGATCGTTCCGTACGAACGAGTTCCGGCGGGTCGGCTACCCCTCGCACATCCGCGAGTCGCGGTTCCGGTTCTTCGGCACGGAGGCCAGCATGGAGCAGCTGGCGACGGTGGCGCTGTGGCAGGACAAGAACGGGGTGAAGGACATCAGCGAGCTGCTGGAGCCCAAGCCGACCCTGGCCCCCGACGATCCGTCCCTGGCGCACATCGCGCCGGAGCTGCGGGCCGCCTTCACCTCGGGTTCGGCGCCGGTGCACGACCGGTCCAGGCTGCCGCGCCAGTTCGACCGGCTGCACAACGGCCACGAGGGCAGCCACCACTTCCTCGTGGACGACTTCGTCACCGCCGTCAACACCCGTTCGCTTCCGTCCGTGAACGCATGGGTGGCCGCCCGCTACACCCTGCCGGGCGTCATCGCGCACGAGTCCGCGCGGCAGGGCGGCGTCCGGCTGGCCATCCCCGACCTCGGGGACGCGCCGGAGGTGTGACGGTACGGGCGGCGACGGCTCAGGGCCGGTCACGTCCCGGTCAAGTGCCGGTCATGTGCCCGGCTTGCGGCCGTAGACGAAGACGTCGTCGCCCGTCTTCAGCAGGGACCAGTACGCCTTGGCGTCCTTGGTCGTCATGTTGACGCAGCCGTGCGAGCCCGGCGGGTTCCACATGCTCAGGTTGACCGAGTGGAAGGCCTGGCCGCCGTCGAAGAACTGGCTGTAGGGCATGGGCACGTTGTAGACGGTCGAGACGTGGTGGAGGTCCCGCCAGTAGATCTTCTTCAGGCCGGTGCGGGTGGCGTAGCCCTTGCGCCCGGTGCGCACGGGGACCGGTCCGTGGACGAGCTTCCTGCCGTCCTGGATCCAGCTCAGCTGGAGTGTGAGGTTCACGCAGGCGATCCGGCCCTTGTTCACCGGGCACGCGCCGTCCTTGTTCGGGTTGTTCCCGACGGCCCTCTGCTTGTTCATCAGGTCCATCACACCCCAGGTGACGGGTCCGGCGTAGCCGATGGCGGGCGTGATGCCGTGCTTGTTCTGGAAGGCCTGGATGGCCTGGCAGTCGGCGGCGGACTGCTTGCCGTCGACCGGCCGGCCGAGGAACTTCTCGACCTGTTTCTGGTACGGCCCGGTCTGCGTGGTGCAGCTCGCGGCCTGGGCCGGTGCCGCGGTGAAGGCGAGCGTGAGCGGCGCCACGAGTCCCGTGACGCCCAGCGCGACGATGCCCCGTCTGCGTGTGTCCCCCATGTGCAACCCTCTTCTCCCCTGTTCACCCGGGGTCTGCCCCGGGTTCTCCCCTGGCGATTCCCGCGATCTCGGACTGCTAGACCTGTGCGGGGGTCAAAGGGTTGTGGTTCCGGTCAGGCTGTGACGAAACGGTGAACCTCCTCACCGCGCAGCCGGCCGGCGGGGAGCCTGCGGCCGTACGCGACCAGCAGGAGGTCCTGGCCGCGGCCGTACAGGGCGGCGCCGGAGCCGAAGGACCAGTCGAGGTCGTCCGCGCACAGCCGCACACCGGTCAGGTCGGTGCCGAACACCCGGAAGGCGCGCGGGTCGACGGCGTCCAGCAGGATCCGCAGCCGGCCCTCGGGCACCTCGCGGTCCAGTCCGAGGGCGACGGTGACGTCCAGACCGTGCACGACGTCGTGGCCGAGGGCCGCGGCGAGCCCGCCGACGGGTGGCTTCCAGGGGTGGTGGGCATGGGTGCGCAGGAACCCGGCGAGCACGGCGTCCGGGTGGGCTGCCGCGTCGCGTCGGGCGAGCCGGTCGGTCATGCGGTGCAGGCTGCCGCGCGCCTTGACGAGTTCCACCAGCACCTGCGCGGTCGGGTGGCGGAACCCCATCGACATGTGTGCCACGACCTCCCGTACCCGCCACCCCGCGCACAGGCTGGGCGCGCTCCACTGCGCGGGCGTCAACACCTCGAAGAGATCGGCCAGTTCCCGACGTTCGGCGGCGATGGCGGCGGCCGTGGCGGCCCTGTCTGCTGCGGTTCGTGCTGTTTTCCCCATGCCTCCAGGGTTGTCGACGTCGTTGCCGGAAGTCCAAGACATGATCCGTCTGACATCTAGCATGATCCGTTATGGAGTTGAGGCAGCTGCGGTACTTCGTGACGGTGGTGGAGGAGGCCGGATTCACCCGGGCCGCCGAACGGCTGCATCTGGCCCAGCCCGGGCTGAGCGCGCAAGTCCGACAGCTGGAGCGCGAGTTGGGGCAGCCGCTGCTGGACCGCTCGGGACGCTCGGTGCGGCCGACGGAGGTGGGTGAGGCCGTACTGCCGTATGCGCGGGCCGCGCTCGCGGCCGTCGAGGGGGTGCGGCAGACGGTGGAGGAGTACACCGGACTGCTGCGCGGGCGAGTCGCCGTCGGTCTGGTCCCCGGCACCCTCGCGCACCCCTTCGACATGGCCGGGCAGCTGGCGGACTTCCATGAGGCACACCCGCAGGTGGAGGTCACGCTCACCGAGGACACCTCGGAGCGGATGCTGGCCGCGCTGCGCCGGGGCGAGCTGGACCTCGCGGTGGCCGGGGTCGCGCAGGAGGCGCCGCCGCCGGGCATCGCCCACCATGTGGTGATCGACGAGCCGCTGGTCGTGGCGGCGGTGCCCGGGCACCCCCTGTTCGCCGAGTACGACGGCTGCGCTGCCGTTCCGCCGGCGGCGCTGCGCGGGCACCGGGTGATCGGCCTGCCGCGCGGAACCGGGATGCGCGGTGTGGTGGAACGGCTGTGCGCCGAGGCGGGTTTCCGGCCGCGGATCGCGTTCGAGGCGGCGACGCCGGACGCGTTGGGCCGGCTGGCGGCTCGCGGGCTCGGGGTCGCCGTCCTGCCTGGTCTCGGCCCCCGGCCGGGCCTCACCGTCCTGCCTCTGCAGGACCCGCGGGCACGCGGCAGGGTGGCCCTGGCTTGGCGGGCGGAGGGGCCGATGCTGCCGGCGGCGCGAGTCCTTCTGGGGCGGCTGCGGGAGGGGACGGGCGGGGGCGGGTGAGCGCCATGGCAGGTTCGGTCGTTGTCGTGTGCGGGTGCGTGGTGGCTGGTCGCACGGTTCCCCGCGCCCCTTCGGGGCGCTCATCGCCACCACCGTCCAGTCCAGTTCCCCGGAATTGGACCGGGCCCACGGCTTCCCCGCCCCTCTACGCTGCGGCACATGCACCCCACCCTCGCCGACGACCTCTCCCGGCTCCCCGAACTGCTCCAGTCCGCGCGTGACTTCGCCACCCGTGAAGCGGTGGGAGTCACGGAGCGACCGGTTGCCGCTCCTGGAAAGGCCCCCACACGTACTCCGCTTCCGGAGGAGGGCGCGGGCGCAGAAGCGGCTCTGGCGCAGTTCGCCGAGCGGTGGGCGCCCGGCTTCTCCGGCTCCGCCGGTCCCCGCTACCTGGGCTTCGTCACCGGTGGCGCGACCCCGGCGTCGGTCGCCGGTGACTGGCTGACGTCGGCGTTCGACCAGAACCTGTCCGGGGCGGGCGGTTCGTGGGCCCAGGAGCTGGAGCGGGAGACGCTGGCCTGGCTGCGCGGGATGTTCGGGCTGGGCGAGGCGCACAGCGGCGCGTTCGTGACGGGGGCGACCGCGTCCAACACGGTCGGGCTGGCGATCGGCCGGGAGTGGCTCGGCGAGCGGCTCGGCGTGGACGTCTCGCGCAAGGGCGCGGCGGCGCTCGGCCCGGTCGAGGTGCTCTCCGGCAGCCCGCACTCCAGCGTGGCCAAGGCGATGTCGGTGCTGGGACTCGGCCGGGACCGGCTGCGGCGGGTGCCGTTGCTGCCCGGCAACCGGGAGGCGGTGGACGTGGCCGCGCTGGAGGCGGAGCTGGCCCGGCTGGAAGGCCCGGCGGTCGTCGTGGCGAACGCGGGCACCGTGAACACCGTCGACTTCGACGATCTACGCGCGATCGCCGCGCTGAAGGAGGGTTACGACTTCTGGCTGCACGTCGATGCCGCGTTCGGCGGTTTCGCGGCGCTCTCCCCCGAGTACGCCGCGCTGGTCGACGGTCTCGACGCGGCCGACTCGGTCTGTGTGGACCTGCACAAGTGGCTCAACGTCCCCTACGACGCGGCCGTGCAGTTCACGCGTCGGCGTGACCTTCAGGTGAGGGTGTTCCACAACGCCTCCCCCTATCTGGGGCTGCCCGTCGGCGAGCCCGACTTCGTGCATCTGACCCCGGAGAACTCCCGGCGGCTGCGCGCGCTGCCCGCGTGGTTCTCGCTGGTGGCCTACGGACGCGCCGGGCACCGGGAGATCGTCGAGCGGAACGTGGCCCTGGCGCGCCGGCTCGGCGCGGGCATCGACGCGCTGCCGGGCCTGCGCCTGCTGGCACCGGTCCGGCTGAACGTCGTCTGCTTCACCCTCGCCGAGGACCCCACGCAGGAGCGGGTGGACGCGCTGGCCCGGGCGGTCGCCGCATCCGGGGAGGCGTATGTGACACCGACCGTGTACGGCGGGGTGCCCGGGCTGCGGGCCGCGTTCAGCAACTGGCGCACCACCGAGGCCGACACCGAGCGGGTGCTTCAGGCGCTGGCTGCGGCCTCGGGCTGAGGGCTCAGGGCGCCGGCTCCCCGGAGGGCTCGGCCCGGCCGGCCCCGGGGCGCCGTACGACCGTGTGGAAGCCGGTGTTCACCGCGGTGAGCCCGCCGTCGACCACCAGCGTGGTGCCGGTGATCCACGCGGCGTCGCGGGAGGCGAGGAAGGCGACCGCGGCGGCGACGTCCTCCGGCTCGCCGACCCGGCCGAGCGGATAGAACGGGCGGAGCGCGTCGAGTTCGTCCTCGCGCCCCTGCCACGCCGAGGTGCGGACCGTGCCCGGCACCACGAGGTTGGCCCGCACGCCCCGGGCCCCCGCATGCCCGGCGAGGGTGCGGGTGAGCGAGCCGAGGCCGGCCTTGGCGGCGCTGTAGGCGTGGTTGCCGAAGTCCTGCATCCCGTTGACGGAACCGATGCTGACGATCGCCCCGCGTCCGGAGGCGGCGAGATGCGGCAGGGCGGCGCGGCAGCAGCGGTAGGCGCCGGTGAGGGTGACGTCGAGGTCGAGCGCCCACGTCTCGTCGGACTCGTCCTCGAAGAAGGGGGCGTCCGGGGTGCAGTGGGCGGCGCAGTTGACCAGCACGTCGAGCGAGCCGAACGCGGCAACGGCGTGGCCGACGGCCGCCTCCACCGAGGCGCGGTCGCCGATGTCGCACGCCAACGCCTCGACTGCAAGGCCCTGTCGGCGCATGGAGGCGGCGGTACGCTCGGCCTCGGGCAGGTCCCGGTCGGTGACCAGGATCCGTCCGCCCTCCTCGGCGAGCCTCCTGGCGACGGCGGCGCCGATACCGCGGGCCGCGCCCGTGACGAGAACTCCGTGTCCTGCGAAGCGGGTGTGATCGGTCATGCGGTGACCGTACGGCCCAGCGGGGGCGCGGTCACCGGTATCCGGTGACGTCGGCCGGCTTGCCCGCGTCCTGCACCTCGACCAGGTACCGCCAGGCGTCGGGGCGGCTGCCGTCGAGGTCGGTGAAGCCGTACTCCCGGGCGAGTCCGCCGCTGGAGAGCGACTGCCCGTTGAAGCGGGCCACGTCGGGGTCGGCGGCCAGGGCGGCGACGGCGCGGCCGACATAGCGCGGGGTCTCGGAGATGGCGAAGTGCGGTTCGCGGTCGAGGGCTTCGCGCCAGTTGTCCTCGCGGATGCCGTACGCGTCGAGCATCAGCTCCGAGCGCAGCCAGCCCGGGGTCAGGGCGAGCGCGGTGGCGCCGCGCGGGCCGAGTTCGTGGCCCAGCGCGAAGGCCATCCGCAGCACGGAGGCCTTGGCGAGGTCGTAGAAGAAGTTCACGCGGTAGGTGTCGCGGTTGTAGTCGGCGGTGCCGTCGGTCATCTCCACGACGAGGCCGCCGGGGTGCCGCAGCAGGAGCGGCAGCGCGAAGTGGCTGGTGACCGCGTGTGTCTCGACCGCGAGCCGGAGCAGTTTGAGCCCGCCCGCAAGGTCGTGCTCCCAGACCGGGGTGTCCCACTCGAAGAGCTTCTCGCCGCCCCAGATGTCGTTGACGAGGATGTCGAGGCGGCCCTGTTCGCGGTCGATGCGCTCCGCCAGGGCGCGTACGGCGGACTGTTCCAGATGGTCGGCGGTGACGGCGATGCCGTGTCCGCCGGCCGCGGTGACGAGGTCGGCGGTGTCCTCGATGGTCTCGGGGCGGTCGTACTCCGAGCGGTGCTCACGGGTGCTGCGGCCGGTCACGTAGACGGTGGCGCCGGCCGCGCCGAGTTCCACGGCGGTGCCCCGCCCGGCGCCCCGGGTCGCCCCCGCGACCAGCGCCACCTTGTCCTGCAGCGGTCCTGACATGTCCGGCCTCCCGTGCGCTTGCGACTGCGGTGCGACTGCTGTCGCCGTCCACTGTCACGGGAAAGCCGGACATCTTCTGTCGGGGTTGCCGGCGCGGGCTCAGTGTCCGCGCCTGATCCACTCCTCCAGGTGCGGTGCCTCGGCGCCGATGGTGGTGGGGTCGCCGTGGCCGGTGAGGACCTTGGTCTCCGGCGGGAGGGTGAGGAGCTTGTCGCGGATGGAGTCGATGATCGTCGGGAAGTGCGAGTACGTGCGTCCGGTGGCGCCCGGGCCGCCCCGGAACAGGGTGTCCCCGGTGAAGACGGTGCCGAGCGCGGGGTCGTACAAGCAGACGGCGCCGGGGGCGTGGCCCGGGGTGTGGATCACGGTCAGGTCGGCGCCGGCGGCCTCGATGACCTGGCCGTCCAGGAGGTGCCGGTCGGGGTCGCGATGCGGGTGGGTCGTCTTCCACAGCGGCAGGTCGTCGGGGTGCAGCCAGATGGTGGCGCCGGTGCGGTCGGCGAGTGCCGGTGCGGCGTTGACGTGGTCGTTGTGGGCGTGCGTGCACACGATGGCGATCAGGCGCCGGTCGTCGACGGCGCGGGCGATGGCCTCGGCGTCGTGGGCTGCGTCGATGACGATCACCTCCCGCTCGTCGCCGACGATCCACACGTTGTTCTCGACGTCCCAGGTGCCGCCGTCGAGCGTGAACTGCCCGGTGGTGACGAGGCGTTCGATGCGTACGGTCATCGGAACACCACCACGGACCGCAGCACGTCGCCGTGGTGCATCCGCTCGAACGCCTTCTCCACCTCGTCGAGCTGGATGGTCTCCGTGACGAACGCGTCGAGCGGCAGCCGCCCCTGCAGGTGCAGGTCGATGAGCATCGGGAAGTCACGGGAGGGCAGGCAGTCGCCGTACCAGGACGACTTCAGGGCGCCGCCGCGGCCGAAGACGTCCAGCAGGGGCAGTTCGAGCTTCATCTCGGGGGTGGGGACGCCGACGAGGACGACGGTGCCGGCGAGGTCGCGGGCGTAGAAGGCCTGCTGGTACGTCTCCGGGCGGCCGACCGCCTCGATGACGACGTCGGCGCCGAAGCCGCCGGTCAGCTCGCGGATCGCCGCGACCGGGTCGGTCTCCTTGGAGTTGACGGTGTGGGTGGCGCCCAGGGTGCGGGCCTTGTCCAGCTTGCGGCCGTCGATGTCCACGGCGATGATCTTCGCCGCGCCTGCGAGGTTCGCCCCGGCGACGGCCGCGTCGCCGACCCCGCCGCACCCGATGACGGCGACCGAGTCGCCCCGCCCGACGCCGCCCGTGTTGATCGCGGCGCCGATACCGGCCATGACCCCGCAGCCCAGCAGGCCGGCGACCGCCGGGGAGACGGCCGGGTCGACCTTGGTGCACTGGCCGGCGGCGACGAGCGTCTTCTCGGCGAAGGCGCCGATGCCCAGCGCCGGCGAGAGCTCCGTACCGTCGGTCAGGGTCATCTTCTGCTTCGCGTTGTGCGTGTCGAAGCAGTACCAGGGCCTGCCGCGCAGACAGGCCCGGCAGTTGCCGCACACGGCACGCCAGTTGAGGACGACGAAGTCGCCGGGCGCGACATCGCTCACGCCCTCGCCGACCGACTCCACGACACCGGCGGCCTCATGGCCGAGGAGGAAGGGGAAGCCGTCCGAGATGCCGCCCTGCTTGTAGTGCAGGTCGGTATGGCAGACGCCGCAGGCCTGGACGCGCACCACGGCCTCGCCGGGCCCCGGGTCCGGCACCACGATCGTCTCGATCCGTACGGGCTCGTCCTTCCCCGGTGCAATCACGCCGCGCACTTCCTGCGCCATGGTCTGGCCCCTTCCTCGAATGCCTTCGCCGCCGACCCTATGCGCGACCGGCCGGTAGCGGGCGGACCACGGCCGTGATCGTGGATCTTTCCGGCCGCCGGGCGAATCGGTCCGCGCCGGACGCCCCCATTCGGCAGCGCCGGGCGCTCATGCCGAGAACAGCGGGCTCATTCGTTGGAAACGATCCGCTCTTCGGTAAGAATTTGACCGAATAACATCATTCCATGATGACAATCTTTTTGCAGGGTGCATGAGTTCGCCTGGTGTGTGCATCGATCCGGGCGTGCCTCAATGGGGGCATGCCCGTCGAAGCCCGCAATGGACGCATCGCATTCCTTTTCTCGGCCGGCGCCGCGCCGCGGCCCGGAACAGGACGCGAACTCCGTGACGCCTTCCCGGAGTTCGCCGATGCGCTGGACGACATCTGCGGGCGCCTCGATCCGTATCTCGAACTCCCGCTGAAATCCGTGATGTTCGCGCACGACGGCACGCGTACGGCTGCGCTGCTGGAGCGGGAGTCGTTCGCCGGGCCCGCGGTGTTCGCGCTCCAGGCGGCACAGTACCGGTTGCTGCGCGGCTGGGGTGTCCTGCCGGACGTGGTGTTCGGGCAGGCGGCCGGGCGGATGGCCGCCGCGTATGCCGCGGGCGTCTTCTCGCTGGCGGACGCCTGCCACGCGGTCGGCACCCTGGCCCGGCTCCTGGACGGCCGGGCGGACTCCGAGCCGCACTCCGCGCGCCTGGACGACGTCCTCGACGCCTACGGCCGTACCCTCGCCACGCTCCACCCGTGCGCGCCGCGCCTGCCCCTGGTGTCGGACGTCACCGCCCGTCCCGTGGGCGCGGAGACCGCCGAGCCGGAGTTCTGGCTGCAGCGCGCACCGCTGCGGTTCGCCGAGGCGGTCGGCCTGCTGCACCGCGACGGAGTGCGCACCTGGCTGGAACTGGGTCCGGGCGACCGGCTCACCCGCCTGCTCCCGGACTGTCTCCCGGACTGCCTCCCGGGCGGTACGGCCTCGGCTTTCGCGCTGTCCCGCGACTGGGCGGTGCTGCGGTCGGGGCCGGGCGCCGGCTCCGGGGCCGTACGGCGCTGAGGGCCGGGACACGGACGGCGGCCCGCGCTCACCCGTTGGCGGAGCCCGCCGTCTGCGCTTGCCGTGGCCGCCGGGCCGGGGGAGTCTCGAAGGGTGGGCGTCCGGGCGGTCCGCGCCCCGCCGGGCCGCGGGCGCCCGAAGGAGGTCACCCATGGGCACCGCGACAGGTTCCGCCTTCGACATCGAGACACTGCGCCGGGGAATAGAAGGGAACACGGGGAACACCCTTCTGTCGCTCTACGCCGACGACGCGGAGATCCGTATCGTCGACCGCAACAACCAGCCCAGCCACCCCACGGTCCTGCGCGGCCGGGGTCAGATCGCCGAGCTGCTGGACGACATCTACAGCCGCGACATGACACACAAGCTGGACCGGTGCGTCGTGCAGGGCGATCATGCCGCGTTCAGTGAGTCCTGCCAGTACGGGGACGGCACCCGCGTCCTCGCCGAGTCGATGGTCACGTTGCGCGACGGCAAGATAGCCGACCAACTGATCATCCAGGCCTGGGACGAGTAGGCACACCCCGGCATGGCGGGCGCCGGAAGGAGCTACGCGAGGGTCCGGGTCACCTCTCGGCTGACCTGGACCTTCTCGGCGCGGGCAAGCCTGGGGCGGATGCCCCGGGCTCGCCCTCGACGGCCAGGACCAGCTTGCGCAGCAGGTCCGCCAGTGTGCGTCGTTCTGCTTCGGTCAGCGCTGAGAGCAGCGCACCTTCGCCCGAGTCCTCCGCTGCCGCGTGTGCTTCGAACGCGGCATGGCCGGCCTCGGTGAGCCGGACCCGCACGCGCCGGCGGTCACCCTTCTCCTGCGTACGCGTGATCAGCCCGGCGTCCTCGATCGGCCCCAGCCGGGCCGAGAGCGCGCCCCGGGTCAGGCCCAGCCGCTCGGCCAGCCCCGAGGGACTGCACTCGTACGGCGGCCCGGACCTGCGCAGCATCAACAGCACCTTGTACTGCCAGTACTTCAGGCCGTCGGCGTCCAGCACCGCCCGGCGGGCCTGGGAGGTGTGCCGGGCCAGGAGCGTCAGCCGGGCGGCGATGGCCTCCCGCACCGGGTCCAGCCACTCCAGCTCGCGTGCCCAGACGGCCACGTGGCGGTCCACCGAATCCTGCACCGTCTGCCTCCCGCAGTAGTTTTCTTGTGGATCATTTTTCACCTGACTAATTTGCCGCGCATGACACATGCCGCACACGCTTTCGTCGAAGTCGAGCAACTCCTGTGCGCTGCAAAGGAGTTGAGCACCGCCGGCCGCTGGGAGCGCGCCGCTTCGCTGCTCGACTCGGTGACCGCAGGGGATCCCGCCGACTGCGCGCGGATCGCCCGGGCGCATGCCGAAGTCGCCCTGGAGCGGGACTGGTTCGCCGGGACGGACACCGCGGCCGCGCGGATCGAGGCCGCCGAACGGGAGTTCCCGGACGGCGACTGGGACACCGGCTTCCTCCGCCTCAGACACGCCTACGCCCAGCTGCTCCACGTGGCCGGCACCCCGCGCCAGGGCCCGGAGGGCAAGGACCCCGAGGCGCTCGCCACCCTGCGCGACCGGGCGCGGGACCTCTACGACGACGCGCCCGACGAGGTGCGCCGGGGCTGGGCGGCGATGTACCGCGGGCTGATCGCGGACAACCACTTCGCCGACGCCGCGACCGCCGCCGGGCACTACGCCCAGGCACTGCGGGCCGGGGAGGGCGGCGCGGACGATCTGCTGGCCCGCGAGGCGCTGCGGCACCTCGGGGGGCACGACCACGACCACGGCGCGCTCGAGCGGGCCCTGGAGCGCTGGCGCCGGGCCGCCGCGCTGGGGGCCCGGGCCGGTGCGGTGCCCGGCACCCTCTCCCAGCACCTGCTGCTGGCGACGCTGGCCCGGGACACGGGCGACGAGGCGGGCGCCACGGCGCTGGCCACGGAGCTGGCCCGCTGGGCACGGTCCATCGGCGCCGAGCGGCTGCATGCGGGGGCGACCGCGTTTCTCGCCGGGGCCGACCCCGTGCCGACTGCCTCCGCGGACGGTGACTGAGGGTCGTACGCGTGCCCGGTTACCCTGTAACCGGGCCGTGACCGGCGCTGAGGTGGAGTACCACCGGGGAGCGGTCCGTGGTGGATGCCGCGCGCCTGGGCGAGAGAGTCGACCGAGCCCAGGAGTGTGCAGCATGACCCAGGCCCGTCTCATGGACGGCACCGCCCTCGCCCGCCGTATCGCCGAGGACACCGCGAAGAAGGCCGCGGACCTCACCGGGCGGACCGGCACCGCACCGTGTCTCGCGACCGTCCTGGTCGGCGAGGACCCGGCGTCCGTGACCTACGTCCGCATGAAGCAGAACCGCTGCCGCAAGGCCGGCATCGCCTCCCGGCACGTGGCCCTGCCCGCCACGACGACCGCCGCTGAACTGGTGGGCGTGTTGCGGGAGTTGTCGGCCGACCCGGCGGTGCACGGCATCCTGCTCCAGCACCCGGTCGGCGACCACATCGACGAGCGCGCCGCGTTCGAGGCGATCGCGCCGGAGAAGGACGTCGACGGCGTCACCTCCGCCTCCTTCGCCACGATGAGCTTCGGCCTGCCGGGCTTCGTGTCCTGCACGCCCGGCGGCATCCTGCGGCTGCTGGACGAGTACGGCGTGGACCCGGCAGGCAAGCGGGCCGTGGTCGTGGGCCGCAGCGCGATCCTCGGTAAGCCGGTGGGCATGCTGCTGCTGGCCCAGGACGCGACCGTGACGTACTGCCACTCGCGCACGGCGGATCTGCCGGCGGCGGTCCGAGAGGCGGACGTCGTGATCGCTGCCGTGGGCCGGCCGCGGCTGATCCGCGGGCAGGACATCAAGCCCGGCGCGGTCGTGATCGACGCCGGCTACAACCCGGGGAACGCCGGCGACGTCGACTTCGACTCCGCCGTGGAGCGGGCCTCGCTGATCACGCCGGTGCCGGGCGGTGTCGGCCCCATGACGATCGCCACGCTGCTGGAGCAGACCGTCGAGGCCGCCGCCCGGCAGCTCGGCGCCTAAGGCGCACCGGCGCGGTCCACAGGCGTCAGCGCATCCAGGCGCTGTACTCCATCACGTCCCCGGTCTTCACCCCGTACCGGGGGTCGTCCCGGGTGTAGGTGGTCTCGAGGCCGAGGACTGCGGCGGTGCGCGGTTCGAGGATCAGCAAGCGCCGGACGCCGGGGGTGTCGTACGTGTACGCCTCCCCCGGCCGCCCGAGCCGGTCCGTCACCTGCCCGGCCGGTCGCAGGCCCTTGGCATCCGCGAGGATCCGGACCAGCGCGGCGGACTCCCGGGCACCGAGCGTCCAGTGGTCCAGCAACTCCTGTACTGCGTCGAGGAGTTCGGGCGTGGTCAGGGAACCGGTGCCGGTGCGGGCCGTCTCGGCGAGGTAGGCCCGCAGGGCGGCCGGCGCGTGCGGGGGGCGCGCCTCGGGCGGGGCGTCGCTCCAGCTGGGCGGGTAGGTGGTCCGGCTGAGCACCTGTCCGTCCGCCACCGTGCGCGGCGCGCCGCCCTCGTCGCTGACGACCGGGCGGCCCGGGTGGCGCGGGTCGGTCGCCACGACGAGCTCGGTGTGGCTGTCGTCGGCGTTCCACCGCACCACGCGCTCCTCGGGAAGGGTCACCGGCGGCCCTTCGTCGCTCATGCCGAGGCTCCAGGCCTGCACATGGGTCCCCCTGCGCAGGCCGGGCGAACCGCCCGCGGCGGCCGCGGCGGCCAGTTCGGCCATCCGGTCCAGCGGTACGGCCGTGGAGTGGGCGCGGACGGCCAGCGGGCGGGGCGCGGCCACGGCGGGCGGAGTGCCCGGGCCGCCGAGCAGCGCGGTGAGCGTGGTGGCCAGCACGACGGCGGTGGTGGCGAGGCCCCACCACAGCCGGGGGCGCGGAGTGCGGAGCCGGACGGGCCGGCGTTCGTCCTCGCCGAGCAGCAGCTCCAGCCGCCGCTCGGCTCCGTGGTCGAGCGGACCGTCGCCGAAGTAAGGGCCGTGGGCCGGCACCGGGTTGGCACGGCGCAGGAGGTCGAGTTCGTCAGTCATGGCGGGGGTCCTTGCGCGGGGGTACGCCGACGGGGGTGGCGGAGGCGGAACAGGACGAGCCCCGACCGGGTGCGCGCTGCCCGGCGGGTGTGTCATCGCCGGCACCGGACGTAAAGGCCGACGGCGCGTCTTCCCCGCCCGCCTCCGTCGACGCCGAGGCGGTCGTCGGCGTCACGGGGGGCGTCCTTTGCGTCGGACGGTGTGACGCGTCCGCCGGTGCGCCAGGGCCCGGCCGACGCCCGGCGAGCGACCCACCGTCCGACGCCTCGAAAGCCACGGCGCGATCGGGGAGCGGCACGTCCTCCGGCGCCGCGGGACACACGCACTGCTCGGGATGCGACTCACCGTCCGGGGCCCCAGGACACGCACGCTGCTCGGCACGCCGCACGTCCTCCGACGCCGCGGAACACGCGTACCGCTCAGGATCCGAGCCACCCTCCGGGGCACCCGGACGCGCGCACCGCTGGAGATGCGACTCGCCCTCCGACACCCCGGAACGCACGGGGTGATCAGGAAACGCCACGCCCTCCGACGCCGGGCGACACGCGCGCTGTTCGGGCAGTGCCGGCCTCGGCGGCGGTGCCTGGCGCAGCCGGTCGATCTCGGCACGCAGTCGGCGGCGGGCGCGGTGCAGGCGCATCGTCGCCGCGCGTCTGCCGCAGCCGAGGGCGACCGCGATCTGCGCGGCGTCGAGTTCCTCCCAGGCCGCGAGGCGCAGCACCTCCTGGTCGGCCGGGGAGAGCCGGTCCAGGGCTTCGTGCACCCATGCACCCGGCGTCTCCGCGTCCGGGCTGTCCACGATGTGCCGGCCGTGCGCGGCCTCGTCGTTGCCCAGCCGGTCCACCAGCCGGCGCCGGCGCCCGTAGCCGCGTACCGCGTTGGCCAGGCAGTTGCGGGCCACCCCGTACAGCCAGGGCAGCGGCGCTTCCGGCAGATCGCGCCGGCGCCGCCAGGCGACCGTGAACACCTCCGCCACCACTTCCTCCACCTCGTCGGCCCGTCCGGGCAGTCGCCGCGCGACATAGCGGCTGACCGCCCAGTAGTGCTCGCGATAGGCAGCGGCGAAGATCTCGTCGTTGCTCATGTTCCGTTCGTGTCCGGCACCGCCCGGATCGTCACACCCTTCCTCCGTGATGCTTCTCGCGTCGTCCGAGTGTGACCGGTGGGGCGGCTGCGGACACAGGCGGGGCGTGAAGAGCATCAGAGATTTCAGGGGCATCCGCGCCGTACGGTGGCTGACGACGACCGATCACAAGACGATCGGAACGCTCTATTTGGTCACAGCGTTCGCGTTCTTCCTGATCGGTGGCGTGATGGCGCTGCTCATGCGCGCCGAGCTGGCCCGTCCGGGCCTGCAGATCATGTCGAACGAGCAGTTCAACCAGGCGTTCACGATGCACGGCACGATCATGCTGCTGATGTTCGCGACGCCGCTGTTCGCCGGCTTCACGAACTGGATCATGCCGCTGCAGATCGGCGCGCCCGACGTGGCGTTCCCCCGGCTGAACATGTTCGCCTACTGGCTCTACCTGTTCGGCTCGCTCGTCGCGGTGGGCGGCTTCATCACCCCGCAGGGCGCGGCCGACTTCGGCTGGTTCGCCTACTCCCCGCTGTCGGACGCCGTCCGCAGCCCGGGTGTCGGCGCCGACATGTGGATCATGGGTCTGGCCTTCTCCGGCTTCGGCACCATCCTCGGCTCGGTCAACTTCATCACCACGATCATCTGCATGCGTGCCCCGGGCATGACCATGTTCCGCATGCCGATCTTCGTGTGGAACGTGCTGCTCACCGCGGTCCTGGTCCTGCTGGCCTTCCCGGTCCTGGCGGCCGCGCTGTTCGCCCTGGAGGCGGACCGCAAGTTCGGTGCCCATGTCTTCGACGCCACCAACGGCGGCGCACTACTGTGGCAACACCTCTTCTGGTTCTTCGGCCATCCAGAGGTGTACATCATCGCGCTACCGTTCTTCGGCATCATCTCCGAAGTGATCCCGGTGTTCTCCCGCAAGCCGATGTTCGGCTACATGGGTCTGGTCGCCGCGACCATCGCGATCGCCGGTCTGTCCGTGACCGTGTGGGCCCACCACATGTACGTCACCGGTGGTGTGCTGCTGCCGTTCTTCTCCTTCATGACGTTCCTGATCGCCGTACCGACCGGCGTGAAGTTCTTCAACTGGATCGGCACGATGTGGAAGGGCAGTCTGTCCTTCGAGACCCCGATGCTCTGGGTGATGGGATTCCTCGTCACGTTCGTCTTCGGCGGCCTGACCGGCGTCATGCTCGCCTCGCCGCCGATCGACTTCGCCACCTCCGACTCCTATTTCGTGGTGGCCCACTTCCACTACGTCATCTTCGGCACGGTCGTCTTCGCGATGTTCTCCGGCTTCCACTTCTGGTGGCCGAAGTGGACCGGCAAGATGCTGGACGAACGCCTCGGAAAGATCACCTTCTGGACGCTGTTCATCGGTTTCCACGGCACCTTCCTGGTCCAGCACTGGCTGGGCACGAACGGAATGCAACGCCGGATTCCCGACTATCTCGCGGCCGAGGGGCTCACCACCCTCAACACGGTGTCGACGATCTTCTCGTTCCTGCTCGGCTCCTCCGTGCTCCCGTTCTTCTACAACGTCTGGAAGACGGCCAAGTACGGCGAGCGGGTCGAGAGCGACGACCCGTGGGGCTACGGCCGTTCGCTGGAGTGGGCGACCTCCTGCCCGCCGCCCCGGCACAACTTCCTCACCTTGCCCCGCATCCGCAGCGAGTCCCCCGCCTTCGATCTGCACCACCCCGAAATATCAGACGCGCAAAGGGAGTTGAGCGCGCGATGACGGCACGGGAGGAGCGGGCCCTCGTCCGGGAGATCGAGGGCCATCTGCTGCTCGCCGCCGCACGGCAGGAGGGCCGCACGGCGGCCGAGCGCACCGCGTCCCGGCTGGGCTGGCTCACCGATGCCCAACGGGAGGAGCTGGAGCGGGAGTTCGAGGCGGAGTACCTGACACTGTCCCGCCGTTCGTGGCAGCGCACCGCCGACCGCGCCGAGGAACTGCGGCAGACGTACGAGGGACGCTACCGGGTGCTGCGGCAGCGCCTGCTGGCATGCGCGCTGCTGGGGGGTGCGGTGCTCGCGGCGGCGGGCCTGCTGGCGGTGTCCGCCGCCGCGTAGGGCCGCCGCGGATCAGGTCCGCAACCACTTCTGGTTGTCGCCGGCGTTGCAGCTCCACAGCACCAGCGACGTGCCGTTGCCGGTACCGGCGTTGTACGCGTCCAGGCACAGGCCGGCGTGGACGTTGGTGATCGTGCCGTCGGCGTTCACCGTCCACTTCTGGTTGTCCTGGCCGTTGCAGTCCCAGATCACGGCCTTGGTGCCGTTGGTGGTGCCCAGGTTGTAGGCGTCGAGACACTTCTCGCCGTACACGACGAGTTCCTTGCGGGAGGTGTACGTCCAGGCCTGGTTGGCGCCGCCGTTGCAGTCCCACAGTTCGGCCTGGGTGCCGTTGGTGAGGGTGTTGTCGTAGACGTCGGCGCACCGGCCGGACTGTCTGCCGACGAGGAGGGTGCCGTCGGTGCCGGGTACCGGGTGGACCGTGATGCCGCCCAGGGCCGGACCGCCGCTGAAGGTGAGGGAGTTGGCGGCTCCCTTGGTGAGGTGCACCTGGACCGAGACCGTGCCCTGGGTGGAGCCGGCGGGCGGGAAGGAGACCGTCGTCGGGGTCTGGCCGTCCACCCGGAGGGTCGCGGTGACGGGCGTGGCGGCCGTGTTGGTGTAGGCGATGTCGACGACGCCCAGGCCGGTGCTCGCGGCGCTGACGCCGGTGTACGTGCCGGTGGACGTGGCGCTGTAGCCGCTGCTCGGCGCCTCCGTGCCGCTGACCTTGAGCAGCACCGAGCCGCCCGCGGGAACGCCGGTGGTGTAGCTCGTGGCGTACGACCCCACGTCCTTCCGCGCCCACAGGTCCCGCACGCCGGCCGTGGCCCCGGTGAGGCCCAGGTCGGGCCAGCGGACGGTGACGTTCTGCGCGGCGGAGGTGCGGTTGAGCAGGACCACGGCCCGGTTGCCGGTGCCGGCGAGCACCTTGCCGTAGACCTGGAGGCCGGTGGTGTCCTCGGCGACCTTGACGCCCTGCAGGCCGCGCGGGTCCTGGTCGACGGCGACGACCTCGGGGTTCTTCAGGATCGCGGCGGTCTCGCCGGACATTGCGGTGAGGTCGTTGCCGGCCAGCAGGGGGGCGCCGGAGATCGCCCACAGGGCCATGTGGGTGCGGTTCTGCGCGGCGGTGAAGCCGGGCATGCCGACCATCAGCATGTCGGGGTCGTTGTAGTAACCGGTGTGCTGGGAGGCCGGATGCAGGGCCTGGTCGAAGTTGGACAACATGTTCGTCTGCGAGGGCGAGTTGCCGTAGTAGATGATGTCCGTGCTGGTGCGCCACATCGGGGCGAGGCCCGGCGCCCAGTTCCACGGGTTCTGCTTGCCCCAGTTGCACACGGAGAGGGTGAGCGGGCGACCGGTGGCCCGGGCGGCCTTGGCGACGGCCGAGCTGATCGCCTTGTATGTCGTCGCCGCGTCCAGTCCTTCGGCGTCGCCGCCGCACCAGTCGACCTTGACGAAGTCGAAGCCCCACTTGGAGAACTGCAGCATGTCCTGGTCGTAGTGGCCCTCGCTGCCGGTGTTCGGGGCGGCCGGTCGGCCCGTCGGGTAGTAGTAGCCGCAGCCGTTCCTGCCTGCGTCGGTGTAGATGCCGGCCTTGAGGCCCTTGCTGTGGATGTAGTCGGCGATGGCGCTCATTCCGCCGGGCCATTCACCGGTGTCGACGGTGATGTTGCCGTCGCTGTCGCGGGTGCCCTGCCACCAGCCCTCGTCGATGTTGACGTACCGGTATCCGGCGTCGGGGAGTCCGGCGGCGACGAACGCGTCGGTCTGCTGCTTGATGACGTCGTAGTCGATCTTCGCGGCGAAGCTGTTCCAGGAGGCCCAGCCCATCGGCGCGGCCGGGACGGCCACTTGGCGGGGCGTCGCCGCATGGGCCGGGACCGGCTCGGCGAACAGGAGCGCGGCGGCCGCGGTGAGGGCGAGGACGAGGGCGCGTACGGCGACGGCTCTGCAGCGTCTGACAAGACCGGGTGGGGGGTACATCGGCTCCTCCGCGTGCGGGACGGACAACCACTGGTCGATATTTCGAATGAGGATCGGTTTATCGAACATCTGCGGGCCGACCGTAGAGCCGCCCGGGGGTGAAGTCAACGGATCCGGCAGGGGTGAAGTCGCCCGAAAATGCGGGGCGTTGGAGCTCAGACCGGCGTTGCCCCGCCATACTGGCCGTCGTGCGTGTTGCGATCATGTCGGCGGGCTCCCGGGGCGACGTGGCCCCCTACACCGGACTGGGGCACCGGCTCGCCCGGGCCGGACACGAGGTCACCCTGGTCACCCACGCCTGCTTCGAGCCGCTGGTGGCGGGCTCCGGCGTTCGGTTCCACGCGTTGCCGGTCGATCCCCGGGCGGAGCTGGAGTCCCCGCGCGGCCGGGGCCTGCACCGCAGTGCCAGTGGTGCCGGGAAGCTGCTGCGGGTGGTGGACCTGGCGCGGCGGCTGGTGGGGCGGATGACCGAGGATCTGCTGACGGCGGCCCAGGACGCCGAGGTGCTGCTGCTGTCCGCCTCGCTGGCTCCGCTCGGGCACGCGATCGCCGAGGGGCTGCGGGTACCGAGCATGGGCGTCTATCTGCAACCCCTCGCCGCCACAGGCGAGTTCGCGCCTCCCGCGCTCGGGGGCGGCCGCTGGGGCCCTGCGGCCAACCGGCTCGCCGGACACGGTGTGAGCGTGGCCGTGGAACACGTCTTCGCGGCCACCGTTCCCGGGGTGCGCGCCCGGCTCGGGCTGCCCCCGGTGCGCACCGGCACGGCGCGGCGGGCCCGCGAGCGGCGGCAGTGGCCGGTGTACCACGGCTTCAGCCCCCTGGTGGTGCCCAGGCCCCGGGACTGGCGGGCCGGCCTCACCGTGAGCGGCTACTGGTGGCCGTACGCCACGGAGGAACGACTCCCCGACAAAGTAGGGAGGTTCCTCGACGCGGGCCCGGCGCCGGTCTTCGTCGGGCTGGGCAGCGCCACCGTGCCGGACGCGGCCCGGCTCAGCGCCCAGGTGGTCGCGGCGCTGCGGCGGGCCGGGCTGCGCGGGGTGATCCAGCGCGGCTGGGGCGGGCTCGCGGCCGCGGGGGACGACATGCTGACCATCGACGAGGTGCCGCACGCGCTGCTGTTCCCGAGGATGGCCGCGGTGGTCCATCACGCGGGCGCGGGGACGACCGCGGCAGGGCTGCACGCCGGGGTGCCGGCCGTGCCGGTGCCGGTCCAGTTCGACGCGGGGTTCTGGTCCGCCCGGCTGGTCGCGCTGGGGGTCGCCCCGGACGTCGTACCGCTGCGCCGTCTCACCGTGGACGCGCTGGCCTCGGCCCTGGTGCGGGCCACCCGGGAGCCGGGGTACCGGGCGCGGGCGCGCTGTCTGGGCGCCCGCATCCGCGACGAGGACGGCGCCGCGCCGGTGCTCGCGGCACTCGACCGGCTGGGCGGCTGACAAGCCGGCCGGAGCCGGCCCGCAGGGATCAGGCGTTGGTGAGGACCATCCGGAAGCGCGCCTTGCCGGAGAGCATCTTCTGGTAGGCCGCGCCCACGTCGTCCAGCGGCACGGTCTCGGTCGTGGGGCGGATGCCGTTCAGGGCGCTGAACTCCATGGTGTCCTGCACGTCCTGCGAGGTGCCGGACGGGTGGCCGCGCACGATCCGGGCGCCCATGATCAGCTGGAGTGGGCTGATGCCCATCGCCTCGGGGTCCGCACCGATGGCCACGAGTTCACCGCGCGGTGCGAGGCCGTCCACGGTGGCCGTGATGGCCTCGGAGCTCCCGGCGGTGGCCAGTACGACGCTCGCGCCGCCGAGGGACTGCAGGGCCTCGGCGACCGGGGTGCCGGAGGTGCTGTCGACGTAGTGGTGGGCGCCCAGCCGCTTGGCGAAGTCGGCCTTCTCGGCGCCCCGGGCGATCGCCACGGTCTCGAAGCCCATCGCCGCCGCGTACTGCACCCCGAGGTGCCCGAGGCCGCCCAGGCCCAGCACCGCGACCAGGTCCCCGGGCCGGGCGGAGCTGCGCCGCAGCCCGTTGTACGTGGTCACACCGGCGCAGGCCATGGGCCCGGCGTCGCTCGCCGCCAGCGCGTCCGGGATCCGGGCCAGGGCGTCGACGGGCGCGATCACCTGCTCCGCGAAGCCTCCGTCGTAGGCCCAGCCGGGGACCTTCAGGCTGGCGCACACGATGAAGTCGCCCCGCCGGCAGGACGGGCAGTGGCCGCAAGAGCCGCCGAACCAGCCGACCGCGACCCGGTCGCCGGCCTGGTAGCCCCAGTCCTGCGTGCCCTCGCCGAGCGCCTCGACACGGCCGGCGATCTCGTGCCCGGCGACGACCGGGAACGTCAGGCCCGGCACGGCGGCGTTCACGAACATGGTGTCGCTGTGGCAGATGCCGCACGCCTCGACGGCGATCCGCACCTGGCCGGGCCCCGGCTCGGGCACCTCCCGTTCGGCCAGTTGGAACGGGCCGCCCGCACTCGTCACCTGCGCGACTCGATAGGTACTCATCACACTCTCCTGGGTCCGGCGGTGTGTCCTGCCGTCCGGGCACGGCTTCGCCCCCCGGCACCAGCAGACCAGTTCCCGGCCGATACCGCGCGCCGAACCGATCGGATCCGTGCCGACCTGGGCCGACAATCCGGGCAGCGCCCGTGTCACGCGGGCCGGGGCCGCCAGCCCTCCGGGCGCAGGATGCAGAGCAGCAGCCGGACCAGCTCGTCCACCACCTCGTCCAGCGTGGCGTCCACCCAGCCGGCGCTCCAGTCGTGCAGGAGGCCGTTGACGCTGCCGACGAAGGCCGTCGCGGCGAGGCGGTAGTCGCGGGGCGCCGCCTCCCCGCGCGCCACGGCCGCGTCCGCCTCCGCGCGGATGAGGTCGATCCAGCGGGCCCGGCGGGCCAGCCGCTGCTCCTCCAGGCGGGGGCTGACGCCGACGATCTCCACGAAGGTGATGCGGATGCGGCGCGGGTCGGAGGTGACGTCGCGGGCGTAGGCCCGGAAGAGCACGCCGGCGCGCTCGGCCAGCGGCACCCCGTCCGCCGTGGCGAGGGCGTCCAGCACCGCCTGCTCGGCCCAGTCGTTGACCTGGAGGTGCAGCGCGGCCAGGACGTCCTCCAGGGTGCGGAACCCCTCGTAGAACTGACGGGTCGACAGGCCGGCGGCCTGGCTCAGCGCGGCGACCGTCGCGCCCCGGTAGCCGGGTGCGCCGCCGAACAGCTCCAGGGCCGCGTCCAGGAAACGTCGTCGCCGCTCGGCCTGCCGTTCCTCGGCGGACCTGCCGCCGTAGCGGCCCGTCGGCGCCCTGAGCCTGCCCGTCACCTTTCCCCCTCCGTCCGCCCACCGGCCACCCAATCTTGTCGTGCACACATCTTGTCGCGAAGGCCGTTCGTTCCTTACTTTTCAGTAAGTTCACTGTGAATGCGCCCGTGTTCAGATTCTCCGCACATCCCCCCGAGGAAAGAGAGCAGTCATGCCTGCCTCCAGAACCAGGCACCTGTGCTCCGTGGTCGCCGCCCTCGTCCTGACCGTCGCCGGCCCGGCGACCGCCGCCTCCGCCGCGAGCGGCACCTCCGACGGTCTGCGCGAGGTGCTGTTCGTCGGCAACAACTGGGACGGCACCGCCGATGTCATCAAGTCCTCCGGCGACTTCGCGAAGATCGGCCGGATCAACGTCGTCCCCGACAAGGCGGAGCGACTGGCCGAGATCAACGCCGACCCGATCAAGTGGATCTACTACACGTCCATCCGCAACGAGGTCGGCGAGGGACACGACCAGTACGCGGACGACATGTACTCCACGCCCGACGGAAAGTCCGTGGTCGTCTCCCGGCCCAGCTTCGCCGACGTCGTCTCCGTCGACCTGGCCACCGACAGGATCAACTGGCGCTTCCCGGTCGCCGGTTACCGCGCCGACCACATGGCGGTCTCACCCGACGGCACCCGCGTCGCCGTCTCGGCGTCCACCGCGAACAAGGTGCAGGTGCTCGACATCGACACCGGTAGGGAACTGGGCGAGTTCGGCACCGGCGACAAGCCGCACGAGAACTTCTTCACGAACGGCGGCAAGTACATCTGGAACATGTCCATCGGCGAGGTGACCACCTCCCTCGACGCCCCGGGCTGGGACTGGACCAAGGGCGACCGGCACATCACCGTCGTCGACGCGACCACGTTCAAGCAGGTCAGGACGATCGACATGCGGCAGCGGCTGGACGCGATCGGCCTGAAGGACTTCTCCGACGCCGTCCGGCCCGCCGCCTTCACCCCCGACTGGTCCAAGCTGTACTTCCAGGTGTCGTTCTTCAACGGCTTCCTGGAGTACGACGTCGCCGCCGACAGGATCACCCGGGTGAAGACGCTGCCGGAGAACCCCGCGACCAACCCGGACCGCACCACCTGGCTGCTGGACTCGCGCCACCACGGCATCTCGATGAACCCCGAGGGCACCAAGCTGTGCGTCGCCGGGACGATGGACAACTACGCCACCGTGGTCGACCGGGCCTCGTTCGACGTCGGCCCGCTGATCACCGCCTCCACGCCCTACTGGGCGACCGTGAGCGGCGACGGCAAGGACTGCGTCATCTCCGAGGCCGGCGCCGACCAGGTCACGGCCATCGACTTCGCCACCGGCCAGAAGGTGCTGTCCGTGCCGGTGGGCGACCATCCGCAACGCGTCCGGCTGGGACACGTCCAGGCAGACTGGACCGGTCCGTCCGGGAGTTGAGCGCCGTACGGCCCCCGGGGTGACCCCACTCCTCCCGGGGGCCGTACGGCTCCTGCCCGGCAGCTCAGAAGTGCGCCGCCGCCCACGCGGCCAGCTCGGACTTCGCCGCGGCCAGCAGGCCCGCCGAGGGCGCCGTGGCCCCGTTGGTCACCAGCGCGTAGTGCAGGGCGCCGGAGTCCGTGTCGCTGAGCAGCAGGCGCCGGCTGCCGGTGCCGCCCGGCTCGGGGGCGACGGCGACCGGGGTGGCGGCGCCGGTGTAGGCGGGCGGCGCGTACGCCGTGCCCAGGTCGGAGACGACGGTGGTGGACGCGGTGGAAAAGGATGCCGGCAGATGCAGTTCGGTGGGTGCGCCGCCGTCGCCGGAGCGCCACACCAGCAGCCCGTACCGGCCGGAGCCCACCAGCTTCGCCACGTTGGGCAGTGCGGACGGCACCGGGTTCCAGGTGAGGGTGGTGGAGCCGTCGCGGGAACGGTCCTCGTAGGTGAACGCGAGGGCCGTGCCGGCCGTGGCACTCGGGTAGAGGCGGTCCAGCAGGCGGGCGTCCTGACGCAGGGTGACGTTCCCGGAGTCGTCCAGGCGTACGGCGGAGAGGTCCTCGTCGTTCCAGGCGTCGCCGGAGGTGAGCACCTTGCCGGGGTTGCCGTTCATCAGCTCGTGGTGCCGGCCGTTGTAGAGGTCCCACTGCCACTGGGTGCCGGAGAGCACCGGGCCGGACGCGGCCGGCTTCGTCCACCAACTCGCGCCCGGGACACGGGAGTCGAGGGCCTGGTACATGGCCTTCAGGACGGTCGGCGCCTTGTCGGAGACCGTCCCGGACAGCGGGTGGCCGAACTCGCCGACCACGGCCGCGGTCCCGGCGGCCGCGGCGCGGTCGCGCACGGTGGCGAAGTCGGAGGCGTACTGGCCGTCGGCTGCCTTTCCCCACATGAGGATGCCGGAGATGGCCTTCTGGTCGTAGAAGTGGGTGTTGAAGACATAACCCGGGCCGAGTGTGCCCGCGTCCAGCAGGCCGCCCTCCTGCTTCTGGGTGGAGATGTTGGCGTTCCAGAAGAGGTTGGGCTCCACGAAGGCGGGCTTGTCCTGCCAGCCGGCGGCGTCCATGCGGGCGCGGAACCTCTCGTAGAAGGGCCACAGCAGGTCCTTCTCCCAGGTGCGGGAGGTCTTCCCGGAGTCGTAACGGCCCGCGTAGGGCTCGTTGTACGGGTCGAGTCCCGCGACGCCCGCGAACTCGTCGGCGTTCAGGTGCTGCCGGAGGTAGGCCATGGTGGTCTGCGCGGTGGCGAGGAAGGCGTCCTGGAGGCCGTAGGCGTTGTGCCAGAAGTCGTACTGAGCTTGCTGCACGGCGGCGTTCTGGGTGATGTTCTGACCCCAGAAGAGGCAGATGCCACAGGACTCGGCCGGGTAACTCCCCGCCTGCACCGCCCACTTGGGGGCACCGTCGCCCGTGTACCAGCTGCCGCCGTCGAACAGGTGGCGGGAGTACAGGTCCTGGTGGAAGTCGGGGAAGACGCGGATGCCCGCGTCCAGGAAGGCGCGCATCTGCTCGGTGACCGCGGCCAGGTAGCCGGTGTCGGCCTGACCGCGCACGGGTTCGGCGTGGGCCCAGGAGAGCAGGAACCGTACGGTGTTCGCGCCGCCGAGGGCGCGCAGCGCCGTCGCGGACTTCCCGGCGTCGGCCACCGAGGCGAAGGGCAGCCCGCCGTTCTCCTCCAGCTTGGTCTCGCCGGAGACGTTGTAGCCGCGCAGGACGATCTCGCGCCCCTGGCCGTCGGTGAAGCGGCCGCCCTGCACCGTGAGCGGGGCGCCGTCGAACCAGAGGGAGTCGGCGGGGAGGGCTGGGGTGGCGGCGGTGGCGGGCGGGCGGCCCGCCACCGTCAGGAATCCGCAGAGGACGACCAGAACAACCAGCAGACGCACCCGGATATTCGGCATGCCCACCACAGTCCGGTCGGGTCCGGGCGGCGTCAATACCTTCTGACTCTCCAGTAAGTTGACTATCAGTCAGCCAGGTTGATCAGCCCCCCGACCGCCGTGTCAGGTTGCACAGGCACTCCTTCCGGTTCAGCGGGCCGTGGTCGGTGCGCGGCCGCTCCGGGACCGGGCCGCGGGTGACCGGCGCGTAGTGGCCGAAGGCCGTCCCCAGCCCCCCCTCGCCCCGGTGAGCCCGGGCAGCCGCTGCTCCAGCTCGTGCACCCGCACGGCCGGCACGGCGCCCCGCCCCGGATGCCGGCCCGGCGCAGCGCCTCCGCCTGGGCCGTCGGGGTCAGGCCCTGGAAGCCGTAACCCGTGCTCGACATGCTCTTGTCGAGCCCCTGGTGGGCGTGGCTCTGGCGGGACGAGTAGCCGGAGTGGGTCATGATGATCGAGCGGCCCGGGACCTGCCGGCCGTGCAGCCCCTGGCCAGGGGTCTCGCGGACGGTGCCCTCGACGGCCTTGAAGAAGGCGTACGGCATCGAGCCCAGCTCCGCCTCCAGGCGGAACTCCACACCGGAGCCGGGCGGCCCGGGCTCGACGCGCAGACCGACGGTGGCCAGGAACAGGCTGGGGTCCTTCTTGTCGGACTCCACCGCGTGACCGGTGCCGACCGGCCGCTCGATGCACAGGATCGTCGTCTCGCGGAAGCAGACGTCCAGGCCGCACCCCTCGGCGAGGGTCGCCTGGATCACCTTCTTCTGCGCCCCGCCGCAGAGGGACACGGAGGTCCCCGCCCCCACGGCCGTGGGTCACCACGCCCGTAACCCGGACACCGGAGGCCCGCCCCTCCGCGCAGTCCCCCGCGCCCGGACCGCGTACCCGGCCATCGGTGGCCGGACCGCGCGCACGACCGTCCGCAGCCGGCCCCGCGGCCGACCACCGGCAGCCGGGCCCGCCGCACCAGTATCGGCACCTCGCCCCACACCCGGCGTCGGCGGATCCGGCCCGCCGACCGACCGCTGCCCCGGCGGCAATGGATTAACGCTCAACAAATGCCCGTCGCAGCACTCGCCGTGACCAGGGTGCGGTCGTAGGGTGACGTACATCACGTCCGGCGGCCCAAAATCCCTGGCTGAAAACCCTCTCCCGCACGGTCTGGAGGGCCCATGACCCACATCTCGGTGAACGTGGACGGCACGACGTACGAGGACGAAGTGGAACCCCGTCTCCTCCTGGCCCACTACCTGCGCGACCGTCTCGGCCTCACCGGCACCCCGATCGGCTGCGACACCTCCAACTGCGGCGCCTGCACGGTCGACCTGGACGGAACCAGCGTGAAGAGCTGCTCGGTGCTCGCCGTCCAGGCGGACGGCTGCGCGGTGACGACGGTCCAGGGGCTGGCGAAGGACGGCGAGTGGACGGCGCTGCAGCGCGCCTTCCACGAACAGCACGGTCTCCAGTGCGGCTACTGCACCCCGGGCATGATCATGGCGGCGCGCGACCTGCTGCGCGAGAACCCCCACCCCGAGGCGGACGAGGTCCGGCAGGCCCTGGAGGGCAACCTCTGCCGCTGCACCGGTTACCAGAACATCGTCCGCGCGGTGCTCGCCGCGTCCGGGCAACCGGCCCATCAGCCTGCCGAGGAGGTCACGGCATGACCGACCAGGCCGTCGAACGCGAGGTCGGGCGCCGCCGGCTGCGCAAGGAGGACGCCCGGCTGATCACCGGCCAGACCAACTGGACCGACAACATCCAGGTGGCCGGACTGCTGCACCTGGCGATCCTGCGCAGCCCGATGGCCCACGCCCGCGTCACCCGCGTCGACGTCTCCCCCGCCCTCGAATACCCCAATGTCGTCGCGGCGTTCAGCGGCGCCGACCTCGCCGAGGGGCTGGGCTCGCTGCCCTGCGCCTGGCCGGTGACCGAGGACATCGTGCTGCCCGACCACCCGCCGGTCGCCGTCGACGAGGTCCGCTACGCGGGCGACCCGGTGGCGGTCGTGGTGGCCCGCGACCGGTACGCGGCCGCCGACGCCCTGGAGGCGATCGAGGTCGACTACGACCCGCTGCCCCCGGTCCTCGACCTGGAGGCCGCGCTGGCGGAGGGCGCCCCGTTGGTCCACACCGACAAGGGCACCAACCGCTGCTACACCTGGCCGCTCGCCACCGGCGAGAGCTTCGCGGCGGTGCGGGACCGCGCCGAGGTGACGCTCAAGCGCCGCTACCACCAGCAGCGGCTGATCCCCAACGCCATGGAGCCGCGCGCGGTCGTCGTCACCCCGATCGCCGCCTCCGGCGAGTACACCGTCCATTCGGCGACCCAGATCCCGCACATCCTGCGGATCATGCTGTCCACGGTCACCGGCATCCCCGAACACAAGCTGCGGGTGATCGCCCCGGACGTCGGCGGCGGCTTCGGCTCCAAACTCCAGGTGTACGGCGAGGAGGCCCTCGCGCTCGCGCTCGCCCGCAAGCTCGGCCGGCCGGTGAAGTGGACCGAGTCCCGCTCCGAGGGCGCGCTCGCCACCCACCACGGCCGCGGCATGATCCAGGACGTCGAGATCGCCGCCACCCGCGAGGGCGTCCTGCTCGGCCTGAAGGTCGACCTGCTCGCCGACATGGGCGCCTACCTGATGCTCGTCACCCCCGGCATCCCGATCCTCGGCGCCTTCATGTACCCGGGGATCTACAAGATGGACGCCTACGAGTTCACCTGCACCGGGGTGTTCACCACCCGCACGCCCACCGACGCCTACCGCGGTGCCGGGCGCCCCGAGGCGACCTTCGCCATCGAGCGGATCATGGACGAGCTGGCCGCCGAACTCGGCCTGGATCCGGTGCAGTTGCGACGCCGGAACTGGATCCGGCACGAGGAGTTCCCGTACACCTCGATCGCCGGACTGACCTACGACAGCGGCAACTACGAGGCGGCCACCGACAAGGCGCTCGCCCTGTTCGGCTACGACGACCTGCGCGCCGAACAGCACAAGCGCAACGAGCGCGGCGACCCGGTACGGCTCGGCATCGGCGTGTCGACGTACACCGAGATGTGCGGGCTCGCGCCGAGCCGGGTGCTCCGCGACCTCAGGTACGGCGCCGGCGGCTGGGAGGCGGCGAGCATCCGCATGCTGCCCACCGGCAAGGTCGAGGTCGTCACCGGCACCAGCCCGCACGGGCAGGGCCACGAGACCTGCTGGAGCCAGATCGCGGCCGACGTGCTCGGCGTGCCCTTCGAGGACGTCGAGGTGGTGCACGGCGACACCAGGGCGGCCCCGCAGGGCATGGACACCTACGGCTCGCGGTCGCTGGCCGTCGGCGGCGAGGCCGTGCACCGGGCCGCGAAGACGGTCGTCGAGAAGGCGCGGAAGGTCGCCGCCCATCTGCTGGAGGCGAGCGAGCAGGACCTGGAGTTCAGCGACGGGGTCTTCTCCGTGAAGGGCTCGCCGGAAGCACGTAGGACCATCCAGGAGATCGCCTTCGAGACGTTCACCAACCACGACCTGCCCGACGGCGTCGAGCCCACGATCAACGCCGAGCACGTCGTGGACCCGGAGAACTTCTCCTACCCGCACGGCACCCACCTGTGCGCGGTCGAGGTGGACACGGAGACCGGGCGGACGCGCATCAGGTCGTACGTCTGCGTCGACGACGTCGGCCGGGTCGTCAACCCGATGATCGTCGAGGGCCAGGTGCACGGCGGGCTCGCGCAGGGCATCGCGCAGGCGCTGTACGAGGAGGCCGTGTACGACGACGACGGCAACCTCCTGTCCGGCACCCTGGCCGACTACCTCGTGCCGTCGGCGGCCGATCTGCCCGACTTCGTGACCGACCGGACGGAGACACCGGCGGCCTCGAACGCCCTCGGTGTCAAGGGCGTGGGCGAGGCGGGGACGATCGCGTCGACACCCGCCGTGGTCAACGCCGTCGTGGACGCGCTCAGGCCGCTCGGGGTGCGGGACGTGCGGATGCCGTGTTCGCCGCACCGGGTGTGGCAGGCGATCCAGGAGGCGCGGTCCGGCGCGGCCGGCGGGACCGGCGGGACGGGTCCGGCCCGGTCCGGGCAGTCCGGCCAGGCGGCCCGGTCGGGCGAGCTCGGTCAGTACGGCCAGCCGGGTGAGGAGGGTCCGGCATGATTCCCCCCGCGTTCGAGTACACCCGTCCGGACAGCGTCGACGAGGCGGTACGCGCGCTCGCCGACGCGGGCGACGAGGCCAAGGTGCTGGCCGGCGGGCAGAGCCTGCTACCGCTGCTGCGGCTGCGACTGGCCTTCCCGGAACTGCTCGTGGACGTCGGCCGGATCCCCGAGCTGCGCGGGGTCCGCGAGGACGGTGACACGCTCGTCATCGGCGCGATGACCACGCACCACCAGGTGGTGCACGACCCGCTGGTGCGCCGGCACGCCGGGCTGCTGGCGGAGGCGACGGCCACGGTGGCCGACCCGGCCGTCCGGCACCGGGGCACCCTCGGCGGCTCGCTCGCCCACGCCGACCCGGCCGGAGACCTGCCCGCCGTGGCCCTCGCCCTGGACGCCGAACTGGTCGTGGCCGGTCCCGCCGGGCGCCGTGCCGTCGCCGCGCGCGAGTTCTTCGTGGACTACCTGCAGTCGGCGCTCGCGGACGACGAACTGCTGCTGGAGGTGCGGATCCCGAAGTCGGACGGCTGGGACTTCCACTACGAGAAGTTCCACCCGGTCGCCCAGTCCTGGGCCATCGTCGGCGTCGCGGCGCTGGTACGGCGCGACGACGGGCGGATCGCCGAGGCACGCGTCGGGCTGACCAACATGGGGGCGACGCCGCTCAGGGCGACCGCGGCCGAGGAGGCGCTGGCCGGTGCCGACGGCCCGGAGGCCGTGGCCCGGGCCACCGAGGCGGCCGCGGAGGGGACCCGGCCGGCACAGGATCTGTCCGCCTCGCCCGAGTACCGGCAGCACCTGGCACGGGTGCTGACCAGGCGGGCGGTGCTGACCGCCACCGGAATGGGGTGAGCGCCGATCACCCGGATGGACGACCCGGAGCAGGTGCGGGCCCGCCTGGAGGAGACGGGGTACCTCGTCGACGAAGGGCTGGCCGTCACCTGTTTCCTGGCCTTGAGGCTGCACCGGCCGCTGTTCTGCGAGGGCGACGCGGGCGTGGGCAAGACCGCGCTCGCCTCCGCCCTCGCCGGGGCGCTCGGCGCGCCGCTGATCCGACTGCAGTGCCACGAGGGCATCGACGCATCACAGGCCCTGTACGACTGGGACTTCCCGCGCCAGCTGCTGCACCTGCGGGCCGCCGAGGCGGCCGGGATCACGGACGCGGACCGGCTGGAGGGCGAGCTGTACGACCGCCGGTTCCTCATCGCCCGGCCGCTGCTGCAGGCCCTCCAGACCCAGCCGTCGGTGCTGCTGGTGGACGAGATCGACCGGGCCGACGACGAGTTCGAGGCGTTCCTGCTGGAGCTGTTGTCCGAGTACTCGGTGACCATCCCGGAGCTGGGCACGCTGCGCGCCGAGCACCCTCCGGTCGCCGTGCTGACCTCGAACCGCACCCGCGAGGTGCACGACGCGCTGAAACGCCGGTGCCTGTACCACTGGTTCGACCATCCCTCCTTCGCCCGCGAACTCGCCATCGTGCGCCGTCGGCTGCCTCGGGTGTCGGCACGGCTGGCCGAGCAGGTCACGGCTCTGGTGCAGGCACTGCGGGGCGCCGACCTCCTCAAACCGCCCGGGGTGGCCGAGACCCTCGACTGGGCCGAGGCCCTGGACGCGCTGGGGGCGAGCGAGGTGGACGCCGAGCTGGCGGTGGCGACGCTGGGCTCGGTGCTGAAGTACCGGGAGGACACGGACCGGGCACGGGGGCTCGATCTCGCGGCGGTCCTCGCGGCCCGGGGCGGGTGACGGCCGTGGGCACGACCGGTAACGGGACAGGCCGTCCGCGGGGAGCGGACGCCGTACGGCACGAAAGCGACGCCGAACGGCCGGGGACGCAAACCGAACGGCCCAGGACGGGCCCGGAATCCCGCGGGCCGGACAGCGCACGGCTCGCGGCGAGCGGCGACGAGCGCCCGGCAGACGCCGAACGCCCAGGAGCGGACGCCGAACGCCTCGCGGCGAGCGCCGAACACCTCGGAACAAGCGCCGAGCCCCTCGGGACGGATACCGAACATTCCGGCACCCACCCCGGACACCGCAGCCCGGACGCCGAGAGGCTCGGGACAGACGCCGAACATCCGAGGACCGGACCGGGCCACCTCGGGACAGACGCCGGACGCCTCGGTGCGGACGCCGTGCTGGTCGGTTTTGTGCGGGCGTTGCGGGCGGCCGGTGTCGGGGCGAGTACCGAGCGGCTGCACGCCTTCCTGCGGGCCGTGGCCGCCCTGCGGCCGGGGGTGCGGGCGGACGTGTACTGGGCGGGGCGGGCGACGCTGTGCGGCGGGCACGACGACCTGGAGCGGTACGAGCGGGTCTTCGCCGCGTACTTCGGCGGCGCCGGCGAGCAGCCCCGTCGGCCGGTGCGTGCCGCTCCCCCGCCCCGGCTGCGGCTCGTCGCCCGGGAGGCGCCCACCGGCCCTCGTACGCCGGGCGAGGGGGAGCCGCCGGGTCCACCGGTCGCCGCGCTCGCCAGCTCGGCCGAGGTGCTGCGGCACCGCGACTTCGCCGCGCTGGGCCCGGCCGATCGGGCCCAACTGCGCCGTCTGCTCGCCGCGTTCGCCCTGGAGGGGCAGGCGCGTCGCTCGGCGCGGCGCAGGCCCGCCCGGCGCGGCGAGGTCGACCCGCGGCGCACCGTACGGGAGTTGCTGCGGCAGGGCGGGGAACCGGCCCGGCTGCGCCGGCACGCGCGCGTGGAGCGGCCCCGCCGAGTGGTGCTGCTCGTCGACGTGAGCGGCTCGATGGCGCCGTACGCCGACGCGCTGCTGCGGTTCGCGCACGCGGCGGTGCGCGCGGGCCGCACGGAGGTGTTCACCGTCGGCACCCGGCTGACCCGGGTGACCCGCGAACTCTCGCACCGGGACCCCGACCTGGCGATGGCGGCCGTCGCGGCGGCCGTGCCCGACTGGCGCGGCGGCACCCGGCTCGGCGAGCTGGTGCGCGAGTTCCTGAACCGCTGGGGGCAGCGCGGGATGGCGCGCGGCGCGATCGTCGTGCTGCTCTCGGACGGCTGGGAGCGCGGCGATCCGCAGCTGCTCGGGCAGCAGATGCGGCGGCTGCACGCCCTGGCCCACCAGGTGGTCTGGGCCAACCCCCGCAAGGCCCGCCCCGGTTACGCGCCGCTGGCGGCGGGGATGGCGGCGGCGCTGCCCAGCGTGGACGCCTTCGTCGCGGGGCACAGCCTGGCGGCGCTGGAGCGGCTGGCGGCGGTGGTGCGCGGTGCGCAGAGCGCCGCGGCCCCGGTGAGAGGAGCGGATGGTGCGTGACATCCTGCCGGCGCTGGCGCACTGGCACGCGGCCGGGATCCCGTTCGGGCTGGCCACGGTCGTCGCGGTCAGCCGCAGCGCGCCGCGCGGCCCCGGTGCCGCCATGGCGGTGGGCCCGGAGGACGAGGTCGTGGGGAGCGTGTCCGGGGGCTGTGTGGAGGGCGCGGTGTTCGAGCTCGCCCAGGAGGTCGTGGCGAGCGGCGAGGCGCGCCTCGCGACCTTCGGCTACAGCGACGAGGACGCGTTCGCGGTCGGGCTGACCTGCGGCGGCGAGATCACCCTGCTGGTGCGGCCGGTGACCCCGGAGTCGGACCCGGCGTTCGGCGCGGTCGCCGCGTCGGTCGCCGGGGGCGAGCCGGTGACCGTGGCCACGGTGGTGGACGGACCGGCGCCGCGCGGCGCCACGCTCGTGGTCTGGCCGGACCGGGCGGCGGGCACGCTCGGCACGAGCGGCCTCGACGTCGCCGTCACCGCCGACGCGCGCGGCGAACTCGCGCTCGGCGCCTCGGCCCTGCGGCACTACGGGCCGCACGGCGAGCGCCGCGAGGACGCCGTCACCGTGTTCCTCCAGTCGTTCGCCCCGCCGCCGCGCATGCTGGTCTTCGGCGCGATCGACTACGCGGCGGCCGTGGCGCGGATCGGCGACTTCCTCGGCTACCGGGTCACCGTGTGCGACGCCCGCCCGGTCTTCGCCACACCCAAACGGTTCCCGGCGGCCGTCGAGGTCGTGGTCGACTGGCCGCACCGCTATCTCGCCGGCACGGACACCGACGACCGCACCGTGCTCTGCGTCCTCACCCACGACCCGAAGTTCGACGTGCCGCTGCTGCAGGAGGCCCTGCGCCGCCCGGCCGCCTACGTCGGCGCGATGGGCAGCCGGAAGACCCACGAGGAGCGACTCGAACGCCTCGAGGAGGCCGGCCTGACGCAGGCCGAGCTGTCCAGGCTGCGTTCACCGCTCGGGCTCGACCTGGGGGCCCGTACGCCCGAGGAGGTCGCCGTGTCCGTCGCCGCCGAGATCGTCGCGCTGCGCTGGGGCGGCAGCGGCGCGCCCCTGACCACCACCGCCGGAGCCATCCACCCGCCCGCCGCCTGACGATTCCGGAAGGAGCCTGTCATGGAACTGCACCACGAGTTCACCGTCCCCGTCCCGGTGGACGACGCCTGGCACGTACTCCTCGACATCGAACGGGTCGCGCCCTGTCTGCCGGGCGCGGTGGTGGAGGACTACGACGGCAAGACCGTGACCGGCTCGGTGAAGGTCAGGGTCGGCCCGGTCACCGTGACCTATCGGGGCACGGCGGTCTTCGAGGAGCAGGACGGGTCGGCGCACCGGATGGTGCTCACGGCGAGCGGCCGGGAGACCCGGGGGCAGGGTACGGCCAGGGCGACGGTCACCGGCACCCTGACCGAACGCGACGGCGGCACGGCGGTGTCGGTGCGGACCGACCTCACGGTGACCGGCCGCCCCGCGCAGTTCGGCCGGGGCGTGCTGGCGGAGGTCGGCGACCGCCTGGTGGGCCAGTTCGCGTCCTGCCTGGCGGACCGCCTGTCAGAGCCGACGCCGGCCACCGAGGAGCCACCGCAGCCGTGGGACGAGCCGGAGCCGCTCGACCTCCTGCGCACGGCCGGCCTGCCGGTGGCCGAGCGAGCGGCGATGGTGGCCGCGGTGGCCGTACTGGCATGGGCGGCGGCAAGGCTGCTGCGACGCGGGCGAAGGAGGCTCACTGCCCGGCGCCGGTGAGGGGCAACTCCCCGAGAGGCTCGGGGCTGTGCCGATTTACGGCTGCGCATCCGGCGGTTCGGACGTCACCCTGGACGCGCGCGTGCAGATGCTGGTCGTGCCATCCGTCGGCGTGCAGCAGAGCGCTGCGCTGGGTGCCCTCCAGCGCGTACCCGGCCCTCATAGCCACCCGGCACGACGCCGGGTTGGCCGTGGCGTGGCACAGCCGCAGCCGGTGCAGGCCGAGGTCGTCCAGGGCCCACCGGCCCAGCCGCCGCACCGCCGCCACGGCGACCCCGCCGCCTCGGGCCTCGGGCAGCAGCCAGTAGACGAGTTCGGCAGTGCCGCCCGCGAGGTCGACGTCGTTCAGCCCGATGAGCCCGACGGCCGGGCCGCCGGGCCGGGCCACGGCCCACACGGCGCCGGTCTCCGCCCGCCACCGCTCGTGCATGCGCGCGATCCGCTGCCGGGCCTCGTCGAGGCCGCCGACGGTGAACAGGTTCCACTGCCGGATGGCCGGATCCTGCCCGGCGGCGAGCAGCGTGCCGGCGTCGCCGGCGCTCCAGGGCCGCAGTTCGAGGCCACCGGTTGTCAGTGGCAGGACGGGCTGCGTCTGCCCGGCCATGCGGCCTGCCGGTACGACGGCGGGTGTGCCGGAGCTGTCGATCATCCAGGGATGATGGCAGACGCTCCCCGACGCTGTGGCAGACGGTGCAGGGTCACGTCGGTGAGCGTGCCGTCGGCGAGGGTGGCGGTCATGTACGTGCAGTGGGGCTGGCGGCGGCGGTCGGTCGGTGAGCCGGGGTTGAGCAGGCGCAGGCCGGTCGCGGCGGTGGTGTCCCAGGGGACGTGGCTGTGGCCGAAGACCAGGACGTCGAGGTCGGGGAAGCGGGCGGCGCAGCGGGCCTCGCGGCCCTGGGCGGGGCCGGTCTCGTGGACGACGCCGAAGCGCAGGCCGTCCAGTTCGGCGTACGCCACCTCGGGGAGCCGGGCCCGCAGCCGGGGGCCGTCGTTGTTGCCGTAGACCCCGACGAGCCGGCCGCTGCGGCTCTCCAGCAGGTCCAGGGTGGCGGTGTCGACCCAGTCCCCGGCGTGGAACACGACGTCCGCGCACGGGAGTTCGGCCAGCAGCGGCTCGGGGAGCCGTTTGGCGCGCTTGGGCAGATGGGTGTCGGACATGAGCAGGAGGCGCACGCGGTCAGCCTAGGCGGCTCGGGAGATCAGACGGCGCAGCCCGCGTACGGCGCCCAGTGCCGCGGCGCCGGTGCCGAGGGCCGTGGCGGCGGGGTGCCGGGCGAGGGTCTGCTGCCAGGAGCGGGGGTGGGCGCTGTCGTCGAAGGCGCCGTGGGCACCCTGGTCCTCGGCGGGGTCCCGGTCCACGGGTGCGAAGAGGTTGTCCAGGCCGGCGGGCGGGATGCGGTCGGTCTGCTGGGAGTCGTAGCCGGTGCGGGCGAGGTAGCGGTCGAGCAGGGCCGGGGCGAGCCGGTTGGCCCAGATGGTGGCCACGGTGCCGGCGCCGACGTAGTACTGCTTGCGGCGCGGGTGGTCGGCCGCGTACAGCACGCCCCGGGCGGCGACCTCGGGCTGGTAGATCGGCGGCACCGGCATGGGGTGCCGAGAGAGACGGGAGCGGACCCAGTCGAACTGGGGGGTGTTGACCGCGGGCAGCTGGACGACGGTGACGCGGACGTGGCTGCCGCGGTGCAGCAGTTCGGTGCGCAGCGAGGAGGTGAAGCCGTTGATGGCGTGCTTGGCACCGCAGTACGCGGACTGCAGCGGGATCGACCGCTCCCCGAGAGCCGAGCCGACCTGCACGATCGTGCCCCGGTCGCGGGGCAGCATGCGCCGCAGGGCCGCGCGGGTGCCGTTGACGAAGCCGAGGTAGGTGACGTCGGTGACCCGCCGGAACTCCTCGGAGGTGATCTCGTCGAACGGCGCGAACACGGTCGCGAAGGCGCAGTTGATCCATACGTCGAGCGGGCCGAACTCCTTCTCCGCGGTGTCGGCGACGGCCTCCACCTGGGTCTGGTCCGTCATGTCTGCCGCTCGGACGAGGGGGCGTCCGCCGAGGGCCGCGACCTCGTCCGCCGCCGCCTGCAGGCCGCCCTCGCCGCGCGCGACCAGGACGACGTTCGCGCCGCGCCGGCCGTACAGTCGGGCGGTGGCGCGCCCGATCCCGGCGCTGGCGCCGGTGATGACGACGGTCGAAGGCATGGTCATCTCCCTTTCTCGCACGGTGGTTTCACACGGTGGCCTCACTCCACGCGGTACGGCGCGGCACGTTCCTCCACGAGGGTCAGCCCCAGTCCGGGTGCCCCGTCGGCGCCCGGCGTGATGCTGCCGCCGGCGGGGTCGAGGGTGCCGTCGAAGAGGAGCCGCTCGATGCGGACGTGGTCGTGGAACCACTCGAGGTGGCGCAGATTGGGCACGGCAGCGGCGGCGTGCGCGTGGGCGTGCGGTGCGCAGTGGCCGGAGACGTCGATCCCGCGTGCGTGGGCGAGCGCGGCGACGCGCAGCCAGACGGTGATGCCGCCGCACCGGGTGACGTCCGACTGGAGGCAGTCGACGGCCCCGGCGGCCAGCATGTGCTCGAAGTAGGGCAGGGTGTAGCCGTACTCGCCGGCGGTGACGTCCATCGGGAGGCGGCCGCGGAGGTCCGCGAGCAGGGTCAGGTGGTCGGAGGAGACCGGTTCCTCGAACCAGGTGACGCCCCGGTCCGCGAGCGCCGCGCCGATGCGTCCGGCCTGTCCGCCGGTGTACCCGCCGTTGGCGTCGACGTACAGCTCGGCCGTGTCGCCGACGCTCGCCCGTGCGCGGGCGACCCGTTCGAGGTCACGGGCCTCGCGGCTGCCCCACGACTCGCCGATCTTGATCTTGACGCGGGGGATGCCCTCCTCCTCGGTCCAGCCGCGCAGTTGGCGGTCCTGGCGCTCGGCGCCGTAGGTGGTGAAGCCGCCGCTGCCGTAGACGGGCACGTCGTCGCGGGCGGCGCCGAGCAGGGCGACGAGGGGGAGGTCCAGCAGGCGGGCCTTGAGGTCCCACAGGGCGATGTCGACGGCGGCGACCGCCTGGGCGGCCACGCCGGGCAGTCCGGCGTTGCGCACCGCCCGGCACATGCGCTCGTTGGCGCGCGGCACGTCGAGGGCCGGCAGGCCGGTGACGGTGCCGGCGAGGAGTTCGCGGACGACGTGGGCACCGGCGGCGGGGGCGTAGGTGTGGCCGAGGCCGGTGGTGGTGCCGGAGCGGACGGTGACCAGGACGAGGGTGGTCCTGTCCCAGGCGAGGGTGCCGTCCGCCTCGGGGGCGTCGGTGGGCACGGTGTAGACGGCGGTGTCGACGTCGTCGACGGTCGGCCGGTCGCTCACGTTTCGCCTCCTCACGCCCGCCGCCGCGCCCCGAGCACGGCGCCGCCCGTGGCGAGTGCGGCGAGGGTCGCCGTCGTCGCCCAGCGGGCCGTGCGCGAAGGTTCGGGTGGGCGGTCGGCCAGGCGTTCCGGGTGGTCGCCGGGCAGGTTGCCGTCGAGAGCGAGCGCCAGGGCCTCAGCGAGGTGCAGGGCGCGGCGGCCGGTGCCGCCGTCCTCGATCTGGGTGCGGCAGCTGAAGCCGTCGGCGAGGACCAGGCTGTCCGGTGCGGCGGCGCGCACGGACGGCAGCACGCCCAGTTCGGCGACGGCCATGGAGACCCCGTGGTGGCCGCGTTCGAAGCCGAAGTTGCCGGCGAGTCCGCAGCAGCCCTCGTCGAGGACGTCGGCGTCCAGGTGGGCACGGCGCATCAGTTCGCGGTCGGCGTCGAACTTCATGACGGCGTGCTGGTGGCAGTGGGTCTGCACGGTGGCCTCCCGGGCGAGCTGCGGTGGCCGCCAGGCCTCGGGGCCGTGGTGGACGAGTTGTTCGGCGAAGGTGCGGACCTGTCCGGCCAGTCGCCGCACGTCCTGGTCGGCGGGCATCAGCTCGGGGGCGTCGGCACGGAAGACGGCCGTGCACGAGGGTTCGAGGCCGATGACCGGGGTGCCCGCCTCCAGGTAGGGGCGCAGCACCGCGAGGGTGTGGCTCAACACCTTCTTGGCGACGGCGAGTTGGCCGGTGGAGATCCAGGTCAGGCCGCAGCACACCGGCTCGGTGGGGACGGCGACCCGGAAGCCCGCGTCCTCGAGGACCCGTACGGCCGACTTCGCGATCGCGGGGTGGAAGTAGGTGCTGAAGGTGTCGGGCCACAGAACGACGGTGCGCGGGTCGGCCGGGTCCGGCTGTTCCCGTCCTCGGGCCCGCCACCACTGGACGAAGGACTCCTCGGCGAACACCGGTGCCGGGCGGGCGCCGTCGACGCCGGCCAGCCGCTTGCCCGCGCGGGCGAGGCCGGGCGCGTGCAGTGCGGAGTTGACCAGGGAAGGGGCGATGCGGGAGAGCCGGGCCCAGAGCGGGAGCCAGCCCATGGAGTAGTGGGCGGCGGGACGCATGCGGCCCTCGTAGTGGTGGGCGAGGAACTCGGCCTTGAGGGTGGCCATGTCGACGCCGGTCGGGCAGTCGGACCTGCAGCCCTTGCAGGCCAGGCACAGGTCGAGCGCGTCGCGTACGGCGGTGGAGCGCCAGCCGTCCTCGATCGCGGAGTCGGCGTGTCCGCCGAGCATCTCGAACAGCAGCCGGGCCCGGCCGCGGGTGGAGTGCTCCTCCTCCATGGTGGCCCGGTAGGAGGGGCACATCACGCCGCCGGAGTGGCTGCGGCAGTTGCCGATGCCGACGCAGCGCATCACCGCGCGGTTGAAGGAGTGCTCGTCCTCGGGGAAGCCGAAGTGGGTCGAGGGGGTCGCGGGGCGCCAGCCGGGGCCGAGGCGCAGTTGCCCGTCGACGGGGTTGGGGCGGACGACCTTGCCGGGGTTCATCCGGTCGCGGGGGTCGAAGAGGGCCTTCAGCTCGCCGAAGGCGGTCACGAGCCGCTCGCCGAACATGCGGGTGAGCAGTTCGCCGCGGGACTGGCCGTCGCCGTGCTCGCCGGACAGGGAGCCGCCGTAGGAGGCGACGAGGTCGGCGGCGCGTTCCACGAAACGGCGGAAGCGCGCCACGCCGTCGGCGGTCCGGAGGCCGAAGGGGATGCGGGTGTGGACGCAGCCCTGCCCGAAGTGGCCGTACAGGGACGGGTGGTCGTATCCGAACTCCTCGAACAGCCCCTTCAGGTCGCGCAGATAGTCGCCGAGCCGCTCGGGCGGTACGGCGGAGTCCTCCCAGCCCTCCCAGGTCTCCCGGTCGTCCGGCGGCCGGGCGGTGACGCCGAGTCCGGCCTCGCGGGCCTTGAGCATCTTCTCCTCGCGCCGGGGGTCGTCGGAGAAGGCGACGCTGCTCTCCTTCTCGTCGCGGCCGATGGCCCGGAGCAGGGCGTGGGCCTGCTCGTCCACGTCCTCCTGGCTGTCGCCGCTGTACTGCACCATCAGCCAGCTGGCGCCCTCGGGGAGGGCGTCGAGCGAGTCGAGGTAGGCACCCTCCTCGCGCATCAGCTGCGCCATGCGGTCGTCCAGCGCCTCCAGTTGGGAGGGCGAGCAGTGCGCGAGCAGGTGCGGCACGTCGTCGGCGGCGGAACAGATGTCGTCGTAGCCGAGGACCAGCAGCGACTGGTACGGCGGCACCGGGACGAGGTCGAGTTCGGCGCGCAGGACGGTGACCAGGGTGCCCTCGCTGCCGACGAGCGCCTTGGCCACGTCGAAACCGTTCTCGGGCAGCAGCGAGTCGAGGTTGTAGCCGGACACCCGGCGCGGGATCTTCGGGTAGCCGCGGCGGATGTCGGCGAGGTACTCGCCGGCGATGCGGTCGAGGCCGCCGTAGAGCTCGGCGAGCCGGCCGCCGCCGCTGACGATCCGGGCCCGTTCCTCGGGCGGGGTGGGGCCGGTCCAGGCGCGCTGTCCGTCGTAGGTGAGGATCTCCAGGCGCCGGACGTTGTCGACGGTCTTGCCGTAGGCCTGCGCGGAGGCGCCGCAGGAGTTGTTGCCGATCATGCCGCCGAGCGCACAGTGGGTGTGGGTGGCGGGTTTGGGCCCGAACTGCAGCTTGTGCGAGGCGAGTTGGCCGTTGAGTTCGTCGAGGACGATCCCGGGCTCCACCACGCAGGTGCGCCGCTCGGGGTCCACGGAGATCAGCCGGGTGCAGTACTTGCTCCAGTCGATCACCACGGCGGTGTTGGTCGACTGACCGGCCAGACTGGTGCCGCCGCCCCTTGAGAGGACGGGGGCGTCGAAGCGTGCGCACACCGACAGCGCCCGGGCGCCCGCCTCGACGGTGCGGGGGACGACGAGGCCCAGGGGGAGCTGCCGGTAGTTGGAGCCGTCCGTGGCGTAGGCACCGCGGCTGCCGGCGTCGAAGCGGACCTCGCCGTCCACCTCGGCGTGAAGAGCCGCCTCCAGGCCGGACGTGTCCGGTGGGGTCATCTGTGCTCCTTGCGTTCACCGTCGTGCTGCCCTGTCCGAGGACGGGCGAGTACCCGGCAAGCAGTCAGGCAAAACTGAACAGCCCAGGCTGGACAGTTTCGGCTGTCGGTCCTAGGGTGGGCGGCATGGCTGACATCTCCGACTCCGCCGCCCACGCCGCGCGCGATCTGCGCGTGGTGTTCAGCCGGTTGCGGCGCCGTATCCGCGAGGTCGCGCAGGACACCGACCTCAGCCCGTCCCAGGAGTCGGCGCTCACCCTGGTCGGCAAGCACGGCGCCGCCACGGCCAGCGCGCTCGCCGCCGCCGAGGGCGTACGGCCGCAGTCGATGGCGACCACACTGGCCGCGCTGGACCAGCACGGTCTGATCCGGCGTGCCCCCGACCCCGAGGACGGCCGCCGCCAGCTGGTCACCCTGACCGACGCCGGGCGGGCCCGCATCGAGGGCAACCGCCAGGTCCGCGAGGAGTGGCTGGCGCGCGCCTTCCAGGACCGCTACACGGAGGAGGAACGGCAGACCGTCCTTGCGGCACTGGAGCTGATGGAACGGCTGTCCCGGCCGTGACACCGAGGCTCACCGCACGCACCGACAGGGCCGTCCGGCCCGCCCCCGCCGGGTTCGACCGCCGGCTGATCCCGCCGATGCTGTTCGGCTCGGTCCTCAACCCGGTCAACTCCTCGATGATCGCCGTGGCCCTGGTGCCGATCGGCGTCGCCTTCGGGGCCCCGCCCGCCGAGACCGCCTGGCTGGTCTCGGCGCTCTATCTGGCCACGGCCGTCGGACAGCCCGTCATCGGCCGCCTCGTCGACATGTACGGTCCGCGCCGGCTCTACCTCGCCGGTACGGCCCTGGTCGGCGTCGCCGGTCTGCTCGGCGCGCTCGCGCCGACGCTGGGCGCGTTGATCGCGGCGCGGGTTCTCCTGGGCTTCGGGACCTCGGCGGCGTACCCGGCGGCCATGCGGCTGACCCGCCGCGAGGCCGAACGCACCGGACAGGACAGCCCCGCGGGGGTGCTGGCCGCGCTGGCCGTCGCCAACCAGACGGTGGCCGTCGTCGGGCCCGCGCTCGGCGGCCTGCTGATCGGCCTGGGCGGCTGGCGCGCCGTGTTCACCGTCAACGTGCCGCTCTCGGCGGTCTGCCTGGTGCTCGGCACACTGCGACTGCCCCGGTCCGATACCCGGCGGCGGGCCGTCGACGTGCCCGGCATGGCGTTGTTCGCGCTGCTGCTGGTCGCGCTCATGCTGTTCCTGATGGAGCCGCGCACCGGCCGCTGGTATCTGCCGGTGCTGTCGGCCGTCGCCGCCGCCGGATTCGCGGTGCGCGAGCTGCGGGTGCCGGACCCGTTCATCGACCTGCGCGTCCTCGGCGGCAACGGCCCGCTGCTCGCCACCTACCTGCGCCAACTGCTCGCCTACACCACCTCCTACGCCTTCATGTACGGCTACACCCAGTGGCTGGAACAGGGGCGCGGGCTCGGCGCCTCCACCGCCGGGCTCGTCCTGCTGCCGCTGCCGGTGTCCGCGCTGATCGTGTCCACGCTCACCGGCCGCCGGGAGGCGGTGCGAGCCAAGCTGCTCGTCGGCTCCGCGCTCCAGGTCGCGGGCTGCGCCCTGCTGCTGCTCGTGCGCGCCGACAGCGCGCTGTGGCTGCTGCTCGCGGTCGGCGCGCTGCTCGGCATCCCGCAGGGCCTGATCGGCCTGGCCGCGCAGAACGCCCTGTACCGGCAGGCCGATCCGGAGCGGATCGCCTCCGCTGCCGGGCTGCTGCGGACCTTCATGTACCTCGGCGCGCTGGGCGCGTCCGCCGCCACCGCGGCGTTCTACCCGCACCGCGCCGACACGGCCGGGCTGCACGGCCTGGCCCTGTTCATGCTCGCCGGCTCCGCACTGCTGCTGGCGACGACCCTGCCGGACCGCTCCCTCGGCCGGCCGGGCACCTCCACCCCCCGAACCACCGGAAAGGCCTGACCGACTCATGTCGCTCACCACGCTCGACCCCCGTACCGCCCTCGTCGCGATCGACCTGCAGAACGGCATCGTGGGCATGCCGGTCCAGCCGCACGCGGCCTCGGACGTCGTCTCCCGCACGGCCGAGCTCGCCGACGCGTTCCGCGCGCAGGGACTGCCCGTGGTCCTGGTCCGGGTCTCCTTCGCACCCGACTGGGCCGACGCCGTGCCCGGCCGCACCGAGCACCAGGCGCGCGGGCTCGCCTTCCCTGAGGGCTGGGACGTCCTCGTCGACGAGCTGTCCGGCCACCCCGGCGACCTCCGCGTCACCAAGCACAACTGGAGCGCCTTCCACGGCACCGACCTGGACGTCCAGCTGCGCCGCCGCGGCATCACCCAGATCGTGCTGACCGGCATCGCCACCAGCATCGGCGTGGAGTCCACCGCCCGCGACGCCTACGCCCACGGCTACCACGTCACCCTGGCCACCGACGCGATGTCCGACTCCGTCCCCGAGGCGCACGCGAACAGCGTCGAGCGGATCTTCCCGCGGCTCGGCGAGAGCGGCACGACCGCCGAGATCCTGGAACTGCTCGCCAAGACCCACGCCTGACCGCCCGGCCCGGCCCCTCGCGGCGGGAGCGGGGTGCCCGCACGCCCGCGCGAGGGACCGGGTCGGCATTCGGCCACGCCCACCCGTGCCACAGGGCAACGGCAGGCGGACAAAGGCGCTTGGGACTGCTTCGCCTCGCTGCTGCGCGAGCTGCGGAACGCCCTGTGGCGCACGGACTTCGTCCTTCCCGCGGACGAACCCTGAAACTGCCCCGGCACCACCCGGTATGCTGCGCCGGCTGCTGCGCAGGGCACGGCGCCTGCCCGGTGGCGTACGGGGAACGCGGACGACCACGACGACGACCACGACGACACGGAAGGCATGACGGCGTGCGGCAACTGGGGATAGGTGACGCCTGGGTGCTGGAACCCCAGGCGTTCCCGGACGACCGGGGCAGCTTCCACGAGTGGTACCGGGGAACGGAGTTCCGTGAGGCCACCGGCTACGACCTCGGCCTCGCCCAGGCCAACTGCTCGGTGTCCCGGCGGGGCGTGCTGCGCGGCATCCACTTCGCCGACGTGCCGCCCGGCCAGGCCAAGTACGTCACCTGTGCGCGCGGAGCCGTCCTCGACGTGGTCGTGGACATCCGCATCGGCTCCCCGACCTACGCGCAGTGGGAGGCCGTACGACTGGACGAGGACACCCGGCGGGCGGTGTTCCTCGCCGAGGGCCTCGGGCACGCCTTCATGGCGCTCACCGACGACGCCACGGTGGTGTACCTGTGCTCGGCCGGGTACGCCCCGAAGCGCGAGCACGGCCTGCACCCGCTCGACCCGGCGCTGGGCATCGCCTGGCCGCAGGGCATCGAGCCGGTGCTGTCGCCCAAGGACGCCGAGGCGCCCTCGCTGGCCGAGGCGGAGCGGTCCGGGCTGCTGCCCACGTACGCGGACTGCTCAGCCCACTACCAGCGGCTGCGCTCAGGGGAGTTCAGCGGCTGACGGCGTGCGGGCCAGTGGGCCGCGCGGCGGCGAGTGACCCACCGGGCCCTGCTGCGGGTCCGGGACCTCGAACCCCACGATGGGGCGGCGTAGTTGCTCAGTCCTCGCCCCGCACGATGTTCTCCTCCGAGCCGGTGCCCAGCCGTCGCGCGGAGCCACGGTCCACGACGGCCGGGAGACAGGTCCGCACTCCCCGGTTCCGCCGCCTGCGAGCCTTCGCCCAGCCGGTCTCGGCGTAGGGCACGGACGGTTTCTCAGTGGGATGCGCGATCACGTCGTCCATCTTCCTTCTGCGTCGTGCGCCGGCCGGGACCGGTCGGTCGGCCCCGTGTGGGCCGTGTGCGATCTGTGCGTCACCGGGTCCCCGTGCCCCCACTCCCGTAAACGCCGCGCCCGCTCAGGTCCGGCCGCCGCCCCCGCCGCCGAACGATCCGCTGGAACCGGGCGACCAGCGCGGGCGCCGCTGGTCAGCGGCGCGCCGGCTGCGGATGTTGCCGACCTGGTAGGGGGTGAGCCGCTCGCTGTCGTCAGCGGCCCGGGGCACCTCGTCGGGTTCGCGCATCTCGCGGGTCTCGTGGACGGGTCCGGTCGGTGGCAGGCGGGGCTGCTCGTCGGGTCGCGGCGGAGCCGGTTCGCGCCGGCGCACCTCGAAGCCGAGCCGGAAGGCCCAGAGCAGTCCCGCGACGCAGACGACCCCGGCGAGCAGGATGAGCACGTACCCGAACACCTGGGGGCCCGTGGCGGCTGTGTGCATGGCGGAGTTCATGGCCGTCGGGTACCCGGCCGAGCGGCGGATACGACCCCGGCCGTGAGGGCGTGGCGCACGGGAGGCCGAAGGTCACGCGGAGTAGCGTCATCCGGGATGACAGAACTACCGGAAATGTCGGACACTCACGAGGTCGTCGCGCGGTACACGGCGCCCGCCCCGCGTCCCGGCCGGGCCCTGCTGCGCTGGGTCTCCACCGCCGACCACAAGGTGATCGGCCGGCTCTACATGGTCACGGCGTTCTGCTTCTTCCTGCTCGCGGGGCTGCTCGCCCTCGGAATGCGCGCGGAACTCGCCCGGCCGGGTCTGCAGTTCCTGAGCGAGCACGGCTACAACCAGTTCTTCACGGTCCACGGCACGATCATGATGCTGCTGTTCGCGACCCCGATGTTCGCCGGGTTCGCCAACGCCATCATGCCGCTGCAGATCGGCTCGCCGGACCTGGCCTTCCCGCGGCTGAACGCGCTGTCGTACTGGATGTTCCTGTTCGGCGGCCTGATGGTGGTCTCCGGCTTTCTGGTGCCCGGCGGGGCGGCGGCGTTCGGCTGGTTCGCCTACGCACCGCTGAACAGCGCCTACTTCTCCCCGGGCGCGGGCGGCGACCTGTGGGCGATGGGCCTGGTGGTCTCGGGTGTGTCGACGACGCTGACCGCGGTGAACTTCATCGCCACGATCCTGTCCCTGCGGGCGCCGGGCATGACGATGTTCCGGATGCCGATCTTCACCTGGAACGTGCTGTTCACCTCGATCCTGATCCTGCCGGCGTTCCCGGTGCTCACGGCGGCGTTGCTGGCGCTGGAGGCGGACCGCAAGTTCGGGGCGCAGGTCTTCGACGCGGCCGACGGGGGCGCGCTGTTGTGGCAGCACCTGTTCTGGTTCTTCGGGCATCCGGAGGTCTACATCGTGGCGCTGCCGTTCTTCGGGATCGTCTCGGAGATCATCCCGGTGTTCTCCCGCAAGCCGCTGTTCGGCTATCTGCCGATGATCGGGGCCACGATCGCGATCACCATGCTGTCGGCGGTGGTGTGGGCGCACCACATGTTCGCCACCGGCGCGGTGCTGCTGCCGTTCTTCTCCATCATGTCGTTCCTGATCGCGGTGCCCACGGGCATCAAGTTCTTCGCGTGGATCGGCACGATGACGCACGGCTCGCTGTCGTTCGAGACCCCGATGCTGTGGTCGATGGGCTTTCTGGTGTCGTTCCTGCTCGGCGGGCTGAGCGGGGTGCTGATCGCCTCCCCGCCGCTCGACTTCCATCTGACCGACAGCTACTTCATCGTGGCGCATCTGCACTATGTGCTGTTCGGCACGGTGGTGTTCGCGATGTTCGCCGGCTTCTACTTCTGGTGGCCGAAGTTCACGGGCAGGATGCTGGACGAGCGGCTGGGCAAGGTGCACTTCTGGCTGCTGTTCCCGGCGTTCCAGCTCACCTTCCTGGTGCAGCACTGGCTCGGCGAGGCCGGCATGCCCCGCCGGTACGCGGACTATCTGCCCGAGGACGGCTTCACACTGCTCAACACCCTGTCGTCGGCGGGCGCGTTCCTGCTGGGCGTCTCCACCCTGCCGTTCCTCTACAACGTGTGGCGCACCGCCACCAAGGGCCGGAAGGTGACCGTGGACGACCCGTGGGGATGGGGGCGCGGCCTGGAGTGGGCGACATCCTGCCCGCCGCCCCGGCACAACTTCGTGGCGCTGCCCCGGATCCGCTCCGAGTCCCCGGCCTTCGACCTGCACCACCCGGAGATCGAGAGCCCGGCCGGAGAGGAGCCGGCCCGGTGAAGGCGGAGGCGATGCTGTTCGGCGGGGTCGCGGCGTTCTTCGGCGGGTCCGCGGCGCTGTACGGGATCTGGTCGCAGGACGAGACGGGCACGGTCGCGCTGGTCGTCGCGTGCGCGATGGCGGGACTGGTCGCGTTCTTCTGCCTGATCCAGTACCGGCGCCGGGGGACGCGGGCCCAGGACCGCACCGAGGCGGAAGTGGCGGACGCGACCGGGCCGGTGGCCTTCTTCCCCGACGAGTCCCTGTGGCCGATCGTCACCGCGCTGGGCTTCGCGCTGACGGCGACCGGCGTGGTCTACGGACTGTGGCTGTTCCTCATCGGCCTGGGCGTTCTGGCGCGCGGGGTGTTCGGGATGGTGTTCCAGTACGCGCACCGGTGAGCGGTCTGCGCGGGGCGCCGGGCCGGAACGTCTCCGCGGGCTCGTGATCGGTCTCGTAACCGCCGGTGACACTCTGCCGGATCTCGCCCGTGGGCACGCCCTCGGCCAGCCGCTCGTTCTCGGCTGCCGTCAGCGCCCGGCACAGCCACCGGGCGACCAGGAAGGCGAGGACCGGGGCCACGACGAAGGCGACGCGCAGCACCCAGGTGATGGCGTTGACGGAGACGTGGAAGGTCTGGGCGATGACGTCGTTGCCGCCGGCCAGCAGCAGCACGCCGTACCAGACCGTGCCCGCCACGCCGAGGCCGGTGCGCACCGGCCGCTCGCGGGGCCGGTCGCACAGGTGCCGCTCGGCCCACCACTCCCCTGTCAGCCGCTGCTCGACGAACGGATAGGCGTACAGCACGGCGAACAGCAGGCCGGGCAGGACGACCGCCGGGAGGAGGACGTTCCACATGAGGGTGTGCCCGGCGAAGTCGGTCTCCCACGCCGGGACCAGCCGCAGCGCACCCTCCAGGAAGCCGACGTACCAGTCGGGCTGGGAGGCGGTGGAGACCTGGTCGGGGCGGTAGGGGCCGTAGTTCCAGACCGGGTTGATCTGGGCGATGCCCGCCAGCAGCACCAGGACGCCGGCGACGATGACGGCCAGGCCGCCGGAGGAGCCGGTGAACTGCGGGAAGAACGGCTTGCCGACGGCGTTGCCCTGGGTGCGGCCCGGTCCGCGCCACTGCGTGTGCTTGAGGTGGACGACGAGGATCAGGTGCGCGGCGACCAGGGCGACGAGCAGGCCCGGCAGCAGCAGGATGTGCAGCGGATACAGGCGGGTGATGATGTCGTGGCCCGGGTACTGTCCGCCGAAGACGAAGAACGCCACGTACGTTCCCACGACGGGGATCGAGAGCATGATGCCCTGCGCGATGCGCAGTCCGGTGCCGGAGAGCAGGTCGTCGGGGAGCGAGTAGCCGGCGAAGCCCTCGGCGAGGGAGACCGCGAACAGGGTCACCCCGATCGTCCAGTTCAGCTCGCGCGGTCGGCGGAAGGCGCCGGTGAAGAAGATCCGCAGCAGGTGCGCGCCGATCGCGGCGACGAAGACCAGCGCGGCCCAGTGGTGGGTCTGCCTCATCAGCAGTCCGCCGCGCACGTCGAAGCTGATGTACAGGGTGGAGTCGAAGGCGGCGGACATGCGCACTCCCTGCAGCGGCACAAAGGAGCCCGCGTAGACGACCTCGCGCATCTCCGGCTGGAAGAACAGGGTGAGCCAGACCCCGGTCACGATCAGCACCAGCAGGCTGTACAGGGCGAGTTCACCGAGCAGGAACGACCAGTGGTCGGGGAACGCCTTGCGCAGCAGCGGGCCGCCCTCCAGGACGGGCAGCCGGGAGTCCGCTGCGTCGACGAGCCGCTCGGCGCGGCGGCCGGCACGGCTCATGCGTCCTCGGACTCCGCCGCCGCACGGGCCACCTCGGCCTCCACGTCGGGCCGCGGCCGGCCCGTCTCCCTCGCGAACTCGCTCAGCGCGGTCTGGAGGTCCCGGGCCAGGTCACGCCAGGCACGCAGGGCGGTTTCGTACGTGCCCGACTGGGCGCCGGTCATCCGCCGCTCGGCCGGCGGGCCGTAGGCGTCCCGCAGTTCCTCGACCGTGGCGTGGGCCGCGTCGGCCGCGCGCTGCTTCTGCACGAGTTCGTCGAAGGTGTGTGCCACACCAATCGACCCTAGGCACCCCTCCCCCGATGCGCCTCCCCAAGCCTCACCGACCGGCACGAAACGCACCCGTGTGGCCGTCAGACGCGGGCACGCCGGTGAGCTGAGGGTGCGGCACCGACGAGGCACTGAGCCAGGGGTGCGGTGCTGACGGGGGCTGCCGGCCGCGGGTACGGCACTGACGGGCGGTGAGCCGCGGTACGGCACCGACGGGGGCGGCGAGCCGCGGGTCCGGCACTGACCGGGGGCGGTGCGGCGGAGGTGCGTCAGCTGCTGCAGGCGGGGCCAGCTGTGGTCGTCGGGCGGCGCGGGCGGGGGCTGATCGGTCCTGGCGGTCAGCCCCCGCGACGCGGCCGGTCACGGCCGTCGGCCACCGCAGACGCGGGCAGCCCAGGACGTCAGGCGCCTTGGGCACGGCCGGCGCAAACCGTCAGGCGCCGCACGCGGGAGCCGGTCCGACACCATCGGGCGCCGCACACCGGGCCGCTCCCGGCCGTCAGGCGCCGCGGGTGGGAGCCGGTCCGACACCATCGGGCGCCGCACACCGGGCCGCTCCCGGCCGTCAGGCGCCGCGGGTGGGAGCCGGTCCTGGCGTCATCAGGGGCCGCGGGTGGGAGCCGGTCCTGGCGTCATCAGGCGCCGCAAGCCGGGCCGGTCCAGGCCGTCAGCCGCCGGGGACGAGGTCCGCCCACACCTGTTTGCCGCCGCTGACCGGGACCGTACCCCAGGCCACCGACACCGCCTCCACCAGGAGGATGCCGCGACCGCCGGTGGCCTCCCAGCCGATGCTGGTGGGCTTGACGGGGCTGCGCGGGGAGGCGTCGGCAACGGCGAGTCGCAGGCGGTGGTTGACCAGGCTGAGGTCGAGACGGACCTGGCCGTCGGTGTGCACGAGCGCGTTGGTGACGAGTTCGGAGACCACCAGCAGGGCCGCGTCCAGGGTGTCCTGCGAGACGCCCCACACCCGCAGGGTGCGCCGGGTGAAACGGCGGGCGTGCCGGACCGCCTCCGGCACCCGCCACACCGTCCAGCTCTCCCGCAGCGGGCGTACGGCCATGCCGTCGTAGCGCATCAGCAGCAGGGCGACGTCGTCGCCGCGGTGGGCGCCGGTGAGCAGGGCGTCGGCGACCAGGCCGAGGTGGGTGGGGTCGGCTGCGGCCAGCTGGACGGCGAGCCGGTCCATGCCGGCGTCGATGTCGGCGCCCGGCGACTCCACCAGGCCGTCGGTGGTCAGCGCGATCACCGTGCCGGGCTGCAGCCGCAGCGGGGTCATCGGGAAGTCGGCCTGGCCGAGCACGCCGAGCGGGGGCCCGCCCTCGGCCCGGAGGATCTCGGCGGTGCCGTCCGGGTGGCGCAGCACGGGCTGGAGGTGACCGGCGCGCACGCACCACCCGGTGCCCTCCTCCATGTCGACGTCGACGTAGGCACAGGTGGCGAAGAGGTCGGTCTCCATGTCCAGGAGGAGTCGGTTGGCGTGCGCGACGACCACGTCGGGCGTGTGTCCCTCGGCGGCGTAGGCACGCAGCGCCGTGCGCATCTGGCCCATCAGGGTGGCGGCGCCCGCGTTGTGGCCCTGGACGTCCCCGATGACGAGGGCGACGTGGTTGTCCGCCAGCGGGATCACGTCGTACCAGTCGCCGCCGACCTCCAGTCCGGCGGTGGTGGGCAGGTACCGGGCGACGGCGACCGCGCCGGGCAGCCGGGGCAGCCTGCGCGGCAACAGGGTGCGCTGGAGCATGCCGACGAGTTCGTGCTCGGCGTCGAAGGCGTGGGCGCGCAGCAGGGCCTGCCCGGCGAGGCCCGCGCAGGCGGTGAGCAGGGCCCGTTCGTCGGGGCTGAAGCGGTGCGGCCGGTCCCAGCCGATCAGGCAGGCACCGGCCATGCGGCCGCCGGCGGGCAGGGGCAGTACCGCGAGGCCCCCGGGGCCGACCTCGGCGAGGGCGGGTTCGAGCGGACTGCCGGCGGGCCAGATCCGGGAGCGGCCCTCGCGCAGCGCGGCGGCCAGGGTGGGCATGGCGCGCACCGGTGCGTCGGGCCACTCGGTGCGCCATTCGCTGCGCCACACCTCGGGCCAGGCCTCGGGTTCGGGCGGGTCCAGGACGGTGACGACGAGCCGGTCGTTCTCCAGTTCGGCGAGCGCGATCCGGTCGGCCCGCAGCGGCCCGCGCAGGGCGGCGACGACGGCCTCGCCGACGTCCTTGACGGTGGTGGCGGTGGCGAGGGAGGCGGCCAGGCGCTGCACCCGGGCCACGTCGGTGACGTCGGAGCGCAGGGTGGAGGCGTCGGCGACGGTGCCGACGAGCCGGGCGGAGCGGCCCTCGTCGCCGGGCAGCAGCCGGCCGCGCAGCCGCAGCCACTTGGGCGGGCCGGAGGGCTGCAGGATGCGGAACTCCAGCTCGCGGTCGCCGATGGACATGTGGTCGGCCTCGACCACGGACATCAGCGCGGGCAGGTCCTCGGGCACGGTGAGCGCCAGCAGGGTCTCGACCCGGCCGTCGAAGGCGTCCCGGGCGAGTCCGAACAGCTGCAGGATCTCGTCGCCGACCTCGACCCGGCCGCTGTCCATGGCCAGGCTGAAGGCGTCCGCCGCAAGCTCGCCGCCGTCACCGGGGGGCGCGTGCGGACGCGGTACGGCGATGGCGCGGGCGACCAGCTCCAGGCAGGCACGGTCGTCGGTGCCGAAGCCGCCGGGATGCTCGCTGATCGCCAGCAGACAGCCGCCGCCCGCCGGGCCGAGCGGCAGGACGGCCATGGAGAAGTCCGGGGAGGGGGTGCGCCGCGCCTCGGACCAGCCGGCGAGCTGCTCGGGCCCGAGCCAGAGCGGGTTTCCGCTGCGATGGGCCTCGGCGACCGGGGAACCGCCGGCGGCCGGATAGCCGTCGCGGAGCCCGTACAGGGTGCGCGGCAGGCCCGCCGACTCGGCGAGGCGCAGCTGGGCCGGGTCGTCACCGGGCGTGTAGACCCCGGCGAAGGCGGCCGCGGCGAACACCAGCGCCTGTTCGAGGACCCGGCGGAGGCGGTCGGGCGTGGCGGGCGTCGCGGTGAGCGTGTCCAGGGCGGCTTCGGCACGCTCCGTTCTCGTTCTGCTGACCGCAGCGCCCTCGCTCCTCACCACGTTCGCCATTACAGCGCGTGTGAGGCTCCCGCGCAGCCCCTGTGGAGAGTCGGCGCGCGATGGCGGTGCCCGGTTCGCTCGAAAGTTCGCCGAACACATCTTGACCCGTGCGTTCCGCACGGTGACCTCGTGACAGCTGTGACTGTCCGCGACCGTCCGGCTCCTGCGAGTGTCGTCTGGCGGCCACAGGACGAGGGACGGGAGGCGCATGGACAAGCGGTACGAGGTGTACGCGCTCGCCGACGGACACTTCTACGACACGCCCGACCGGCTCGCGGGGGCGGCCGGTGAACCGGCGCCGCTGTTCGCGACGGCGCGTCGCACCGTCCCGGAGGGCTGGCACGCGGCACGCTCCGGCGACTGGCTGACGCTGACCCCGGTCGGCGCGGACGGCGCGCCGCTGCCGTCGCCGGCGCAGGGCTGGAAGATCCATTCCTCGGCGACGGCCGCGAACGCGGAACGGATCGCGGAGATCGTGTGGGACTACTGCGTGCCGCGCCGCATCCCGTTCAAGTTCGTGCCGGGTCCGCACCTGCTGCACCTGCGCAACGCCAAGTACGCGGGCCGCGACACCAGCGGCAAGTTCGTCACCGTGTATCCCGCGGACGAGGAGCAGCTGCACCGGAGTCTGCGGGAACTGGGCGCGCTGCTGGAGGGTTTCGAGGGGCCGTACATCCTCACCGACCTGCGCTGGTACGACGGTCCGCTCTACGTCCGCTACGGCGCGTTCGCCCGCCGCTACGTCGTCGACGAGCGCGGCTCGCTGGTCCCGGCGGTGGCCGACGGCGCCGGCCGTCTCGTGCCGGACCGGCGGGCGCCGTCCTTCCAGGTGCCCGAGTGGGTGGGCCTGCCGGAGTTCCTGCGGCCGCATCTCGACGCCCGCAACACCACCACGGTCGGCGAGTTGCCGTACCGCATCGAGAAGGCGCTGCACTTCTCCAACGGCGGCGGGGTGTACGCAGGCACCGACACACGGGACGGGCGCAGGGTGGTGCTGAAGGAGGCCCGGCCGCACGCGGGGCTCGCCGCCGACGGAGCGGACGCGGTGGCCCGGCTGGAGCGGGAGAGGGCGGCGCTGGAACGGGTCGCCGGGACCGGTGTGGTGCCCGAGGTGCGGGACTGGTTCACGCTCGGCGAGCACCGGTTCCTCGTCATGGACCACCTGGCGGGCCGCCCGCTCAACTCCTTCTTCGCCGAGCGGCATCCGCTGCTCACTCCCGACCCCGACCCGGCCGCGATCGCCGCGTACACGGCGTGGGCGCTGCGGATCAACGCGGCGGTGGAGCGGGCGGTGGCGGCCGTGCACGCGCGCGGGCTGGTCTTCAACGACCTGCACGTCTTCAACATCATGGTGTCCGAGGACGAACGGTCGGTGTATCTCATCGACTTCGAGGCCGCCGCCCCCGCCGAGGAGAACGCCCGGCAGACCGTCGCCCACCCCGGCTTCTTCGCCCCGCCGGACCGCCGCGGCACGGACGTCGACCGCTATGCACTGGCCTGTCTGCGGCTCGCCCTGTTCCTGCCGGTGACCACGCTGTTCGTGGTGGACCGCGGCAAGGCGGCGCATCTCGCGGAGGTGATCGCCGAGCAGTTCCCCAACGTGCCGCGCGTCTTCCTGGACGAGGCGGTCGCGGAGATCACCCGGGATCCGGCGGGCGGACGGCGCACCCGGCCCGCCCCGCCGGTGGTGCCCGGCGACTGGCCCTACAGCCGGGACTCGATGGTGAAGGCGATCCTCGCCTCCGCCACCCCGGAACGCGACGACCGGCTCTTCCCCGGTGACATCGCCCAGTTCGCAGACGGCGGCGGCCTCGGCCTCGCGCACGGCGCGGCCGGGGTGCTGTACGCGCTGCAGGCATCCGGGGCCGGCCGGTACGACGAGGGCGAGCGCTGGCTGCTGGACCACACGGCCCCGCCGCCGCCCGGCACCCCGCTCGGCCTGTACGACGGCCTCGCGGGCGTCGCCCTCGTCCTCGACCGACTCGGCCACCGGCAGCGGGCGTTGGACCTGCTGGACGGCATCCTGCGGGAGAACTGGCGCAGCCTCGCCTCCGACCTGCACGGCGGACTCGCCGGGCTCGGCCTGGTCCTCGGCCGCCTCGCGGACACGACGGGCGAGCCGGCCCTGCGGCAACACGCCGCAGAGGCCGCCGACATCCTCGTACGACGACTCGCCGAACCGGTCCCGGACGGCCCGCGCCGGCGCGCCGGGCTGTTGCGCGGCGCGAGCGGACCCGCGCTGTTCCTGCTCAGGCGGTACGAGGAGACCGGCGAGGAGGGTTGCCTGGGCGCGGCGGGCGAGGCGCTCCGCCGCGACCTGGACTGCTGTGTGACCCAGGAGGCGGGCGGCGGCCTGGAGGTGGACGAGGGCTGGCGGACGCTGCCCTACCTCGGCGACGGCAGCGCGGGCATCGGCCTGGTCCTCGACGACTTCCTGGCCCACGCGGACAACGCGGAGTTCGAGCGCGCCCGGTCCGGCATCCTCACCGCCGCCACCTCCCGCTTCTACGCCCAGCCCGGCCTCTTCCAGGGCCGCGCCGGAATGATCCTGCACCTCGCCCGCAGCACCGGGCCCGGCGCCGGCCGTGACCGGCTGGAGCAGCAGATCGCGGGGCTGGGCTGGTTCGCGATGGACTACCAGGGCCAACTGGCCTTCCCCGGGCACCAGATGATGCGACTCTCCATGGACCTCGCCACCGGTACGGCAGGCTGCCTGCTCGCGCTTGCCGCGGCCCGCGACGACGCCCGCACCGCGCACCTGCCCTTCCTTCCGCCGCCACCGGCGGCCCGCACACGCGGCTCCGCACCGACGGAGCCGTGACGCACAACCCCGTCCCCAACGAGGAAAGGACAATGCCATGGCACTTCTCGACCTTCAGACCCTCGAGTCCGACGAGTACACCCACAACGGCGCGAGCACCGCGAGCCTGCTCTCCTGTGTCTCCGCGGCGAGCGTTCTCCTCTGCCTCTGACCGGGCCGGTGAGTCCGCGGCTCCGGACGGCTCTCTCCCCCGTGGGAGGGGCCGTCCGGAGCCTCTCCGGCCGGCGGGACGGCCGAGGCCCCGGCGAGAGGAACCACCAGAAACCTCGGCAGTCACAGCGAGTGACCCGCCGCCCCAGGCACTGGGCAGCTCCCACGGGCGAGCAGCCGTCCAAAGCGCCGGCGACCGCCACCGCGAGCAGCCACCCGGAACCCGGACACCCCTGCCCGCGAAGCACCATCCGAACCCCGGCGACCACCGTCAGGGAGCCACCCCCAGAAGAACCGACACCACCGCCCGCGGGCAGCCGTCCGACAACCCCGGCAGCCTCCGCCGGCGAACCGCCATCGACAGCGCCGGCAGCCTCCGCCGCCGCGCCACTGTCCAGAACCCCGGCTGCCGCCGTCGGCGAGCCGCCCTGCCGGGACCGGCAACCGCCGCGAGCCGAGACCGTCCGAGGCCTCCCCCAGGCGGCGGTCGTCCGTCCGGGAGCCCTCCCGTACCGTCCGATCCCAGCGAGGCCTCAGCCCATGAACTCCCGTTCCGGCAGCGCCACTTCCGCGGCCGGCCGTGCGCTGTCACGTGCGGTGCTGCGGCAGGGCGGCGCCCGCTGTGCCGTGCTCTGTGCCGTGAGCACGACCGCCACCGCGGCGGGCCTGCTGCTGCCCGCCCTGCTCGGTCACACCCTGGACCTGCTGCTGGCCCACGCCCCGGCCGCCCGCTGGCTCGGCTGCTGTGCCGGTGTCGTCCTGCTGCTCGCCGTGCTGGACGGCTGCGCGGGGGTGCTCACCGGCACCGCCGACGCGCACGCCACCGCGTGGCTGCGCCGCCGGCTCACCGGGCACGTCCTGGCGCTCGGCCCGCGCGCGACGGCCCGGTTCGGCGCCGGGGATCTGGTGGCGCGGCTGGTCGGCAACGCCGCGCAGGCCGGCACCGCGCCGGGCGCGCTGGCCGCGCTGCTCGCCGCGGTCGCCGGGCCCGTAGGGGGCGTGGTGGCGCTCGGCCTCATCGACCCCTGGCTGGCCGCCGTGTTCCTCGCCGGGGCGCCGGTCCTGGCCCTGCTGCTGCGCGCCTTCGCCCGGGACACATCGGCATGCGTGGCCGAGTACCAGCGGGTGCAGGGCCGGATCGCCGGCGCGCTGGCGGAGGCGGTCGGCGGTGTCCGCACGATCCGGGCCGCGGGCGCCGAGGCGCGCGAGACGGCCCGGATCCTGGCGCCCCTGCCCGAACTGTCCCGCGCCGGACAGCTCATGTGGCGGGTACAGGGGCGGGCCGCCGCCCGGGCGGTCACCGTGGCCCCGCTGCTGAACCTGGGCGTACTGGCGGTGGCCGGGCTGCTGCTGGCCCGGCACCGTCTGTCCGTGGGCGAGATGCTGGCCGCCTCCCGGTACGCGGTGCTCGCCACGGGCGTCGGCGCCCTGGTCGGTCAACTGGCCTCGCTCGCGCGGGCCCGCGCGGCGACCGGCCGGCTCGCCGAGGTGCGCGCCGAGCCCGCCCCCGGACACGGCACCCGCCGCCTCCCGCCGGGCAACGGGCGGCTGGAGCTGCGGGCGGTGACCGCGCGCCGGGGCGGACGAACCGTCCTGGACGGCGTCGACCTGACCGTCCCGGGCGGCACCACCCTGGCGGTCGTCGGCCGCTCCGGCGCCGGCAAGTCCCTGCTCGCCGAGGTGGCCGGCCGGCTCGCCGACCCCGACACGGGCGAGGTCCTCCTCGACGGCGTCCCGCTGTCCGACCTCGCCCACGGCGAGCTGCGCGGCGCCGTCGCCTACGCCTTCGAGCGCCCCGCCCTGCTGGGCACCACCGTCGAGGACACGGTCGCCTTCGGACTCACGGCCGTCACCCCGGCCGCCGTCCGCTCGGCCGCCCGGCGCGCCCACGCCGACGACTTCGTACGGCGCCTCCCCGACGGCTACGCCACCCGCATCGCCGACGCGCCCCGCTCGGGCGGCGAGTCCCAACGCCTCGGCCTCGCCCGTGCGTTCGCCCACGGCGGCCGCCTGCTCGTCCTCGACGACGCCCTGTCCAGCCTCGACACGGTCACCGAACACCACATCACCCGGACACTGCTGGCCCCCGACCCGGACCGCACCCGCCTCCTGATCGCCCACCGTGCCTCGACGGCGGCCCGCGCGGACCGCGTCGCCTGGCTGGAAGCCGGCCGGGTCAGGGCCGTCGGGACACACCGGGAGCTGTGGCAGGAGGCCGAGTACCGGGCGGTGTTCGGGGACGGCGAGGAGGAGATCCGGGGCGAGCCCGGGACGGGGGCGCGAGGCTGATGGCGGTGCCGGTGCGGGGCCGCCGGGCTTGCCGTACCTGGACGGTGCCCGGGACCGAGCCGGGGCCGATGGCCGTTCGGAGTGAGCGACGGCCCGTGCCGGACCGCCGCCGGAAGTCGAGGTGACAGGCGTGCGTGACGAGGACCGCCCCGCCGGGGTGGACGGAAACCCGATGCGCGGGCCGGTCCACGGGCACCCGCAGCGTGTGCGCAGCCGGGCGTACCGGTTTCTGCGGGCGCGATGGCCCTTGCTGGTCCGGCTCGGCGCGTGGTCGGTGCTGGAGGCCGGGCAGACCTTCGTCGTCGGATACGCCCTCGCTCGCGCGCTGGACGCAGGGTTCCTGGCCGGGAACGCACGGGCCGGCCTGCTGTGGCTGGGTGCCGCGGGACTCGCCGTGGGTGCCGGGGCGTACGGGACCGGACGGGTGTACGGCGTGGTCGCGGCGCTGGTCGAGCCCGCCCGGGACCGGCTGGTCACGGCGGTGGTGGCGCGCGGGGTGCGGGAGGCGGACCCGGGTGCGCTGTCCGGGCTCACCCAGCAGGTGGAGATCGCCCGGGACACACTCGCCGGGGTGGTGATGGTGTCGCGTTCGTTCCTGTTCACGGCCGCCGGCGCCTTGATCGGCCTGTTCTCGCTGGCCCCGCTGCTGCTGGCGGTCGTCCTGCCGCCGCTGCTCGCCGGGGTGGCCCTGTTCGCCGCGAATCTCGGCCCGCTGGCCCGCCGTCAGGAGGCGTTCCTCGCCGCCGACGAGGCACTGGCGCAGTCGCTGGGCGAGGTCTGCCCGGGACTGCGGGACGTCACGGCGGCCGGAGCGGAGGAACGGGTCGCCGGCACCGTCGGCGAGCGCACGGCAGCGGAACTGCGGGCCGCCCGCGCCCTGGCCCACTGGAGCGTGGCCCGCGTGGCCGCCCTGACGGTGGGCGGCGAGCTCCCCGCTTTACTGCTGCTGCTCACGGCCCCCTGGCTGCTCGACCAGGGCGTCACCCCCGGCGCCCTGGTGGGCGCGCTCGCCTACGTCACCCAGTCCCTGCTCCCCGCGCTCAACAACCTGGTCCACGGCCTGGGCACGAGCGGTTCCCGGCTCACTGTGGTTCTCCGCCGGCTGACCGTCCCAGACCCCGAGGGGCGCGGGGCCGTGTTCATCAGCGGCTCCGCCGCGGGGCTCGACCGGCCACGGACAACCCGCAGCCGCCCGGCGACCGCACTTCACCCTTCCTCATGCGCCCTCTCCGTCACCTCCCTCACCTTCGCCTACGGCCCCGCGAGCGAACCCGTGCTCAACGACCTCGACCTCACCCTCCCCACCGGCGCCCACCTGGCCGTCGTAGGCCCCAGCGGCATCGGCAAATCAACGCTCACCGCGCTGATCGCCGGCCTGCTCACCCCTGCGCACGGCACCATCCGCGCCTGTGCGACCGTCCTCATCCCGCAGGAGGCCTACGTCCACACCGGCACCCTGTCCGAGAACCTGACCCTCCACCGCTCCGACCCGGTTCCCGAACAGGAACTCCTTGCCGCCGCCGACGCCGTCGGGCTCACCCCCCTGCTGAGAAGACTGGGCGGGCCCGACACCCCCGTCGAGCCGGCGGAGCTCTCCGCCGGTGAGCGGCAGCTCGTGGCACTGACCCGCGCCTACCTCTCCCCCGCCCCGCTGGCCCTGCTGGACGAGGCGACCTGCCATCTCGACCCGGCGGCCGAGGCGCGCGCCGAGCGGGCCTTCGCGGCACGCCCGGGCGGCACGCTGGTCGTCGTCGCCCACCGGATGAGCTCCGCGCGGCGCGCCGACCGGATCCTCGTCATGGACGGGGCGCGCGCCGCCTGCGGCACCCACGAGGAGTTGCTGCGCACCTCGGCGCTGTACCGGGACCTGGCCGGCCGCTGGACGGGCCCGGCGCCACTCCCCCGCCGGTCACCGCTCACACCCAGCCCTCCCCGCGCGATATCCGAATCGCGTCGATCCGGTTCCGCGCCCCGGTCTTGCGGGTGATCGACGCCATGTAGTTGCGGACCGTGCCGTGGGACAGATGCAGGTTGCCGGCGATCTCCGCGATGGACGCGCCACCGGCCGCCAGGGACAGCACGCTCAGTTCGCGTCTGGTCAGCGGCATCTCGGCCGCCTTGAGGAAACCGAAGCCCAGCGAGTCGTCGACGAAACGTTCCATCTGGGCGACGGACCGGATGGCGCGCAGCAGCCGGTCCGGTGAGCCCGCCTTGTCCACGAAGCCGAGGGCGCCCGCCTCGGCGGCCCGCTTCAGCAGGCCCGGCCGGTTCGCCTGGGCCAGCACCACGAGCGCCGGCGGCCTGCCGCCGGCGCCGGGCGGGCACAGCTCGCCGAGCGGCGGCACCCCATGGCCTTCGGCGCAGTCGAGGTCCGCCGCGCAGACGTCCGGCCCTAAGGACCGTACCCGCGCGGCGGCTCCCCGCCACGGCGTGTCGTGCACGTCCAGCCCGGGTTCCCCTCGCAGCCATTCGGCCAGAACCGATCGCACCAGACACGCGTCCTGCACCAGAAGCACCCGGATCACTGCCCCGCCCCCTCGGATGGTCGTCGTACGCCCGTTCTTTCCGTTCCTCGTCGTCGCGCCGCCCGTGCCGTCGTGGTCCGCTCCTCCGGCCCCTCGCGGTCCGCCACGGTCCGCGCCGTGGCCCGGGCACGGCAGGCGCGTGCCCATTCTTGGGTGCCGGTACCGTTCGCGGGCGCGGAGATCTGGCCATCAGGGTGCGCGGGGGCGCACGCGAGGCGCCCGTACGCCGCCCGCGCTTCCGCTGGTCGGGCATGGGTAGGGCCGGACGGGGTACCGCGAGCCGTCTGCGCACGGGGCCCGGCGGGCGGCCGGGGTGCTCGCCGTGCGCGGTGCGCGCCCGCGAGGGAATCTTGTGCCCAGGATGCGCGACGCGGCCGGGCGAGGAGGTGGTCGCCGTGTCCGACGAGCCGGGACCGGCACCGGTGGCCGACGGGGCACCGACCGCCCATACCGTGATGTCGCTTGCGCTGGTCTCGATGATGCAGGAGGTGCACGCGCACTCCGGCGCCGTCTACCTGCTCAGGTCCGACCAGCCGGTCCTGGAGATGGCGGTGCACGCGGGCATGCCCCGGGCGTTCGCGGCGCCGTGGGAGCGGGTCGGGCTGTCCGCGCCGATCCCGGTCGCCGACGCGGTGCGCGATCGGCGGCTGGTGTGGGTGGGCGGCGAGGAGCAGATGGCCCGCTGCTATCCGCGTATCGCGGTGGTGCTCCCGTACCCGTTCGCGCTGGCCGCGCTGCCCGTGGCGACCGAGCGGCAGGTGTACGGCGCGGTGTTCGTGACCTGGCCCGGGGCGCATCCGCCGGAGCTGTCCGACTGGGAGCGGGACCATCTGTGGGCGGCCTGCGAACGGCTGGCGCTGCGGCTGGAGCGGGCCGCGTCGGAGGACCGGCCGCCCGACGACGAGGCCGACATGCTGACGGAGCCGGTGTCGGCCGTGGCGGACACGCTGGGCTCGGTGGAGGCGACGCGGATGGTGTCCCGGCTGCCGTACGGGCTGGTGTCGCTGGACCTGCACGGCCGGATCGGGTTCGTCAACACGGCCGCCGCCGAGCTGCTCGGCAGACCGGCCGGGGAACTGCTGGGCACGCCGCTGTGGGGATCGGTGCCCTGGCTGAACGACCCGATGTACGAGGACCGTTACCGCGGGGCGCTGCTCAGCCAGCAGCCGATGTCGTTCGTGGCGCTGCGTCCGCCGGGCGAGTGGCTGTCGTTCCGGATGTATCCGAGCACGACCGGGCTGAGCGTGCGGATCAGCCGGGCCAGGGCGGTGGCGGAGATGGCGCGGGGCCCGGCGCGAAAGGACGCACCGCCCCGGCTGGTGACGATCTCGCAGGTGCTGAGCTTCGCGGGCGCGCTGACCGAGGCGGTCGGAGTGCAGGACGTGGTCCAGCTGGTCTGGGACGAGGTGGCTCCGGCGGTCGGCAGCCAGGCGATGGTGGTCCTCGGTTCGCAGGGCGGGCGGCTGGACGTGCTGGGACATCGCGGGTACCCGGACCCGCGCACCGTGGAGCGGTTCCACGGGCTGCCGCTGACCGAGCGGACCCCGGGCACCCAGGTGCTGAACAGCGGGGTGCCCGCGTTCTTCGCCTCCCAGCAGGAGCTGGAACGGCTGTATCCGGGCCGGCTCGACACCCCGGACGGCTTCGCGGCGTGGGCGTATCTGCCGCTGATCGCGTCCGGGCGGCCGGTGGGCACGTGTGTGCTGGCGTATGCCGAGCCGCATGTCTTCCCGGCCGACGAGCGGGCCGTACTGACGTCCCTGGGCGGCCTGATCGCGCAGGCGCTGGAGCGGGCCCGGCTCTACGACGCCAAGCACCGGCTCGCGCACGGGCTCCAGCAGGCCCTGCTGCCGAACTCGCTGGCACCGCCGCCCGGCATCGAGGCGGCCGCGCGCTATCTGCCGGCCACCCACGGCATGGAGATCGGCGGAGACTTCTACGACCTGGTGCCGACGCCGCCGCTCACGGCCGCGGTGATCGGGGACGTGCAGGGGCACAACGTGACCGCGGCGGGCCTGATGGGGCAGATCCGCACCGGGGTGCGGGCGTACACCACGGTCGGGCAGGCCCCGCACGAGGTCATGAGCAGCACGAACCGGCTGCTGATCGACCTCGGCACCGAGCTGTTCGCCAGCTGCCTGTATCTGCGGCTGGACCCGGCGCACGGGCGGGCCGTCATGGCGCGGGCGGGGCATCCGCCGCCGCTGCTGAGACGGCCGGACGGGCAGGTGCGGGTGCTGGACCTGGCAGGGGGCCCGCTGCTGGGGATCGACGCGTGCGCGGTGTATCCGACGACGGAGGTGTCCCTCGCGTCCGGCTCGGTGCTCGTCCTGTACACCGACGGCCTGGTGGAGGCGCCCGGTGTCGACATCGAGGAGGCGCTGGTCGACCTCGGCGCGCTGCTGTCGGAGGCCGGTGACCAGCCGCTGGAGAGGCTGGCGGACGAGGTGGTCCGGCACACCGCGGCGACGCGGGCGCGGGTGGACGACGTGGCGGTGCTGTTGCTGCGCGCGTCCGACGACGCGTGACGGTCCGGCCCTCCCGCCGGAGGGCCGGACCGTTCCCCGCCGACCGGAACCGCGGGTGAGGCCGGCGGGGCGCTGGGGGTGTCGGACAGGCAGGGGTAGTGCGGTGTGCCCCTTCGGGGCGCTGCTCAGCGGGTGCTGGTCAGGGACGACCCGTCGTTCGCGGAGCCGCTGCCGGACTGGTCGCCGGAGCCGGCGCCGTTCCCGGACTGGTCGCCGGCCGAGGCGGACGGGTCGGCCGAGCCGCCGCTCTGGTCGCCGGCCGCGCCGGCCGGGTCACTCGCCGAGGCCGACGGGTCCGCGGACCCGGACTGGTCACCGGCCCCGGACTGGTCGCCCGCCGAGGCCGACGGGGCGGCGGAACCGGACTGGTCACCCGCGCCGCCCGCGGCGTTGCCGCCGCCGAGGGTCGCGCCGGTGGCCTGCAGCGCGGCCGTGACCGGCTGGAAGAAGGTCTCACCGCCGCTGGTGCAGTCGCCGCTGCCGCCGGAGGTGAGGCCGACGGCCCCGCCGTCCTGGGTGAACAGCGAGCCGCCGCTGTCGCCGGGCTCGGCGCAGACGTTGGTCTGGATGAGGCCGTTGACGGTGTCGGTGCCGCCCGGGACGGTCTCGCTCGCGAAGTTCACGGTGGCGTTGAGGCCGGTGACCTGGCCGTCGTGCAGACCGGTGGTGGAGCCCATGCGGAACACGGTCTCGCCGACGGTGGCGTCGGCGGCCTGGGTGATCTGGACGGTCTGGCCGTTGCCGGTGTTGACCTCGCTGGGTGCCTGGGTGCTCGGGTCGTTGTACTTGACGAGCGAGAAGTCGTTGCCGGGGAACTTGGCCTGGTCCACGGTGGCGACGGGCTGGCCGTTCTGCGAGTCGGACCAGTCCTTGGCGGCGACTCCGCAGTGACCGGCCGTCAGGAAGGCGGGACTGCCGTCGGAGGCGGTGACGTTGAAGCCGAGGGAGCAGCGGACGCCGCCCTGCTGGGTCTGGGAGAAGATGGCGTCGCCGCCCGAGACGAAGGTCTTGAAGGTGCCGGCTGACTTCTTCAGCGTCGCCATGCCGGAGCCGAGGCTCTGCACGGTCGACTGCAGTCTGTTCCACTTGGCGCCGGTGACGGTGGAGTCGGCGGTGACGAGGACCTTGTCGGTACGCGGGTCCACGGCCCAGGAGGTGCCGGGTATCGTCGCCTTGGTCTTCAGCGTCGTGGCGGCGGCCTTGAGCTCGCTGGTGCTGTTGTTCACCTGGCGCGCGACCGCGCCCGCCTTCTTCACCTGCGCGATCACGTTGTTGTCGCCGCTGACCACGTTGACGACGAGTTGCTGCTTGCCGCTGTCGTAGTACGACCCGGCGGCGGCGTCGCCGAGGACCTTCTGCAACTGGGCGGCGAGGCCGGAGGCCTGCGTGGCCTTCAGGGTCCTCGCGGTGCCGGTGGTCCCCGATGCCTGGTTCTTGTCCTGGGACGCGTTGGCGTTGGGCAGCAGGATGGCTGCCGCTCCGAGCGCCGCGACGCCGCCCACCGCTATCGCTGCCTTGCGCTTGGGCATTCGCTTGTGACTCAAACTTCTCGACCTCCTGGGGACGGGGTCTGCCGCTTGCGGGCAGTTCGTATCGGGGCGCCTGGATGGCCGTACGTACGCACCGGCCGTGCGGTGTGTTCAATTCCGTTTCCCAACGGCCGTGCCGGGCGGGCGAATCGGCCACCCCCCGCGTGTCACGGCGGGCGGCCGGGAACAATCCCCCATATGACGATGACCCCCGCCGAAGCCGACAAGATCCTCTCCGCCAACTTCGCCCCCTGGGTGCTCGATCTCGCGTTGACCGTCGAGGCGGTGGGCGAGGACCGGGCCGTGCTGCGACTGCCCTGGTCCGAGCGGCTGGCCCGGGAGGGCGGCGGGCTGTCGGGGCAGGCGCTGATGGCGGCCGCCGACACGGCGACGGTGATCGCGGTGTCCGCCGCGCGGGGCGGCTTCGTGCCGATGACGACGGTTCAGCAGTCGACGTCGTTCCAGCGGGCGGTGACCGGTTCGGATGTCCGGATCGAAGCGGTCCTGACGAAGCTGGGCCGCCGGATGGCGTTCGCGGACATCACCCTGAGCGACGCGGATTCGGGCGCGCTCGCGGCCCGGGCGAGCACGGTCTACGCCATTCTGGGCTGACACGCTCCGCTACCGATCAGTAACGGTCCGTTCCGTGCTCGATACGGAATCCCTGCTTCAGGGAATCTACACATTGAATACTCAACCAAGTCACTGACGGCCGGGGATCTGCACATTCGCGCGCCCCCCGTCACTCCTTTGGCGCGGAGTGCCGGATTCGCGACCCGGCGCGCAAGCCTTCGTACGCGACGATGCCGTGCGGCATGTGAAGGAGTGGCCGACATGGCGTGCACACGCCTGCACGGATGGTGCCCGTCCCGAGTCAAGTGCCCTGGTGAGAGCCCTGGTTGATTGGAAGCGCGTGCCGCCTGCGTGCTTTGATCCATCGCACCGCGGGGGTCGCGGCGGGCTCCCGGAGACGGGGGTCCGGCGCCCGCGGTCGCGGCCGTCCGTCTGTCCCCAGAGGGGGCCGCTCCCCCTTGTGAAATATTTATAGGAAGGGAAGTTCCATCATGAACTCCACCCCCCAGGTCGAGACCGTCGAGATCTCGGACGCCGAGCTGGACAACGTCTCCGGCGGTCTGTCCCTGAACACCCTGAACACCGTCACCGGTGCCGTGAACGGCGTTGCTCCGGTCTCCGGCGCGGTGGACACGGCCATCGGCACCGTCGAGGGTGTCACCGGCCTGAACGTCCAGCCGGTCACCAACCTGGTCACCGGTCTCTGATCGCACCTCGTTGCATCGAAGGTCCCGGAGCCGTCCCTCGGCTCCGGGGCTCATCGATGTCCTGAAACACCAGCGTCTCTCCCCCAGGTGAGGGAAGTTCCGTGCAATTCCGCCAACAGGCCCTCGCCAAGCTCCAGTCGCCCGAAGAACTGGACCTTCCGGTGCGGCTGGCCCGCCCCCAGGGCTGGCTCGCCCTGGGCGTCACCGTCGTCGTCATGGCCGCGGCCTCCGTGTGGGCCATGACCGGTTCGGTCGCCTCCACCGTGAGCGCACCGGCCGTCCTCACACACGGGCAGGGCAGCTATCTGCTGCAGAGCCCGGTCTCCGGCCAGGTCACCGCCGTCCTCGCGCAGCAGGGCGAGCGGCTGCCCGCGAACGCACCGGTCCTTAAGGTCCGTACCAGCCAAGGTGATTCGGTGGTCCGCACGGTCGCCGCGGGCCGGGTCACCACGCTCGCCGCCACCATCGGGCAGATCATCCAGACCGGCACCAACGTCGCCGCCGTGGAGAAGGTCGCCCACGCCTCCGACCCGCTGTACGCCACCGTGTACGTGCCCGCCGAGAACGCCGCCGCCATCCCGGCGCACGCCTCCGTCGACCTCACCGTGTCCTCGGTGCCGACGCAGACCTACGGCGTGCTGCGCGGCCAGGTGAAGTCGGTGGACCGCACCGCGCAGTCCGCCCAGTCGATCTCCGCGTTCCTCGGCGACAGCCAGCTCGGGCAGCAGTTCACCGGCAAGGGGCGCCCGGTCGCCGTACTGGTAGCACTCGCCAAGTCGACGGACACCGTGAGCGGTTACCGCTGGTCCACGACCGACGGGCCCCCCTTCCGGCTCGACTCCATGACGCTCGCCTCCGGCTCGATCAAGCTGGCCGACCAGCACCCCGTTGATTGGCTGCTCCCGTGACCGCCACCCAGGAACGCGGCCGCAGACGCGCCGCACCGGCCAAGCGGCCGGTCCCCAAGCCCCGTGGCGGCACGGTCCGTACGCCCACCGTGCTCCAGATGGAGGCCGTCGAGTGCGGCGCCGCCTCCCTCGCCATGGTCCTCGGTCACTACGGCCGGCACGTCCCGCTGGAGGAGCTGCGCATCGCCTGCGGTGTCTCCCGCGACGGCTCGCGCGCCTCCAACCTGCTGAAGGCGGCCCGCAGTTACGGCCTGACGGCCAAGGGCATGCAGATGGACCTGGCCGCCCTCGCCGAGGTGCGGGCGCCGGCCATCCTCTTCTGGGAGTTCAACCACTACGTCGTCTTCGACGGCATGGGCCGGCGCTTCGGCCGGCGCGGCGTGTACATCAACGACCCCGCCAAGGGCCGCCGTTTCGTGCCCATGGAGGAGTTCGACGGCAGCTTCACCGGTGTGGTGCTCGTGCTGGAGCCGGGCGACGGCTTCACCAAGGGCGGGCGCAGGCCCGGCGTGCTCGGCGCGATGCCGGCCCGGCTGCGCGGCACCGCGGGTACCCTGCCCGCCGCCGTCCTGGCGAGCCTCCTGCTGGTCGCGGTCGGCGCCGCGGTGCCCGCGCTCAGCCGCACCTACATCGACACGTTCCTCATCGGCGGCCAGACCTCCCTGCTGGGCGTGCTGTTCGCCTCGATGGGCACCTGTGTCCTGCTCACCCTGGTGCTGACCTGGCTCCAGCAGGCCAATCTGCTGCACGGCCGGATCATCTCCTCCACCCTCTCCAGCGCCCGCTTCCTGCGCCATCTGCTGCGGCTGCCGGTGACGTTCTTCGCTCAGCGCTCCCCCGCCGACCTGGTACAGCGTCTGCAGTCCAACGACCAGGTCGCCGAGACCCTGGCACGCGACCTCGCGGCGGCCGGCGTGGACGCGATCGTCGTCGTGCTCTACGCCGTCCTGCTCTACACCTACGACCCGCAGCTGACGTTCGTCGGCATCGGCGTGGCCCTGTTCAACGTGGTCGCCATGCGGCTGGTCGTACGGCTGCGCGCGACGCGTACGGCCAAGCTGCGCGCGGACACGGCACGGCTCACCAACACCTCGTACACCGGTCTTCAGCTGATCGAGACGATGAAGGCGACCGGCGGCGAGGACGGCTACTTCCGCAAGTGGGCCGGGCAGCACGCGACCACCCTGGAGGAGCAGCAGCGGCTCGGGGTGCCGAGCGCCTGGCTCGGGGTGGTCGCGCCGACGCTCGCCACCTTCAACAGCGCGCTGATCCTGTGGATCGGCGGCCTGCGCGCGGTCGAGGGGCACATCTCGGTGGGTCTGCTGGTCGCCTTCCAGGCGCTGGTCACCCGGTTCACCGCTCCCCTGACCCGGCTCAACGGTGTCGCGGGCCGCATCCAGGACTTCGCCGCCGACGTGGCCCGGCTGAAGGACGTGGAGAGCTTCCAGGCCGACCCGCTCTACGCCCGCCCCGGCGGCGCCGACTCCACGCGCCGGCTGCACGGGCACGTCGAGCTGCAGAACGTCACCTTCGGCTACAGCCCCCTGGACAAGCCCCTGCTGAGCGGCTTCGACCTGGCCGTGGGGCCGGGTGAGCAGGTGGCGCTGGTCGGCGGCTCCGGCAGCGGCAAGTCGACGGTGTCCCGGCTCATCTCCGGCCTCTACGCCCCGTGGGACGGGGTGATCCGCATCGACGGCCGCCGGCTCGAGGACATCCCGCGCGGCGCGCTCGCGGCCTCCGTCTCCTTCGTCGACCAGGACGTGTTCCTCTTCGAGGGCTCGGTCCGCGACAACGTGGCGCTGTGGGACCCGTCGATCCCGGACGAGGCCGTGGTCGAGGCGCTGAAGGACGCGGCGCTGTACGAGGTGGTGATGCGCCGGCCCGGCGGCATCCACAGCAAGGTCGAGCAGGACGGCCACAACTTCTCCGGCGGCCAGCGGCAACGGCTCGAGATCGCCCGGGCCCTGGTCCGTGGGCCGAGCATTCTCGTCCTGGACGAGGTGACCAGCGCGCTGGACGCGGAGACGGAGCTGGTCGTGATGGACAACCTGCGCCGGCGCGGCTGTGCCTGCGTGGTCATCGCGCACCGGCTGAGCACGGTCCGCGACAGCGACGAGATCGTGGTGCTGCAGCACGGCACGGTCGTGGAGCGCGGCCGGCACGAGGAGTTGGTGGCGCACGGTGGCGCGTACGCCGCGCTGGTCAGGGAGCGATGAGATGACGACCGTCGGCGAAGGCGACCTCGTTCTCGGTGCGCTGGGCTCCATGGGCACCCGCATCGACTGCGCGGGCTTCAACCGCCTGGACCTGGCAGGCCCGCAGGTGCTGTGGCTGGTCACGGCCGGCGCCCTGGACCTGTTCGCGGTGGACGCCGTCCAGCAGGGCCACTGGCACCACCTGGGCCGGCTGGAGCCGGGCGCGCTGCTGCTCGGCCCGGTCGCCGGGCCCCAGCACACCCTGGTGGCCCGCCCGGTCCGGGACTGCGTGGTGCACCGGATCAACCTGCGCGAGCTGTACCAGCCGGCGAACACCCAGACCTGGTCGTACGACGAGTACGGCAACCCCCAGTACGTGCCGCCCGCCACCAGCCCGCTGGAGTACGCGGTCGCGCTCGGCGTCGGCCGCGGCCTGTCCGTCCTCTTCCAGGCGCCGATGGCGGAGGAACGCGCCGCGACGCCCACCGACGACGACGTGTTCTGGATGCAGGTGCCGCCCGGCAGTGTCCAGTACGGCGCGCTGTACGGCGCGGAGGCCGCCGCCGACCTGCTGATGGACCCGGCACTGTGGCAGTCCATGGTCGACCAGCAGTACCGGCTGCTGACCGCGCTGGACCGGTGGATAGAGCAGCTGGAACGCACCCACGAGACCCGCACGGCCGCCGGGATCAAGGCCGGTGAGGCGGTGCGCGCCCAGGCCGACCAGACCCTGCTGGCCTCCATCGGCAAGCGCTCGGCCCACCGGACGACCGCGGCCGACGCCGACGCCGGCTACGCCGCGTGCAAGCTGGTGGCCGAGGCCGCCGGGATCAAGCTCGCCGAGCCCGCGCAGAGCGGCACCGAGAGCGAACGCCTCGACCCCGTCGAACGGGTGGCCCTCGCCTCCCGGGTGCGCACCAGAGGCGTACGGCTGCAGGGGCGCTGGTGGCGGGAGAACGTGGGCCCGCTGGTCGGGCACCGGGCGCTGTCGGGCGCGCCGGTCGCGCTGCTGTGGCGGCGCGGCGGGTATGTGGCCGTGCACCCCGGCACCGGACGCGAGACACCGATCGAGAAGGCGAACGCGGAGGAGTTCGAGCCGCACGCGGTGATGTTCTACCGGCCGCTGCCCGACAAGGCGCTGACGCCGTTCGGTCTGCTGCGGTTCAGCCTGCAGGGCACCCGCGGCGACCTGGCCGGTCTGCTCCTCGCGGGCCTGGTGACGGTGGCGATCGGCGCGCTGGTGCCGGTCGCGACCGGCAAGGTGCTCGGCGAGTACGTGCCGAGGGCGCAGACGGGCCTGATCGTCCAGGTGTGCCTGGCCGTGATGGTGAGCGGGGTGGTCGCGGCGGCGTTCACGCTGCTGGAGAACCTGTCCATCCTGCGCCTGGAAGGCCGGATGGAGGCGGCGCTCCAGCCGGCCGTCTGGGACCGGCTGCTGCGCCTGCCCACCCGGTTCTTCACCCAGCGCTCCACCGGTGAACTCGCCAGCGCCGCCATGGGCATCAGCGCGATGCGGCGGCTGCTGGCGGGCGTCGGCCCGGTGGTCGCGCAGTCGGTGACCGTCGGCGCGATGAACCTGGGCCTGCTGTTCTGGTACAGCCCGTCGATGGCACTGGCCGCCCTCGGCATGCTCGTCGCCATCGCGGCCGTGTTCCTGGGGCTCGGGCTGTGGCAGGTGCGCTGGCAGCGGAAGCTGACGGTGCTGGGCAACAAGCTCAACAACCAGGCCTTCCAGACCCTGCGCGGTCTGCCCAAGCTGCGGGTGGCGGCGGCGGAGAACTACGCGTACGCGGCCTGGGCGAGGGAGTTCGCGCGCAGCCGGGAGCTGCAGCAGAAGGTCGGCCGGATCAAGAACCTCACCACGGTGCTCGGCGGGATCTATCTGCCGGTGTGCACGCTGCTGATGTTCATGCTGCTGGCGGGCCCGGCGAGGGGCGCGATGTCGGCGGCCGACTTCCTGACCTTCAACACCGCGGTGACGATGGTGCTGACCTCGGTCACCCAGCTGACCGGCTCCTTCGTCTCGGCGGTGGCCGCGCTGCCGCTGTTCGAGGAGATCAGGCCGGTCTTCGAGGCGACCCCCGAGGTGCGGACGTCGAGCACCCGGCCGGGGCCGCTGTCGGGTGCGATCGAGGCCCGCCGGCTGTCCTTCCGGTACGCCGACGACGGCCCGCTCGTCCTGGACGACGTCTCCTTCGCCGTACGGCCGGGCGACTTCGTGGCGATCGTCGGCCCGAGCGGCTGCGGCAAGTCCACCCTGCTCCGGCTCCTCATCGGCTTCGACAAGCCGGTCTCCGGCAGCATCCTGTACGACGGCCAGGACCTCGCGGCGCTCGACCAGTCGGCGGTGCGCCGCCAGTGCGGGGTCGTGCTCCAGCACGCGCAGCCGTTCACCGGCTCCATCCTGGACGTCATCTGCGGCACCGAGCCGTACACGCCGGAGGAGGCGATGGCGGCGGCCGAGATGGCGGGGCTCGCGGAGGACATCAAGCGGATGCCGATGGGCCTGCACACGATCGTGGCCGGCAACGGAGCGATCTCCGGAGGTCAGCGGCAGCGCCTGATGATCGCGCAGGCCCTGATCCGGCGCCCGCGCATCCTGTTCTTCGACGAGGCCACCAGCGCCCTGGACAACGACACGCAGCGCATCGTCATCGACAGCACCCGCAAGCTGAACGCCACCCGCGTCGTGATCGCGCACCGGCTGTCGACGGTCCTGGACGCCGACCGGGTGATCGTGATGGAGGAGGGCAAGGTCGTCCAGCAGGGCACTCCGGGCGAACTGCTCGCGGACACCACCGGGCGGCTGCACGAGCTGGTGCGCCGCCAGCTGACGTAGCGTCCGCCGGCGGCCGGGAGCGTTCAGTACTTGCCCCGGCGCGGGCCCCCCTCCTCGTCGCCCCGGTCGTCGTGGGTCGGCCTCCAGTGGTGTTCGCAGAACCAGCGGCCGAACAGGGCACCGCCGTAGATGACGAACCCGACGCCGATCAGCCAGGACTCGACCACGAGCACGGTACCGACCGCGCCGTAGCTGAGCGCGTTGGTGACGATGAGCGGAGTGAAGACGAGGTAGGAGAAGGCGCGCAGGCCGGCCAGGCCGACGACGGTGGCGAGCGCGCCCGGCAGCAGGGTGCGCCACGGGACCTGGCCGCCCAGCAGGAAGCGCTGCCCCCACCAGAAGAAGACGATGCCGCTCACCGCGGACAGCGTGATCCGCTGGCCCCCGTGCAACGCGTCCTTGGTCGCCACCTCCTGGTAGAGGTAGGCGGTGAGTACCACCAGCCAGGTCGCCTGCCGCCAGACCCGGTGCCAGGGGCCGGAAGGCACGCCCCAGATCCGTTCGTAGGCGTTCTGCACGCTGCCGCCGAAGGACACGCCGAAGACGGCCAACAGGACACCACCCCAGACGCTGGTCGTGCCGATGACGTTGCGCGGCGGACTGATGACGTCGGTGATCACATGGGCGGACCGGCCGGACAGGCCCATGCCGTCGGTGAGCCACGAGGCGAAGCCGCCCCGCACCAGGGGATCGGCGGCGGCGACCACGATCAGCAGCGGCGCCAGCGTCACCAGCGCCAGGGTGGCGAACCCCATGGCCCGGTGCATCAGTTCCAGCTCACGGCCGCGTTCGAGCAGGGCCCCGGCCCTGAGCCACTCCCAAGCGCGGTGCAGGCCGCGCCGCCACCACCTCACGACTCCTCCCGTGCTCGCCACCCACACGCTCTGCTGAAGCCGATTCATCCACCCCGGCGCGCTCCGGGCAACTCGCGTCGCTGCCGTGCCGTGTCTTCGAGGTACGACGACACGGCGGCGGAGTGACCGGTTTGCGGGCGGCGTCCACCGGAGAATCGGACCCCGTGCGTACTCCTGCGGAGGTGACCTCCCCCCAGCCGACGGGCGGTCGGCGGCGGCCGCTGATCCTGAGCGCGAGCATGGGCGCGGGTCACGACACCGTGGCCGCCGAGCTGGCGCGCCGAGCCGCGGCGCGTGGACACGAGCCCCATGTGGCCGACGTCCTGCGCCTGCTGCCGTACGGCCTGGGCGACGGTCTGCGCCGCTCCTACCAGGCCTCGGTACGGCACTTCCCGTGGGCGTACGCCGGCGTCTACGGCGCGTTCCTGCGCGGCGGCAGGGGGCCGCGCCCCAGCGGGGTGCCGCTGGCCCGGCTCGCCGCCGCCGGTCTGACGGAACTCGTGGAGCGGACGGACGCCGACGTGGTCGTGCCCGTCTTCCATCTGGCCGCGCAGCTCACCGGTCATCTGCGGGTCCGGGGCCGGTTGCGGGTGCCGAGCACGGTCTTCCTCCTGGACTTCGCCGTGCACCGGCAGTGGCTGCACCCCGGCAACGACCGGTACCTGTGCCTCACGGACGGGGCGGCGGCCGAGGTGCGCCGGGCCCTGGGCACGCCCGCCGTGACGACCGGCCCGGCGGTCGCGCCCGGGTTTCGCGCGCCGGCGCCCGGGGCTGCGCGGTGGCGGGGACGCTTCGCCGGGCGGGCGCCCGGCCGGCCGGCGGTCCTGCTCTCCGCGGGCGCCTGGGGTGCGGCGTACCGCCCGGACGCCACCGCCCGGCTGCTGGCGGCGGCCGGCTGGCTCCCGGTGGTGCTGTGCGGGCGCAACGCGCGGCTGCGGGCGCGGGTGGCGCGGGTGCCCGGGGTGCTCGCCCTGGACTGGGTGGACGACATGCCCGGGCTGCTGGCCGCCGCGTACGCCCTGGTGGACAACGCGGCCGGCCAGACCGCCGTACAGGCCCTGGCCGCCGGACTGCCCGTGATCGGCTACCGGCCGCTGCCCGGCCACGGGACGGACGGGGTCCGCCGGATGGCCGACCTCGGCGTGTCCGATCTCGCCCCGGACGGGCCGGCGTTGCTGACCGCTCTGGACAGGCTCACGGACGGCAGCCCACAGCGGGCGGAACGGGTGGCACGGGGGCGGGCGCTGTTCCGGGGTGACCCGATGGCTTACGTGACCGGGTTGTGAGGCGGGGCGACGGGGACGCGGAGCCCCTGCGGGCACCGGCCCGGCACGCCCGGCGACCTGGGGCCGACGCCACGGGACCCAGCACGTCCGGCGGCTCCTCGGCCTGTGCGTCGGGGGGCTGGTCGCCCCATCCTGCCGCGTGGCGGGGAACGGGTCGCCCTGGGCTCCGGGACGCGGAGCCCGGCGCTTCGGCGGCTCCTCGCCCTGTACTCAGCCGACACGCCAGACTCCCGTGTCACCAGCAGACCCGGCGCGTCGGGTGGCCGGTCGCCCTGTGCTCCGGGACGCGGAGTCGCACGCTTCGGCGGCTCCACTCGTACGCGGCGTGGGGACACGAGGCGCCGACGACCGCCGGAAACCGGCCCGGCGCGTCGGTCGGCCCGCCTGAGCTCCACGACTCGGGGCCGGTGCGGCGGGCGGCTGCTCGCCCTCTGCACCGGGACGCGCACTCCCACGCCGTGGCCGCTCCTCGGCCTTGGTTCAGCCGCCGTGTCGGCCGCCCGTGTCACCGCCAAGTCCGGCGCGTCGGGTGGCTGGTGGCCGGTCCAGCCGCGTGGCGGGCAACCGTTCGGCCTGCTCAGCAGCGTGTCCCATGGTCGCGCAAGGGGCCGACCGATAGGCCGGCCTCGTGGCAGTCCCGCACCAGGGCGGGCAGTGCGCCGAGGGCCGAGCGCCAGGAGCCGGGGGCGCCCAGCCGGTCGGAGTCGTGCAGCAGGACCGTGCCGCCGCCGCGCAGGTCGGCCGCGACCAGGGCCCGCACGGACGCCGGGGTGGCCTCGGCCGTCCAGTCCCTGCCCCACGCCGACCACAGCACCGGCTGCAGCCCGGCGCGCCGTGCGGCCAGCCAGCGCCCGCAGGTGAGGATCCCGTACGGCGGCCGGTACCACTGCGGCCGGTGGCCGCAGACGTCGTGCAGCGCGCGGACGGTCCGGGCGACCTGCCTGGCGTCCCGGGAGGGGGCGGGGCGCCAGGGACGGTCGTGCGTCCAGCCGTGCACGGCCAGTTCGTGGCCGCGCCCGGCGGTCTCCCGGGCCAGCGCGGGATGGCGCACCACGTGCTCGCCGAGTACGAAGAACGTCGCCCGCACGCCGAGGTCGTCCAGCGCGTCGAGAAAGTGTGGCGTCGACCGCGGGTCCGGGCCGTCGTCGAAGGTCAGCGCGACGTGCCGGCGGCGGCCGGTGCCGGCGAGCCCCGGGAACAGCAGCAGCCGTACCCCGGGGAGCCAGGTGGCCGCCGGTCCGATGTGCGCGGCGGCGACGGCGGCCGGCAGCAGGACGGCCGCGGTCCGCCATGAACGGCCGGACAGGGGGGACATCGCTCACCCTTCTTCCGTACGTGTCCTCAACCGTGCGTCCGGTGCAGACGCCTCCCGGTGTCCTTCCCGCCCCGCGACCGCGCATCCCACTCCCGTCCGACGGCCGGCGCCCGGGCCAGTCCGATGCTGCCCGCCCCGATCAGCACGATGCCGATCACTTCCGGCAGGATCCGCCACCCGAGGTGGATCGCCTCGGCGAACAGCACCCAGCCGAGGACGACGCTGGTGAGCGCGTCGCCGAGAGTGAGGGCGGGCTGGGAGGCGGTGAGCGACCCGGCGCCCAGCGCGCTCTGCAGCAGCAGGAAGGCGACGAGTCCGGCGGCGGCCGTGGCGTACGGCGACCAGTGGGTGAACATCGCCGCCGGCCCGTGCCCGAGCCGCCCCACGGCTTCCTTGAGCAGCGCGGCGGTGGTGGCGAAGCACACGGCGGAGGCGAGGCCGAACAGCGCCGCCCGGGGCGCGCCCTTCGTCGGGCGGGCGGCGGTCACGAGGAGTACGACCAGGCCGAGCGCCCCGCCGCCGCCCAGCAGCCAGGCCCTGGGCGGCGCGGTCGGCCGGCCCGCGCCCGGGGCGGCCGCCAGCAGGAACACGGCCAGTCCGGCGGCGAGGGCGCCGAAGGCCAGCCAGGTCCGCAGACCGGGGCGGCGCCGGAAGACGACCCCACCCACCAGCAGGGTGAACAACAGCTCGGTGGCGAGCAGCGGCTGGACCAGGGAAAGGCTGCCCATGGCCAGCGCCCCGGCCTGCAGCAGCCCCGAGACCGCCAGCAGCGCGGCGCCCGCGAGCCAGTACGGGCGCCGCAGCAGCCGGGCGAGCCGGCGCACGGCCGGCCCCGCCCCGCCGGCGCCCCCCTCGTCGTGCGGCTCCTGTACGGCGGCCCGGCGCTGCAGCACGGACGCGGACGCGTTGCTCAGAGCAGCGAGCAGCGCGAGCAGCACGGTGACGCCGATCACGGCAGGTCACCCCAAGCGGGCGGCGAGCCACCGGTAGAGCCCGGGCGCGACGCCGCGCACCAGGGCGGGATACCGCAGCCAGCCGGGGACGTACACCTCGTCCTTGCCGTGCCGGACCGCGGCCCAGACGGCGTCCGCCACCCGCTCGGCCGGCACCGGGCGCGGCCATGCCCTCGTGTAGGGGGCGCCGCGTCGCTCGAAGAACGGCGTGTCGACCGCGCCGGGGATCACAGTGGACACGCCCACCCCGGTGCGGCGCACCTCGTAGCGCAGCGCGTCGGCGAAGGCGGCCAGGGCGGCCTTAGCGGCGGAGTACACGGCCTCGCCGCGCACGCCGACGCTGCCCGCGACGGACCCGATGAGCACGATGCGTCCCGAGCCGGCCGCGACCATGTGGGGCAGCAGGGCGCGCACGAGGTGCAGGGTGGCCAGCAGGTCGACGCCGACGATCTCGTCGATGCGCGCGTGCGGCATGCCGGCGAAGTCGCCGGCCCAGCCCACGCCTGCGCACGCCACCAGCAGGTCGAGGCGGCCCGCGTGGTCCAGGACCAGATCGGTGAGCAGACGGTCGGCGCCCGGCCGGGTCAGGTCCGCCGGCACGGCGAGGGCGTCGAGCGGGGCGGCCACCTGCTCCAGTCGGGTGGCGTCCCGCCCGTTGAGCACCAGCTGCCAGCCTCCTTCGGCGGCGAGCCGGCGGGCGACGACGGCACCGATGCCCGAGGAGGCACCTGTCACCAGGGCGGTGCCGCCCGGGACGGTCCGGTTCCCGGCGGACCCGAGTACCGGGCCCGCCTCCGGGACGGAGGTCGCGACCGGCCCGGCGCGTTTCGACGGTCCTGCGGGGGGCGGGGCGTGGGACATGGCGACGACCTCACTGCGACGTGTGGGCACGGACTCGCGAACTCCGGGGCCGAACCTTCGCGGTGTATCCAGGGCGCCACACACTGAAACACCGCGCACGGCGGAGCCCCGCCGAACGCCTGCCACAGGTGAACGGAGGGGGCTCGGGTCGCCGAGTGGTGCGCCCGGACGACCATGGGTTTCGGGGAGCGAGGCGACGGACCGGCGCGCGCGGGGCCGGCGCCTGCATCACGACCGTACGCCGGGGCATCTGGCGGCAGAAGGGCATGCCGCGCAGAAGGGCATGCCGCACGCCGAGGTACTCCGGCTGACCGACCGGCTGCCGTACGCCGAGGCGGTCGGTGTCCGGCCGCGGTCGCGGAGGCGGCGACTCGGCCCGCCCGCGCCCCGGGCCGTCCGGGCGCACGGGTGTCCTTGGCCCGTACCGGCGCGCCGGACGGGGTCCTGGCCCGGGTCGTCGCGAGCCGACCGGTGCGGCCGTTCAGTCCAGGCCCGGCACGGGCGCGCCGGAGGGCACACCGGCGCCGATGTAGGCGTCGTAGAACTCCTTCCAGGGTGCGCTCACCCCGGCGTGCGCGCCCTCGAAGCCTTCGCCGCGTGCCTTTGCGTCCAGGGCGGCGAGGCACACCTCCCAGCCGGCGCCGTTGCGGGCGGCGGTGTCCGACGCGCCGAGGACGTTGGTGAGTGTGAACAGGGTGCGCCGTTCGCCGACGGCTTCGAGGTCGAAGCGGAGCTCGTCGCCGCCCCAGGCGAAGGACAGGTGCCGGGGCGGGTCGACGGCGAGCACCCGGCCGGTGGACTCGGGCATGTTCGGGTCGCCGCTGAAACGGATGGTGCCGCCGGGGCGCAGCTCCATCTCGGCGCGGGAGGGGAACCACTGGGCCAGTTCGTCGGGATCGGTGACGAACCGCCAGACGCGGTCCACCGGGTGGTCGTAGGTGCGGCTGAACCGGACGGCGGGGCGGCCGTCGTCCAGGGTGAGATAGGTGCCGGTGAGGTCGACGGGCATGGTGTTCCGGTCCTTCGCTGTGGGGGGGGTCAGGTGTCGTCCGACGTCTCGTCGAGGCGCCGGCCCAGTGCGTCCAGGCTGCGGTTCCACAGCCGGCGGTAGGGCTCGAGCCAGGCGTCGAAGGCGGCGATCGGCGCCGGGTCGAGGGCGTAGACGCGGCGCTGCGCGTCCTGCCGGACCCGGACCAGGCCCGCTTCCCGGAGCACCTTCAGATGCTTGGAGGTGCTCGGCTGGCTCAGTCCACAGGCCTCGACGATCTCGCCGACGGGCCGGGGGCGCTCCAGCAGGAACGCGACGATGGCACGCCGGTGGGGGTCGGCGAGGGCGGACCAGAGCGCTGCGTCGGACATGCGATTCAATATGCCTCGGCAGTTATATTCCAGTAAAGGAATACAAGAAAAGAAACGTTGCCGTTTCGCTAGCCGTGCCGTAAGGTCGTACGTGTACGAAACAGTTTCGTTTACGAGCTGTTCGCTCGCCCGTACCCGAACGACTTGCCCTGGAGTGGTTCCCCATGCCCCAGAAGACCCTGGCCGAGGGCTCCCGAGCAGGAGCCGCCGCCATCGAGCACGGTGAAGCGGCCTCGCCGAAGCGGTGGTGGATCCTCGCGGTCATCGCCATCGCCCAGCTGATGGTCGTCCTCGACGCCACGATCGTGAACATCGCCCTGCCGTCCGCCCAGACCGACCTCGGCTTCTCCGACGGCAACCGGCAGTGGATCGTGACGGCGTACGCCCTCGCCTTCGCCTCCCTGCTGCTGCTCGGCGGCCGGATCGCCGACCTGTTCGGCCGCAAGCCCGCCTTCCTCGTCGGCGTCGTCGGCTTCGCCGCGGCCTCCGCGCTCGGCGGCGCCGCGAACGGCTTCACCATGCTGGTCGTCGCCCGGGCCCTGCAGGGCGCCTTCGGCGCGCTCCTCGCGCCCGCCGCGCTGTCGCTGCTCAACACCACGTTCACCAACGCCAGGGAACGGGCCCGCGCCTTCAGCGTGTACGGCGCGATCGCCGGCGCCGGCGGCGCCGTGGGCCTGCTGCTCGGCGGTGTGCTGACCGACGCGTTCGACTGGCGCTGGACCCTGTACGTGAACGTGGCCATCGCGGTCGTCGCCTTCGCGGGCGGCTGGATCCTGCTGGACAACCACCGCGACGCGGACAACGCCAAGCTGGACGTGCCGGGCACGGTCCTCGTGGCCGCCGGTCTGTTCTCCCTCGTCTACGGCTTCTCCAACGCCGAGACCCACGACTGGAGCTCGCCGCTGACCTGGGGCTTCCTGAGCGCGGGTGGTGTGCTGCTCGCGGCGTTCGCCGGGTGGCAGACCCGGGCCGCGCACCCGCTGCTGCCGCTGCGCATCCTGCTCGACCGCGACCGCGCGGCCTCCTTCCTCGCGGTGCTGATCACCGGCGCGGGCATGTTCGGCGTGTTCCTCTTCCTGACCTACTACCTCCAGCTCAACCAGGGCTTCAGCCCGACGAAGACCGGTGTGGCGTTCCTGCCGATGGTCGGCGCACTGATGGTGACCGCGCAGGTCGGCACCACCGTCCTGGTGCCCCGCCTCGGCCCCAGGACGGTCATCCCGCTGGGCTTCGCCATCGCCACGGCCGGCATGGCCTGGCTGACCGGCATCGGCCTCGGTTCGCACTACCTGAGCGCCGTGCTGCCCCAGCTGATCGTGATCGGCGTGGGCCTCGGCCTGGTCATGCCGCCGGCCATGCAGCTGGCCACCGGCGGGGTCGCGGCCGAGGACGCGGGCGTGGCCTCCGCGACCGTCAACGCCATGCAGCAGGTGGGCGGTTCGATCGGCACGGCACTGCTGAACACCCTCGCCGCGAGCGCCGCCACCGACTACCTCTCCGGCCGGGACGCCACCAGCAAGCTGGTGCGGGCACAGGCGACGATCGAGAGCTACGCGACCGCCTTCTCGTGGTCCGCGGGCCTCTTCGCGGCCGGCGCCGTGCTCGCCTTCGCGCTCTACCGGCGCGGGGTGCCGCAGCAGGACGCGGGAGCGGCACCGGTCGTCCACATGTGACGGCCCCGCGCCATCCAGCCCGAGGGGCCGCCGTCAGCAGGGAGACGGCGGCCCCTCGCCCTGTCATGGTGGGGGGTATGCGCAAGGCGTCGGCGGCGCTCGGCAGCGCCCTGTTCCTCGTCTTCGTCTCGGGCGGCGCGGCCGTGCTGGTGCCGTGGTGGCTGACCGATGGCTGGCGGGCCGGTCACTGGTGGCTGCCGCTGCGGCTGCTCGGCCTGCTGCCCCTGGCGGCCGGTGCCGCCGTCGTACTGGAGGCCTTCACCCGGTTCGCCCTGGAGGGGCTCGGCACGCCGGCGCCGGTCGCGCCGCCTGCGCGACTGGTGGTGAGCGGCCCCTACCGGTACGTTCGCAATCCCATCTACGTCGCGGTGGTCGCCGTACTCCTCGGGCAGGGCCTGCTCCTCGCCCGGCCGGTGCTCTTCGGTTACGCCGCCGGCGCCTGGGTTCTGACCTGGGCGTTCGTCCGCTTGTACGAGGAGCCGGGACTGGAGCGGCGCTTCGGCACCGAGTACGAGCGCTATCGGCGGGCGGTGCCGGCCTGGTGTCCCCGGCGCACTCCCCGGCAGGGCGCTTGAGACGGCCGTCGGCGGGTAACTCAGCTGATCAGGGGCACGACGGCAGAAGGAGAGGCCATGACCAGCGAGCAGGACGAGAAGGACCGCAAGGAACAGTTCGACACCGCCCTGGAGGAAGTGCTCCGGGAGGTCGAGGAGGCCGAGAAGCGCGAGGAGGACAAGTCCGCCAGCGGCGAGGCCGGAGACGCCAGCACGCCGGACACCGAGGCACAGGAGCAGGCGGAACAGCCGGAGGAGGACTGAGAAGCCCGCACGCGGGACCAGCCGCGCCCTCCGGGCCGGCGACCACCCATGCGCTCCGGGCGCAAACCGACCATGGGTACCGGCCCTCCCTGGGAGGACCAAGCCCCGGCGACCTCCCGTGCCGGAAGCAGCCCCGGCGGCCCTCCCGGCCAGGAACAAGCCCCGGCGGCCCTCCCGAGACGGCACCACCGGCCACGCCCTCCCGAGCCCGAACCGCCACCTGCGGGCCCACCCGAGGCGGTACGACCAGGCACGCCCTCCCCATGCCGAGCGACCACCAGTGATCCTCCCGAGCGGCACCAAGCCATGTCCTCCCACGGCTCAGCCACCACCAGCGGCCCCCAAGACGGCACCACAACCCATCTCCTTCCGAGTCGGGGCAATCGCCGCCGGACCCACCCGAGACCGCCCTCGTGACCTGCGCGGACGGCACACAGCCGTGCCCACCCGACGCGCGGCCGCCACCAGCGGCCCCCCAAAACAGCCCCGACCCCATGCCCTCCCGAGGCCAAGCGACCACCGCCGGACCACCCGAGACCGCCCCACCAGCCACGCCCTCCCCAGACCCAACAACCACCAGTGACCCTCGCGAACGGCAGCACAGCCATGCCCACCCGAGCCTGAGCCACCACCGGCAGCCCCTCCCGGGGGCCCAGCCACCGCCCATCCCCCGAGGTGGCCCCACCAGCCGTGTCCCGCCGGGGCGGGGTACCCGGTTCTCATGAACAGCCACGAGCGCGGGCCCGGGCTGCCTCCGCCCCGAGGGCCCCTCTCCGCCGCGGTCGCCGCTCGTCTGCGCGGGACGGGAACGCTCCCCCCGCCCGTCGAGGCGGAGGGGGCGGATCCCTATGGCGACGATCCGCAACTCGCCCTGTACCTCTGCTACGAACTGCACTACCGGGGCTTCGCCGGCGTCGGCCCGGAGCTCGAGTGGGATCCCGGCCTGCTGCGTGTCCGCGCCGCGCTGGAGCGCCGCTTCCTGTCCGCGCTGCGCGCCGACACGCCCGGCCATGACAGCCTCGACGAAGCGCTCGCCGTGCTGCTGGTCGAACCCGTCGAGGGCAGCGGGGTCACCCATTTCCTCGGCGCCGAGGGCGAGTTGTGGCAGCTGCGCGAGTACGCCGCCCAGCGCTCGCTGTACCACCTGAAGGAGGCCGACCCGCACGCCTGGGTGCTGCCGCGGCTGTGGGGCCGGGCCAAGGCGGGAATGGCGGCGGTGGAGTTCGACGAGTTCGGCGGCGGCCGGGCCGACCGTATCCACGCCCGCCTGTTCGCCGCGCTGATGACGGACCTGGGCCTGGACAGCACCTACGGCCGCTATCTGGACGCGGCCCGCGCGGAGATGCTCGCCGTCGTCAACCTGATGTCCCTGTTCGGCCTGCACCGCGAGCTGCGCGGCGCTCTGGTCGGCCACTTCGCCGATGTGGAGATCACCTCCTCGCCGGGCTCGCACCGGCTCGCCGAGGCCATGCGCCGCACCGGTGCCGGACCCGCGGCGGAGTTCTTCTACGACGAGCACGTCGAGGCGGACGCGGTCCACGAACAGGTCGTACGCCACGAGGTGATCGGCGGACTGCTCGCCGAGGAGCCGGAACTCGCGGCGGACGTGACCTTCGGGATCGACGCGACCGAATATCTGGAGGACCGGCTGGCGCGCCAGCTGCTCGCCGACTGGCGCGCCGGGCGCTCGTCGCTGCGTACACCCCTGGCGCCTCAGATATCCCATACATCCTGAATGCCGGGGTACTCGCGCGCTGTGATCGCTGTGGTGCTTCCGGGCGTGTACGCCCCGCAGGACGACACGGAGTTGCTGGCCGAGTCCCTCCGCGAGGAGGCCCTGCCGCCCGGCGCCCGGGTGCTCGACGTCGGCACCGGCTGCGGGGCGCTGGCCCTGGAGGCCGCCCGGGCCGGCGCCGAGGTGACCGCGGTGGACGTGTCCCGGCTGGCGGTGTGGACGGCCCGGATGAACGCCTGGCTGACCCGGCTGCCCGTGCGGATCCGGCGCGGCAACCTCTTCGGACCGGTCCGGGGCAGCACGTACGACCTCATCCTCGCGAACCCGCCGTACGTTCCCGCACCCGATGCCGGACGCGGGCCGCGGGGCCGGGCTCGCGCCTGGGACGCGGGCCGGGACGGCCGACTGCTGCTGGACCGGATCTGCCGGGACGCGCCCGTACTGCTGCGGCCCGGAGGCGTGCTGCTGATCGTGCACTCCGCGCTCAGCGATCCCGACCGCACCCTGCGGTTGCTGCGCGCCGCACGCCTGCAGGCCTCGGTGGTCCGGCGCCGCTGGATCCCCTTCGGCCCGGTGCTGCGCTCGCGGGAGGACTGGCTGCGCCGGCGCGGTCTGCTCGCGCCGGCCGCACAGGAGGAGGAGCTGGTGGTCGTCCGTGCCGAACGAACACGCTGACCGGACCCGCCGGATCACCGTCCAGCGGCAGGGGCCGCTGCTCGTGGAGGGGCCGGTCGAGGTCGAGCTGGAGGACGGCACCACGGTGTCCTCGGACCGTTTCCGTGTCGCTCTGTGTACCTGCCGACGCAGTCGCCGCTATCCCTGGTGCGACACGAGTCACCGGCGCAAGACCAAGGACAGCGGTTGAAACCGGCTGTTTTTCGCCGCTCCCCGGGCAAGGCCCCCCACAGGCCTGCCCAGGAAGCGGCTGTGTGCCCGGAAGCCGGCGGGCGGCCCCACTCCGCCCGTCGGCTCCGGTGCGAGATCGCAGGTTCCCCGCTGCTGGGGCCGCACTCCCCGGTTGCGGACCTGTTCCGGCGTATGCGGGGTCCGCTGCGATCCCGGTCCTGGAGACGCCCCCTAGAAGGCGAAGACGCCGCCACCCACGGAGTCGCGCACGCACGAGTTGCCGAAGGTGCGCTCGTAGGAGACGCGCTTGCCCTGCCAGACACCCTGGACGGTGACGACGACCGGGTCGTACAGCTTGTTGCACCACACGTCGCCGGCGGGCTTCAGGGCGTCGAAGTCGCCGCCGGTGCCGCGCAGTTCGGCGCAGGCCGCCGCCGCTGCCGGGTGGGTGCCGGAGGCCGTGGGAGCGCAGGTCAGGGTGACGGCGCGCTCCGGGGTGGCCGTGGCCGCGTCGTTGCCGTGGCCGGTGGTGAGGACCAGCGCCGAGGGGGCGTAGAGCGACGACGGGGCGGCGCCCGGTGCAGCGACGGCGGCCCCGGTCAGGGGTCCGCAAACGGCAGCGGCCGTGAGACCGAAGGCCGCTGCCCAGCGCGCGGTGTTCCGCATTGTGTGCATCCTTCCGCTTGGATAGACGGGTGCCGGTTCCGGGCCCGGTCGGCGCCGGAGCGGCGAGCGCCACTCTGCCGAGTCCGCCGCCGAAACACACATCGAACCCGCTGGTTTCAGTAACCTTGCGTGTTGAAACAGTGGCGTGAAGTTACGGAAATGCAAGAGCCTGACCGCGTAACTGAGCGGTTCTTGATCGCTGAAAGCGGTCACATGGCTGAAAATCACCGGCTCGTTAATCGGCCTGAAACATTCCGGGTTCACTGCGAGTGAAAGCTTTCACGATGCCTTCACGTCTCCTTGCGTTCATGAAGGCGGGCGCGTAAGCATGATTACATGATTACAGAAGACCAAAAGGAACAGCTGCGCGGCTGGTTCGCCGGCCGCCTGCCGGACGATCTCTTCGAGGAGCTGGTCGAGATCACCGCCGACCGCGAGGAGATCACGGTGATCGGCCGCGTCCCCGAACCCCGGCTCACCGAGGGCGCCTCGGACGCCGAGCGGGAGACCGCCCTGCGCGCCCGGATCCAGGAGTTCCGGGAGCGGACCCGTGAGCAGCGGATGGAAGTGGCCCGGGAGGCCGAGCACCTCTTCCGCCGAAAGGTCTCGTGGGGCGTGGTGTGCGGCCCGGAGCGTGCCCTGTTCACGCATGTGGCCGCGCCGGTCATGACCCGGCTGCGCCAGCCGGAGCGCCAGGTGCTGGACACCCTCATCGCCGGAGGCGTCGCCCGCAGCCGAAGTGACGCCCTCGCCTGGTGCGTGCGCCTGGTCCAGCGCCACACCGAGGACTGGCTGACCGAGCTGCGCGAGTCGCTGGAACACGTCCAGCGGGTGCGGGCGCAGGGACCTGACGCGGAGGAGGTGGCCGATTCATCCACTGCCGACGGCGAAGGTGGATGAATCGTCCCCTGGCAGGGGTCCGCGCCGGAGCCGTACCGTCGGCAGACCGCTCCGGACGGCCCCGGCCCCGCCGCGACACCCCTGCGGCACCGGCGGCCGTCCGCCACCGCCACGCCGCCAGGCGCTCCATCGCCGCGACCTCGCTGGAGCCCTCCGTGCCCCCTCAGTCCCCGACTCGGACCGCACCGCGACCCCGTTGGACCTGTTCCGGCTCGCCTTCGGCGGCGCCAACACCATCTCCACCTGTGTGCTCGGCGCCTTCCCGATCCTGTTTCGTCCCGGGTCAGTTCGTCGGCCCGCTGGGCGACCTGGCGAACGGCGTCGACATCAGCCGCCGCTGTCGCTCGCGGTGGCCGCGGTCCTGTTCCCGACGCTGCTGAGGCTGTTCCCCGAACCCCGGGCGGCGCACGGCCCCGGGGGCGCCCGGCTGGTGCCGACGGTCGAGGTCCCGGTGCCTGCGATCACCGGCCCCGGCGCCTCAACGACCCCTCTGGGAGAGGTGGTTGACACACCCGTGCACTAGGTTGTCCGCCATGACTCACTTCGTACTGGTGGCGGGCGCGTGGCTGGGGGCATGGGCGTGGGACGAGGTGGCGCCCGGACTGCGCGCCGCCGGACACGACGTCCACGCCCTGACGTTGTCCGGACTCGCCGAGAGGAACGATGCGCCCGCGGGGCAGGAGACGCACGTCCAGGACATCGTGCAGGAGGTCGAGGGGCTGGATCTCCGGGACGTCGTCCTGGTCGGGCACAGTTACTCGGGCGTCCCCGTCGGGCAGGCGGCCGAGCGGATCGGTGACCGGCTGCGCCGCGTCGTGTACGTCGACTCCAACGTGCCCGCGGACGGCGTGTCGTTCCTCGACGGGTTCGACAGCGACCACATCCGGCGGTCGCTCACCGAGCACGGCGGCGTGTGGCCGCCCCTGCCCGCGGCCGCCTACGCGGACCAGGGCCTCACCGACGAGCAGATCGACCGTATCCGCACCGAGGGCACTCCGCACCCCGGTGCCACGCTCGACGAACCGGCCGCGCTCAAGCGGCCGTTGGGCGACCTGCCGGCGACGTACATCAAGTGCGTGCTCAACGGCACCACGCTGCTGCCCGCCGTGGCCGAGGCCCTGGAGGGCGGGCGCTGGGAACTCGTGGAGCTGAACACCGGGCACTGGCCGATGTTCTCCACGCCGACGGACCTGGTGCGCATTCTGAACGAGGCGGCCACCCGCCGCTGAGGCCCCCGGCTACCCGCCAGTATCGTCGGGCTGCACGCGGACTCAGCGACGAGAGGCGGGACGGCCGGATGGCGAAGCACTGGGCTGATTTCCAGTACGAGATCTATCTGAACGGGACGACGGGGGCCGTGCCCCGCCTCCCCACGGACCTGACCCGGCTGGAGGAGCTGGCCGAACACCGGCTCGGTCCGGGCCCGGTGGGGTATGTGGCGGGAAGCGCGGGCGACGGCAGCACGGCCCGCGCGAACCGGGCCGCGCTCGGCCGGCGCCGGATCGTGCCGCGCATGCTGCGTGACGTGGCCGAGCGCGATCTGTCGTGCCAGGTGCTCGGCCGGGCGCTGCCGGCGCCGCTGGCGCTGGCGCCCGTCGGCGTGCTGTCGATCATGCATCCGGACGCCGAATCCGCCGCCGCCCGGGCCGCCGCCGCGCAGGGCGTGCCCTATGTCCTCTCCTCGGCGTCGAGCACACCGATGGAGCAGGTAGCGGAGACGATGGGGGACGCCGAGCGGTGGTTCCAGCTGTACTGGGGCAAGGACCGTGAGGTGACGCGCAGTTTCCTGAGCCGGGCGAAGGCCGCCGGGTTCTCGGTGCTCGTGGTCACCCTGGACACCCCGTTGCTGGCCTGGCGGCCGCGCGACCTGGACCAGGCGTACCTGCCGTTCCTGCACGGGGTGGGCACGGCGAACTACTTCACCGACCCGGCGTTCCAGGCGGGGCTCGCCAAGCCCGTGCACGAGGACCCCGACGCGGCGGTGCTGCACTTCCTCGGCCTGTTCGGGGACGCCGGCCACACCTGGCCGGACCTGGCGTTCCTGCGGGAGCACTGGGACGGTCCGATCGTACTCAAGGGCATCCTGCACCCGGACGACGCCCGGCTCGCCGCCGACGCCGGGGTGGACGGCGTGGTGGTCTCCAACCACGGCGGCCGGCAGGTGGCCGGTTCGGTCGCCGCGGCCGATGCGCTGCCCCGGGTCGCGGACGCGGTCGGCGACCGGCTGACGGTGCTGTTCGACAGCGGGGTGCGCACCGGCGACGACGCGTTCAAGGCGCTGGCCCTCGGCGCGCGGGCGGTGCTCCTGGGCCGGCCGTACGTCTACGGGCTCGGGCTGGACGGACAGGCCGGCGTGGAACATGTCATCCGGTGCGTGCTGGCGGAGCTGGATCTGACGCTGGCTCTGTCCGGGCACACCGGTCCGGGGACGGTGTCCGGGGCGGACCTGGTCGAGGACCCGTCCTGACTCGTGCCGAGCGCCCCGCGGGGTGCCACGACAGGCCGTCACGCGTACGCGGCGCCGTCGTGGCCGCTCGCGCCCGGCCGGCGGTGGCCACACGTCAGACGAGGCCCGCGCCCCTTCGGGGCGCCGGACCTCCCGTACCGGCGATGGAGAGCGAGCCCGGGCTCGCCGTGGCCGGGTCGGTCGTCCAGCGCTGCCCGGCCGAGCCGTCGCGGACCTTGACGACGAGGTCGGCGCCCGCGTTCCCGGCGGTGGTGGCGAGGGCCAGCGTCCGGTCCCAGCGGGGCAGCAACTCGCCCTGCCCGGTGAGGTCGTAGCGCACGTCGTCGCCCCGCCGGTCGCCGGCGTCGGCGCAGGTGCCGAGGATGACCACGCCGGCGTCGGCGTGCGAGTCCAGGCACAGCCCCGCGGCGGCCGCGCTGCGCAGGCGCCCGTCGGCCTCGTACGTCCACTGCTGGGTCGGTGCCGGGGAGCAGACGGCGAGGACCGCGACCGCACCGGCCTTCGGTGCGCCCTTGATGTCCAGGCACAGGCCGGCGGCGGCGTTGCGCAGCCGGGCGGGGCGGCCGGCGGCGGGCAGTGCCGTGGTGCCGGGCGCGGTGGCGGAGGCGTTCGGGGACCGGCCGGCGGCGCTGCCGGGGACGGCGCTGGTGGAGGCGACCGGGTCGGTGCCGTCGCCGCCGGCCGGCCACGCGCTGATCGCCAGGACGGTCACGAGCAGCCCCGCCGAGGCCACGCCGACTCCGGTGAGCAGCGTCCTGGACGACCAGGCGGTGCCCGGGATCCGGGCGAGCGGTCCGGGTTCGTCGTTTGCGCGCCGCCGGGTGCCGGGCGGGGCGACGCGGGTGAACAGACGGGGTTTGTCGCGCTTGTCGCGGCCGCGCCGACGTCCGCCGGAGCGCCGGGAGCCACCGCGGGTGCGGCCGGGACCGGGGCGGCGGCCAGGACGCGAGTCGAGATAGCGGCGGGCGCCCCAGCCGAGCACGGCCTCGGCGAGCAGCACGCCCAATGCGGCGTCGGCGTGGCCCAGTTGCTCGGCGGCGTGGCGGCAGTAGGAGCAGGCGGACAGGTGCTCCTGGACGTCGGGCAGCAGGGCGCCGGCGCCGCCGCGGCGGATCGGCGCGTCGAGCAGGCGGTTGTAGTAGCGGCATTCCTTGCCGGGCGCGAGTTCCCGGTGGGCGCGTACCAGACCCTCGCGGAATTTCTCGCGCGCCTGTTCCAGCGCGCCCGCCGCGCTCTCGACGTCCATGCCGAGCAGTGCGGCGGGAACGGTTATCGGCTCGGCCTCGACCTCGATGTGCCACAGCAGCGCCTGCTCCGGCCGGGGAAGGGCGTGGAACGAGCGGTCGGAGAGGGCGCGGTTTTCCGGTATCAGGGTCTTCGCGGCGCGCATACCGCGGCCCCCGGCGGGTTTCCCGAGTCCGGGCAGTACGGCGGTGATCCGGTCGGTGCCGGACCAGTTGACGACCGTGTCCCGGACCGCCACGAGCAGCCGGGGACGCAGCGCCTCCGCGGGTTCGCCGAGCGCCAGCCGGCCGAGGACCTGATGGAAGGCGGTGGCGGTGACCATATGGGCGAGCTGCCCGGAAAGGGCCAGGCAGACGACCGCGTAGTCCTGCGCGGGCTGCCAGTGCCGGGCCATCAGCAGGGCGGCGGACCGGGAGGCCTCCGCGTCGGAGCCGGCCCGCAGCGGACCGGCGAGCGACTCGTCGGACTCCCCGAGGTCACCGCCCGGCGGTGGATAGGGAGGACGAGGGGGGTGGGGGGTTGGCACTGAGCGGATTCCTTTGGTGCGACGTGCGTTGATGCGTACCTCGGCGACGCGCGGGGAAGGAATTGGCCGGCCCTCGGCCGGTGAAGCTCCGCAACTGCTGGAAGAACCTCTGTTTTTATCCCCCACACGGTCCTTTCAACCCTTGCACAACTTCCACACGAGCAACAAGGCGCCCGCAGGACATCGGCAGTTTTGAAGGAAAGTCAGAATACGGCCCGCTGCCTGCTCCCCTGCCTTGGCTTTCGGTATTTCATGCGCCCCGTGTGAAGCACGCGCACGCAGCGGCGGGTCCGCGCACGCTTCCGGGGTGTGCGGCCCGGTAGTGGACTGGGACCGGCCCCTCGCAAAGGCCGCGCAACCGGCCGCCGGCCCCGTTCCTCCCGCCCTCGGCCGGCGGCCCGCCCCGCCCGACCTGCCCCGGCCGGCGGCCCCGGCGGCTTCCCCCGCCGGCCGGGGCGGGACGGGCCCGCGCGGGCCTGCTCAGATCTGCCAGGACCGCAACCGGTCGGCCGCGCCGTACACGTCGGTCTTGCCGGAGATCAGATCGCGGGCGAGGTCGACGAGGGCGCCGTAGGGCGGGTCGATGCCGACGCCGCTGACGAACATGTAGGCCACGGCCGTCGCGCAGGCGAAGCGGGCGTTGGCCGCGGGCAGCGGCTTGAGCAGGGCGAGGGTGTGCAGCAGGGCGGCGGCCCGCCAGGCGGGGTCGGAGTCCACGCCGAGCCGGGGCGGATCCACGCGGTGCCGGGCGACGGCGGCGACCAGCGCGGAGAAGTCGTCGACCGCGGGCTGGTCGGGCAGGACCTCCTCGTGGCGCTGGAGCAGCCAGGGGACGTCGATGTGGATGACGGAGGGCATGCGTCAGGCGGCCTCGTCCTTCGCGGGGGACTCGTCGTCGGGGAAGGCCGCGGCGAACTCGTCGGCGTGCGCGGCGAAGAACGAGCGGAAGGCCTCGGCGCCCTCCTGCAGGGCCCGGTGCCGGGCGATGTCGGCGGCGGCGGCCTCGCGCACCAGGGCCTTCATCGACGTACCGCGCTCCTTGGCGATCTGCCGCAGGTCCTCGAGTTCCCGATCGCTGAACTCCACATTGAGAGCTGGCATGCCCCTCACGGTACCGCGCGGGTACTTACCCGTAAATATCACCAGGTCAGATGCCCTTCCCGCCGGTACCCGCGGGGTCCGAGGGCCATGTCCGGTTCCCGCCGGTCACACGGCGCGCGACGCAGCAGACTCGACAGCGCGGAAGAAGCCGGCAGCACGACCACAGGAGCCCTGCCATGAGCACAAGCACCGTTCACACCGTCCACCCGAGCCCGCTGGGCGACCTGCTGCTGACCGGCACGGTCTCGCCGGCCGGCCTGAGGCTCGGCTCGCTCGGCATGCCGGGGCAGCGCGGCGCACCCGCCGTGCGCGCCGAGGACCGCGACGACGGGCCTTTCGCCGGGGTGCACCGGCAGCTGGACGCCTACTTCGAGGGCCGCCGGAACCGCTTCGAGCTTCCGCTCGCCGCCACCGGCACCCCGTTCCAGCAGGCCGTGTGGCAGGCCCTCGAGGACATCCCCTACGGCACGACGACAACGTACGGCGAGCTGGCCGCCCGGCTGGGCGTGCCGCGGGCCGACCTGCGCGCGGTGGGCCGGGCGCTCGGCGCCAACCCCCTCCTGCTCGTCCGCCCCTGTCACCGGGTGATCGGCGCGGACGGCTCGATGCGCGGATACGCGGCGGGAGTCGAGCGCAAGCTGTGGCTGCTCACGCACGAGGGCGCGCTGCAGCCGGCCCTGCTGTGAGGGAGGTCGTCATGACGTTGACCCCGACCGAGGCCCGCCGCCGGGTGGCCCGCACGGACTGGGCCGCGCTCGCGGCCGAGCTGGACGAGCACGGCAGCGCGCCCACGGGCCCGTTGCTCTTCCCGGCCGAGTGCGCCGACCTGGCCGCGCTCTACGACAAGCCGGAACTGTTCCGGACGACGGTCGATCTGGCCCGGCACCGGTTCGGCTCCGGCGAGTACCGCTACTTCACCCACGGCCTGCCCGCCCCGGTGGCCTCGCTGCGCGCCGCGCTCTGGTCCCGGCTGCTGCCGGTGGCCCGGGACTGGGCGGCCCGCCTGGGACGGCCGGCGCCCTGGCCCGACTCCCTCGAGGAGTGGCTGGAGCGCTGTCATGCCGCGGGCCAGGACCGCTCGGCGCAGATCCTGCTCAGCTACGGTCCGGGCGACTGGAACGCCCTGCACCGGGACGTGTTCGGCGAGCTGGTCTTCCCGCTCCAGGTGGTGGTCGCGCTGGACACGTACGGCACCGACTACACCGGCGGCGAGTTCCTCATGGTCGAACAGCGCCCACGCGCCCAGTCCCGGGGCACGACGAGCATCCTGCGCCTGGGCCACGGCCTGGTCTTCACCACCCGGGACCGCCCCGTCCGCACCCGCCGAGGCTGGTCGGCCGGGGCGATGCGGCACGGGGTGAGCACCGTACGGTCGGGCCGACGGCGGACGCTCGGGCTGGTGTTCCACGACGCGGCGTGAGGGCACCGCGGCTTCGTCGGCGGACGGGCCGGTCACTCCGGATGAGCCACGGCGTCTTTCTGCAGTTGCACCGACGCCACCAGGCTGAGCTGTGGCTCCGCCTGGCGCAGCGCCTTCAGCGCCGCCACCGAGGCGATGTCCCCGGCGAAGCCGACGGCGGCCAGCCGGGAGCGGACCCAACGAGCCCGCAGCTCTCCCTCGGTGGCGGCGGCGGTGGACTCGACGAGTGCGGCGGCGCGCTCCAGGCCCGGGCGCTCCTCGGGCGGTGCCTCGGCCAGCGCCCGCCGCAACGCCGCCGCAACCATGTCCGCGTCCCGGATGACGAGCACGACGTTGTGTTTCCTGTTCAGTCCCGCGAGAGCTGCCATGGTGTCACCGTGGCCGTCACCCTGCTTGTCCGGCAAGACAATTGAGGATTCTCAGAGGATCACCGGGCTTTGCCCGCCGTCACACGTCCAGGCTGCTGATCCGCACCGCCCCCTTCCCCTCCCCCGGGTAGGCGCTCGTGAGCGTCAGGCGCAGCCGGGAACCCCGTACCGCGTCGAAGGTGATCACCGTCGGGCCGTCCGACGCGGTGGCCCACTCCGTCTTCGCGTCGGTGACCGGGACGTAGGCACGCCCGTTCCACACCGCCACGTCGGCCTTCGCGGGCAGCGCATGAGTGGCATCCACCGTGAAGGAGACCGCCACCCGGTCGAAGGTCCGGGTGCGCCCGAACTCGACCGAGACCCAGTCCCCGGCGCGAGCGCCGTTGAACGCGGGCAGCAGCGCGGTGGCCGACTTGGCGAAGGCGTTGGACCAGCCGGTGGCGGGGTCGCCGTCGAGCATCGCGGCGGGCAGGGTGTCCGGGCGGCCGGAGTAACTGGCGTCCGCACAGGGGTAGTCCGGGGGCGACGGGTGGTCGGGCTGGAAGCCGGCCGTCGGGGTGCCCGCGGTGTCGCGCGCCGGGGTGGTGGGCACGCTCGCCGTGCCGGTGCGCAGGCCGTCCGCCCGCGCGGTGACCGTCAGCGGGCCGGGCTGCGTGCCGGAGCGGACGATGGCGAGGGCCTTGCCGTGGAACGCGGTGCGGGTGCTCGCCTGGTAGCGCTCGGCGCTCTCCTCGCGGCCGTTGTCGACCCCGGCCAGGGAGCCGCCGGTGACGTCGAAGGTGATGAGGTGCCCGGCGTCGGGCACCACCACGCCGTGCGCGTCGACGATCTCGGCGGTGACGAAGGACAGCGAACGGCCGTCGGCGGCGAGCGACGAGCGGTCGGCGGTGAGGCGTACGGCGTGCGCGGCACCGGCCGTGCGGAGTACGTCGGTGGCGACCACTTTCCCGTCCCGCCGGGCCACGGCCTTCAACTCGCCCGGCCGGTAGGGCACCTTCCAGGTCAGGTGCAGCTTCCCCGCGCTGCCGTTGGGGCTGGTGTAACTGCCCGGGTAGGGGCCGTCGGTGAAGGTCTTGTCGTCGCCTGTCACCTCGGTGGTCTCCAGGTAGCCGCGGCCGTCGGTGGTCCGCTTGACGTCGAACTTCCGTACCCCGAGGGACTTTCCGTTGAGGAAGAGCTCGACCGACGGCACGTTCGCGTACGCCCAGACCTCGACCGTGTCGCCCTCCTCGTGGTTCCAGGTCATCGGCAGCAGATGGACCATCGGCTCGGTCGTCCACTGGCTCCTGAAGAGGTGGTACATGTCCTTCGGGAACCCGGCCGTGTCGACCGCGCCGAAGAAGGACGCCTTGACCGGGAAGACGTCGTACGGGGTGGGTTCGCCGATGTAGTCGATGCCGGACCACAGGAACTGGCCCGCGAACCACTTGCGGTCCCGGTCCTTCTTGTGGCCGTACTCGCCGCTCATCGTCCAGGAGGCGAGGTTGTTGTCGTAGGAGGAGGTCTCCCGCCTGCCCGGGGTGTGGTTCTCGCCGGTGTTGAGGTGTTCGGGCTCCTGGTACGTCCCCCTGGTCGAGGTCTCCGAGGACGACTCGGACTCGAAGAGGAACAGGTGCGGGTACCGGGCGTGCAGCGCGTCGACCGACTTGGCCGTGTTGTAGTTGAGGCCCAGGCCGTCGAGCTTGGCGAGCATCAGGTCGGCCGCCGAGCCCTGGGCGGGCACGCCGTGGTACTTGTTCGAGCCGATCACGACCGGGCGGGTGTCGTCGGCGGCCTTGATCGCGCCGATGATCCGGTCGGCCATCGCGAGCCCGGCGGTGGAGGTGGAGTCGGGGATCTCGTTGCCGATGGACCACAGGACGACGGCCGGTGAGTTCCGGGCGGCCAGCACCATCTCCGTGGCGTCCTTCTCGCACCACTCGTCGAAGAAGCGGCCGTAGTCGTACTTCGTCTTGCCGGTCTTCCAGCAGTCGAAGGCCTCCACCATCATCACGATGCCCAGCTCCTCGCAGACCTGGATCATCTGCGGTGAGGGCGGGTTGTGGGAGGTGCGGAAGGCGTTGACCCCCATCGACTTCATGATCCGCATCTGTCTGCGGACCGCGTCGATGCTGATCGCCGACCCCAGCGCGCCCTGGTCGTGGTGCAGGTCGACACCCTTGATCTTGGTGTGCGTGCCGTTGAGGGAGAAGCCCTCGTCGGGGTCGAAGCGGTAGGTGCGGATGCCGAAGGGTGTGCTGCAGGTGTCGGTGGTGCGGCCCGCGACGCGCAGCTCGGTGTGCAGGGTGTAGCGGTGCCGGGGGGTCGCGAAGTCCCACAACAGGGGCTTGTCGACGGTCAGTTCATGGGTTTCGGTGGTCCGGTCGGAGACGGCGGCCGTGGTGGACGCGCGGGCGACCGTGCGGCCGTCGGGGCCGGTGATCCGGGACAGGATCCGGACGTCCGTGCCGGTGCCGGACTCGTTCACCACCGCGGTGGCCACCCGGACCAGGGCGCTGCCCGCGGAGACCTCGGGGGTCGTGACGCAGGTGCCCCAGCGTGCCACGTGTACCGGTTCGGTGACGACGAGCCGGGCTTCGCGGTAGATGCCGCTGCCGGAGTACCAGCGGCTGCTCGGCAGCTGGTTCTGCACCTTCACCGCGAGCACGTTCGGCGTGCTGCCGTCGGTGTGCACGAGGCCGGTGAGGTCGAGGGCGAAGCCGGTGTAGCCGTAGGGGTGGCGGCCGGCTTCGGTGCCGTTGCAGTAGACGTACGAGTCCATGTAGACGCCGTCGAACTCCACCGAGATCCGCTTGCCGGCGCAGGCGGGCGGCAGGGTGAAGGCGAGCCGGTACCAGCCGAGGCCGCCCGGGAGGAAGCCGGTGCCGCTGGTGGTGCCGTGGTCGGTGGTGGGGGTCTGCTCGATGCTCCAGTCGTGCGGGACGGCGACCTCGCGCCAGGCCGAGTCGTCGTAACCGGGATCGGCGGCCCGCGCGTAGGCGCCGGCGGGATCGGTGATGCCGCCCGGATCGACCAGGGCGAAGCGCCAGCCGTCCCGCAGGGGCACGGTGTGGCGTCCGCCGGCATCGGCGGACGCCCCGGCGGCGGCCGGTGGCGCCGGGATGCTCAGCAGCGCACCGGCCGCGGGTGTCGCGGTGGCGGCGACCAGAACCGATCGGCGAGTGACCGTCATGGCGGCTCTCCCTCATCAGGGCCCAGAAGTACTCACAACTGCTCGTGAACAAACAGATTCTGACGGGTTGCCACACGCGACCGTCAAGGGTCCGGAGCACCGGGAGCGCCACCGCCGGCACATCGGCCGGATTTTCCCCTTGCCCGTGTTCGACCGACCGGCCAGGTGGAGGGCGGTTGCCGTTCACCGGAGTCCCCGAAGCACTACGCTGGAACGCGAGAGGTGCCACCTGTTCACTGTGAGTGTGCGCTTGGGAGCGGCGACGATGAGCCGGGTCTATCCGTTCGACGATGCGGCGACGGCCCGGGCTGTCATCGACGACGACGGCACGCTGGTCGAGTGGAACGAGGGCGCCAGGCGCCTGCTCGGCCACCCGGCGGAGTCCGTCCTGGGCCGCCCCGCCGCCCGGCTGCTGGCCGGGGAGGACGCCCCGGCCCCGCCCGCCGGCCCCCGCTGGGAGGGAACGCTCGGATTGCGCCACCGGGACGGCCGTACCGTCCCGGTCTGGCTGCTCGCCCACCGCCGGCCGGCGCGCGACGGACACGGCGGCAACTGGCTCGTGGTCACCCCGCTGGCCGGCCCGATACCGCCCGCCGAGGACGACCCGCTCGCCGCCGCGGGCCTGATCCAGTCGCCGTGCGCCGTCGCCGTGTACGACGCCGAACTGCGGCTGCGCCGGATGAACGACGCGATGGCCGATGTCGTCGGCCTGCCGGAGGAGCGCGTACGCGGGCTGCGGCTCACCGAGATCGGCGGCAAGCCGCAGAGCGAGGACCTGGAGCAGGGCATGCTCCAGGTGCTGACCACCGGCAGCCCCCTGGACCTGCAGACCTGTATGCGCACCGGCGGCGAGGACCGCGCCCACGCCTGGCTCGCCCGGATCGCCCCGGTCAGGGACGCTCAGGGCCGGGTGCGCGGGGTGTGTCTGGCCAAGCACGACGTCACCGACAACTACCGGGCCCGCCAGCGGCTGCAGCTGGTGAACGAGGCGAGCGTGCGGATCGGCAGCACGCTGGACGTCACCCGTACGGCACAGGAGCTGGCGGACGTGTGCGTGCCCGCGCTCGCCGACTTCGTCACCATCGACCTGCTGGATCCGCAGGACTACGGCGGCGAGCCCCCGGCCCGCCCCTCGGCGCCGCTCACCCTGCGCCGGGCCGCCCATCGGTCGGTCCTGGACGGCGTGCCGGAGGCGGTGGCGCAGGCCGGCTCGACCGAGGAGTACCCGGCCGGCTCTCCCCAGGCGGACTCGCTGACCGCGGGCCACACGATCATCGCCTCGGTGGCGGTGGGCGAGATGCGGTCGTGGCTGACCTGGAGCACCGCGCGGGGCGAACAGGTGCGCAGGTTCGGCATCCACTCCTCGATGTCGGTGCCCATCCAGGCCCGCGGGCTCACCCTGGGTGTCGCGGTGTTCGCACGGCACCGGCGGGCGGATTCGTTCACCGCGGACGACCGGCTGCTCGCCGAGGAGATCACCACAAGGGCCGCCGTCTGCATCGACAACGCCCGCCGCTACTCCCGTGAGCGGGAGACCGCGCTCGCGCTCCAGCGCAGCCTGCTGCCGCGCACACTGCCCCGCACGGCCGCGCTGGAGGCCTCCTCGCGCTATCTGCCGGCCGCGCGGGCCGGCGTGGGCGGCGACTGGTTCGACGTGATCCCGCTGTCCGGGATGCGGGTCGCGATGGTCGTCGGGGACGTCGTCGGGCACGGCGTCGAGGCCTCGGCCACCATGGGCCGGCTGCGGACCGCGGTGCGTACCCTCGCCGACATCGACCTCGCCCCCGACGAGCTGCTGACTCACCTGGACGACCTGGTGGTCCGGCTGTCGGACGAGTCCGGCGCCGGCGCCGACCCCGGGGAGGCCGGCAGCCCCGGCGAGGCCGGCGCGACGTGTGTGTACGCCGTCTACGACCCGGTTTCCAGGCGCTGCACGGTGGCCCGCGCCGGGCATCCGGCGCCGGTGGTCCTGCGGCCGGGCGGCGCGCCCCAGGCCCTGGAGGTGCCCGCCGGTCCCCCGCTGGGTCTGGGCGGGCTGCCCTTCGAGGCCACCGAGGTGGAACTGCCCGAGGGCACCGTCCTCGCGCTGTACACGGACGGTCTGGTGTGGTCACGGGAGCGGGACCCGGAGGCGAGCCGGGAGATGCTCTACGAAGCACTCGGCACGTACGCGGACTCCCTGGACGGGGCGTGCGACCGCGTCCTGCACACCCTCCTGCCGCCGGGGGGCTCCGCGGACGACGTGGCGCTGCTGCTCGCCCGCACCCAGGGCCTGCCCTCCACCCAGGTGGCGACCTGGGACATCCCGGCCGACCCGGCGCTGGTCGCGCCGATCCGCAAGCAGGTCGTGGAGCAGCTGGACGCCTGGGGGCTGAGCGAGGCCGCGTTCACGGCGGAGCTGGTGGTGAGCGAGCTGGTCACCAACGCCATCCGGTACGGCTCGCACCCCATCCGCCTGCGGCTGATCCACGACGCGACCACGCTGATCTGCGAGGTGTCCGACACCAGCCACACCGCCCCGCACCTGCGCCGGGCCAAGGTCTTCGACGAGGGCGGCCGCGGCCTGCTGCTGGTCGCCCAGCTCACCCAGCGCTGGGGCAGCCGGCACACCCCGGAGGGCAAGACGATCTGGGCGGAACTGCCACTGTTCGAGCAGGACCAGCAGGGCTTCTAGACGAGCCGGGCTTCCAGCGGGACCGGCGGCGCTCAGGAACCCGCCAGCCACGGACGTACCTGTTTGCGGGCCTCGTGCAGACGGGACTTCAGGGTGCCGAGGGGGATGCCCACGCGCTCCGCGACCTCCGCGTAGTCCAGCTGGCAGATGTCCCGGTAGACCAGCGGCGCGACCAGGTGCGGATGCGTCCGCTCCAGCCGCTCCAGCGCCTCCAGCAGGTCCACCCGGGAGCCGGCGATCACGCTGGTGGTGCGCGGGTCGACGGCGTGCGAGGGCTCGATGGCGGCCGGCTGCTCGGCGGCCCGCCGCTTCAGCTCGCGGTACTTCTGCCGGCAGCAGTTGGCGACCACCGTGTACAGCCAGGTGCCGAAGCGGCTGCGGCCCTCGAAGGCCGAGATGTGCCGGGCCACCTGGAGCAGCACGTCCTGGGCGGCCTCCTCGGCATCCTCCCGGCACGGCAGGAAGCGCCCACAGCGGCGCAGGACCTCCGGCCGGATCTCGGTGAGCAGCCGGTCCAGGGCCGCTCTGTCGCCGGCGGCAGCCCACCGGGCGAGGTCTTCCATCGGCGCCTGGTCCTGCACCGGGGTCCCCCTTCAAGTCGATCTCAGGCCAGGCATGATAGTCGTATGCAATCCCCAGGGCGGATCGGCCGCTACCGCCTCGCACGGCCGCTGGGCACCGGCGCCTTCGCCACGGTCTGGCTCGCCCACGACGACGAGCTCCAGGCCCCGGTCGCGGTGAAGGTCCTCGCCGAGAACTGGTCGCACCGGCTCGACATCAGGGACCGCTTCCTGTCCGAGGCACGGCTGCTGCGCCGGGCCGGCTCCAGCCGGGTGGTGCAGGTCTACGACATCGGTGAACTCCCCGACGGCAGGCCGTACTTCGTGATGGAGTACGCCGACGGCGGCACCCTCGCCGACCTGCTGGCGGGCGGGCCGCTGCCGGTGGGGCACGCGCTCGCGCTGACGGCGCAGGCCGCGCGGGCCGCCGCCGCGCTGCACGAGGCGGGGATCGTGCACCGGGACATCAAGCCGACCAACGTGCTGCTGCACACCGCCCCGGACGGCACCCGGCGGGTGCTGCTGGCCGATCTGGGGCTCGCCAAGAGCCTCGCGCAGGCCTCGGTGCTCACGCTGGCGGCGGGCTCGGCGGGCTATCAGCCGCCCGAGCAGGCCGAGCCCGGCGAGGGCATCGACGAGCGGGCCGACGTCTACAGCCTGGGCGCGGTCGGCTACGAGCTGGTCACCGGGACCGTGCCGGGCCCGCCGGGCCGGGTCGTACCGCCCCGGCGGCTGCGGCCGGACCTCGGCGAGGACGTGGAGCGGGCGCTGCTGCGCGCGCTGGAGCCGGACCGGGCACGCCGCTGGCCCGGCGCGCAGGCGTTCGCGGACGAGCTCGACCGGCTGGCGGCGGGGCCGCCCGCGCTCCGGCCCGCCCGGCGGCTGGACGGTGTGCGCGGCCGGCTGAACACGGTCACCCTGTCCCTGGCCGCGGTCCTCACCGCGGCGGCGGCCGCGGCCGCGGTGACCCTGGCGATCCACCACGGCGGCTCCTCGGACCAGGTGCAGGTCGCGGACGCGACCGGGCGGGTGGCCGTCAAGGTGCCGGCGGGCTTCGGCCGCGAACTGCGCGACTCCGGCTGGGACCCGGGCGCGCTGCGCCTCGGCAAGGGCCACGAACCGGGGCTGGTGGTGGCCGACGACCTGTCCCGGTGGCCCGATCTGGGCAGGGCGGTGGACGGCGTGTTCGTCGGGCTGAGCGAGCACGGCGACGTCACCGCGAAGGTTAAGGCCCTCGCGCACACGGGCTGCAGCTACTCCGGCAGCCGCACCTTCGCCGACGCCGACTGGCGCGGTCTGGTGCGGGCCTGGAGCGGCTGCCCGGACGGCGGCTCGGTCACGGAGACCGCGCTGATCCCGGCCCACGGTGCCGCGCAGCCCCAGGTGTACGTGCAGGTGCGTCAGCGGGGCACCGGGGACGCGACCGAAGGGATACTCCGTTCGCTGAGTGTGACCTGAGGCCTGCCGAAGGCCACAGCGGGGAAAAGATTCCTGCGTGTGCCGAACTTTTCCGGCGTTGCGCGCATCGGAACGTGAGGACGGCGCACCCGCGCCTCGAGGCACGCGTTCCGACGCGTGCCCTGACCCTCCAGGAGTGTTGAGCGACATGGTGTACACACCCCGGTCCGCGCGGCACGGGGCCCTGCTCGTGGGCACGGTCGCCGTGCTGGGCCTCCTGTCCGCCTGCGGCAACGGCAAGGACGTCCACAGCAACCCGCCCATCACGGCCTCCGGTACGGCCGCGCCGGCGACGGGCACCACGAAGAGCCCGGCGTCCGCCACGTCCGCCCCGTCCGGCACATCGACCGGCACCGGCCCGTCCTCCCCGTCGAAGGCGGCCCCGTCCGCGAGCGGCGGCGACACGGCCACGCCCGCGGCGAGCACCCGCTGCCACACCTCCGAGCTGCGCGCCTCGGTGGGCCGCAACGACCCGGGCGCCGGCCAGGAGAACTTCCCGGTCGTCCTCACCAACAGGTCCGGCCGGACCTGCACCGTGCACGGCTATCCGGGCGCGGCGTTCATGAGCGCCTCCGGCAGCCAGCTCGGATCGGACCCCAAGCGCGAGTCGGGCACCCCGACGACGATCGCCCTCAGGCCCGGGCAGAGCGCCTGGGCGGGGCTGACCTTCTCCAACCCCGGTATCAGCGGTGCCAAGACGGCCACCCCGGCCGCGCTGCTGGTGACACCGCCGGACGAACGTGACTCGCTGAAGGTCGCGTGGACGGGCGGAGCGGTGCCCGTCTCCGGGAACTCCTCGTCCGTCTTCCTGTCGGTGTTCAGCCCCGGCACGGCCCCCTGACCGGCCCCGGCGCCCCGAGAACCCCGCTGTCCCACTGCCTGGGCAGCGGGGTTCGTCATGCTCGCGCCACAACTGTCACAGGACGGCAACAGGCGCCGTAGGCCGCGATCTTCTCCACGACTCCCGTCATCGAACCCGTCGACCCACACCGGCGAGCAGGCCCCGCGAGGGGCCGTGACAAGGAAATCGGGGACAAGATGAGCGGGATCTCACGCAGGCGGGTGCTGACGGCGGGCGCGGCGGCGGGTGCCCTGGGCACGCTGGCCGCGTGCTCCTCCGGCACCGGCCTCCGGGTCGGCGGCCCGGGGGACGACAAGGGCACGGCCCAGGCCCGGCCGGTCAAGCCGATCGGCGACGGCTCCACCGCCGACACCGGGGCGCAGCCGCACCAGCCGACGCCCGAACGGCTGAAGCCGGGCCAGAAGCCCCCGCAGTTCGTGGTGTTCTCCTGGGACGGCGCGGGCGAGCTGAGCAACCAGCTGTTCTCCCGCTTCCGCAAGGTAGCCGCCGACCACGGCGCCAAGATGACGTTCTTCCTCAGCGGCATCTACACGCTGCCCGAGTCCAAGAAGAACCTGTACCGCCCGCCGCAGCACCCGGTCGGCGCCTCCGACATCGGTTACCTCGCCGACCGGCACATCCACGCCACCCTCCAGCAGGTCCGCGCGGCCTGGCTGGAGGGCCACGAGATCGGCACCCACTTCAACGGGCACTTCTGCGGCGCGACCGGCGTGCGCAACTGGTCCCCCGCCGAGTGGCGCAGCGAGATAGACCAGGCGGTCGACTTCGTGACCAAGTGGAAGACCAACACCGGCTTCACCGACCTGGAGCCGCTCCCCTTCGACTACCGCAAGGAGCTGACCGGCGGCCGCACCCCGTGTCTGGAGGGCCAGTCCAACCTGCTGCCCACGGCGGCCGCGCTCGGCTGGAAGTACGACGCCAGCTCCCCCGGCGGGCTGCAGATCTGGCCGGGCAAGGTGCAGGGCGGGAAGATCTGGGACTTCCCGCTGCAGTCCATACCCTTCCCCGGACACTCCTTCCAGGTACTGTCGATGGACTACAACATGATGTTCAACCAGTCCGGCGGCAACCCGAACGGCGACCGCGCCCAGTACGACGCCTGGCGCACCCAGGCCCGGGACGCCTATGTCGCCGGCTTCCAGCGGGCGTACACCTCCAATCGGGCGCCCTTCTTCATCGGCAACCACTTCGAGCGCTGGAACGGCGGCATCTACATGGACGCCGTCGAGGAGGCCATCGGGAAGATGGCCGCGTACGGCGACGACGTGCGGTTCGTGTCGTTCAAGCAGCTCGTGCACTGGCTGGAGGCGCAGGACCCGGCGGTGCTGCGGAAGCTGCGCACGCTGGTGCCGGGGCAGGCCCCGGCGGGCGGCTGGGCGGAGTTCCTGGGCGCGGCGGGCAGCCACAGCTCGTAACCCGCAACACGCGTCTGGTTTCAGTACGAGCACGAGGCGGGCCTCGGGGAGTTCACCCGGCTGGGCCTCATCGCCGTGCCGTCCTCGCTCGCCGTCGCGGTATGGCGCTGTGGGGGTCGCTCCAACTCCTCCGACAGGGGGTAGGTGCGCCGAGGGAGACCGACCGGAGGCGTGTGATCGCGTGGCTCGTCGAGGGCGCCTGGCCCGCCTGCGCGGACGCGGCGGCCATGCGCCGGACCCCGCCGAGGTGGTACTGCTGCACTTCGCCGAGGTGGTACTGCTGCACTTCAGCGGGCCCGAGGTGCCGGGTCAGGCGCACGGCGCGTTCGCGTTGCCGCTCGGCCGGGGCATCCGGAGAGGGATCGGGCGACCGGATGGCGCCGTTCGGCGGGAGTTCGGCGGCCGAACTGCTGGACGCGGTCGCCGAGCGGCTGGGTCGGCCCTGTGCGCGCGAGGAGCGGTCGGGCCGGGTCGAGCGGGAGGTGGTGACCGCCACCGAGGGCGCCGGTCTGCCGGTGCCGGCCCGGGACGGCGACCGGTCCCGGCTCGGGCCGAAGAGCCTCGGCCCGGCGGTCCGGTTCGCCGTCGGCCACGCGCCCGGTGCTGCTGGTGCGGCCGGAACCGGCCACCCCGGGGCTGGGCACGATCGCGCCGCCACCGCCGCACCGGCCCTGAGTCAGCGGCGGTGACGCCCGCCGCCGTAGCCCCCGCCGTCCCCGTATCCCCCGCTGCCCCAGCCGCAGTAGTACGGGTACGCGGAGCAGGGGTCGACCGTGGCGGACGGCGTGGCCGCCGGGCCCGATCCGCCCGCCGTCGGGGACGGCGTACGGGGGGCGGAGGTGGTCCTGGAGGCCTTGGGGGCGGGCATCGCGTCGGTCCTCGGGTGGGGAGTGGCGACCGGCGACGGGGTGGCGTCGCTGTCCCAGTCGACGTTCTGCATCTGCAGGTCCGGCTTGGCGGTGTCGAGGGTCCACCGCTGGGCGGCGCCGGGGGCACGGTTCTTGAGGACGAGGGCGCCGGAGCCGTCGGTTGCGGCCGGGGTGAGGGCCAGGTCCTGGTTCCAGCGGGGTATCAGGGCGCCCTGGAGGGTGAAGTCGTAGCGGATGTTCCTGGCGGCCTCGCCCGTGGCCGAGCAGGGGGCGAGGCGGACCGAGTAGCCGAGGTGGGAGTCCAGGCACAGGCCGGGCGCGGCGGAGTTGCGCAGCAGCCCGTCGGGCTCGTACGCCCACTGCTGGCTCAACGTCGCGGAGCAGGGGGCGAGTTCGGTCTCGGCGCCCTCGACGGCCTTCTTGCCGACGACGCCGACGCACAGTCCGGAGGCGAGGTTGTGCAGCCGGCCGTGCAGGGTGCCCTGTCCCGCCCTGTTCGTACCGGCCCAGGAGGCGCCGGGGCTCTGGGCGCCCTTGCCCGGTGCCGGGGAGGACGCGCCCTTGCCGGCCGGGGCCGGTCCGTCGCCGGACCCCAGCACCGACCAGAGCACCAGGGGCAGCACGACCAGCCCGCTGACGGTGACGACCGCCAGCGCCACATTCCGCCGCCGCGCCCTGCGCGCACGGGCGGCACGATGCGCCGACCGGCCGGAGGGGGTGGCGTCCCCGGGGCCACCGGACGCACGGGCGACGGCCGAGTGGCGGGAGGGGCGGGAGCCCACGGCGCCGGCGGGGAAGGCGAAGTCGGCGGAGGGGGAACCGGAGGCGAACGCGTCGGCGCCTGCGGACGCGAAGGGGAACTCGGCGGCGTCGGACGGGTGGACGGAGGCGTCGGCGGACGAGGAACGGGACGCAAACGCGTCGGCGGACGAGGAACGGGACGTGAACGCGAACGCGTCGGCGGACGAGGGGAGAGGGGCAAACGCGTCGGCATCCGCGGACGCGGCGGCGTCAAAGGAGCGGGCAGCGGAGGCAGAGCCGGCGGTGTCGGAGGCAAACGCGTCGGCCTCGGCAGAACCGGAGCCGAACAGGTCGCCGTCGGCAGCGGGGCCGGGACCACGGCGGGGCGGGGCTGCCGCAGTGCCGCTCCCGGTCGTCGCCCCGGGGAAACGACCCCGGCGCCTGCCCCCGGCGGAACCACCCGGAGGCGTGGGCTCGGCGGAGCCGTCGGAGCCCGTGGACCCGACTGAGCCGCTCCTACCCATGGACTCGGCGGAACCACCCCGACCCGCAGACTCGTCCGAACCACCCCGACCCGGTGGATCGGAGGGCAGGAAGGCCTCGCCGGACCGGGGCACGATGGTTTCGGGATGTGGGGCCGGTTCGGCCGGATCCTCGGGGCGGCTCGCCCGGGAGTCCACGTAGGCGTGGGCGCCCCAGCCGAGGACCGCTTCGGCGAGGGCGAGGCCGAGCCCCGTGTTGAACGCGGCCAGTTGGTCGGCGGTGCGACTGCAGTGGCCGCACCGGCCCAGGTGCTCACGCAGATCCGGGTCGACGTCGACGCCGCCGCGCCGGAACGTCACGTCCAGCATGCGCAGATAGCGCCGGCACTCGTTCTCGGGGGCGAGTTCGCGGTGGACCTGCAGACACTCCTCACGCAGCCGTTCCCGGCCCCGGCGCAGCTCGACGCCGGCGTCCTCCTGGTCCAGGCCGAGCAGGCCCGCCGGTACGGCGAGCGGTTCGGCCTCGACCTCCGTGTGCCACAGCACCGCACGGGAGATCTGCGGCACCCGCTGGAAAGCCCGGGACAGCAGTCGTCGGCCGGGCGGCGGCAGCAGCCGGGCGGCGGCACGCTCACCGGTGGCGCCGGACCGCAGCGCCGGGTGGAGGAGTTCCTGGCGGCCGTCGGAGTCCCACTCGGCCGCGATCCGCCGGACGGCGACCAGCACATGGGGCCGCCAGGCGGCGGTCGGTCCGGCCTGCCGCAGCGATTCCCCGAAGAGCCGGGTGAAGGCGGCGGTGGTGAGCATGCCCGCGGCCCGCGGCCCGTCCGTGCACAACCGCGCGTAGGCGAAGGCCGCTTCCCAGTGCCGGTCGAGCAGTTCACCGACGGGATGGAGCGCGGGCGTCCCGCCCGTCCACTTCTTCAGCTCGGCACTCAGTTGTTCGTCCGACCGGCCTGCCTCATTCACGACTGCATTCCTCCAGACGTGATACGGAAATTGGTCCATACCAAGCAGTATGGAAAGGTGGTGGGGCTGCTCGAACGTCCACCTGAGGAGGCTCTTTTGAAGCGTGGGGGGTGTACGGGGAGCGGCCTGGCGCAGACAGCGGGAAATGCGATGAGCCTGCGCGCCGACAGCGCACACTTTTGCACAGCCGCGCAGGTGCGAACAAGGGATCTCTCGATTATCGACAATAAACTGCGGCGGGCTCGCTTATTGACACATGTTCAGGCGATTCCCTTTCTGCCCATTACCGCCGTTCGCCCGCCCGGTAGACACCGGGCGGTACTCCGTACCGTTCCCGGAAAACCCGGCTGAAGTGGAAGGGGCTGCTGAATCCGCAGGCCGTCGCCACCCGTTCCACCGTGAGGTCGGTGGCCTCCAGCAGCCGGGCCGCGTGCCGCAGCCGCGCCTCGCGCAGCGCCCGCATCGGGGACCGCCCGGTGCGCAGGGTGAACAGATGGGCGAAACGGGACGGGGACAGCGCGACGCTCCCGGCGAGCGAGCGGACGGTGTGCGGGGCACCGGGGTCGGCGGCGATCAGCTCCTCGGCCCGGCGCACCCGGGCGTCGGCGTCCGGTGCGGGTGGCGGCGTCCGGGCTCCGCCGGCGGCGAGCAGGACCACCTCCTCCAGCGCGCACAGGGCCAGTTCCCGCGCCAGGCTGCCGTGGGCCACGGCCACCGGGTCCGGCTCGCGCGGGGCGTCCTCGCGCGGCACGTCCTCGGCCGGTCCGCGGGCGTCGGCGAGCATCCGGGCGAACGCCGCCTCGATCCGGCCGTGCGGGGCGCCGGGCACGGACGCCACGGCGTACAGACCGTCGGACACGGCGTACGGGGCGAGCCAGGTCGTCCAGGACGGGCGGGCCTGGCAGTGCGCCCACCAGAACCGCCAGCTCCCGGCGCCGGGTGCGACGGCGTAGCGGTGGCCGGTGCCCGGAGCGAGCACCACGAGATCCCCGGCGCCGGCGCGGGCCCGCGCCGCGCCCTGGCGGAGCAGTCCGCAGCCGCCCAGGGTGAAGGTGAACAGCCAACTGTCCGAGCCCCTGGGCCGGTTGACGCCGTAGCCCGGCCGCTGGTCGTAGCGGCCGGTGACCACGAGTCCCGGCGGCGGGGACGGGTCGGCGGCGGCAGCCGTCACAGGCAGGTCCTCAGCATGCACGGGCATCCTCCCGAGGGGCGCACCGGCCTAGCGTGGCCGGTGGGTGACCATCTGACCACCGGACTCGCAGGAGCGGGCACATGACAGCCACGGACGACGACGTCATCCTGCCGGAGGCGCAGCGGCAGCGGTTCGACGAGGACGGGTTCACCGTCGTACGAGGGCTGTTCGGCCCGGACGAGACCGAGCGGCTGTGCGCCGCGTTCACCGCGCTGCACGCGGCGGGTCCGGTGCCGGGCCGCTTCGAGCCCCGCCCGGCGGACGCCGACCCGCTGCGCCGGTATCCCCGGGTGATGCAGCCGCACGAATTCAGCGCGGTGGCACGGGAGTTCCTGCTGGACGCCCGGTTGCGGTCCGTGCTGGAGGTGTTGTTCGGCGAGGAGGTGCTGGCCGCGCAGAGCATGTTCTACTTCAAGCCGCCGGGTGCGCGCGGGCAGGCGCTGCACCAGGACAACTTCTATCTGCGGGTCGAGCCGGGGACGTGTGTGGCGGCCTGGGTGGCCTGCGAGCCGATCGACCGGGACAACGGCGGTCTCGAGGTCGTCCCGGGCACCCACCGGATGGACCTGTTCTGTCCCGAACTCGCCGACGAGGAGCTGTCGTTCGCCCGTGAGTACGTTCCGCCTCCGGCCGGGCTGACCCCGGTTCCCGTGGACCTGGCACCGGGTGACGTGCTGTTCTTCAACGGCAGCCTGGTGCACGGCTCCGGGCCCAACCGCACGGCCGGCCGGTTCCGGCGCTCGTTCATCGGGCACTACGTGGGCCGCTCGGCGGAACGGATCGGGGCGTACTACCGGACGCTCACGATGTCCGGCGAGCGGGTGCCGCTGCCGGAGAGCGAGGGCGCGGGTCCGTGCGGCACGGAGTTCACACCACACGGACCTCACTGATCCGTCAGAACCTCAGTGGCCGCTGATCGCCCGCGGCGTGTAGGGCTGCTGGAGCTCTTCGAGTTCCTTCTCGGTCAGCTCCAGCTCCACAGCGGCCACCGCGTCCTCGATGTGGTGCGACTTGGCGGCGCCGACGATCGGTGCCGCCACCGTGTCCTGGTGCAGGAGCCAGGCGAGGGCCACCCGGGCGCGGGGCACGCCGCGGTCGTCGGCGATCCGGGTGACGGCCTCGACGATCGAGCGGTCGCTCTCCAGGTACAGACGGCTGCCGAAGTTGTCGTTCGCGCTGCGCTCGGTGACCGTGCCCCAGTCACGGGTGAGCCGGCCGCGGGCGAGCGGGCTCCACGGCAGCACGCCGACGCCCTGGTCGGCGCAGAGCGGCAGCATCTCCCGCTCCTCCTCGCGGTAGAGCAGGTTGTAGTGGTTCTGCATGGAGACGAACTTCGTCCAGCCGTGCCGTTCCGCGGTGTACTGCAGTTTGGAGAACTCCCAGGCGTACATCGAACTCGCCCCGATGTAGCGGACCTTGCCCGCCTTGACCAGGTCGTGCAGCGCCTCCATCGTCTCCTCGACGGGGGTCGCGTGGTCGTAGCGGTGGATCTGGTACAGGTCGACGTAGTCGGTGCCGAGGCGGCGCAGGCTGTGGTCGATCTCGGCCATGATGTTCTTGCGGGACAGCCCGGCGCCGTTGGGGCCCGGCCGCATCCGGCCGTGCACCTTGGTGGCCAGCACGATCTCGTCGCGGTTCGCGAGGTCGCGCAGGGCCTTGCCGACGATCTCCTCGCTGGTGCCGTCGGAGTAGACGTTCGCGGTGTCGAAGAAGTTGACGCCCGCCTCCAGCGCCTGCCGGACGAGCGGGCGGGACGCCTCCTCGTCGAGGGTCCACTCGTGGACGCCGCGGTCGGGCAGGCCGTAGGTCATGCAGCCCAGACAGATCCGCGAGACGTCCAGGCCCGTCGAACCGAGCTTCACGTACTGCATCGTTGCTGCTCCTGCCTTCGGGACGATGGTCGCCCCCGAGCCTACGGCGTGGCCCGGCACCGGCTTGACGAGCACGGTGCGCGGGCGATTTGATCCTGCCACGTGCCGCGCCACCCGGCGTGGGCAGGACGGAGCGGACGTGCCCCCGGACTTGACCCCTGAGGGGGCTTGCCGCTCATCGCGCGCGCGTGCGGGTTCCCCGGGTTCCCGAAGAACCGCGGGAGCCTTGGCAGCGGCCCTGCTCGTCACCCTCGCGGCGCTGCCCGGCTGCGATGCCGGCACCTCCGACGACTCCGGCGGCAACAAGCGGCCGAGCTCGCCGAAGCCCGCCGCGTTACGGCTGCCCCCGCGCCACGCCGGGTTCGACTACCAGATCGGCGGCGCCTATCCCCCGCCGACGGGCGTGCGGATCGTCAGCCGCGACCGCTCCGACTCCCCCGCGCCCGGCCTGTACAACATCTGCTACGTCAACGCCTTCCAGGCCCAGCCCGAAGAGCGTTCCTCCTGGCCCGCCGACCTGCTGCTGCGCGACGCGCACGGCGAGGCCGTCATCGACGAGGACTGGAACGAGGCCCTGCTCGACATCCGCACCCCCGCCAAGCGGGAGCGGGTGGCCGAGCGGGTGAACGGGTGGATCGACGGCTGCGCGAGGAAGGGCTTCGACGCCGTCGAGCCGGACAACTACGACAGCTACACCCGTTCCCGCCGCCTGCTCACCGCGGCCGACGCGACCGCCTTCATGACCCTGCTGTCCCGGCACGCGCACGCCCGGCACCTGGCCATCGCGCAGAAGAACACCGCCGGGCTGGCCGGTGTGCGGGAGCGGGCCGGGCTGGACTTCGCGGTGACGGAGGAGTGCGGGCAGTACGACGAGTGCGGGGTGTTCGCCAAGGCGTTCGACGACCGGGTGGTGGACATCGAGTACACCGACGCCGGGCTGCGCTCGGCGCTCGCCCACTGGGGCGACCGGCTGAGCATCGTCCGGCGGGACCGGGACGTGTCCACTCCGGGGAGCAGGGGGTACGTACGGAAAGCGCAGTAGCCGGGCGCCGCATTGGTACCCCCAGGTGACCGTCCGGCGTGGGAGCGGCCGATCGTCGTACTGTCGGCTCATCCTCGGCGCAGACGACCGGCATCCGGCCGGTCTCGGCCGCCCCGGAGGAAACGCGGTGCCGACTCGTGCCACCACCCTGAGGATCCTTGCCGGAACAGCACTGCTGCCACTGGCCCTCGTCACCCCCGCCTGCGCACAATCCGTCGCCGCACCGGCGCCGGAGACCCCTGCCACGCTGTGCTCGCTCGCCGGCACGCTGCGCGGTGCGCACGGTGAGCAGGCCGATGTGAGCCTGTGCGCGGACACCGGCTCCCCGAGATTCAACATCACGGCCCCGGCCACCTGCCGGATCGGCCGCACCCGGGTCCGCTACGCCTGCCGTACCGAGGGCACCTGGAAGGTCGCCCGGTCCGGCAACACGCTGGGCACCGGAACACTGCCCGGTTCGGGCTTGTACCCGGGTCCGGGCACCTACGACGTCAGCGCCACCGTCCGCGTGCGCTCGACGCCGGCGGGTGTCGATCTGAAGGGCACGGTGCAGGCCACCGTGGCACTGACCGCGCCCAAGGCGAAGGCGACGCACACCGTCACCGTCGACAAGAGCGTGCTGCGCCGCAACGCCACGACCACCGTGACGTACACGATCCAGCGGGACAGTGCCGAGGGCGACGGCAACGCGCGGCTGGGGATGATCGGCCAGGAGGGGACCGGTCTGCGGATCAGCACGGCCGACCAGCGTTGCGTCAACCCGCTGGTGGGACGGTACCCGGGCAAGTCCCGGCTGGCGCACTCCCTGGACTGTACGGTGACCGAGCTGCAGCCCGGCCACCCGGAGACGCTGAAGGTCCGCTTCACGGTCGGGGCGAAGTGCTCCACGGTGGTGTCGAAGCTCGGCTACTGGGTGCCGAAGGGCCAGGACATGTTCACCGGGAACATGCTGGCCGGGCCGACGCTGACCTGCCGCTAGAGCAGATCCAGCGCCCGTTCCCAGGCGAAGTCCGGCCGTACGCCGTCCGGCCGGGCTTCGCCGGTGTACGGGTCGCCGAAACGGACGCCCATCGCGCGCAGCCGTGCCAGGCTGTCCCGGTAGGCGGGATGGGCGGCGAGTGCGTCGGCGACGCAGGGCAGGACGGCGATCGGTATGCCCAGGCCCGCGGCCTCGCACAGGGTGCCGAGCGCGAGGGTGTCGGCGATGCCGGCGGCCCACTTGTTGACGGTGTTGAAGGTCGCGGGTGCCACCACGACGGCGTCCGGCGGCGGGAAGGGGCGGGGGTCGGCCGGCGTGCGCCAGGCCGATCTGACGGGTCGCCCCGTCTGTGCCGCCACGGCCGCGCTGTCGAAGAAGCCGCCCATGGCGACCGGTGTGGCGATGACGCCGACCTCCCAGTCGCGCTCCTGGGCGGCGCCGATCAGTTTGCTGACGCCCGCGGCGATCCCGGCCGCGCAGACGACGACGTAGAGGAAGCGTTTCCCGGCCTGTTCGGTCATCCGGGAACCCTACTGAAGCGGGAACGACACCCCTCGCTCGGCCTCGGGGCGCGGGCCGTGGATACGGCGGTCCTTCTCCTCGATGCGTACGTCGTTGATGCTGGCCTCGCGCCGGGTCATCAGGCCGTGCTCGTCGAACTCCCACAGTTCGTTGCCGTAGGAGCGCCACCACTGGCCGCCGGTGTTCCGGGACTCGTACTGGAAGCGGACGGCGATGCGGTTGCCGTCGAAGGCCCACAGGTCCTTGCGCAGCGCGTAGTCCAGCTCGCGCTCCCACTTGGCGGTCAGGAACGCGACGATCCCGGCGCGGCCGGTGACGAAGGTGTCGCGGTTGCGCCAGACGGAGTCCTCGGAGTAGGCGAGCGCCACCTTGTGCGGGTCGCGGGTGTTCCAGGCGTCCTCGGCGGCCTGGACCTTCTGCGCGGCGGTCTCGCGGGTGAACGGCGGCAGGGGCGGGCGGTCCGTCATGGTCTCCTCCTGAGCTCGGACAGCACCGGAGAACGTGCGTTCTCCGGGTGCTGCTACCGTATGAGAACGTCCGTTCTCCCGTCAAGGAACGCGGCAGGCCAAGGGCATGGAGGAGTGATGGTGTCGCCGATGGACAGCGCGGCCGCCCGGGACAGGGCGCTCGACGCCGCCGAGGAGCTGTTCTACGCTCGCGGTGTGCAGTCCGTGGGGATGGACGAGCTGCGCGGCGCGTCGGGTCTCTCGCTCAAGCGCCTCTACCAGCTCTTCCCCGCCAAGGAGCAGCTCGTCGCCGCCTACTTGGCCCGGCGGGACGAGCGCTGGCGCGCACGCCTGGCCGAGTACGTGGCCCGGCAGCGGGACCCGTGGCAGCGGATCCCGGCCGTGTTCGACTGGCTCGAGGGGTGGTTCGGCGAGGACGGATTCCGCGGCTGCGCCTGGATCAACGCCTACGGCGAGCTGGGCGCCACCTCCGCCCTGGTGGCCGAGCAGGTGCGCGCCCACAAGGAGGCGTTCCGGGACTACCTCGCCTCGCTCGTGGCGGACGCCGGAGTGCCCGCCCCGCTCACCGGACCCCTGTTCCTGCTCGCCGAGGGAGCGATGGTGACCGCCGGCATCACCGGGACCACCCAGCCGGCGGCCGAAGCCCGCGAGGCGGCGCGGACCCTCCTGGCAGCCACCGCCCCGGACGGACCCGGCCGGCCGTCCCAGGACAGCCTGACCGCGCCCGCAAGGAGGCGTTCCGGGAGCACCTCTAGGACAGCTTGATCGCGCCCACCGGGCAGGCGCGGGCCGCCTCCCGGACCATCGGGTCGCCCGCGCCGTCCTCACGTCCGGGCAGCAGGGTGCTGTAGCCGTCGTCGTCCTGGGTGAAGACGTTCGGTGCCGCCAGCGCGCACTGACCCGCGCCGATGCAGACGTCCTTGTCGATTTCGATGTGCATGAGCAGAGCCTCTTACCAGGTCACGGGGAGTTCCAGCATCCCCTGGATCGTGTCGCCGCGCTTGAAGGGAATCTCCTCGGCCGGGACGGCCAGGCGCAGCCCCGGCAGCCGGGCCAGCAGGCTTTCCAGGGCGATCTCCAGCTCCGCGCGGGCCAGGTTCTGCCCCAGACACTGGTGGATCCCGAAGCCGAACGCCACGTGGTGGCGGACGGGGCGGTGGAAGTCCAGGGTGTCGGGGGTGTCGTAGAGGGCCGGATCGCGGTTGATCACCGACGTCGAGAAGAGCACGCCCTCGCCGGCCCGGATGGTGGTGCCGGCGATCTCGATGTCCTCCAGCGCCACCCGCGCCAGTCCCTCCGCGATGGACAGCATCCGCATCAGCTCCTCCACGGCGGCGGGCAGCAGCGCCGGGTCGGCGCGCAACTCGGCCAGCCGGTCGGGGTGCTGGAGCAGGGTGAAGGTGCCGAGGGAGATCATGTTGGCGGTCGTCTCATGCCCTGCGACCAGCATGATGACGGCCAGCGACACGAGTTCGGCGCGGTCCAGCGTGCCGTCGCGCAGCTGCTGGTGGACGAGGTCGTCGAGGATGCCGTCGCCGGGCTCCGCCTGCTTCGCCTTGTCGTCGATCAGGGCGCCGAGGTACTCCTCCAGACGCGTGCGGGCCGCCATGGAGTCGGCCGCCCGCGGGCCGCGCAGCAGCCTGCGGGACTGCTCCTCGAAGAACTCGTGGTCGGCGTACGGCACCCCGAGCAGGCCGCAGATCACCATCGACGGCACGGGCAGGGCGAAGGCGGTGACCAGATCGGCGGGCGGCCCCTGCGCGATCACCGCGTCCAGCAGCCCGTCCACGGTCCGCTGGATCCACGGCCGCAGCTCGGTCGCGCGTTTGACGGTGAACGACGGGATCATCATCCGCCGCTGGCGCTGGTGTTCGGGATCGTCCATCCCGAGCAGGGCCACCCGGCGGTCACGGACACCCACGAAGCGCTCCGCGGGGATGGGGAAGCCGGGACGGCGGCGGTCACTGGACAGGCGGGGGTCGGCGAGCAGGGCGCGGGCGGTGGCGTGGGCGGTGACCAACCAGACCTCGCGGCCGTCGAAGAGGGTGACGCGGGACAGGGCTCGCCCGTCGCGCAGCGGCTCGTATCCGGTGGGCGGATGGTAGGGGCAGGTGCGGTCCTGCGGGAAGGCGACGGGGGCGGCCGGAGTCGCCGGGCCGGTGGGGTCCGTCAGTTCCGTCATGGAAGACCTCGCAGACGAAGAGGTGCGTCGTGCCGATCTTCATTAGATGCCCGGGGCATCTATGGGTCGACTGGAAGTTCGGCCAGTTCGGCGATGTGGGTGATCTGGCCGAAGACGAGCGGTCGGAGGGATGGATTCCGGCCGGGGTGCGGCACGTGTCCACCGGCCACGGAACGCCGGTGGCTCTCGCCGGACGGGGCGAGGGCACGCGCGACGGCGAGACCGTCCTCGTACCCCATGGTTCCGCAGGCCGGACCGCCCCGCACGGTCAGGTGCAGGGCGCGGGCACGGCCGTCCGGTCGGGCCGGCCGCCGGACGGCACCTCGCACCGGCCGATCCCGCGCAGCAGTCGGCGGTCGTCACCTCGTCGGCCCAAGCGGACCGCGGTACGGATGATTCGCGGGGCCACGGGTGTTGAATGCCGGTGGCAGACAGCTGTTGGACCGACGAAGGGGACGGATCCCATGCCTCTTGAGGGCGAGTACGAACCCAGCCCGACGCAGTGGGTGCGCGAGCAGGTCGAGCTGTACGAGAGCTCCGGCGGGACGAAGGGCACCACGCTGATGGACACCGGGCTGCCGGTCATCGTGCTGACCAGCCGGGGTGCGAAGAGCGGGAAGATCCGCAAGACACCGTTGATGCGGGTGGAGCACGAGGGGCGGTACGCGGTGGTCGCCTCGCAGGGCGGCGCGCCCAAGCATCCGGTGTGGTACTTCAACATCACCTCCGATCCGCACGTCGAGCTGCAGGACGGGCCGGTCAAGCGGGACATGAGGGCCCGTGAGGTCACCGGTGAGGAGAAGACCCGGTGGTGGGAGCGGGCCGTCGCCGCGTACCCGCCGTACGCCGACTACCAGAAGAAGACGCCGCGGGAGATCCCCGTCTTCGTGCTGGAGCCCTTCGACGAGAGCTGATTCGCGCCGGGTACCGTCGGATTCGGGAAAATCCGCGCCGCAAAAGTGTGAAGCCGTCTCGGTGCGGGCACTCGTGCGTCAGGCCCCGCCGCGTTCCCCCGTCGCGGCGGGGCTCTCTCGTGCTTCGCCCGCCGGCCGGTCGGTCACGTCCAGGAAGATCTGGTCGGCCTCGGGACACATCCGGGCCAGGGACCGCTTGATGCGTACGGCGACCTCCTCCACCCGCTCGCTGTCCAGGCCCGGCACCAGGTCGATGCGGGCGGCCACCAAGGTGGAGTCGAGGCCCATCTTCATCGTGAACAGCGCCTCGACGCTGTCGATCTCCGGCTGGGCCCGCAACAGCGAGCGGATCCGGCCGCTCAGCTCCGGGCCGGCGGCCTCGCCGATGAGCCGGTCGCGGGCCTCGCGGCCGAGCCGGTAGGCGACGTACACCAGCAGGACGCCGATCGCCAGCGAGGCTGAGGCCTCCCAGGCCACCTGCCCGGTCACCATGTGCAGGCCCATCCCGGCGAGGGCGAGCGTCACGCCGAGCACCGCCGTGCCGTCCTCGGCGACCACCGTGCGCAGCGCCGGGTCGCTCAGCCCGCCCGGCCCGCCGCCCTGCCGGCGCACCTGGTGCAGGGCCCGCAGCAGCGAGGCGCCCTCGGCGACCAGGGCCACGCCCAGCACGACCAGGCCCGCCACATAGCCGCTGAACTTCTCCTCGGTGCCCTGACGCAGCGCCTCGGCGCCCTGGAGGAAGGAGAAGCAGCCGCCCATGACGAAGATGCCGACCGCGGCGAGCAGGGACCAGAAGAAGCGTTCCTTGCCGTAGCCGAAGGGGTGCTGCTGGTCCGCAGGACGGCGGCTGCGGCGCAGCGCGGCCAGCAGGAACACCTCGTTGAAGCTGTCGGCGACGGAGTGCGCGGCCTCGGACAACAGCGCGGGCGAGCCGGCGAGGACACCGCCGACGGCCTTGGCCACGGCGATGACCAGGTTGGCGGCGAGCGCCACCAGCACGGTGACCTTGGTGTGCCGGTCGGCCCCGGCGTCCGTGCCGGGCGTCCCACGGCTCTGCTCACCGCTGCGCTCGCCCTCGGATGATGTCCCGCTCACTCAACGCCGACTGCCCCCGAGGGGGCCGGTCACACCGTGCGGGCGGCGGAAAACGGGGAACGCGTGTGCCGGTGAGCACCGGGCGGCGAGGAGAAGACATGGACGGCGACGACGGCAACCGCGCCTGCGGCCGCCAGACGTTCACCCGGTCCCGGAGCCGCTTCACGGACCGGATCGCCACCGACGGCCGGGACGGCCCGCCGGTGCAGGAGGGCCGTCCCGGGCTGGTGGTCTCGCGCGCCTGTCCGTGGGCGAGCCGGGCGGTGATCTCACGTCGGCCGCTGGGGCTGGAGGGCGCGCTGTCGACGGCGGTCGCGGATCCGGTCCAGGACGACCGCAGCCGACGGTTCACCCTGGACCCGGGCGGCCGGGACCCGGTGCCCGGCATCCGGTTCCTGAGTGAGGCCTACGACCGGCGCGAGAAAGGCCACCCCGGCGGGGTCGGCGTGACCGCGGTCGTGGACGTGCCCAGCGGACGGCTGGTCGCCAACGACCGCCAGCGGCTCACCCTCGACCTGGCGACCGAGTGGACGGCCCCGCACGGCCCCGGCGCGCCCGGCCTGTACCCGGCCGGCCGGCGCGCGGAGATCGACCGTGTGATGGCCGAGGCGTACGAGGACGTGAACAACGGCGTGTACCGGGCGGGGTTCGCCACGCGCCGGAAGGAGTACGAGGAGGCGTGCGCGGGCGTCTTCCGGCGGCTGGAACTGATCGGCGGCCGGCCGGCCGGGCAGCGGTATCCGGTCGGCGACACCGTCACGGAAGCAGACATCCGGCTGTTCACGACGCTGGTCCGGTTCGGCGCCGTCCACCACGGCCACGTCAAGTGCAACCGCTGGAAGCCGACGGACAACCCCGTGCTGTGGGCGTAGGCCCGGGATCTCACCGGGTCCGGTGCCCCCTGGCGAACGGGTGGCCCCCGAGGGACGGCCCGCATGAGGGCCGTCCGACGAGGAAGAGGTGACACATGGGCAAGACAAAGAAGAAGAAGCTCCCCTTCGTCTACCAGCCGATCGGTTTCGCGCTCAGCTGGGCGAGTGGCGCGCTGGCCGGTATCGCCTTCCGGAAGGCCTGGATGGCGCTCCGGCACGAGGAGGACGCGCCGGACGCGTTGGACCAGGACCGGGGGTGGGGGGAGATCCTGTTGGCCGCGGCGGTGCAGGGGGCGATCTTCGCTGTGGTGCGCAGTGCGGTGAACCGTACGGGCGCGAAGGCCATTGCCCGGTCCACTGGAGTGTGGCCGGTGGCTGACAAGCCGGCGCCCTAGGGACGCGGGCCGTACCCGGCCACGGATGCGTCGTGCCCCTTCGGGGCGCCTCAGCCGGTGGCGACGGGAAGCCACTCCCCGTCGCGCATCAGCTCTCGGCCCCGTAGCTCGTTCTCCTCGCGCCACGCCTGCACGCGGTGCGGGAGGACCCTGAAGTACAGGTAGCGGTTGGAGAGTTGGCGGGGGTCGAAGCCCGTCTTGCCGGCGAAGACCTCGGCGTCCTCCTCGGGGAGGTCCTCCGGGGTGACCGACTGGACGGTGCCCTCGATCACGACGACGTCCCGGGTCGGGCCCAGGCCGAGGCGGGCCCGGCCGGTGGACACGAGGTTGCGGCCGGTGGGGCTCTCGGCCGGGGTGGCGATCAGCAGAGTGGCGCCGTCCCACACGAAGGACAGCGGCACGAGATAGGGGGCGGCGCCGTCGGGGCCGGCGGTGGCGACCCACACGTCGACGTCGTTCTCCAGCCGGTGGAGGGTGTCCTTCTTGCGCTCTGCGGCGGTGCGGGCGGGCGGTGGGGTCATGGCGTACGGCCTCCTCGGGATCCGGATCCCGTCCAGTGTGGCCGTCGGCCCCCGGTCCCCGCACGAATGTGATCAAGGCGTGTCCGGGCGGCCGCCAGGAGAAGCTCCAGGGCGGCCGGGTAGGAGCTGGAGCGCATGGTGGCGACGAGATGGGGGGCCGTGGCCGCGATGTGCGGGTGGGTCTCGGCGGGCAGCCGGCCGTAGGTGCTCCGCCACACCTCCGCCTCGGCCTCGCGCGCGGCCCGGGGCAGGGCGGTGCCAGCGGAGTCCAGGGCGCCGAAGGCGAGGGCCTGGTCGACGAACGCGTGGTAGATCCGCACCGCCTCCTGGTCCGGGAACCCGGCCGACCGCAGCACGCCGAGGATGCTCTCCACGGCCTGGACCTCATGGGCGCGCCCGGTGACACGGTGGGAGCTGAGCATCGCCGCCCGGGGGTGCGCGAGCGCCCCGGCGTGCATGCGCAGGCCCAGGTCGCGCAGGTCGGCGGCCCAGTCGCCGGTCGGCCGCCAGGTCCGCAGGGTACGGCCGATCAGCTCGTCGGCGATGGCCAGCATCAGGTCATCGGTGTGCCGGAAGTACCGGTAGAGGGAGCTGGGGTCGGCGCCGAGGGCCCGGCCGAGGCGGCGCACGGAGAGCGCGTCGGCGCCGTGCTCCTCGATCAGCCGGAGGGCGGTCTCCACGATCAGTTCCTCGGACAGCATCACGCCCTGTTTGGTGGGGCGGCGGCGCTGCCGGGCGGCGGCCGGGACGACTCGGTCGGTCATGGGGCCTCCCTCGGGGTGTGCCCGGACCTTATGACAACACCGTTGACCTGTGAAGTGCCCCGGCAGTTTCATGTCCGGTCACCGGGGCCGTCCGGGGCCCCGCGGTGCGAGCGGAGAACCGGCCATGAGTGAGACACCCTTGGGAGTGGATCCCCCCGCGCGGCCCGAGCTGCGCAGGTCCCTGAGCGTGGTGGACGGCGTCGCCGTCGCCGCCTCCAGTACGGCCGCCACGACCAGCATCGGCATCGGGCTGGGGGTGACCGCGGGCGTGGTCGGCCCGCATCTGCCGGCCATCATGCTGCTGGCGTTCCTGCCCGTCCTCGGCATCGCCGGGGCCTACTCGCGGCTGAACCGGGTGGAGCCGAACGCCGGCAACGGCTATGTGTGGGTGGGCCGTTCGCTCAGCCCCTGGCTCGGCTTCATGGTGGGGTGGGTGAACTTCGTGGCGAGCGTGGCCTTCCTCGCCTACACCACGGCCGTCACGGGTTCGGCGCTGCTGCAGCTGGCCGGGGAGGCCGGCCTGCACCGGATCGGCTCGCTCGGTCTCGATCCCGGCTCGACCGCGCAGACGACGGCGGTGGGGATCGTCGCCCTGGTGGCCGTCACCCTGACCGCCGTGACCGGTGTCCGCACGGCGGCCCGGCTGCAGACCGGGCTGCTGGTCTTCGAGTACGTGGTCCTGCTCGGGTTCTGCGGCTACGGCATCGTCACCGGGCCGCACTCCTTCAGCCTGTCCTGGTTCGACCCGTTCGCCATCCCCTCGGCGACCGCGCTGGCGCAGGGTCTGCTGCTGTCGGTGTTCTGCTACTGGGGGTTCGAGGCGGCGTTCACCGTGAACGAGGAGGTGCGGGACCCGGCGGACGCCTCCCGGGCCGGGACCATCACCCTGGTGACGATGCTCGGGCTGTTCCTGCTCGGCTCGGTCGCCTTCCAACGGGTCCTGTCCCAGGGCGAGTTGGCCGGTCACGGCGCACAAGGACTCGCGTACTTCGGGGACCGGCTGGCCGACCGGCCGCTGGCCGCGCTGCCGCTCGTCGCGCTGATGTTCTCGGCGGTGGCCTCGCTGCAGGCCGGGGTCATCCCGACGGCGCGCGGGATGTTCGCGATGAGCCGGGACCGTACCCTCGGACCGGTGTGGTCCAGGGTCAGTGCCCGGTACGGGACCCCGGCGGCCGGGACGCTGCTGATCGGGGCGCTGGCCGTCGTCGTGGCGGCGGGCGCGCTGGTGATCCCGCGCCTCGCCGACATGATCGACGCGATCGTGAACGCCGTCGGCATCGTCGTCGCCCTGTCCTACGCGCTCACCGCGCTCGCGGCCGCCGTACGTTTCCGCTCCCTGCTGCGGGAGGACTGGCGGCAGGGCGTCCGGGCGGTGCTGCTGCCCACGCTCAGCGCGCTGGCCCTGCTGGGCCTCGGCGGCTATCTCGGCTGGTCCTTCTACACCTCCGCCGACCATCTCGAACTCCGGGCGGACAACGGCTGGTTCCTGCTGCTGATGCCGGTCGCGATGATCGTGTCCGGGTTCGCGGTGGCCGCGTGGGCCAAGTGGGGGCGCAGGTCGCCGTACTTCCGCACCGGGGCGGGCACCGACGCCGACTCCCCCGCGCTGCTCACCACCTCCAACTGACCGACCAGGAAAGGCATCATGCACCCTGACCTCCTCTTCACCGGCGGCCCCGTCCTCACTGCGGACGGCCGTACGGCGACCGCCGTGGCCGTCACCGGGGACCGGATCACCGCCGTCGGGCACGACGAGCTGCGCGGCCTCGCCGGACCGCGCACGGACGTGGTCGACCTGGCCGGACGGCTGCTGCTGCCCGGCTTCCAGGACGCGCACGTCCATCCGGTGCCGGCGGGCCTGGAACTGGGCCAGTGCGATCTGTCGGGCACGACGACGGCCGAGGAGACCGTGGCCACCGTACGGGCGTACGCCGAGGCCCATCCGGAGCGGGAGTGGATCCTGGGCGGCGGCTGGTCGATGGAGGCGTTCGCGGGCGGCACGCCGACGAAGGAGCTGCTGGACGCGGTGGTACCGGACCGGCCCGTGTATCTGCCCAACCGGGACCACCACGGTGCCTGGGTCAACAGCCGGGCGCTCCAGCTGGCGGGCATCGGCCGGGACACGCCCGACCCGGCCGACGGGCGGATCGAGCGGGACGCCGCCGGAGAGCCGGGCGGCACGCTCCAGGAGGGCGCGATGCAGCTGGTCGGCCGGCTCACCCCGCCCGCCACACCGGCCGACCGGCTGGCCGCGCTGCTGCACGCCCAGCGGCATCTGCACGCGCTCGGCATCACGGCCTGGCAGGACGCGCTGGTCGGTGACTTCCTCGGCATGGACGACCCGGCCGAGGCGTATCGCGCGGCGGCGCGGGACGGCTCGCTCACCGCGCGGGTGCGGGGCGCGCTGTGGTGGGACCGGGAACGCGGGGCCGAGCAGATCCCCGAACTGGTGGAAAAGCGAGCCGCGTTGAGCCACGGGCGGTTCCGGGCGGGCACGGTGAAGCTGATGCTGGACGGGGTCGCCGAGAACGGTACGGCCGCGTTGCTCGACCCCTATCTGGACCGGTGCGGGTGCGCGACCGCCAACCGCGGCAAGAGCTTCGTCGACCCGGAACAACTGCCCGAGTATGTCACCGAGTTGGACGCCCTCGGCTTCCAGTGCCACTTCCACGCCCTGGGCGACCGGGCGGTACGCGACGCGCTGGACGCCGTCGAGACGGCCCGCGCCGCGAACGGGCCGGGCGACACCCGGCCGCATCTCGCGCACCTCCAGGTCGTGCACCCCGACGACGTGCCCCGCTTCGCCCGGCTCGGCGCCACCGCGAACATCCAGCCGCTGTGGGCCGCGCACGAGCCGCAGATGGACGAGCTGACGATCCCCTTCCTCGGCGCGGAGAGGGCCGCGTGGCAGTATCCGTTCGGGGCGCTGCTGCGGTCCGGGGCGCGGCTCGCGGCGGGCAGCGACTGGCCGGTGAGCAGCCCCGATCCGCTCCAGGGCGTCCATGTCGCGGTCAACCGGGTCGAGCCGGGAGGCAGCGGCCCGGTGTTCCTGCCGCACGAGCGGCTCGGCCTCGCGGACGCGCTGACGGCGTACACGGCCGGGTCCGCGTACGTGAACCATCTGGACGACACCGGCCGGGTGGCCGTCGGCGCGCTCGCCGATCTGGTCGTGCTGGACCGCGATCCGTTCGCCGGGCCGCCGGAGGCGATCGCGGAGACGGCGGTGGCGCTCACCTACGTGGGGGGTGAGCGGGTGTACGCCGCCGAGTGAGTGCCGTTCGCGGCCGATCCGGGTCCGCCGCAGTCGGCCGGCACGGGTCAGCGGGTCTGCTGGAACGTCCGCCGGTACGCCTGCGGGGACACCCCGATCGCGGCGTGCAGGTGCTGGCGCAGCGAGGCGCCGGTGGCGAAGCCGACCTCGGCGGCGATCCGGTCCACCGGCAGGTCGCTGGACTCCAGCAGATGCCGGGCGCGGGCGACGCGCTGCTGGATCAGCCAGCGGCCGGGGCTGAGGCCGACCTCGTCGTTGAAGCGGCGGGCGAAGGTGCGCAGGCTCATCCGGGCGTGGCCGGCGAGGTCGGACAGGGTCAGCGGCTCGTCCAGGCGCTCCAGGGCCCAGGCGCGGGTCGCGGCCGTGCTCGCCGCGCCGCTGACGGGGACCGGCTGCTCGATGTACTGGGCCTGGCCGCCGTCCCGGAACGGCGGGACGACGCAGCGGCGGGCGACGGAGTTGGCCAGCTCGCTGCCGTGGTCGGTGCGGACGATGTGCAGGCAGATGTCCACGCCGGAGGCGGCTCCGGCGGAGGTGAGGATGCGGCCGTCGGCGACGAAGAGGACGTCCGGGTCGAGGTCCACCCTCGGGAAGCGGCGGCGGAACACGTCGGCCACCTGCCAGTGGGTGGTGGCCCGGCGGCCGTCGAGCAGGCCGGCCTCGGCGAGCACGAACGCGGCCGTGCAGATCGAGACGATCCTGGCGTCCGGGCGGATGCGGGCGAGGGCCGCGGCGACCTCGTCCGGCAGCCCGGCGGGGATGTGGGCGGGCGGCATCGAGGTGACCACCACGGTGTCCGCCGTCCGGAGGATCTCCGGGCCGTGCTCGACACCGATCGTGAAGTCGGCGTTGGTGCGCACCGGGCGGCCGTCGACCGTGCAGGTCAGCACCTCGTAGCGGCCGTCGGCGGCCCCGAAGATGCGGCTGGGGATGCCCAGCTCGAAGGGGTAGACGCCGTCGAGGGCGAGGACGACCACCCGCTCGGGACTCGGTTTGCCATGCATGGCACGATCTTATCGAAGGTTGGCATTCATGCCATTTTCCGGAAGGGCTGCTCCGGGCAGGCTGGGTGACCATGAGCGATGTGAACACGATGCGAGCCATCGGCCAGGACGTCCTCGGCGGTCCCGAGGTTTTGAAGGAAGTACGGGTGCAGCGGCCGAAGCCGGGCCCCAACCAGGTGCTGGTCCGGGTCCGGGCGGCCGGGGTCAACCCCACCGACTGGAAGCACCGGGCCACCGGCGGCTTCCTCGGCGAGCCGCCGTTCGTCCTCGGCTGGGACCTCTCCGGCGAGGTCGTCGAGACCGGGATCGGCGTGGCCGCCTTCGAGCCCGGCGACGAGGTCTTCGGCATGCTGCCCTACCCGTACGGCCACGGCTCGCACGCCGAGTATGTGATCGCCCCGGTGCGCGCCCTGACGCACAAGCCGGCCTCGATCGACCACACCCAGGCGGGCGCGCTGCCGCTGGTGTCCCTGACCGCCTGGCAGGCGCTGACCGAGCACGCGGACGTACGGCCCGGGCAGCGGGTGCTGATCCACGCGGCGGCCGGCGGGGTCGGGCATGTGGCGGTGCAGATCGCCAAGGCGCGCGGGGCGTACGTGATCGGCACGGCCAGCGCGGGCAAACACGACTTCCTGCGGGAGATCGGCGTGGACGAGCCCGTCGACTACCGGACGACCGACGTCACCGAGGCGGTGCGGGACGTCGACGTGGTCCTGGACACGCTCGGCGGGGACACCTCCGTGGAGTCGCTGAAGGTGCTGCGGCCGGGCGGTGTCGTGGTGTCGATCCTGCCGGTGGGCTCGGCGGACTTCCACGACGAGGCCGAGCGGCGCGGTGTGCGGGCCGTGCGCATGCTGGTGGACGCCGACCGGGCCGGGATGCAGAAGGTCGCGGAGCTGGCGGGGTCCGGGAAGCTGAGGGCGACGATCGCCGGGACGTTCCCGCTGGCCGAGGCGGCGAAGGCGCACGAAGTGGGCGACACCGGACGGACCGCGGGGAAGCTGGTCCTTCTGGTCGACTGAGCGGCAACACCCGGCCGTCTGAGCAGGGTTACCGGGCGACACGCTTCAAACTCGAAGACATATGTCAACCGAACATGCTCAAATTCCTTCCATCGAGGGTAACTTGACGATCGGGAGACCGACGTCCGGGAGCGGGTGGGAGGTGATGCCGTCGTGCGAGACGAGCCTGCACCACTCACCCGTCACCTCCGTGTGTACGAGCACAGGACGCACACGGTGCTGGAGTTGCGGGGCGAGATCGACCTGGTCTCGGCGGCGGAGCTCGGCCCGTCGCTGGACCGGGTCACCGGCCGGTCCGGGGCACGGGTCGTCATCGACCTGCGGTCGGTGGAGTTCTTCGACTGCTCGGGGCTGCGGCTGCTGTACCGGGCCCGCGCAAGGGTGCTGGACGGCGGCGGGCAGCTGCACCTGGTGTGCACGCACCCGCTGACCCTGCGCGTCTTCCGGGTCACCGGTCTGTCCCGGCTGCTGCCACCGCACCCGACGCTGGACGCGGCTCTGGCTACGACTGCTCGAACAGGGCGCTGACCGATTCACCGTTGTGGATGCGCCGTACCGCCTCGGCGAGGGCCGGGGCGATGGTGAGCACCCGCAGCTTGTCGGTGTGCTCCTCCTCCATGGGGAGCGGCACGGTGTTGGTGCAGACGATCTCCAGCACGTCCGGCTGCTCGCTCAGCCGCTTCAGCGCACCCGCCGCGAACAGCCCGTGCGTGCACGCCACCCGGACCGTCCGCGCGTCCAACTCCCGTAGCCGGGCCAGCAGTTCCAGCACCGTGCTGCCCTTGGCGATCTCGTCGTCCAGCACGATGACGTCCCGGCCGGTGACATCCCCGATGACGGAGCTGATACTCACCCGGTCGTCCGCGAACCGCTGTTTGGCGCCGGCCGCCACCGGCGTCCCGATCAACCGGGCGAAGGCGGCGGCCTCCTTGGCGTTGCCCAGGTCCGGCGACACGACCGTGGTCCGGGCCAGGTCGTACCGCCTGAAGTGCGCGGCGAGTTCGCGCAGCGCGTTCAGATGGTCCACCGGCACCGAGAAGAAGCCGTGCACCTGCGGGGAGTGCAGGGTCATGGCGAGCACCCGGCTCGCGCCCGCCGCCACGAGCAGATCGGCGACCAGCCGGCCGCCGATGGAGATGCGCGGCGCGTCCTTCTTGTCGGAGCGGGCGTAGGAGTAGTGCGGCATGACGACGGTGATCCGGCCCGCGGAGGCGCCCCGGGCGGCGTCGCACATCAGCAGCAGCTCCACCAGGTGCTCCTGCACCGGCCGGACCAGCGGCTGGATCAGGAAGACGTCCCGCTCCCGGCAGTTGGCCTGGAGCTGCACTCCCAGACAGTCGTTGGCGAACCGGCTCGTCCGGGTGGGGCTGAGCGGCACGCCGAGGTGGGCGCAGACCTCGCGGGCCAGATCGGGGTGGGCGTTGCCGCTGAAGACGGCGATGTCTCGCATGATCCGCTCCTCGCCTGATCACCGCAGGACCGGGATCATGCTACCGACTGGGGCCGCATCGGTAGAGGGTCTGCGCGGTGGCCGTGCGCGCGTCGCCGAACGAAGTCGTCCCGCCGTAGGCCGAGGCCGGGACCTCGGTGCAGGCGGACCGCACCCAGGCGGTGATCTGCGCGGCGGCCGTCTTCCCGGTGCCTGCGAGAGCCGGGCGCGTGCCGCGGCCGCCGCCCAGCAGCACGTACCGCAGCTTTCCGTCGTCGACCAGCCGCCGGAACCGCGCCCGGGTGGGAAACGGCACACGGCCGCTGAATCCGCCGAGCGGCAGCACGTGGGCACCGGTCGCCAGGATGTACGGCGACGCTGCGCTCCAGCCGGCTGCCGCGAACACGTAGGTGGCGGAGCCCTGGTGCGCGCGGGCGTAGTCGAGCAACCGGCGCTGGTCCGCGGTCAGTGAGCCGCTGCCGTCCGCGCCGACGGAACCGCCCCGGCCCGAGCCGCGCACGCCGGGGGCCGCCCGCCCGGGCATCCGGCCGCCGGCCCAGGCCGCCCGGCCGAACCGACCGGGTCCCGAGCGGGCCGCCCCGGGGCCGCGGTTCATGGCGGACGGGCCGACCGCGCCCATGACGGAGGTGCGGTAGACCGGGTTGAAGACCTGTACCGCCCACGCGCTCGGCGCGAGGAGCAGGGCGGCCAGGGCGGCGGCCGGCCCGGCGAGCGCGAGGTGGCCCGCGGCGCGCGGCCGACCGGGCCGGGCGAGGAGGAGCAGCACCACCGCGGCGATGCCGAGCACGGCCACCGCGGGGGCCAGCCAGGGCAGGAACGACGGGAACCGGCCCGCGAGATACGCACTCCAGGCGGCCGTCGCCGCGACCGCGCCCGGCAGGGCCCAGGCGCGGCGCCCGCCGGCCCGGTGGGCGCGCCACATCTGCACGCTTCCGGCGCCGGTGAGCGCGGCGAGCGGTACCGCGATCACGCCCATGTAGTACGTGTGGCCGCCGACGCTGCCGGCGCTGAAGACCAGGAAGTACACAGCGAGCCAGGCGGTCCACAGGACGTATCCGGCGCGCAGCCGGTCGGTGCGCGGCCGTCCCCGGCACCACAGCAGTCCGCAGACCGCGGCCACCGCGGCGACGGGGTAGAACCAGCCGGTCTGCGAGGCGAGCGCCGTGCCGAACATCTTCGACCAGCCGTTCTGGCCCCCGGCGAACCCGCCGGCGCCCAGTGGGCCCGCACCCGGCCCGGCGGTGGCCGGGGTGAGTGCGGGTCCACGAGGGTCCCGGACGAGGCCGGCACCCGTGCCACCCGTGCCACCCGCGCCGCCGAAGGCCTGTCCGGCGCGGGTATGGCCGCCTCCGCCGCCCTGGGTCGCGCTCACGCTGCCCGTGGCGGCCGCGCTGATGCCGAGCGAGGAGAAACGGTTCAGGAAGTTGTAGCCGACCACCATGCTGAACGCGGAGTTGTTGGTGGTGCCGTCCACGTACGGCCGGTCCTTGGCCGGGGCGAGGGTGACGGCGAGGATCCAGGACGCCGACACGGCGGTCATCACCAGGGCGGACACGCCGAGGTGCAGCAGACGCCGGCGCAGCGTGAGGGGTGCGGACAGCAGGTGGACCAGCGCGAGCGCCGGCAGTACGGCCCACGCCTCCAGCATCTTGGCCTGGAAGCCGAGCCCGACCCAGAAACCGGCCGCCAGCAGCGGGCGCAGCCGGCCGTCGCGGGCGGCGCGTCCGGTGGCCTCGGCCGCCAGCAGCAGGCACAGCGTGAACGCGGGGTCCTCGACCGCGGTGCGGAACAACCCGACCGCCACGGGGGTCACCAGGAAGGCCGTGCAGGCGATCAGCGCCGCGTTCACACCCGCCCAGCGGCGCACCAGGCGGTGGAGGACGAGCAGACTCGCCACTCCCTCCAGGACCTGCGGCAGTACCAGCGCCCAGGGATGGAATCCGAAAAGCCGTGCGGAGAGCGCCTGCGGCCACAGGAATCCCGGCAACTTGTCGAGCGTGATGGAATTCCCGGGGTCGAAAGAGCCGTAGAAGAACGCCTTCCAGCTCTCCGTCATGCTGCGGGCGGCGCTCGCGTAGAACGTGTGGTACTGGCTGTGGTCGATGCCCCAGCCGTAGAGAACGGCGGCGAGCACGGTGAGGAGCAGCAGCGCAGGGCGCGCGTACACGGGCTCGTCCGCCGGTGATCGCCAGAGTGCGCGACGGGCGGCACCGGTGGACGCGGTTGCGTCGAGGACGTTCGTGGCCATGCGCAGCAGTCTTCGTCAACCGCGCGCCTCGACCACGCCGTAGCGGCTCCCTTCAAGGAAACTCTCACCACACCCAGAGAATCTCTTTAGTCACACTACTTTGAATTTGCATCAGAAAAGCACGTTCATTGCCTGCGGCTGGATTCCGCCGTACACAGGAATCCGACAGCCGTCGCACAGGTGCCGGTCAGCCGCCGAGCACCGCCGGCAGGGCCAGCACTCCCAGCACCGTGGCGCCCATCAGCAGCCAGGCCACGTAGTCGCCGACATGGCCGGACTGCAGCCGGCGCAGGGGCCGGGACCAGTCGGGGGCGGCGGTCCAGTGCGGTCGGGTCACCGCGAGGCCGGCGAGGGCGACGGCCAGTGCGGTGGAGGCCAGGCCGAGCAGGACGCCGTGCACCGTCCACTGCGCCGAGGACTGGGCGCCGCCCGACCCGGCCTCGTTGACGGAACGGGCCACCAGGTCGCCGAATCCGGGGACCGCTCCGACGGCGAGGGCGGCGGCGAGCAGCACGGCGGGGACCGTCCTCATGGTGTCCGGGATCCGCCTCAGCGGGCCGGTCGTCTCGGGCTCCTCCTCGGATCCGCTGGTCTCCAGGTCGGCGTCGGCCTCCTCGGGTCGCGGCCCGAGGCCGCGGAACACGCGTGCGGTGACCCGCAGGACGGCGCCGGCGGTGACCGCGGAGGCGGCCACGTACACCACGGTGAGCGGGCCGCCGACCGCCTCCTCGGTGACCGCCTTGCCCAGGCCCGTACCGAACGGGGGCAGGCCCGCGAGGCCGAGGCCGCCGACGGCGAACATCACCGCGGTCGCGCGCATTTCGCGGGCCCGGCCGTGCAGCGTGTGCTCGTCGAGGCAGCCGTAGCGGTCGAGCAGGACGCCCGCGCAGGCGAACAGCGCGGCCTTCACTCCGGCGTGCCCGAGGATGTAGAGGGCGACCCCGTCGTCGCCCTGGGGGGTGAGGACGCCGATGCCCACGAGGAACAGGCCCGTGTGGGCGACGGTGGAATAGGCCAGGAGGCGCTTGATGTGCCGTTGGTACCAGCACATGACGGCGCCGGCCGCGGCCGTGAGCGCGCCGAGCGTCACCAGGGCCCGGGTCAGATCGGCGGCGGGGATGCCGCCGGGGCCGGCGAAGACGGTGCCGTACACCCGCCAGACGCCGTAGACGCCGAGTTCGACCATCACCCCGGACAGCAGCATGCACACCGGGGTGGGGGCGACCGCGTGGGCGTCCGGGAGCCAGAAGTGGAAGGGCACGGCGGCCGCCTTCACCAGCAGCCCTGTCAGCACGAGGACGAAGGAGGCGAGGACCAGCCCGTCCGCTCCGCCGTGTCCGGCCGCCGCGTCGAGACCGCGCCCGATCTTCGCCATGGCCAGCTCGCCGGTACGGGCGTACAGCAGGCCGATGCCCATCAACATGGCGTAGGCGCCGAGGGAGTTGACGACGCCGAAGGTCAGCGCGCCCTGTACGGCCTTCGGGTCGTCGATGCGGTAGCCGGTGAGCGCGTACGCGGTGACGCTCATCAGCTCGAAGAAGACGAACGCGTTGAACAGGTCGCCGGCGATGACGAACCCGCACATGGCGCCCTGGAACAGCAGCATCAGCGCGGTGAAGGCGCCGGGGTGACCGCGCGGCGGTTCGTCGAAGTAGCGCCAGGAGTAGGCGAGGGCGGCCAGTGTCAGCAGGGAGACGAGCGCGGCCATGCCGAGCGAGGGGCCGTCGCCGACCACGACGATGCCGACGCTCTCGCCGCCGACGGGCAGCCAGCCGCCGACCCACTCGACCATCGGCGGCGAGGAGTTCAGCAGCAGCACCAGCGCGAGGGCGGCCGTACCGCCGGAGACCACGAAGCCGGTGATCTCGGCGGCGGTCCGGGGCAGATGGCGGCCGACGACCACCAGCAGGGCGGCGCCGAGCAGGGGGAGCGCGACGAGCAGTGGGAGCAGATGGTGCATCAGCCGCGCAGCTCCCGCAGTTCGTCGGGGTCGACCGTGCCGTGCCGTTTGGCGATCTGCAGGACGAGGGCGAGCAGCAGCGCGGTGACGGTGGCGCCGACGACGATGTCGGTGAGGGTGAGCGCCTGGACGACCGGGTCGACCACCGGCCGGGAGCCGGGCTCGATGTCGGAGAAGACGGGTGCGGTGGCGCCGTCCCGGTAGCCGACCGCCAACAGCAGGACGTAGGTGGAGGACTGGCAGACCGCGAGACAGCCGACGGCGTGGATGAGGTTGCGGCTGGTGGCGAGGCCGTAGCAGCCGGTCAGGAAGACGTAGGCGGCGACCAGGTAGGGAAGGACGTGCATCACGGTGGTCAACTCCCTTGCTCCTCCTCGATCTCGACGGCCTGGTCGAGGAAGTTTGCGAGCAGCACGACGACCGCGCTCGCCACCTCGATGCCGATGGCCGCGTTCAGCAGGGGGACGGTGCCGCCGGAGGACAGGGTGTTGAAGGTGCCGTACGGCAGCAGCGTGTTGGCCAGGAAGGCGGTGCCGGCCAGGACCCCGGCGAGGCCCAGCACGAGGTAGGAGGAGACGGCGAGGGCGTCGGAGGTCTCGTAGACGGCGAGCGGGCGGATGCGCTCCAGCGCGCGGTAGTCGGCGCCGAGGTACAGCAGGTGCAGGGCGGTCGCGGCGACGACTCCGCCCTGGAAGCCGCCGCCGGGGCTGAGCTGGCCGTGGGCGATGACGTAGAGGCCGGTGACCAGGGCGACGGGCAGCACGATCAGGGCGTAGCGGCGGACCGGCCGGGCCACCTCGGCGGGTTGCGGCTGGGCCCGGTGCTCGTCACGGGCCTGGCGCAGCAGCACGACGCAGCCGAGCACGGCCGCGAACAGGATGCTCATCTCGCCGAGGGTGTCGTAGGCGCGCTGGTCGAAGTTGACGGAGGCGATGGTGTTGGCGGTGTGCCGGGTGAGGGAGGCGTGCACGGCCCGGGTGCCGTACGGATGGCTCCGGCCGCCGAAGCCCGGCAGGTCGAGGCAGGCGGCGACGAACAGAGCGGCCAGGCCGGCGCCGCCGAGGGCCAGCAGGGCGAGCCGCAGCCGCTTCACTTCGCACCACCGTCCTCCGGGCGACCGCGGCGTCTGACCTTGCGCACGCTCAGCATGATCAGCAGCGGGGTGAGCGCGGAGCCGACGGCCAGCTGGGACAGGCCGACGTCCGGGGCCTGGAGCACGGTGAACAGGACGGCCAGCACGGACCCGAGCACGGACAGCACCAGTGCCTGCCGTGCGGGGTCGCGCTGGACCACGGCGGCGGTGGCGGAGCCGGCCATCAGCAGCAGGGCCACGACGATCACGGCATCGTCCACGCCACACCTCCGCTCGCGCCTGCCGACGGTTCGTCAGCCACCGCGTAAGCCTTCGTCCGGAGCGGTGACACCGGGCCCGCCCCGCGCTCCGGCGACCGCCCGGCGAGCAGATGAACCGCCACGCGTCTGTGCGACCGTCCCACCAGCGCTACGGCCGGCCCGCACGCCTGCCGCGCGTCGGCCCGCACAGCCGTCGCCGTGCAAGGCCGCGCGAACGCACCCGCCCTCGCCCGCTCCTGGGCTTCGCCCCAGTGGATGTCAGCCACCCCGTACCCCCCGGAACCCACCGGACAGGGCGCGTGAGGCGATGACGTTGCCGCTGATCAGGAGGGCACCGATGACCAGGAGCTTCACCATGGCGCGGCCGGGGCCGGTGGCGGCGCAGACGGCGGCCACGACCACCGCGCCCAGTGCGGCGGCGGTCCAGGTCAGCGCCCAGGCGCTCGGCCGTTCCCCTTCCAGGTCGTCGGAGAGGAGCCGGGCGAAGACGAGCGTGCCGACCGGGCCGAGCAGGGCCAGCAGCAGGGCGAGGTCGACGTAGGCCGGGCGACCGTAGCCCTGGGAGAGCAGCAGCAGGGCCGGGCACAGGGCCGAGGTGGTCATGTTCTGGGCGACGACCCGGCGGGCCGGCCCCCCGGTGGTGACACCCCACAGGGCGGCCGCCCCTCCCCCGCCCAGTTCGACGGTCGCCGCGAGGATCCAGCCGTTCACCGCCAGGTCACCGCCCGTCGGCCGGCCCGTGCCAGCAGCGCCCCGAGGGCCGCCGAGCTCCCGCCGACGACCCACTCCAGGAGGTAGACCGGTGTGATGAGCACCAGCCACAGCAGTATCAGCGCCCCCCACCAGGCGAGGAGTTCACCGAGGGCGAGGAGGGCCGTGCGGGGGGCCGTACGCCGGGTCATCGACCACCTCCTCGGTCCGCTCTGCTCACATGCACTGCGAATTGTCCGGTGTGCCGCTCGGGGCATCCAAGCACCGCCGGGCCCCTGAGGGGCGGCGGCACGCGGATCCGCAGCCGGAGTGCCCCGGGAGCGTGAACGGAAACCCGTTGTGCGCCCGAAGCCGCCCGGGCGACGGCATCCCGGGCCGGTTGCCGGGTAACCGGTCCACGACCCAGGGGAGTTCACCACTGGAGGACCGCATGGCCCGAACCGTCCCGCGGCTGCCCGCGCTGCTGAGCGCACCCGGGAAGCGGGCGCCGACCGCAAAGACCCGTCGGCCCGCCGAGCGGCACGCGCTGCCCCTCGCCCTGCGGCTCTCGGCGATGCTGGTGGCCTTCGTGTTCATGGTGGCGTTCGCGGTCGCGCTGGCCCGGATCACGCTGGAGCCGTCACCCGCCTCGGCGCATCTGACGCACAGCAATCTGCACCCCGGCCGCTCTCTGCGGGCCTACCTGGAGCGGGCGCGGACGGTGGACGCGGTGCGGCAGATCGGCGGGAACCTGCTCCTCGGAACCCCGTTCGGGGTGCTGGTGCCGGTCCTCGCGCCGCGTGCCCGAGGGACGCTGCGGGTACTGGCGTTCACGGCGCTGGTGATGCTGACGGTGGAGCTGGCACAGGGCGCGCTGGTCACCGGGCGGGCCTTCGACATCGACGACGTCCTGCTCAACACCGCCGGGGCGCTGCTCGGCCGGCTGCTGCTGGGACGGCGGCTCGGGCGGGCGGTGCACCGGCGCGTGCGCGAGCCGAAGCCCAAGTGATCGGCTGATGGATCGTCAAGGACTGGTCTGAACCAGGGTATTGACGACCTCTTTTCTCACTCCTTAAATCAAGAGGCGTCCCACCCCCCACGCAGAACGGAGAGCCATGGCCTCCTCACGCTTGCTCCGCAGATGTCTCCTCGCCGCCCTGTCCGCGGCGCTGGTCGGTTCCGCCGCCGTCGGTCCGGCGCGGGCCCAGGCCGCCGCGCCGGCCGCGGCGACCGTCACCACCTTCTCCGACACCTTCGACGGGCCCGCCGGCTCCGCGGTCGACTCCTCGAAGTGGAATCTGGAGACCGGCGACAACGTCAACAACCACGAACGGGAGTACTACACCTCCGGGACGAACAACGCGGCCCTGGACGGCCAGGGCCACCTGGTGATCACGGCCCGCAAGGAGAACCCGGCCGGTTACCAGTGCTGGTACGGCAGCTGCCAGTACACCTCGGCCCGGCTGAACACGGCCGGGAAGTTCAACGCCCAGTACGGGCACGTCGAGGCGCGGATGAAGATCCCGCGCGGGCAGGGCATGTGGCCGGCGTTCTGGATGCTCGGCACGCCCGTGAACTGGCCCGACTCGGGCGAGATCGACGTGATGGAGAACGTCGGCTTCGAACCCTCGACCGTGCACGGCACCATCCACGGCCCCGGCTACTCCGGCTCCGGCGGCATCGGCGCGGCCTACAGCCTGCCGAACGGACAGGCCTTCGCGGACGGCTTCCACACCTTCGCCGTCGACTGGGCACCCGGCTCGATCACCTGGTCCGTGGACGGCACCGTCTACGAGCGGCGCACGCCCGCCGACCTGGGCGGAAAGACCTGGGTGTTCGACAACAAGCCGTTCTTCCTGATCCTGAACCTGGCCGTCGGCGGCTACTGGCCCGGCGACCCGGACGGCAGTACCCAGTTCCCGCAGCAGCTGGTGGTGGACTCGGTGTCGGTGACGACGAGCGACAGCGCGGCCGGGGTGCCGATACGGGGCCTGGCCGGCAAGTGCGTGGACGTGGCCGGCGCGAACTCGGCGAACGGAACACCGGTGCAGCTCTACGACTGCAACGGCACGGCCGCGCAACAGTGGACGGTCGGCCCGGACGGCACGATCCGGGCGCTCGGCAAGTGCCTGGACGTCACCGGCAACGGCACCGCCGACGGCTCGACCGTCCAGCTGTGGGACTGCACCGGCGGCCCGAACCAGAAGTGGACCGTCACCGGGGCGCACGACATCGTCAACCCGCAGGCGAACAAGTGCCTCGACGTGACCGGGAACAACTCGGCCAACGGCACACGCCTGCAGATCTGGACGTGCACGGGCGGCGCCAACCAGAAGTGGACGGTCGGCTGAGCCGCGCGCCGCTCAGTGCAGCGTCCAGGTGTACTTGCCACCACCGACCCAGCGGACCATGTCGGGGTCGTCCAGGTCGTGGATGGTGATGCCGTACGAGGCGGCGGCCTCCAGTACGTCGGTGACGGTCCTGGCCTCACCGATGACCTGACCGTCGATCTCCATGATCCTGAAGGGCGGCTCGCCGGGCTTGCCCGGGCACACCCCGTGCACCAGGACCCGTGGATGGGAGATGTAGGGAGCTCCTTGTTCGGTCATGCAATAGAGCGTAGAACGCATCGCGTCCCGATGAGTCATCCACCGAAGCCGTCCAGGAGATCAAGAACCGCCGCCTCGACCGCCCCCTGGGTTCGAACAGCTCGAAGACGGCCGGGGCGGTGCAGGAGGACCGGCACACCGCCGGTGTGTTGCCCGGACAGTGCCAGCGGCCCCGCGCGTGGTGGGCGAGGAAGCGGTCGCCGCCGCGCGGGCGCCGCAGCAGCGCCCGGGCGACGGTGCGGAGCTGTTGGTCGACGAGGGCGCGGACCGTCTCCACGCCGCCCTCGGCCGGATAGCTGAAGGTGATCTCGCCCCGGCCGCGGCCGACGTGCTCGCGGAGCATGGTCGTCAGGCCGTGCGTCTCCCTGAAGCGGGTGTGCCGGTCGCTGCCGATGCGGAAGAAGCCGAGGTCCAGCAGGCGGACCGCGCAGGCGGTGATCCTGATCGGGGTGGGCCCGCGCCCCGCGAGGTCGACGGCGACCTCGGCCCGCAGCTCGGGCGGGGCCCGCGCGACCTGCCGTACGTGCTCGTGCTTGGCCTCCTCCTGTGCGGCCAGAACCGCTCGTGGTACAGGTACTGGCGCCGCCCGGCGTCGTCCGTGCCGACGGCCTGGAGGCGGCCGCCCGGCCAGGGACAGATCCACACCTCACGCCATGCGGGCGGGATGGCCGGGGCCCGGATCCGGGCGAGCTCCCCGGCGTCGGTGAGGGGCCGGCCGGCGGTGTCGGTGCAGCAAAAGCGCTGGCCGCAGCGGATGCGGCGGTAGCCGGGCCCGTCGCAGGAACTCGTCCGCAGCCGCATGGTCCCAGGGCCGGCGCCAGTCGTCGGCGGCCGGGTGGGAACCGGCCTGGGGGCCCATCCGCAGCATGCCGCCGTCGACGCTCCAGGAGGCGCCGGTGACGTACGAGGCGTCCGGGCTCGCCAGGAAGGCGACATTGCGCCGTGCAGGGCGCGGTGCGTGCGGGGCTGCGGGTGCGTTGCGGTTGCTCGCGCCCACGCGGCGGAGCCGCTCATCGATACGGCCCCGCGCGCCGTCGGGGCGTCTGAGGGAACCTTGGTTGCATGGATCCCGTTGCTGCGCTCGACCGGATCGCCTTTCTGCTGGAGCGGTCGCTCGCGCCCACCTACCGGGTGAAGGCCTTTCGGACCGCCTCGCGGACGTTGGCCGTCCTGCCCGCGGACGAGGTGTCCGAGCGGGCGGCGGCCGGGACGCTCGAGGCACTCAAAGGGGTGGGGCCCAAGACCGCGCAGGTGGTGCGGGAGGCGTTGGCCGGGGAGGTGCCCGGTTATCTGCGGAAGCTGGAGGAGGAGGCCGGGGCGTCGGTCGGGGCGGAGGGCGCCGGGGCGGAGTTGCGGGCGCTGGTCCGGGGGGACTGTCACACCCATTCGGACTGGTCCGACGGAGGGAGCCCGATCGAGGAGATGGGCCGGGCGGCGGCCGAGCTCGGACACGAGTGGACCGCCCTGACCGACCACTCCCCCCGGCTGACCGTGGCCCGCGGCCTGTCGCCGGAGCGACTGCGGGAGCAGCTGGCGGTGGTGGCGGAGCTGAACGCGCGGTGGGCGCCGTTCCGGCTGCTCACCGGCATCGAGTGCGACATCCTCGAGGACGGCTCGCTGGACCAGGAGCCGGAGTTGCTGCAGCGGCTGGACGTGGTCGTGGTGTCGGTGCACTCCAAGCTGCGGATGGACGCCCGCTCGATGACCCGCCGGATGGTGGCCGCCGTACGCGATCCGCACGCCGATGTGCTCGGGCACTGCACGGGGCGGCTGGTGACGGGCCGCGGGCGGCCGGAGTCGGAGTTCGACGCGGACGCGGTGTTCGCGGCCTGCGCCGAGTCCGGTACGGCCGTGGAGATCAACAGCCGTCCCGAGCGGCTGGACCCGCCCCGCCGGCTGCTGCGCCGGGCCGTGGAGGCGGGGGTGCTGTTCTCCGTCGACACCGACGCGCACGCGCCCGGCCAGCTCGACTGGCAGATCCTCGGCTGCGCCCGCGCCGAGGAGTGCGGGGTGCCCGCCGAGCGGGTGGTGACGACCTGGTCCGCCGACGAGCTGCTGGACTGGACCCGGGAGGGCCGGGTCCCGGCACGCGTGGCGGGTTCCTGACCCGCCCGGCGTGGTACCCGGCGCGCAGCGAGAGCCAGGAAGGGACCCCGGAGGGACCGCGCCGCCGTCTTCGATGTCGACGGGACCCTCGTCAACACCAGCCATCTGCACGTCGTCACCTGGTGGGAGGCGTTCCGGCAGGCCGGGCACGACGTGCCCATGCACGCGGTGCACCGGGCCGTCGGCCTCGGCTCCGCGGACCTGATCGCCCACCTGCTCGGTGACGGCCGCGACAAGGACCGGGACGGGGAGCTGAGAACCGCGCACAAGACGCTGTACGGCCAGTACTTCGACCGGCCGCCCGCCCTGCCGAAGGCCGGGGGACTGCTGCGCCGGCTGCACCGGGACGGCTGGACGGTCGCCCTCGCCACCTCGGCGGGCGGCGCCGAGCTGGGCGCGCTGCGCCAGGCCGTCGACGCCGACGACGCGATCGCGGACACCGCGAGCGCGGAGGACGTGCAGGAGGGCAAACCCGCCCCGGAGCCCGTGGAGCACGCGCTGGGACCGGCCGGGGTGCCGGCCTCGCGGGCGGTGTTCGCCGGGGACACCGTGTGGGACATGCGGGCGGGCAGCGAGGCCGGGGTGCGCTGTGTGGGCGTGCTGTGCGGCGGGATTCCCCGGGCCGACCTGGGGGGCCGGGGCGGCGGCCGTCTACGCGGACCCCGCCGAACTGCTCGAACGGCTCGACGAAAGCCCGCCGGGGCGAGCATCATAGGGAGTGGCACAGGTCACATGACCGACCGGAACACCATGGAGTGGTTGCCCGTTGAACCAACCGTGGGTACGGATGGGACAGTGTCCCCGGGCCTCACCTTCTGCCCACAGGGACGATCGTTCGGCTGAAGCCCTGTGGAGCCTTTCGCCGAGAGGCGACCGCCATCCGTGCCCGCCACCTGACCGCCCCGGTCGTGAATCCCCCGTCACGGCCGGGGCTCTTTCGTGTTCACCGGCGGGCTGCTCCGGCACCGACGAGTTCGCGGGTGTCCAGGGTCCCGGCCCCGATGAACTCCCGCAGGTCGGCCGTGAGCCGGGCGGCGTGCGTGGCGAACAGGCCGTGGCCGCCGTTCTCGTACATCTTCAGGACGGCGCCCGGCAGCAGCCGGGCCACGCGTTCACCGGTGAGTGCCGACGGCGCCGAGGTGTCGTGGGTGCCGTGCACGACCAGCACCGGGAGGTCCAGCGCGGGCAGCTCGGCGGCGATGTCCAGTGCGGCGACGACGGCCCGGACCGCGGTCGCGGCACGGGGCGTGGCGACCATGCAGCGGCCGATCAGATGGCGGACGTAGGCCGGGGAGACGTCGTTGCCGGGCTGCTGGACAGCGAAGAAGTCGTCCGCGAAGTGCGTGAACCAGGCGGCCCGGTCACGCCGGAAGGACTCCTCGTCGGCGCGTACGGCCGCCGGGTCGATGCCCTCCGGGAGGTTCGGCGAGCGGACCAGGCCGGGGCTGACCCCGGCGACGAGGGCGGCACGGGCCACGCGTGCGGTGCCGTGCCGGGTGAGGCAGCGGATCACCTCGGCGGTGCCGACGGAGTGCCCGACGAGGGTGACCTCGCATACGTCCAGGTGGTCGAGCAGGCCGTGGAGGTCGTCGGCGAGGGTGTCGAGGTCGTACCCGCTCCAGGTGTCCTCGGAGCGTCCGTGTCCCCGCCGGTCCAGCGCGACGCAGCGGAATCCGGCCTCCGCGAGCGGCAGCGTCTGGTACTCCCACATCTCCTGGCCGAGGTAGGCGCTGGCCACGAAGACGGCGACCGGGCCGGTGGCCGGACCGTGGTCGGTGTAGTGCAGACGCGTGCCGTCGACGGGGCTATCGAAATACGGCATGGGGTGCCTCCTCGGCGGTGGGACCTGGTGCGACGCTCTGGGTCGCACCGACGTCCTCGATGCTCCCCGGATCGCCCGCACCGGTCGATTACCTGCCATGTCATGGCCCGGGTGTGCGCGCGCCCGGGCCCGGGTACCCGGCCCATTCCCCGGAGCGTGTGCCGAGAGGAGCCGAAGGTGAGCAGCGCAGCGGGCATCAGGGTCGTCGTCACGGGTGCCACCGGCAATGTCGGCACGAGTGTGGTGCGGTTGCTCTCCGAGGACCCGCAGATCAAGTCGGTGCGCGGACTGGCCCGGCGTACGCCGGCCTGGTCGCCGCCGAAGACCGAGTGGTCCGCGGTCGACATCGCCTCCGAACAGGCGAACCTCGCCGAGCGCTTCGAGGGCGCCGACGCCGTCGTCCATCTGGCCTGGGCGTTCCAGCCGACGCACGATCCGGCGGTCACCTGGCGGACCAATGTCCTCGGCGGCATCCGGGTGTTCGAGGCGGTCGCCGCGGCGCGGGTGCCGGTGCTGGTGCACGCCTCGTCCGTGGGTGCGTACTCGCCCGGCCCGAAGGACCGCGCGGTGGACGAGTCCTGGCCGACGCACGGCTGGCCGGACGCCGCCTACTGCCGGGAGAAGGCCTATCTGGAGCGCACGCTGGACGTGTTCGAGCGGGACCACCCCGAGGTGCGGGTGGTGCGGATGCGCCCGGCGTTCCTGTTCAAGTGGCAGTCGGCGAGCGAGCAGCGGAGGATCTTCGGCGGGCGGTTCCTGCCGGGTCCGCTGGTCCGGCCGGAGCTGCTGCCGTTCCTGCCGGACGTCCCGGGGCTCACCGTGCAGGCGTTGCACACGGACGACGCCGCCGAGGCCTACCGGCTCGCCGTGCACCCGGACGGCGCGCGGGGCGCCTTCAACCTCGCCGCGGACCCGCCGCTCGACGCCGGCGTGCTCGCCGAGCTGCTGGGCAGCCGCCCGGTACGGCTGCCGCGTTCGGCGGCCCGGTCGGCGATCGCCGCGGCCTGGGGGCTGCATCTGCTTCCGGCCTCACCGCACCTGTTCGACGCCGTGCTGCGGCTGCCGCTGATGGATTGCGGCCGGGCGCGGACCGAGCTGGAATGGCAGCCGCGGCGTACGGCGACCGAAGTGCTGCAGGAGTTCCTCGACGGCCTGCAGAAGGGCGCGGGGATGGACACCGAGCCGATGCGCGGGCGCAAGGTCGGCTGACCCGCCCCCGCCCGGGCCGAGGGGAGTACGCCATGGCCGCACAACGAGAGCCGGAGCCGGGCCACGACACGGGCCCGGTCCCCAGGGACATGCCCGACCAGCAGGCGGGCGCGGGCGAGGACCCGTGGGAGGTCAAGCCGGACAAGCCGCGCGAGCAGGACGCGATCCCGGCGGACGACGCACCCGACGCGGACGAACCGTCGGCCTGAGCAGCGGGCTGCGCGGTGCCGGGGAAGGCAGTCGGTCGTGTGCGGCGCCGTCGTGGCTGGTCGCCCCCGTGGTCCCGCCCACGTGGCGGCAGCCGCGTGTCGGACACGGCCCCGCGCCTCCTCGGGGCGCTCGGGGCACCGGTCGTTCAGCGCGGCACCCTCTCCCGAAGTGCCGCTCGCCACGCCGGCAGGCGACCCTCGGTGACCGGTTCCGGGCGGCGGCCGCCGCTGGCGAAGAAGTCGGCCAGAGGCAGGATGGCCGCGCCGACGGTGACCGCGTCCGAGCCGAGCCGCCCGAGGTCGATGGTGACCTTGTCGCCCGGATGACGCAGGGCGTACGTCGCCGCGTGCCGGCGTACGGCCGGCAGGAAGCGGGCGCCCAGCTGGAGGCCGGCCCAGCCGCCGATGAGGATCCGCTCGGGCCGGAAGAGGTTGATCAGGTCGGACAGGCCGGCGCCGACGTACTCGGCTGTCTCCTCCAGGACGGCCAGCGCGACGGGGTCGTGCTCGGCTCCCTCGGCCGGATATGCGGCGGCGAGCATCGCGGTGAGCGCCGTCTCCTCGTCGGTGCCCTCGGGCGGCCGTCCACCCTCCTCCCGCCAGCGGTCGAGCAGCGACTCGGCGCCCGCATAGGCCTCCAGGCAGCCCGGCGCGCCGCAGCGGCAGCGGCGCCCGCGCACCCGCACGGTCAGGTGCCCCCACTCCACCGCCCGCCCGTTCTCCACCTCGGGGGTGACCACGCAGGCGCCGACGCCGGAGCCGAACAGTACGACCACGGCGTTGCGGGCACCGCGTCCCGCGCCGAACCACATCTCGGCCTGGCCCAGCGTCCTGGCGCCGTTGTCGATGAAGTACGGGACCTCGTCCGGGAGCCGGGAGGCGGAGCGGAGCAGCTGCTCCAGCGGGACGGCGTCCCAGCCGATGGTCTGCCCGTGGACGACGGCGCCCTGCTCCGGGGTGTGCTCGACGATGCCGGGGACGCCGACTCCGACGCCGAGCAGCCGCTCGGGCACGGCCTGTTCGGCGCCGAGCACCTCGGCGATGCCGTCGCGGATGTGTCCGGCGATCACCTCGGCGTCGTAGCCATGCGGGACCAACCGGCGTTCGGTGCGGGCGAGTTCGGTCAGGGCCAGGTCGAACAGCTCGACCCGGACGCGGGTTTCGCCGACGTCGACGCCGATCATCTGTCCGCTGTCCGGGGCGACGCGCAGCAGGGTGCGGGGCCGGCCGCCGTCGGAGTCGACACTGCCGGCCTCCTCGACCAGACCGTCCGCGACCAGGTCGGCGACCACGTTGCTGACCGAGCCGGAGCTCAGGCCGGTGGCCGGGCCCAGCTCGAAGCGGCTGAGGGGGCCGTCGAAGTACAGCTTCTGCAGCACCGCCGTGCGGTTGCCCCGCCTGAGGTCGCGTACCGTGCGCCCGTTACGCCCCGCCATGCCGCTCCCTTCACGAACCCTGCCCGACCTGCAACATACCCCTTCAGACAGGCGGAAGGCGAGATTCCACCAACCCTTAGTTCACGATCTGAGCAAAGCGGCTCACCCCGCCGCGTACACGTCCTCCACGTAACGCCCCTCGGCCACCAGCGAGTCGAGCCAACGCCCGGCCGCCGCCTCGTCGCCACCCGGCGTCCGTTCCCGGTACAGCGTGCGGAAGGCCTCGCGGACGCCGGGGGCCATCCGGGCGCCGTCGCCGCAGACGTACACCCGGGCGCCGGCGTCCAGCAGGGCCCAGACCTCGTCGGCCTCGCCGGCGATGCGGTGCTGCACGAAGGCGGCCCCGTTCTCGGGCGCGGCACTGAAGGCCGGGCGCAGCGAGACCGCGCCGGCCTCCTCGGCGCCCCGCAGCTCTCCGGCGTGCAGGAAGTCGGCGTCGGGGGCGTCGCAGCCGAAGTACAGCAGCGCGGGCGGGAGTTCGGTGCCTGCGGCGCGGGCCACGACGCGGTCGGCGACGGCGCCGCGGAACGGGGCGAGCCCGGTGCCGGCGGCGACCATCACGACCGGTGCCGAGCCGTCGATCCGGAAGGCCTCACGGCAGGGCTGGACGCGGGCGTACACGGTGTCGCCGGGACCGAGGGTCGCCAGGTGGCCGGAGCCGGTGCCCCGGTAGCGGCCCTTCCCGGAGCGGGCGGGGACGTCCAGCACGGAGACCATGAGGTCCACGTGGCCCGCGTCGACGGCCGGCGAGGAGGACACCGAGTAGGTGCGCGGCCGCAGCGGGGTCAGCAGGTCGAGCAGGAGCGGCCAGCCCAGGGCGCCGCGCAGGGCGGGGTGGTCCTCGGCGAGTTCGAGCAGGGTGCGCGGATCGTCGCCGGGCAGGGCGGCGAGGGCGGCGCGCTCGGGCGGGCAGGGGTTGGCCTCGGCGAGCAGGGCCAGCTGCCGGGGCGTCGGCCGCTGCTGCAACTCGACGTGGTGCGTGAGGAGTTGCCGTACGGTGAGCGGGCGGTCCACGGCGAGGCCGGCGCGGCTCGGGCGGGTGGCCCGGACGTCCAGGACGGCGTCGGGGTCGAGGCCGTACGCGGCAACGGCGCGGTCGACCAGGTCCGGGGCGTTGGCGGGCAGCACGGTCAGGTGGTCGGCGGTGCGGTGGGTGACGCCCTCGGGCAGCGCGATGCGCAGGAACCGCTTGGTGCGCGGGTGTGCGGGCGCGGTGAGGTCGTACGCCTCGGTGACGGTCATCGGGACCAGCTCGTGCCGGGCGGCGAGGGCGTCCAGCGGGCCGCCGGTCAGCGTGCGGACCTCGTACGCCGTCGCGGGCTCCGCCTCCCCGGTACCGGCGTCGGGGTCGCCGTACTCCGTCAGCAGCGCGGTGCGCAGCCGGGCCGTGAACTCCCGGACCCTACCGGTGAGATCGCCGGAGGCGTCGGCGGCGGTCCGGTCGGTCAGGCGGGTGGCGCCGAGCTCGGCCAGGCGGGCGTCGATGCGGGTGGGGACCTGCTGGTAGGTGGCGGACCAGTTGCGGTCGCCGACGCCGAGGACGGCGTAGGTCACGCCGGTCAGGTCGGGGGTGTCGTCGAGCCAGGCGGTGAACGCGCGGGCGTCGTCGGTGGGGTGGCCGTTGTAGGACGCGGCGGTGATGACGACCGCCCGGTCCGTGGGCAGCCCGTCCGCGTACGCGTCCAGGGCGGCGACGTCGGTGGCACAGCCGACGGCGGCGGCCTCGTCGGCGAGCTGGGCGGCGAAGGCACGGCAGGTGCCGTAGTTGCTGCCGTGCAGGAAGAGGGCGCCGGTGCCGGGACGGACCCGGGCGGGCAGCGTCTCCGGGGCGGGGCCCGCGTCGGTCCGCGCGGGGATGCCGCCCGGCAGCGGGGCGTGCACGCGGTCGGCGGGGGTGCGCGGGGTCAGTGTGAGGGTGAAGTCCTCGGGCTTGAGGGTGAGGGTCTCCTTCACGGTGAGCCGGTAGCCGGCGTGGTCGTGCAGCCGGTAGCGGTGGACCAGCATGGCGAGCAGCATGGTGGCCTCGTGCAGCGCGAACTGCCGCCCGATACAGGCGCGTTCACCGGTGCCGAAGGGTTTGAAGGCGTGCACCGGACGGGCCGCCTCCGCCTCGGCGGTGAACCGCTCGGGGTCGAACAGCTCCGGGTTGTCGCCCCACACGGGCTGCCGGTGCAGCATCGGAGTGAGCACGGTGACGGCCTGGCCGGCCGCGAGCGGGATCCGCCCGCCGAGGAGGGTGTCCTCCCGGGCGTGCCGGCCGAAGGCGGCGGCCGTCGGCCACAACCGCAGTGCCTCGTTCAGCACCTGACGGGTGTAGGTGAGCCGGCCGATGTCGTCGTACGACGGTTCGGGGTCGGCCGCGCCGCCCCACAGTGCATCGGTCTCGCGCTGCACCAGCCGCAGCACGGCGGGGTGCTTGGCCAGGTAGTACAGGGCGAAGGACATCGCGCCGGAGGTCGTCTCGTGGCCGGCGATGAGGAAGGTGATCACCTGGTTGCGGATGTTGGCGGCGTCCAGGGTGGTGCCGTCGGCCGGGTGCGGAGCGCTGAGCATCAGCCCGAGCAGGTCCTCGGCGCCGCTCTGGTCGGTGCCCGCGCGGGAGGCGATGACGTCGTCGACGACCTGGGCGAGGTAGTCGGCATCGGCCCGGAAGGCCGCGTCGGCGGCGGAGTGGTCCTGGCCCGGGGTGCGGGCGAGCCGGTGCATGCTCCACTCCAGGCAGCGGACCATCGACTCCACGAAGGGGTGCGGCTCGCCGCGCTCGAAGGAGCCGAAGTCGTAGCCGAACCCGGCCAGGCCGATGGTGTCGAGGGTCATGCGGGTCATGTCGTCCGGCACGTTCACGGCCCGCCCGTCCCGGGCCGCGCGGTCCCAGGAGTCGATGAGCCGGCGGGCCACCTTGAGCATCACCGGGTGGTAGGTGCGCATCGAGCCGAGTGCGAAGGCGGGCATCAGGATGTCGTGCGCCTTGGCCCAGTTGGGCTCGTCGTTGTACGCCGTGAACAGGCCGTCGGCGGCGAAGGAGCGCACGTTCTCCAGCGCGGGCCCGACGTGCTTGGCGAACCGCTGTTCGTCGGCGAGGTCCGCGACCAGGCCGGCGTCGGCGACGAACAGCACGTCCCGGCCGTGCAGCCGGCGCACGAGCACCGGGCCGTGGCTGCGCATCAGGTCCATGACCTGCTGGAGGGGGGTGCGGCCGGGACCGGTGGCGGTGATGTCGACGACGGGGACGCCGGGCAGGGTCCCGGCGGGGTCGGGGTGCAGTGCGGTGGGGGACATGGCGCGACAACTGCCTTTCGCGGTATCGGAGTACTCGCGGTAACCGAGTACTGCGTTCCAGGGTGGGCGAGCGGCGGTGCGGGTCCGTTCCCCGGCACTACACGATCGCGCAGTCAAATCTCGGTCGCGGGCCTTGCGCCGACAGCGGCCCAAGGTCTTGGCAACGCGCACCGGGGCCGCACGGTTTGCCGCTGACCTGGATCTTCGTCTTGTATGAGGGGGTGGCTCGGCAGTTCGGGAGGTGGGCATGGACCTGGGGCGGGCCGACGGGGTCGTATGGCGCAACCGGGCCCTGACGCTCTTCGACCGGGTGTCGGTGCCGGTCGCCGTGTGCGATGTGTACGGCATGGTGGTGCTGGCCAATCCCGCGATGGCGGCGGAGTGCGGTACGACGCCGGGGCGGCTGCGCGGACGGGACGTGCTGGAGCTGTTCCGCCCGCAGGAGGCCACGCAGGTGGAGCGGATCGCCGAGGCGCTGCGGCTGCGGCACCGCTCGCGCTACCAGGTGTCGGTGCGCTGGCGGGCACCGGGCGGCGCCGAGCGGTTCGGGGAACTGACGGCGGACCCGGTGAGCGACAGCGTGGACGACACACCGGCCCTGCTGGTGATGCTGCGGGTGCGGGGCGAGAGCGCGGCGCCCGAGCCGGAGCCGGCACGGGTCACTCCGGTGGAGGGCCGCGTGCTGGCCCTGCTGGCGGGCGGCGCCACCACGGCCGGCGCCGCCCGCGAACTGGGCCTCAGCAAGGATGGCGTCACCTATCACCTACGACGCCTGTCGGCCCGCTGGAACGCCGCCAACCGAACCGAACTGATCGCCCGCGCCTATGCGTTGGGCGTCCTGGCGCCGGGGGTGTGGCCGCCGGCGGCAGGGACGTCGGCGGCGGGGTAGGGCGAGCGACAGGCTCGGAGGAGACCGGGCGGGGAGAGGCGCACGCGGAGGGCCGATGCCGGAGTGCGAGGAGCCGCCGCAAGCCGCTCCGGAGTCGGCGGGCCGGAAGAGGAACTACCGGGAACGCCCACGCCGGAACCGGCCGGCCGTCCGTTGGGCCGGCTACGCCGTCCCGGAAGACGCCGCAGCCGACGGCGCCGCGCCCGGCGCGGCCGTACCGCGGCCGGTGCCCTCGGAAGGGGCCACAGCCCGGTACGCCGTACCCGCGCCCTCCGGGGCGCCGAAGCGGGCCAGGGTGTGCCAGACCATCTTCAGATCCTGGAGCTCGTGCTGGCCGGTGCGGGCCGCGTCGCCGATGATGCGCGGCGTCAGCAGGCCGCGCTCGGCGATCAGCGCGCCGAGGTCGGCGTACTCCGGGCCCCGGTAGCCGGCGTGGCGGCGCAGTGCGGTGACGGTGAGCCGGTAGCCGGGGTGCCACTCCAGCGGGAAGGCCAGGTCCCGGGCCGCCGCCTCCACCGGGGTGCCGCGGTGGCTCGCGTCGAGCACGAGGGCCTCCACGTCCCGGGCGAGCAGCACACCGCCGTGCACATGGCTCTCGATGTAGTCGTTGAGGGGGTCCTGCTCGTCCGCGTCCGCGAGCACGATCAGCGGCATCGCCGGGGCCACGCCGAAGTCGCTGGGCTCGGCCGCGCTGTCGGGGTAGCAGAAGGTGGCCCGGTCCAGGACTGCTCCGGCCAGCCTGAGATGCGAGGAGCCGAAGCGCGGGGCCGCGCCGACGACCTGGTGCCGGAAGTTCAGGGCGCCGTACGACGGGCGCTCGAACGGGGGCGCGTCGTCGTAGGCGCCGCCGAAGATCCGGCTCTCCCAGCGTGTCCGGTCGCCTCCCGGGCGGGCGGTGAGACCGCCGTTGCTGGTGCCGGTGACGAACTGCGAGTGGTACGCGCCGTCCCGGGCCAGCGCCTCGAGGATGGGCAGTCCTCCGGAGACCCGGTCGGGGTGAAAATTGAGGGTGATGCGCAGACCGGGGTCGAGCGGTGGGCCGTTCACCCCGGCGGCGACATGGTCCAGCGCCCGTCGGGCGCGCGGCGGCAACCCCTGCCGGAAATCCATTGGCCCACCCTCCCCTTGGCTACTTAGGCTAGCTGTGAACCTAGACCTATTAGGTTTTATGGACCACCAGGTTCACGGCAACGAATCCGGAAGGACTCCCCCATGAGATCTCTCACCGAGCAGGACATCCGCAACTCCTTTGTCAACTGCTCCAAGGGGGAGGCCAAGCGGCTGACGGTGCCGCGGGACCTCGGTGAACGCCCGTGGGACGACCTGGACTTCCTCGGCTGGCGGGATCCGGGGGCGCCCGACCGCAGCTATCTTGTCACCGAACGGGACGACCGGCTGGTCGCCGTCGCCCTCCGCTTCCAGGCCTCGCAGCGCGGGTTTCTGCACCGCAGCATGTGTTCGGTGTGTCTGACCACGCATCCCGGCGGCGGGGTGACGCTGATGGCGGCGCGCAAGGCGGGGGCCGCGGGCCGCGAGGGCAACTCGGTCGGCCTGTACATGTGCACCGACCTGGCGTGTTCGCTGTATGTGCGGGGCAAGAAGGTGCCGGAGTCGGGCACGCGGTTCGAGGAGAGCCTGACGATGGAGGAGCAGATCGCCCGTACGACGGGCAATCTGCGCGCGTTCATCGACAAGCTGTATGCCTGACGGCGCCGTATGCCTGACGGCGCCGTATGCGTGACGGCGCCGTGGGCTGCGGCACTCTCGCGTAGGTCGCAACCACCGGTCGCGCGGCCGGGCGGCCGCCACCCGGTGAGGGCCGCGGTCGTGCGCGGACAGCAGCATCTTGTTGCCGGTGCGCCGCCACCACTCCAGCACGCTCGCGGCCATCGTCTCGTCGCGGTGGCGCATGCTCGCGGCCGACTGGGCCGGGTCGTCGAAGCCGTAGGCGTACTGGGCGGGCCACCCGGTCCACAGCGGTGGCGTGGCAGCGGGTGGGCTGCCTGGTCGAGGGCCCTGACGACCGGGTCTTCGGCGGCCGCCCGGACGGTCGCCGACGGCGCGGCGGGCATGGGCTGCGCGGCGGCGGCCGCCACCGACGCCGGGACGGTGGCGCACAGGCGGCCGGTGAGCAGGGCCAGGACGGTGATCGGATGTCGTGTCACGCGCTCCGGGCTCCTGTCGCGGCGTCGGCGGGAGCCACCCGGTTGCCCACCGCGTCACCACACCGGCCGGCCCCGGACCGGCTACGGCCCACCCGACGGACCGCCCCCAGGACACCGGACGCACCCGCTCCGGGTCCCGGCCGACGCCCCGGCCACCCGCCGGCCCGCCCCGACACGGCACCGGAGCACCCGCCCGGTCCCGACCGGCTGCGCCCTACCCGGCAGAGCACCCCGTCAGGACACCGGGCGCGCCCACTCCGGGTCCCGGCCGAGAGGAAGGCGAGCAGCGCCGCCGTCTCGTCCAGCGGTTCGTCGGACGTCAGGGCGGGGGCGAACACGCCGTACTCGCGAAGCCGTGGGACCAGCTGGTCGGCGGTCGGCCGGAGGGCCGCCGCCAGCGCCGGTGTGAGTGGCCGGTTCCGACCGGTGGCGACGGCGATGTCCCAGGCGTGCACGGCGGCGTCCAGCGCTCCCGCACCGGCGGCCGGCGGCAGGGGCAGCGGGCCCAGCGGCGTAGGCACGGACGCGGCGTCGGCGGGCAGCCCCGCACAGGCCTCTGCCACGGCGTCCAGGACCTTGTCCAGCTCGGCCACCGCATCGCCGTACAGGGCGTCGGCCGGCCGGAACGGGTCCTCGCCCGGCCGGCCGGCGGTGAGCGCGAGGCCGTATGCCTGCTGGTCGATCCGTGCGTGGTTGAGCACCTGCCGTACGGTCCATTCGGAGCACGGCGTCGGCCCGCCCCAGGCCTCCTCCGGCACCGCGGCGACCACCTCGCGCAGACAGGCGTGCGCCAGCCGGAGCAGCTCGACGCCCTCGGGCTCGCCCACACCCTTGTTCTCCCCCATGCCGACCCCTTTGCGGACAGCTCCGGTCCGCAAGGGGGGACGTTCGATGCGGCCGAGGAACGGGAACAGGCCAAGCAATGCACGACGTACGGAAGTGGCCCACGGGACTGTGGCGTCTGCTGGAGCGGCGCCGGGAGCCGGTGGTCGTCCAGACGCTGCGGTCGGCGACGGCTGCGACGATCGCCTACGTCATCGCCCTGCGGCTGAGCCCCGAGCCGGCCCCGCTGACCGCGCCGCTGACCGCGTTGCTGGTCGTCCAGGTGACCTTCTACGCCACCCTCACCAACGGCATCCGCCGGGTGAACTCGGTGGTCGCCGGCGTGCTGGTGGCGATCGCCTTCAGTGTGCTGGTGGGGCTGACCTGGTGGAGCCTCGCCCTGCTGATCGTGGCCTCGCTGGCCGTCGGGCATCTGGTGCGGGTCGACGAGTACGTGGCCGAGGTGGCGATCAGCGCCATGCTGGTCCTCGGCGTCACCACCGTCGGGTTCACCGCCTGGGCGCGCATCGTGGAGACGCTGATCGGCGCGGTCGTCGGCACGGCCTGCAACCTGCTGCTCCCGCCCCCGGTGTGGGTGGACGAGGCGGGCCGCTCGATCGAGGACCAGGCACGCCGGGTACGGCAGTTGATGCTGCGGATGGGTGAGGAGGCCGCCGGCCGTATCCCCTGGGAGCGGGCGGCCGAGCGGCTGCACGAGGCACGCGGGCTGGACCAGCACATCACCCGGGTGGACGCGTCGCTCAGGCAGGCGGAGGACAGCCTGCGGCTCAATCCGCGGGTCAAGGAGGGGCTGCTGCACCGGGTGGTGCTGCGGACCGGTCTGGACGCGCTGGAGATCTGCACGGTGGTGCTGCGGGTGCTGGCCCGTACCTTCACGGACCTGGCCAAGGCCCGCGGGGCCGAGGAGCTGTTCCCGCCCCGGGTGGGGGCGACCGTCGAACAGCTGCTGTCGGAGATCGCCGACGCGGTGGTCAGCTTCGCGGTCCTGGTCACCACCCACCTGAGCGAGAACGCCGAGTCGGCGGAGGCCCGTCTGTCCGCCGAGCTGCACACGGCGGCCGGCACCCGGGACCGGCTGGCCGAGCTGCTCCGGGAGGAGATCGGCAGGGACTGGGCGAACTGGCAGCTGTTCGGGGCCGTGCTGACCGAGACGACGCGGATCATCGACGAGCTGAACACCGAGCACCGCACCCGGCGCCTGTTCGAGGAGCTGGACCGGGTCTCCCGGAGGCAGCGGGCGAAGCTGCCCCGGATGACCCGGGTGCGCGAACGGCTCGGGGTACAGGAGGAGCTGTGGCGGAACCGTGCGGGGTTCGGTGAGCGTTCTTGGTGAGGGGGAGCGCCGGGCGAGGCTCGGCGCGACGGGTGCCGGGCGAGGCTCGGCACGACGGAGTTCGAGAGGTGCCGGGGCGGCCGGCACGGACTGCGTGGGGTGCCGGGCGACCGGCACGGATGCGAGGGGGCGACCGGATGGCCGGTTCCGGAGTGCGGATCGACGGGAACACACTGCGGTTGCCGGGCGGGGTGGCAGTGCGGTTCATCCGCACGCTGCGGCTGCCGGAGTCGGGCACGCATCCGCTGCCGCCCGGGCTGGGCGAGTTCCCCGTCCGGCGGGTCTCGGACCACCCCGACACGGTCCCGGCGGAGTGGCGGGCGCGCGGTGGTGTGCTGCTGCCGGTGTATCTGCGCGAGGCGATGTGGCTGAGCTTCTCCGGCACGAGGGAGCCGGCGGCGCTCCAGGTCGGGGTCGGCAAGGTGTGCGCGGTGTCCGGCCGGCCCTGGAGCGACCGGCTCGCCCGGGATCCGCAGAACTACGTGGTCCTGCCCCGCCAGCCCTGGCTGGACGGCATCAACTCCGGCAGGGGGACGGTCCGCCAGTTCGTCGCCGTACCGCTCGGTCTCGGTGCGACGGTGGAGGGGCAGGTCACCGGCGAGGAGGTGTGGGGCGGCGTGCAGCTGCAGTCGTTCCCGCTGCGGGAGCCGCTGCTGTCCGAGTGGCGGCGCCGTGAGCGGGAGCGGGAGGAGGCGCGGCGCAGGGCCCTGGCGGCCGGGCCGACGGGCGGGTACGGCGCGCCGATGATGGCGTCCGCGCCCGGCGCGATGCCGCCTCCCGCGGCCCCCGGCGGGGCGCCTCGGGGCGCCGCCATGGGTCTGGGTGTCGGCGGCTCGATGCGCCAGGAGGTGTACCGGGACGAGCGGCCGCTGACGGACTGGTCCGAGGAGCCCGCAGGGCGGGTGTTCGTGCATCTGGTCACGCCGCCGGAGTGGCGGCGTATCACCGGCGAGGCGCCCCCGCCGTCCCCGGTCGACCGGGCGGCGTACACCCGGGCGGGGCTGCCCTGGTACGACTACTACGACGCCGATGCCGGGGATCTGGCCCCCACGGACACCCTGGGGGCGTTCAAGCCGGCCGGCGAGTGGCTCGGGGACGACCTGGACCCTTGGCAGGCGCCGTCCGCCGGCCAGGTGACCCCGCTGAAGGACGCGACGGGCAAGCCGGTCGAGGACGGCGACTGGTAGATCGCGTTGCATGGTGCGCAACGCCTGTTGCCGTGCTTGCCCTTTGCCGTCGCCAGGGGCCAAGGTGGCTGTCACGACCGGGGCCACCGACGACCTGAGGTGCTGCATGAACACGGACGACGAGCCGGTGAACGGACGCTGGAGCAGGCGCCGGTTCGTCGGAGCCGTGGCGGGCACGGCGGCCGTGGTGGCGGTCCCGTCCCCGGCGGCCCCGCCGACCGGCACCCGGGCCGCGGCGGACGATCCCAGGCCCGCCGCACCACCCCGTGGGCCCTCCGGTCCGCGTCCGCTGTACGTGGGCACCTACACCTCGGCCGACGGCGGCGGCACCGGCATCGGACTGGCCTCCTACGACCCGGCGACCGGCCGGATCACCGGCTCCGGCACCCTCACCGGCGTCCCGGACCCGTCGTACCTCGCCGTGCACCCTGACGGCCGCACGCTGTACGCGGTCGACGAGCGCCAGGACGGCGGCGTGACGGCCGTACGCCTCGCCGACCGGCGGGTTCTCGGCACCCGCGGCACGGGCGGCGCGGGCCCCTGTCATCTGTCGGTGCATCCCTCCGGACGCTGGCTGCTGAGCGCCAACTACGGTTCGGGCAGTGTCGCCGTGCATCCGGTCGACTCCTCCGGCGCCCCGGGCGAGCGCACCGACCTGGTCACGCACACCACCCCGCCCCCCGCCCCGGGTCAACAGGGGCCGCACGCCCACCAGTTCGTCACCAGCCCCGACGGCGGCCATGTCCTCGCGGTCGACCTCGGCACCGACACCGTCTACAGCTACCGCCTGGATCCGGCGAACGGCACGCTGACGGAGGTGGCGCAGGCGCACACCCGGCCCGGTGCCGGACCGCGCCATCTGACCTTCCATCCCGGCGGCCGGTACGCCTATCTGGCCAACGAGGTGGACGACACGGTCACCGTCTGCGGGTACGACCCGGCCTCCGGTCGGCTGACCATCGGCGAGCCGCAGTCCACGGGGTCGGGCGGCGGCACCAACTACCCGGCGCAGTTCGTCGTGGCGGCGAACGGAAGGTACGCGTTCCTGGCCAACCGGGGCGACAACAGCCTCGCGCGGTACACGATCGAGGCCGACGGCGCCCGGCTGCGGCTGCTCGGCACAGTGCCGGTGGGCGGGGACTTCCCGCGGCAGATCGCTCTCTCGCCGGACGGCGGACTGCTGTTCGCGGCGAACCAGCGCTCGGGGACGGTCACCGCCTTCCACGTCGACGCGGACAGCGGTGAACTCCGGTCGGCCGGCGAGCCGTTCGCCTCACCGGTCGCCGTCTGCGCGCTGCCGCTGTAGGGACCCGTCCGGCGGATCATGCCGCGGACGCGGGGTGCGGCACGCACATCCGCACGCTCCGGACCCCGCTCACGTCGGCCGGTCAGGCACCGCCGCCTCCCTGCGACCTGAGCCACGTGACAGGCCCTCGCGCGCGCGGGCAGGCGGCGGCGGTGGCCTGGGCCAGCAGGGCGTGCATGCGCTCGGTGAGCTGGGCGACGTCGTCGGCGGGCGCGTGGAAGGGCAGCCGTACGTCGCCATGGGCGCGGGTGCGCTCGATGCGCAGGGTCAGTCCGTGCCGGTCGACGGCGAGGGGCAGCACGCGGGTAGCGGCGTGCAGGCTCTCCGGCCGCACCAGGCGGGTCAGCCGCTCGACGGCGTCCGGGTGGGCGTCGGCGAGGTGGGTCAGGAGCCGGGCCTCGGCCTGGGCGAGCGGGTCGGGCCGGGCGGCGGCGTACTCGTCCGGGTCGACCACCACGGCCCCGGAGGACCGCCGCAACACCGCCCGCGTGGGCCGGAAGAGCAAGGTGCCGCGGTCCGGTGCGAACCAGCCGGCGAGGTGGAGCCGGGCCCGGATCCGGCCGCGTACCGGTACGGGGGCCACGTCGGCGAACTCGAGTACGGCGGAGGGTTCCTGGCGTGGGGCGCAGATGGCCGCGGTCAGCAGGGCGCTGTCGTCGGGCACCGTCAGCCGCACGGCGCCGTCGTCGGTCACGGTGTGCGCGCCGACGTACTCCTCGCGGGCGCCGTCCGCGGTCACCGCGCACGACCAGGCGACGGCCAGCACCGACCGTGCCCGTTCCGCGGCGCCGGGTGCGGCCGTCCAGTCCTGCGTGTCACCCATCCGAGACCTCCTTAGGTAAACCTTGCCTAACCTATCGGAGATCGGGGTGCACGCCAACCGCACCCCACCGGCGGAAAAAACCAGTGCGGGCGGTCAGGCCGTGGTCGAGTGATGGTCAGGTGATGACACCCAGCAGCGCCCGCGCGCACAGGTCCCGCACCTGCTCGCGGGTCAACTCGCCGTCGCGCAGCCACTCCAGGCAGACGGCGGTGGTGAAGGCGAGCCAGCCGCGCACGGCCAGGCGGACATGCGGAGCGCTCTCGTAGACGGGGCCGAACTCGGGGTCGGCGGCCAGCGCGGCGAGGATCTGCTGCTCCTGGGCGGCCAGGGCCCGCTGGTAGACCCGGCGGACGGCCTGGTCGCCGGCCGCGTCGGCGCGGTGGAAGGCGCGGAAGCCGTGGGCGTGGGCCTGCACGTAACCGAGGTAGGTGTCGAGGCCGGCGGCGAGCTGCTCGCGCACCGGCACGCCGGGCACGGCCGCCGTCATGCGCAGCATCCGCTCGCTCTCGCGCTCGACGACCGCCGCGAAGAAGTCCCGCTTGGTCGGGAAGTAGTGGTACAGCAGCCCTCGGGAGACCCCGGCGATCTCGGCGACCTGCTCGATCCACACGTCGTCGTAGGGGCTCTCCGAGAACAGCTTCGCGCCGACGGACAACAGCTGCGCACGCCGTTCCACGGTGCTGAGTCTGCGCCGGGCGCGCTCCCCCTGGTTCGCGGGCATGGCGTCACTTTACTTGACGCGGGTTCAACAAGCGGACCAGACTGAAACAGGTTATTGAACCCACGTACAACACGGCGTGCGCCACAGCTTCACTCGCAGGTTCAACGGTCCGCTGGATCAAGGGAGATCGGCGTCATGGCGGAGACGACGCAGAGGACGCAGACGACGGAGACGGAGCTGCCCAAGGGGTTCCGGAGCGCCGAACTGGGCTGGCCCGAGCTGCACCGCATTCCGCATCCGCCGCGCCGGGTGCCGCTGCTCGGCGATGTGCTCGGCGCCGACCGGCGCAGGCCGGTGCAGGACTCCATGCGCTTCGGGCGCGACCTGGGTCCGATCTTCCGGCGGCGGGCCTTCGGCAAGGAGTTCGTGTTCGTGTGGGGCGCGCGGCTCGCCGCGGACCTGGCCGACGAGTCCCGGTTCGCCAAGCACGTCGGTCTCGGCGTGGCCAATCTGCGGCCGGTCGCCGGGGACGGCCTGTTCACCGCCTACAACCACGAGCCCAACTGGCAGCTCGCGCACGACGTCCTGGCGCCCGGCTTCAGCCGGGAGGCCATGGAGGGCTACCACGGGATGATGCTGGCGGTCGCGGAACGCCTGACCGCTCACTGGGACCGTGAGGCGGCGGCCGGGCGCACGGTGGACGTGCCCGGGGACATGACCAAGCTGACCCTGGAGACGATCGCGCGGACCGGGTTCGGGCACGACTTCGGCTCCTTCGAGCGGGACCGCCCGCACCCCTTCGTCACCGCGATGGTCGGCACGCTCACCCACGCCCAGCGCCTCAACAGCGTGCCCGGGCCGCTGGCCCCGCTGCTGCTGCGCACCGCCGCCCGGCGCAACGCGGCCGACATGGCCCACCTCAACAGCACCGTCGACGACCTGGTCGCAGAACGGCGCCGGTCGGGTCGCGGGGACGGTGACCTGCTGGACCGGATGCTGGAGACGGCGCATCCGGAAACGGGCGAGAAGCTGTCGGCGGAGAACGTCCGCAGGCAGGTGATCACGTTCCTGGTCGCGGGCCACGAGACCACCTCGGGCGCGCTCTCCTTCGCCCTGTACTACCTCGCCCGGCACCCCGAGATCGCCGCCCGGGCCCGCGCCGAGGTGGACCGCGTCTGGGGCGAGGACGCACGCCCCGGCTACGACCAGGTGGCCAAGCTGCGCTACGTCCGCCGGGTGCTGGACGAGTCCCTGCGGCTCTGGCCGACCGCCCCTGCCTTCGCCCGGGAGGCCCGGCAGGACACCGTGCTCGCCGAGGAACACCCGATGCGCCGGGGCGCGTGGGCGCTGGTGCTGACACCGATGCTGCACCGCGACCCGGAGGTCTGGGGCGAGGACGCCGAGCGCTTCGACCCGGACCGCTTCGAGGCGGCGGCCGTACGGTCTCGTCCCCCGCACACCTTCAAGCCGTTCGGCACCGGCGCGCGGGCGTGCATCGGCCGCCAGTTCGCCCTGCACGAGGCCACCCTGGTCCTCGGCCTCCTGCTGCGCCGCTACGACCTGCTGCCCGACCCGGCCTACCGGCTGACCGTCACCGAACGGCTGACGGTGATGCCGGAGGGGCTGCGATTGGGCTTGGCGCGGCGCACGTGCCCCGAAGGGGCGCAGGGCGGTGTCGGCCATGCGGCTACCGCCGCGGAGGCGGGAGCGGCCACGACGAGCCCGCAGGCGCACGACGCCCCCTTCCGCCGTTCCCAGGGGATCGCCCGGTCAGCCGCCGGTTGTCCGGTGCACCGGGCGGGTGGCTGAAGCGGGCAGCCGGGTCCCGACGCCACCGCGGGCCGCGTGGCGCATGGTCGCTCACGGACCGCGCCACCACCACCGGTGCACGGTTCAGGACCACCGGACGGGCCCGCATTCACCCGTTCGGCCCACGTGAGATCGCCTCCCCGTACCGGAAGGCCTTCAGTCGTGGGTGGAGACCTTCCGGTACTCGGACGTTCCGGCAAAGGAGTCGCTCATGACCGCCAGGCCCCGGTTCACCCTTGCCGCCGCGATGAGCGGTGCCGCGCTCACCGTCCAGCTCCTGTTCGGCGCCGCCCCGTCCACGGCCGCTGCGAGTCCGTCGCCGTCACCGTCCTTCAAGGTCGGCGAACCCATACCGGCGTCCAGCGCCGGACTCCCGATCTGTCTCACGCGCGTCGACACCACGTTCGTGCTGCTCTACCGGCAACGCGCGATCGTCGTGGCCGGCACCGGCCATGTCGTCCAGCGGATCCTGTCGCCCGGCGGGGCCTACGACGACGGCACGGTGCAGCTGCGCTTCAACACGGACGCCAAGAGCATCACGTACACGCCGCAGGGCGAGCGGTCGCCCAGGACCGAGGTGTGCAGGCCTCGCATGTAGAACTCATCGTCCGAACACCTCGAAGGCCACCGCCGGCATGCCGCCGAAACGTTCACCGGTGGTCCTGGCGTTGGTGGTCAGGAAGGTGCGGACATACGTTTCCGGGTCCTCGTCGGTCAGAGCCTCGATGTAGGAGCGGTGTTCGAGCAGGGAGCGCACCGCGCGCTCCAGACCGGGCCGCGCGTCGACCGCGTGGGTGGGCCGGCTGGAGCCGACGACCGCCACCCAGCGGACGCCGCCCCAGGGTTCGAGTCCCAGCTCGGTGAGTTCCGGGAAGATCCACCGGTTGCCGGCGTCCGCGACGGCGTCCAGGGTGGCCCGGCCCACGGCGACGTGGTCGGGGGTGTTCCAGGCGACGTCGCCCCAGGTGTCGCGGTGGTTGAGGGTGAGGACGAGTTCGGGGCGGTGGCGGCGGATCGCGGCGGCGATGTCGCGGCGCAGCGCGAGCCCGTACTCGATCACCCCGTCGCGGTGGTCGAGGAACTCGACCGAGCCGACACCCACGACGGCCGCACTGGCCCGCTGCTCGCGTTCGCGCAGCGGGCCGCAGACGGCGGGGTCGAGGGTGCCGATGCCCGCCTCGCCGCGGGTCGCGAGGACGTAGGCGACCTCGCGGCCGGTGTCGGTCCAGGCGGCGACCGCCGCGGAGCACCCGTATTCCAGGTCGTCGGGGTGCGCCACCACGGCCAGGCCGCGCTGCCAGTCCTCCGGCATGGGCTGGAGTCGGGCGTTCTTCGGCTCGGTCATGGGCTGCAGACCAGTTGCGGCGCACTCCCGCGTCCCTTCGGGGCGCTGCCTCACACCTCGTCCCGTGCCAGCCCCAACAGCCGGTCCAGGACTCGCGGCGCTCCCGCGCGCAGGCCGTCGTGCTCGAACTCGTTCGTGACCCAGGTGCGCAGGCCGCGGATCGCCCGTGCGGTCTCCAGCGCGTGTGCGGTGTCGACGTACATGTCGTCGTGGTAGACGGCCGCCACGACCGGGACCTCGTTGGCGGCGAGGCGGGCGGGGTCGTAGAGGGGCTGCCAGTCGGTGCGGGCGGCGAGCAGGTCGGCCGTCTCGCGCAGCGGGCGCAGGGCCGGGTCCGCCTCGAACATCCAGGGGTGGACCGTCTCGCCGGTGAACAGCACCGGGGTGTCGCCGGCGAGCGCCTTGGCCGCGTCGAACTGCGGGAACTCGGCGCGGACACGCTCGGCGGACCAGGCCGTGGGGCGGGTGTCCTGGCCGTAGATCGACTCGTGGACGAGCGCGTAGAGGGGGTGGGCGGCGTACGACAGCTGGGACTGGGCCTGTTCCTGGAAGGCGTCGGACAGTTCCAGGCCGCCCGGTGTGCGCACGAAGGCGTCCTCCAGGAGGTGGTGCAGCCGGTGGCTGCCCTCGCTCGTACCGAGCGTCAGGCCGAGGGACTGGAAGGCCTCGACCGTGAAACGGTAGCCGTTCGGGAGGCTCACCTCGTGGGTCAGCAGGTGGTCGGCGATACGGCGGGCCCGCTCGACGTCCTGGGGGTAGCGGGCGTAGTGCGCGGTGACCTTGCGTTCGATGCGCGGGTAGGCCGCGCGGTAGACGTCGTCGGCGTGGGCGTGCAGGGAGGGCAGGCCTCCGGTGATGACGGCGGTGTCCAGGCCCTCGGGGGCGAGGGAGAGGTACGACACCGTGCAGAATCCGCCGAAGCTCTGGCCGAGCACGGTCCAGGGGGCGCCGCCGGTGACCTGCGGGCGGATCGCCTCGCAGTCCCGGACGATGGAGTCGGCGCGGAATCGGGTGAGGTAGTCCGCCTGCTCGGCGGGGCCGCCGCGCAGCGGGAGCGTCTGCCGGGAGGCCGGGGTGGAGCTGCCGGTGCCGCGCTGGTCGAGCAGCAGGACTCGGTAGTCCTTCAGCGCCCGGTCGAGCCAGGCCTGACGTCCGACGAAACGATTTGCCCCGAAGCCTGGACCACCCTGGAGGTACAGCAGCCACGGCAGCTCCTGCCCGGCCTTGTCGCTCGCGACGGCCTCACGGGCGTACAGCTCGATCGTCTCCCCGTCCGGGGTGGCGTGGTCGAGGGGCACGGTGAAGCGGCGGTCGGTGAGGATGACACCGGGCTGGCGGTAGCTGAGGCTCAACGGGTCTCCCGGGACGGACGAGACGGGCGGTACGGACGGGTCCCAGTTCAGCACATGACCGGACCCGCGCCGAGCCCGGGGATCATGGATTGTTACTGAATTTCCGGTCAGCGCCCGGCTCGCCGGGCGGCACGCGGCGCTCAGCGTGCGGCGAGGCTGGAGCGGCGCACCACCAACTCCGGCTGGAGCACCACCCTGCGGTGCTCGTGGGTCCGCTCGCCCTCCCCCTGCTCGGTCTCCTCCAGCAGCAGCTCGGCAGCGAGGGCGCCCATGGTGACGGCGGGCTGCCGTACGGAGGTCAGCGGTACGGCGGCGGCCGCCGCGAACTCGATGTCGTCGTAGCCGACGATGGCGAGGTCGTCGGGGACGCTGACACCGGCCGCGTACATGGCCTGCAGGACGCCCAGGGCGAGCAGGTCGTTGGCGCAGAACGCGGCGGTGGGCCGGTCGGCGAGGCCCAGCAGGCGGGCTCCGGCGTCGCGGCCGGCGGCCACGTCGAGGCGTTCGGTGGGCAGCTCGCGCAGCGCCTCGGGGCCGAGTCCGGCCTCGGCCAGGGCGGTCAGGGCGCCGGTACGGCGGTCGCGGACCTGGTTGAGTCCGGGCGGTCCGCTGACATAGGCGATGGAGCGGTGCCCGGCGTCCACCAGATGACGGACCGCGAGCGCGCCGCCGGCCACGTCGTCCACGGACACCGAGCACTCGGTGGTGCCCTCGGCGACCCGGTCCACCAGCACGAACGGGATGCCGTGCCGGCGGAAGGTCTCGATGTTGCGGCCGGTGGCGTCGGCCGGGGTCAGCAGCACGCCCCGCACCCGCTGCTCGGCGAAGAGCGCCAGGTAATCGGCCTCTTCCGCGGCGTTCTGGGCGCTGTTGCACACCATCACACCGAGCCCCGCCTCGCGGGCCGCCCGCTCGGCGCCACGGGCCACGTCCACGAAGAACGGGTTGCCCATGTCGAGCACGAGCAGCCCCATGATCCGGCTGCGGCCCGCGCGCAGCTGCCGCGCGGACTCGCTGCGGACATAGCCGAGCCGGTCGATCGCGGACAGCACCCGCGCCCGTGTCTCGTCGGCGACCGTGTCCGGGCGGTTGATGACGTTCGACACCGTGCCCACCGACACTCCGGCGGCGCGGGCGACGTCCTTGATACCCACCGACTGGGCCATCGGATTTCAGACCTCCAGGGATGACGAGGGGCGGCGGGCGGATCCTCACATTACCGTCACCGCCCCCTTTGACGGTCCGCTCATGCAGGCAGGGAGAACTCCACGACGTGCAGCGCCGAGGGCGTCGTACCGGTGGACTTCTCCTGGTACATGAACGACAGCACGTTGTCCGACCTGGCGCGCATCTCGTCGATCACGACCTCGCCGAAGGCGTCGAGGCCGCCACCGTCGAAGAGGAGGGTCCAGTCGGTGTGGCCGGAGGACCTGGAGGCGCCGGCGACACGGCCGTGGGGGAAGACCGCATAGGCGTTGTCGTACTTGTCCAGGATCAGCTTGGTGCGCTGGCTGGAGCCCAGGGGGACCGGGATCTCGGTCTTGCTCCAGCTGCCGGAGGAGTTCTTGCGGAGGTGGAACGCGCGGCCGTGCGCGGTGCGGTCGGCGACGTAGTCGGTGGTGCACCGGCCGAAGCGGCCGGGGACATAGCTGATGATCGCGTGCGGGAGGCCGGCGGAGTCGGTCCACTGGCTCTCCTGGTTCATCAGGGAGTGGTCGGGGCCGAGGGGGTCGACGACCAGTCCCGGGTCGGTGACGGAGACGGTGTCCGCGGTGCCCGTGGTGCCGACGAGGGCGCCGGCGTCGTTGCGCCAGGTGCGGCCGCGGTCCGTGGAGCAGACGTAGCCGGTGTCGTGGTTGGTGATGCCACCGCTGCTGCACATCACGGCGGCGTTCTGCTCGCGCCAGGTGAAGAGGGAGTGCAGCCGCCCGCCCGTGTCGTAGTCGATGCCGTGCAGGTACATGTTGCGGGCGGTGCTGGAGCCGTGCGAGCTGGTGTAGGTACCGGTGGAGCCGGACCACTCCCCCAGCGCCGTCCATGACGAACCGTCGTACTCCGCCAGGGCGTTGCGGCCGTTGCCGGAGACACCGGCCCGGTAGCTGAGCTGGAGCCTGCCCTCCGGGGTGGAGACGAACTGCGGATAGGTGAACTGCGAGGTGAGCGCGAGGCCGTCGAGGGAAGTCTGGACGGGGCCGAGGACGGACGGACTCCAAGGCGTGGACGCCGGGTTGTCGAGGAGGCCGGCGCCGGACTTCACGTAGAAGAAGCCGTCGCTGTGGGAGTCCATGGTGAGGTGCAGGCGGCCGTCCACCCGGGAGACGCCCATGGAGATGACGTTGTGGGAGTCGCTGGCCTTGAGGACGTGCGAAAGGGCGGTGGTCGACCAGCTGCCGGCTCCGGCGGCCCGGCGGGCGACGACCGCGTTGCCGGTGGCGGTGTACCACGCGGCGTACTGGTAGCCCCTGTACGTCAGCAGGCCGTTCTTCTGGAACGAGTTGTTGTTGACCAGGCCGTCGTAGGACACGAAATAGACGGCCCGGGAGTCGAGCAGGGTCGTGCTCCTCCTGCTGACGGCAGGTCCGGGATCGGCGGCCCGCGCGATGCCCGGCGTCGCCACGTTGGCCAGGACGGCCGACGCGAGCACGGTGCGTCTTTTCATGAGCGGCTCCAGGAAGGGGACCTCAGGCGAGGTGGAAGACCTCGGTGAGCGGCTTCATCGCCTCGTCGGGGCGGGATCCGTCGAGGGACTCGAAGAAGGGGGCCATCTCGGCCTGCCAGCGGGCGTTGACCTCGGTGGCCGCCATGCCGGCCAGGGCGGCGCCGAAGTCCTCGGTCTCCAGGTAGCCGACGAGCAGGCCGTCGTCGCGCAGGAAGAGGGAGTAGTTCTGCCAGCCGGTGGCGGAGAGCGCCGCGCGCATCTCCGGCCACACGGCGGCGTGGCGTTCGCGGTACTCGGTGATCCGGTCCTTTCGGACCTTGAGCAGGAAACAGACGCGCTGCATGAAGTACCGCTCCCGGGTCAGAAGTCGAAGTCGTCGATGTTCCTGGCGTCGAACACGGTCGGCTTGCCGAGGTTGATCACGCCGTCCTTGCCGATGGTGTACGTCGTGCCGCCGGCCTTGAACGTCTCGCCCTCCTTGCCGGTGATCTGTCCCGACGCCAGCGCGACCGCGGTCCGCGCGGCCAGGTCGCCGAGCTTCGCCGGGTCCCACAGCTCGAAGGCGTCGACGGTGCCGTTCTTGACGTACTTGCGCATGTCGTTGGGGGTGCCGAGGCCGGTCAGCCTGACCTTGCCCTTGTACTTGGAGCCGGAGAGGTACTGGGCGGCCGCCTTGATGCCGACGGTGGTCGGGGAGATGATCCCCTTCAGGTCCGGGTACTGCTGGAGCAGGCCCTGGGTCTGCTGGAAGGACTGCTGGGCGTCGTCGTTGCCGTAGGCGACCTTGACCAGCTTGACGTTCTTGTACTTCGGGTCCGCCAGTTCCTTCTTCATGTAGTCGATCCAGGTGTTCTGGTTGGTCGCGGTCTGCGCGGCCGACAGGATCGCGATCCGGCCCTTGTAGCCGATCTGCTGCGCGAGCAGCTGCACCTCGGTACGGCCCAGGTCCTCGGCACTGGCCTGCGAGACGAAGGCGTTGCGGCAGTCGGCGGTGGTGTCGGAGTCGTAGGTGACGACCTTGATGCCGTTCTTCATGGCCTGCTTCAGCGCGGTGCACAGGGCGCCGGGGTCCTGCGCGGAGACCGCCATCGCGTCGACCTGCTGCTGGGTGAGCGTGTTGACGTAGGAGACCTGGCCGGAGGTGTCGGTGGCGCTGGACGGGCCGACCTCCTTGTACTTCGAGCCGAGGTCGGCGAGGGCCTTCTCGCCGCCCTTGTCGGCGGAGGTGAAGTAGGGGTTGTTGACCTGCTTGGGCAGGAAGCCGACGGTCAGGCCCTTCTTGGTGGCCGCGTTCGGGTCGGCCTGGCCGGCCGCCGCGCCCGAGCCGCTGTCGCTCTTCACGTCGTTCTTGGTGGTGCCGCCGCAGGCGGTGAGGGCGAGCGCGAGGGAGGTGGCGGCGGCGAGGGCCGCACAGGCACGGCGGATCGACGACTTGCGCATGGCGAGGTTTCCTTTACGGGGTGGGCGGAAGAACGGGTCATGCGGCAGGCGTGGGGGGAGCCTTGGGCACCGGCGCCGAGGCGGCTCTGCGGCCGGCCCTCGCGACGGAGATCTGCCGTGCGACCCGGGGGCCGAGCACGGAGACGACGAGCAGGACGCCGGTCACGACGATCTGCGACTGCGCGGAGACGTTCAGCAGGCTCATCACGTTCTGCAGCGCCCCCAGCAGGAACACGCCGGCGATCGCGCCGCCGAGCGTGCCCTTGCCGCCGTCGAAGTCGATGCCGCCGAGCAACACGGCCGCGACGACGGAGAGTTCGAGGCCGGTGGCGTTGTCGTAGCGGGCGCTGGCGTAGTGCAGGGCCCAGAAGACGCCGGTGAGGGAGGCCATGAAGCCGGTGGCGGCGAACAGCAGCAGCTTGGCCCGCTTGACCCGGATCCCGGCGAACCGGGCGGCCTCCTCGCCGGCGCCGATCGCGAACAGCGAGCGTCCGAAGGGGGTGGCGTGCAGCACGACGACGGCGACGGCGAGCAGCGCCAGGAAGGGCAGGAAGGCCTGCGGCAGGAAGGAGTTCCCGATGCGTCCGGCGGCGAAGTCGAGGTACTGGGCGGGGAAGTCGGTGACCGCGTCGGAGCCGAGGACGATCTGGGCGATGCCCCGGTACGCGGCGAGGGTGCCGATGGTGACGGCGAGGGACGGCAGCCCGAGCCGGGTCACCAGCAGGCCGTTGACCAGCCCGCACACCACCCCGAGCAGCAGGCACAGCGGGATGATCGTCTCGATGGCCATGCCCTCGTTCCACAGCTTGCCCATCAGCGCGCCGGACAGGCCGGCCGTGGAGGCCACCGACAGGTCGATCTCGCCGGAGACGACGAGGAGGGTCATCGGCAGCGCGATCAACGCGATGGGCAGGGTGTTGCCGATCAGGAACGACAGGTTGAGGGCGTTGCCGAAGCCGTCGACGAAGGAGAAGGACAGCAGGAACAGGACGATCAGCAGGCCGCCGACGACCGTGTCCCAGCGGACGGCACGGGTCAGGGACTCAGGCACGAGCCTCCCCCTTCTGTACGGCGGACCTCGCGGAAGCCGACTTCTTCTTCAGGGCGGCCGCCACCCGCAGCGCGACGACCCGGTCCACGGCGATGGCGAGCAGGAGCAGCACGCCGTTGATGGCGAGGACCCACACGGAGCTGACGCCGAGCGCGGGCAGCACGCTGTTGATGGAGGTCAGCAGCAGGGCGCCGAGCGCGGCGCCGTACACGCTGCCCGAGCCGCCGGTGAAGACGACACCGCCGACGACGACCGCGCTGACGACGGTGAGTTCGTAGCCGTTTCCGGTGCCGGAGTCGACATTGCCGAACCGGGCGAGGTACATGGCCCCGGCGAGGCCGGCGAGGGCGCCGCAGAAGGTGTAGGCGAGCAGGATGCGCCTGCGGACCGGGATGCCGGCGAGGCGGGCGGCCTCCGGGTTGGAGCCGAGGGCGTACAGCTCGCGGCCGCTGCGGAAGTGCTTGAGGCAGTAGGCGGTGGCGACCAGCACGGCGAGGGCGATGAGCGCCGGGTACGGCACGGCGGAGAGGCCGCCGGAGCCGAAGTCGACGAAGCCCGGGGGGAGGTCGGCCGCGGTGATCTGGCGGGAGCCGACCCAGATGGAGTCGATGCCGCGGATGATGTAGAGGGTGCCCAGGGTGACCACCAGCGCGGGCACCTGGCCGAGGCTGACCAGCAGGCCGTTCACCAGGCCGAAGCCGATGCCGAGCAGCACCGCGAGGACGATCGCGACGACCGGGTTGCCGCCGCCGTGCAGACAGGTGCCGGCGGCGAAGGCGCTGATGCCGAGAGTGGAGCCGACGGACAGGTCGACGTTGCGGGTGATGACCACCAGCGACTGGCCGGTGGCGACGAGGACCAGGATGGTCGCGTTCAGCAGCAGGTCCTTGATGCCCTGCTCGGACAGGAACTGGCTGTTGCCCGCCTGTGTGACCACGATCATCGCCAGGAAGACGACCAGGATGGCGAGTTCGCGCATCTTGAAGACGCGGTCGACCAGGCGGGTGCCGCTGGAGCGGGGCGCCTCGACGACGGGCGCGGGGTTCGGGGTGGTCACCGTCATGCGGCGGCCCTCCCGGGGGCTGCGGCCATGCTCCTCGTCCGCGGCCCGGCGTCCCGCGCGTCTTGCGCCGCCGCCCTCGGGCGACCGCGCTGCGCGCGGGCTGTTGCGATATGTGCGTCGCTCACGCGGCCCTCCCGGTGGCTGCGGCCATCACGGTTTCCTCGGTGGCGTCGGAACTCGGGATCTCGGCGGTGAGCCGTCCCTCGTGCATCACCAGCACCCGGTCGGCCATGCCGAGGATCTCCGGCAGGTCGGAGGAGATCATCAGCACCGCCACCCCGTCGGCGGCGAGCTGGGACAGCAGCCGGTGCACCTCGGCCTTGGTGCCGACGTCGATGCCCCGGGTGGGCTCGTCGACGATCAGCACCTTGGGGTCGGTGGCCAGCCACTTGGCGAGGACCACCTTCTGCTGGTTGCCGCCGGAGAGCGTGGAGACGGCGTCGGCGATCCGGGCGTACTTCACCTGGAGCCTCACCGCCCAGTCCAGCGACCGGCTGCGCTCGGCGCCCCGGTCCACCAGCCCGGCCTTCACGGTCGTCCGGAGCCCGGTCAGGCCGATGTTCCGCTCGATGGACATGTCCATCACCAGGCCCTGGGCGCGCCGGTCCTCGGGGACGAGGGCGAGCCCGGCGGCCATCGCGGTGGACGGCGCGCCATTGGTCAGCTTCCGGCCGTCGACCTCGACCTCCCCGGCGTCCCAGCGGTCGATGCCGAACACCGCGCGGGCCACCTCGGTACGGCCGGCGCCCACCAGCCCCGCGAGGCCGACGATCTCCCCGCGCCGCACCTCGAAGGACACGTCCGTGAAGACGCCCTCGCGGGTCAGCCGGCGCACGCTCAGGGCCACCTCGCCCGGCGCCACCTCCTGCTTGGGGTAGAGCTCGTCGAGGTCGCGGCCGACCATCCGGCGGACGAGGTCGTCCTCGGTCATACCGGCCAGCGGCTCGCCGGCGATCCAGGCGCCGTCGCGCAGGGTGGTCACCTTCTGGCAGATCTCGAAGATCTCCTCCAGCCGGTGGGAGATGAACAGCACCGCCGCGCCCTGTTCGCGCAGGGTGCGCACGACACCGAAGAGCCGGGCGACCTCGCTGCCGGTGAGGGCCGCGGTGGGCTCGTCCATGATGAGGACCCGGGCGTCGAAGGACAGCGCCTTGGCGATCTCGACGATCTGCTGGTCGGCGATGGACAGACCGCGCGCGGGGCGGTCGGGGTCGAGGTCGACGCCGAGGCGCTTCATCAGGGCGGCGGTGGCGTCGCGGGTGGCCTTGTGGTCGATACGGCCGAGCGCGCGCCTCGGCTGGCGGCCCATGAAGATGTTCTCGGCGATCGACAGGTCGGGAAAGAGCGTGGGCTCCTGGTAGATCACGGCGATCCCGGCGTCGCGGGCGTCGCCGGGCCCATGGAACTGGACGGGCTCACCGTCGAGCAGCACCTGGCCGGCATCCGGACGGTGCACCCCGGCAAGCGTCTTGATCAGGGTCGACTTGCCCGCGCCGTTCTCACCGGCGAGGGCGTGGACCTCACCGGCGAACAGCTCGAGGGAGACGCCCCGCAGGGCGCGTACGGCACCGAAGGACTTGGCGACGTCCCTCAGCGCCAGCACCGGGGTCGGTCCCGTGTCGGGCGGGTGGGTCATGGGTGGCTCCTCGACGACGCCGGCGCGGCGGCTATGTCGGAAAGCCGTCGCAGCGTCGTGAAAGGTTTCAACTGGATGGCGGGGACGTTAGGCATGGCACACATGTCACGTCAATGGCTGCCACCCGAAAAAATTTGGATAGCCGAAGGTCACTCCCAGGTCACGGAGAACGCGCCTGGACACAGGGCTTGACACGCCCTCGGAGGGCTCATAGCTTCCCGTCCTGAATCGTTTCACACGAAAGCCTTTCTGGTCCGATGCCACAGGAGCCCGAAGTGACCGACCTCGCCGCGGTGAAGGCCGCGCTGAAGACCCAGGCCGTCGAGACGCCGTCGTGGGCGTACGGGAACTCGGGGACGCGCTTCAAGGTGTTCGCGCAAGCGGGCGTTCCCCGCACACCGCAGGAGAAGGTCGAGGACGCGGCCCAGGTGCACGCGCACACCGGTGTCGCGCCGACCGTGGCCCTGCACATCCCCTGGGACAGCGTCGAGGACTATGCCGCGCTGGCCGAGTTCGCCGGGGAGCGGGGCGTGCAGCTCGGGGCGGTCAACTCCAACACCTTCCAGGACGACGACTACAAGCTGGGCAGCATCTGTCATCCGGACGCGGCGGTGCGGCGCAAGGCCGTCGGCCATCTGCTGGAGTGCGTCGACATCATGGACGCGACGGGCTCCGCCGATCTGAAGCTGTGGTTCGCGGACGGTACGAACTATCCCGGGCAGGATGATGTGCGGGCGCGGCAGGACCGGTTGGCGGAGGGGCTGGCCGAGGTGTACGACCGGCTGGGCGACCGGCAGCGGATGCTGCTGGAGTACAAGTTCTTCGAGCCGGCGTTCTATACGACCGATGTCCCGGACTGGGGGACGGCGTACGCACACTGCTTGAAGCTGGGCCCGAAGGCGCAGGTCGTCGTCGACACGGGGCACCACGCTCCCGGCACCAACATCGAGTTCATCGTGGCCACGCTGCTGCGGGAGGGGAAGCTGGGGGGCTTCGACTTCAACTCCCGGTTCTACGCCGACGACGACCTGATGGTCGGGGCGGCCGATCCGTTCCAGCTGTTCCGGATCATGTACGAGGTCGTGCGCGGGGGCGGGTTCGGGCCGGACGTCGCGTTCATGCTCGATCAGTGCCACAACATCGAGGCGAAGATTCCGGCGATCATCCGGTCGGTGATGAACGTGCAGGAGGCCACGGCGAAGGCGCTGCTCGTCGACCGGTCGGCGTTGGCCGAGGCTCAGGCTGCGGGCGATGTTCTCGGCGCCAACGCCGTGCTGATGGATGCGTACAACACGGATGTGCGGCCGTTGCTTCGTGAGGTGCGGGAGGAGATGGGGTTGGACCCCGATCCCCTTGCCGCGTATGCGCGGTCCGGATGGACAGAGAAGACCGTTGCCGAGCGGGTCGGTGGACAGCAGGCCGGTTGGGGGGCGTGAGCAGCTGCCCAGTTCTGTCGTCTGCGGAGTGCGGGCCGTGTGTGGTTGCTCGCGCCCACGCGGCGGAGCCGCACATCGATACAGCCCCGCGCCCCTGGGTGGGCGCACTCCCCTCTCGCAAAAGGAACCGAAGGTCATGTCCACCCATCGCGAAGCCGCCGCTCTGCTCTCCCGTTCGCATCGACTTGGCTCCGATCCCCGTAATACGAACTACGCCGGCGGCAACGCGTCCGCCAAGGGCACCGACACCGACCCCGTCACCGGCGGAGATGTCCAGCTGATGTGGGTCAAGGGATCAGGCGGGGATCTCGGGACGCTCACCGAATCGCAGCTCGCGGTGTTGCGGCTGGACCGGCTGCGGGCGCTCGTCGGCGTGTACCCCGGTGTGGAGCGCGAGGACGAGATGGTCGCCGCGTTCGACTACTGCCTGCACGGCAAGGGCGGGGCCGCGCCCTCCATCGACACCGCCATGCACGGGCTGGTGGACGCCGCCCACGTCGATCATCTGCACCCGGACTCCGGGATCGCGCTCGCCTGCGCGGCCGACGGGGAGAAGCTGACCGCCGAGTGCTTCGGCGACTCGGTGGCATGGGTGCCATGGCGGCGGCCGGGGTTCCAGCTGGGGCTGGACATCGCGGCGGTCAAGCAGGCCAACCCGCAGGCCATCGGTGTGGTGCTGGGCGGGCACGGGATCACCGCGTGGGGGGACACAGCCGAGGAGTGCGAGCGCAACTCGCTGCACATCATCCATGCCGCCGAGGCGTTTCTCGTCGAGCGCGGGAAGCCGGAGCCCTTCGGGCCCGTGATCGAAGGGTACGGGGCCCTGCCCGAGGCAGAGCGCCGGGAGCGGGCCGCCGCGCTCGCCCCGTATGTGCGGGCGCTCGCCTCGCAGGACAGGGCGCAGGTCGGGCACTTCGACGACTCCGACGCCGTACTGGACTTCCTCGCCCGCGCCGAACATCCCCGGCTGGCCGCGCTGGGTACCTCCTGCCCCGACCACTTCCTGCGCACGAAGGTACGACCGCTGGTGCTGGACCTGCCGCCCACCGCGCCGCTGGAGGAAGCCGTGGCCCGGCTGAAGGAGCTGCATGCCGAGTACCGGGAGGAGTACGCCGCCTACTACCAGCGGCACGCCCTGCCCGACTCCCCCGCCATGCGCGGCGCCGACCCGGCCGTCGTGCTCGTCCCCGGTGTGGGCATGTTCAGCTTCGGCAGGGACAAGCAGACCGCTCGCGTGGCCGGCGAGTTCTACGTCAACGCCATCCATGTGATGCACGGCGCGGAGTCGGTGTCGGCGTATGCACCGATCGAGGAGCCGGAGAAGTTCCGCATCGAGTACTGGGCGCTGGAGGAGGCCAAGCTCCGGCGGACGCCGAAGCCGAAGCCGCTGGCGACCCGGGTGGCGGTGGTGACCGGTGCGGGCAGCGGGATCGGGAAGGCCATCGCGCACCGGCTGGCGGCCGAGGGCGCGTGTGTCGTCGTCGCCGATCTGAACGGTGAGAGCGCCCGGGCCGTGGCCGGGGAACTGGGCGGGCCGGACAAGGCCGTTGCCGTCACCGTCGACGTCACGTCCGAGGAGCGGATCGCGGAGGCCTTCAAGACGGCGGTACTCGCCTTCGGCGGAGTCGACCTCGTCGTCAACAACGCCGGAATCTCCATCTCGAAGCCGCTGCTGGAGACTTCGGCACGCGACTGGGACCTCCAGCACGACATCATGGCCCGCGGTTCCTTCCTCGTCTCGCGGGAGGCGGCGCGGGTGATGATCGCGCAGGGGCTGGGCGGTGACATCGTCTACATCGCCTCCAAGAACGCGGTCTTCGCCGGGCCGAACAACATCGCCTACTCCGCCACCAAGGCGGACCAGGCCCACCAAGTACGGCTGCTGGCAGCCGAGTTGGGCGAACACGGCATCCGGGTCAACGGGGTCAACCCGGACGGTGTGGTGCGCGGTTCCGGGATCTTCGCGGGCGGCTGGGGCGCCCAGCGGGCGGCGGTGTACGGGGTGCGGGAGGAGAAGCTGGGCGAGTTCTACGCCCAGCGGACCATCCTCAAGCGCGAGGTGCTGCCCGAGCACGTGGCGAACGCCGTGTTCGCGCTCACCGGCGGGGACCTGACCCACACCACCGGGCTGCACGTCCCGGTCGACGCGGGTGTGGCGGCCGCGTTCCTGCGATGAGCGCGCGTGTGAAGTCGTACGCCGCGGTCGACCTCGGCGCCTCCAGCGGGCGGGTGATGGTCGGCCGGGTGAGCCCGGACTCGCTGGAGCTGAGCGAGGCGCACCGTTTCCCCAACCGGCCCGTGCGCCTCGCGGAGGGGCTGCGCTGGGACGTCCTCGCGCTGTACGGCGGGGTCCTGGACGGGCTCCGGGCGGCGGGCCGGGTGGATTCCGTCGGCATCGACAGCTGGGCCGTCGACTACGGCCTGCTGGACGCCGACGGGGCCCTGCTGGGCAACCCGGTGCACTATCGCGACGCCCGCACGGAGGGCGTCGCGGAAAAGGTGTGGGCGACCGTGCCGGCCGGGGAGCTGTACGCGGCGACGGGCATCCAGTACGCGCCCTTCAACACCCTGTACCAGCTGACGGCGGCCCGCGGGATGCATCAACGCGCCTACGCCGAACGGCTGTTGCTCATTCCGGATCTGATGTCGTACTGGCTGACCGGCGAGCAGGGCACCGAGCTGACCAACGCCTCCACGACCCAGCTCGTGGATCCCCGGACGCGGACGTGGTCGTACGACATCGCCGAGCGGCTCGGGATTGACCTCGGGCTGTTCGCGCCGCTGCGGCAGCCCGGCGATCCGGCCGGGCTGCTGCGGCCGGAGGTGCTGGAGGAGACCGGGCTGACCGGTCCCGTGCCGGTGACGGCCGTCGGCTCGCACGACACCGCCTCCGCGGTGGCCGCCGTCCCGGCGGCCGGCGAGGCCTTCGCCTACATCTGCACCGGCACCTGGTCCCTGGCGGGTCTGGAGCTGACCGCTCCGGTGCTCACCGAGGAGAGCCGGGCCGCCAACTTCACCAACGAGCTCGGGCTCGACGGCACGGTCCGGTACCTGCGCAACATCATGGGGCTGTGGCTGCTCCAGGAGTGTCAACGGGCCTGGGGCGAGAAGGACTTGGGGCTGCTGTTGCGCGAGGCCGGTACCGTGCGGGCGCTGCGCTCGGTGGTGGACGCCGGGGACGCGAGGTTCCTGGCGCCGGGGCGGATGCCGCAGCGGATCGCCGAGGCGTGCCGGACGTCGGGGCAGCCGGTGCCGGCGACGCGAGGCGAGGTCACCCGGTGCATCCTGGACTCGCTGGCCCTCGCCCACCGCCGGGCCGTCGAGGACGCCCAGCGGCTGGCCGACCGTCCGGTGGACGTGGTGTACGTCGTCGGCGGCGGCACCCGCAACGCGCTGCTGTGCCAGCTGACCGCCGACGCCTGCGGGCTTCCCGTGGTGGCCGGTGCCACGGAGGCGGCGGCCCTCGGCAACGTCCTGGTCCAGGCCCGCGCCCACGGGCTGGTCGGCGACCTGGCCGCGATGCGCCGGCTGCTCACCCGTACCCAGCCGCTCACCCGGTACACGCCGCTCGGCGACAGTGCGCGCTGGCGGGAGGCCGAGGCAAGGCTCGCCACACGGTGAGCGGCGGTCTCCCTTCGACGGTGTTCGCCCACTACCCTGCACTCGTCCGATGACCGATCCCGAGGAGCCGCGATGCGTGTCGCCCTGTTCCTGACCTGTGTCAACGACACGCTCTATCCGGACACCGGCCGTGCTGTGGTGAAACTCCTGACCAGACTGGGTGTCGACGTCGACTTCCCGATGGGCCAGAGCTGCTGCGGGCAGGCGCACTACAACACCGGTTACCGCCACGAGGCCGAGCCGCTGGCCCGGCACTTCTCCGATGTCTTCCGCGAGTACGACGCGATCGTCACTCCCTCCGGATCCTGCGGGGCGATGGTGCGGGAGCTGTATCCGCGGATGGGCGAGCGGGCGCGCGCCGAGGGGCGAGGGGACTCGCTGGCGCGGACGCTGGCGCCGGTGGTACCGAAGACGTACGAGTTGACGGAGTTCGTGGTGGACGTGCTGGGCGTGACGGACGTCGGCGCCTACTACCCGCACAAGGTCACCTACCATCCGACCTGCCACGGACTGCGGAGCCTGGGCCTCGGCGACCGGCCGCGCCGGCTGCTGCAGGCGGTCGAGGGGCTGGAGCTGGTCGAGCTGCCGGGTGCCGAGGAGTGCTGTGGGTTCGGGGGCACGTTCGCGCTGAAGAACGCCGAGGTGTCGGCGGCCATGGGCGCGGACAAGGTGCGCAGCGCCGAGTCCACGGGCGCGGAGGTGCTGTGCGCGGCCGACAACTCGTGTCTGATGCACATCGGCGGCACGATGAGCCGGCTGGGTACGACCGTGCGGCCGGTGCACATCGCGGAGATCCTGGCGAGCACGGAGGAGGAACCGGCGGCATGAGCGGAACGTTCGTCGGTATGCCGGCCTTTCCGAAGGCGGCTCACGACGCCCTGGGCAACACGACCCTGCGGGGCAACCTGCGGCACGCCACGCACACCATCCGCGCCAAACGGGCCCGCGCAGTAGGGGAGTTGGACGACTGGGCGGCGCTGCGCGAGGCGGGCCGCCGGATCAAGGACCACACCCTGCGCCATCTCGACCGCTATCTGGTGCAGTTGGAGGAGTCGGTCACGGCGGCCGGCGGTACGGTCCACTGGGCCGCCGACGCCGACGAGGCCAACCGGATCGTCGCCCAACTCGTCAAGGAGACCGGCGAGTCGGAGGTCGTCAAGGTCAAGTCGATGGCCACACAGGAGATCGGACTCAACGAGGCCCTCCTCGAAGAAGGCATCCACGCCTACGAGACCGATCTCGCCGAGCTCATCGTGCAGTTGGGCAAGGACCGTCCCTCGCACATCCTCGTGCCCGCCATCCACCGCAACCGGGGCGAGATCCGGGACATCTTCCGCTCGCAGATGGGCGAGTGGGGCCGGCCCGCTCCAGAGGATCTGACCGACACCCCCGCCGAGCTCGCCGAGGCCGCCAGGCTGCACCTGCGGGAGAAGTTCCTGCGCGCCAGGGTCGGCATCTCCGGTGCCAACTTCATGGTCGCCGAGACCGGCACCCTCGTCGTCGTCGAGTCCGAGGGCAACGGCCGGATGTGCCTGACGCTCCCCGAGACGCTGATCTCGGTCGTGGGCATCGAGAAGATCGTGCCCACCTGGCGTGACCTGGAGGTCTTCCTGCAGACCCTCCCCCGCTCCTCCACCGCCGAGCGCATGAACCCGTACACGAGCATGTGGACCGGCACCAAGGACGGCGACGGACCCCGGACCTTCCACCTCGTCCTGCTCGACAACGGCCGCACCGACACGCTCGCCGACCAGGTCGGCCGCCAGGCCCTGCGCTGCATCCGCTGCTCGGCCTGCCTGAATGTGTGCCCGGTGTACGAGCGGGCGGGCGGCCACGCCTACGGCTCGGTCTATCCGGGCCCGATCGGCGCCATCCTCAGCCCCCAGCTCCGGGGCACGGCGAGCGAGATCGATGCCTCACTGCCGTACGCGTCGAGTCTGTGCGGCGCCTGCTACGAGGTGTGCCCGGTCGCCATCGACATTCCCGAGGTGCTGGTGCATCTGCGGGAGCGGGTCGTGGAGGGCGGTCCGACGGTGCGGCAGGGCAACAAGGTGATGCTGAGGCCGGCCAAGGGGCACGCGGCCGAGCGGGCGGCCATGCGCGCGGCGCGCTGGGCCTTCACCCACCCCGCCGCCCTGCGCTCGGGCCAGCGGCTCGCCTCCCGCACCCGCCGGCTGCACCCCCGTACCGTGCCGGGCCCGGGCAGGGCCTGGAGCGGCACCCGGGACCTGCCTGCGGTACCGGCGGAACCCTTCCGGGACTGGTGGCAGCGCACTCGCGGTGGAAAGGACGGCACCAAGTGAGCAGCAGGGAACGGATCCTGGGCCGGGTGCGGCGCGCCCTCGCCGATGTGACACCGGACGAGCAGCCGTACGCGGAGGCCGTGCCCCGCGACTACCTGCGCGAGCACGGGGCCCGCACGACGGAGCAGACGGTGGAGCTGCTGGCCGGGAACCTGGCGGACTACCGGGCGATCGTGCACCGCAGCGACGCCGAGGAGCTGCCGTATCTCGTCATGCGGCTGCTGAACCAGCGGGGTTCCCAGGAGGTGCTGGTGCCTCCCGGGCTGCCGCCGGAGTGGCTGTCCGCCGCGGACCCGGTGCGGATCCACGACCGGGCGGTGAGCACGGCGCAGCGGCTGGACCAGGTGGACAGCGTGGTGACGGGGTGTGCCGTGGCGATCGCCGAGACCGGCACGATCGTCCTGGACGGCTCCCCCGACCAGGGCCGGCGCCGTATCTCGCTCATCCCGGACCACCACATCTGTGTCGTCCGGGTCCCGGACCAGGTGGTGTCCTCGGTCCCGCAGGCCCTCGAACGCCTCGACCCGGCCCGCCCGTTGACCTGGATCTCCGGCCCGTCGGCCACCAGCGACATCGAGCTGGACCGGGTGGAGGGGGTGCACGGTCCGCGCAAGCTGGAAGTGATCCTGCTCAGCTGACGGAGCGTTCCGCCCACCGTGGTCCGCTCGGCCGGTCCCCCGAATGGCTCATGGCCTGCGCCACCCGGCGGACGCAACCGCCGCGCGCCGCGTGCGCGGCCCCGTTAGCGTGCGGACATGATCCGGTTCGAGCAGGTCACCAAGCGGTATCCGGATGGTACGACGGCGGTGGACGGCCTCTCCTTCGAGGTGGCCGAGGGAGAGCTGGTCACGCTCGTCGGCCCGTCGGGCTGCGGCAAGACGACGACCATGATGATGGTCAACCGGCTGATCGAGCCGACCTCCGGCCGGATCCTCGTCGACGGCGAGGACATCGCCGGCGTCGACCCGGTGCGGCTGCGCCGCCGCATCGGGTACGTCATCCAGCAGGTCGGCCTGTTTCCGCATCGCACCGTCCTGGACAACACCGCCACCGTGCCCGCGCTGCTCGGCTGGAAGCGGGCGACGGCGCGGGCGCGGGCCGCCGAGCTGCTGGACCTGGTGGGCCTCGACCCGAAGACGTACGGGCCGCGCTATCCGGAACAGCTGTCGGGCGGGCAGCGGCAGCGGGTCGGCGTGGCGCGGGCGCTCGCGGCCGACCCGCCGGTGCTGCTGATGGACGAGCCGTTCGGCGCGGTCGACCCGGTGGTGCGCGAGCAGCTGCAGGACGAGTTCCTGCGGATGCAGGCCGCCGTACGCAAGACCGTGCTGCTGGTCACGCACGACATCGAGGAGGCGGTGCGGCTCGGTGACCGGATCGCCGTGTACGGGCAGGGCCGGATCGAGCAGTTCGACACGCCCGGCGCGGTGCTCGGCGCGCCCGCGACCCCGTACGTCGCCTCCTTCGTGGGCGCCGACCGGGGGCTGAAGCGGCTGTCGGTCACCGCGATCGAGCCGGACGACCTCCAGCAGCCGCCCGTGGCCCGGCCGGACGAGCCCGCCGAAGAGGCCCTGGACCGGTTGCGGGCCGAGGGCGCCCGGTGGGCCGTCGTTCTCGACGCGTACGGTGATCTGCACGGCTGGGTCGGCATCGACGAGCTCGCGAGGGGCGGCACGGTCGAGGACCGCACGCACCGGATGACCGCGTGGGTGCCGGTGGGCGCGCCGCTGAAGCAGGCGTTCGGCATGATGCTGCAGTACGACGCCGGGTGGGTCGCGGTGCTGGACGGCGCGCGCTTCCTCGGCGTGCTCACCCCGGCGAAGCTGCACGAGGCGCTGCGCCGCTCGGTGGACGCCGATGCGCGGGGCGTGACGCGGGGGCAGGTGTCGTTCGACTCGGTCGCGGACGCGTGAGACACCGGCCGCGCCTCACTTCAGCAGGCCCTTGTCCTCCAGATAGGCGCGGGCCACGTCGGCGGGCAGCCTGCGCCAGCTGTCCACCTGCTGGTTCATGTCGGCCAGGTCGCGTGTGGTGAGGACGTCGTTGAGCTTGCCCAGCGCCTTCGCCACCCCGGCGCTGCCGGCCCGGGAGCGGTTGACCACCGGGACCACGTAGTCGGCGTTCTGCAGGTGTCTGTCGTCGGCGAGCAGGACCAGGCCGAAGGAGTCGAGGGTGGCGTCCGTGGTGGTGGTCAGCACCAGCTGGTCGCGGCCTTCCTGAACGGCCCGTTTGGCCTGCGTGGTGCCGACGCCCTTGGGGTCGACGCCGGTGATGTCGATGCCGTACACCTTCTTCAACCCGGGCTCGCAGTACGGTCGTTGGACGCACTCGTCGCCGGCCGCGATGCGCACCTTCAGTTTCGACGCGCCGAGGTCGCCGAGGGTCCTGAGGCCGTGCCGGCGGGCGTAGTCCGCGCGCACCGCGAAGGCGTTCTGGTCGACCGCGCGACCGGGCGGGAGGATGGTGAGGCCGCGGGGTGCGGCGAGTCGGCGCAGGGCGGACATCGTCTCGCCGAGGTCGGGTGAGCCGACGGGCTCGGCGTCCGCGCCGTGGGTCTTGGCGTTCAGCCAGTCGGCGAAGGTGGCCGCGTACTCGGGGACGACGTCGATCTGGCCCGATTCCAGGGCCGGTTCGTACAGCTCCCGGTTGTTGACGGTGAGCAGGGACGTCTTGTAGCCGGCCTGGTTCAGCAGCTGGGCGTACAGCTGGGCGAGCAGATCGCTCTCGGTGAAACCGGCCGAGCCGATGGTGAGGTGGTGGCTGTCGCCGGGTGCCGCGGTGACCTGGCCGCGGTTCTCCAGGGACGGGCCGGTGCCGCAGGCGGTGAGGGAGAGCAGCGTGACGGCGGTGAGGGCTCTTCTCATCGGCCGCCCCGCGCCCACCCCGGTGCCAGCCGCTCGGCGATCTCGAACGCGCCCTCGACGACGAGCGCGAACACGGCGACGAGCAGGGCGCCCGCGACCACCTGGGGCGTACTGGCGAGGTTGAAGCCGGCAGTGATGATCCGGCCGAGGCCGCCGCCGCCCGCCAGCGCGGCGATGGTGGCGGTGGCGACGAGCTGGACGGCGGCGATCCGCACCCCGTTCAGGACCATGGGCAGCGCGAGGGGCAGCTCCACCCGCAGCAGCATCTGCCGCCCGGTCATCCCCATGCCCCGGGCCGCCCGCACGACACCGCGGTCGACCTCGCGCATGCCGACGTAGGCGTTGGTGAGCAGGGGCGGGACGGCGAACAGCACCAGGGCCACCACCGTGGGCCCCTCGCCCCACCTGCCGACCGGCGTGAGCAGCAGCAGGACCAGGACGGCGAACGTGGGCACGGCCCGGCCGACGTTGGAGATGTTGACGGCGAGCGCGCCGCCCTTGCCGAGGTGACCGAGGACCAGGGCGACGGGCAGCGCGATCAGACAGCTCAGGAACAGGCATACGACGGCGAGCACCAGGTGCTGAAGCAGCCGGTGCCAGACGCCGTCGTCGCCCGACCAGTGCGCGGGGTCGGCGAGCCAGTGCCAGGTCGCGGGCAGCGTGCTCATGCGCGGCCCGCCTCGGTCCGGGACGCATCCCTCGCTCGCGAGACCCTTGTCCGCCCTCGCCCGGAGGGCACCCGTGTGCGGCCCGCCCTGGTCCACGGTGTGATCAGCCACTGCACGCCCAGCAGGAGCAGGTCGGCGGCGACGGCGATCAGCACGCAGAGCACGGACGCGGTGAGCACCTGGGCCTTGAAATAGGTGTTCATGCCCGCGTAGATGAGGTTGCCGAGCCCGCCGAAGCCGACGATGGCGCCGACCGTGACCAGGGAGACGGCCGAGACGGTGGCGATGCGCAGGCCGGCCATCGCGGCGGGCAGGGCGAGGGGCAGTTCGACGGTGAGCAGCAGGCGGGCCGGGCCGTAGCCGAGGCCGCGCGCGGCCTGTCGGGTGTCCTCGGGTACGGCGCGCAGGCCCGCGAGGATGTTCCGGACGAGCAGCGTCAGCGAGTACAGCACGAGCCCGGCGACGACGAGGGTGGCCGAGAGGCCGTACAGGGGCAGGAGCAGGGAGAACATGGCCAGCGACGGGATCGTGTAGAGGACCGTCGTCACGGCGAGCACCGGCCCGGCCGTCCAGCCCCAGCGGCGGGCCAGCACCGCGAGCGGCAGGGCGACGGCCAGGCCGATGAGGACCGACAGGACGGTCAGCTGGAGGTGCTGCACGACCGCGTCGAGGAGGATCTGGCGGCGGGTGCCGAGATAGGCGCCGCAGATCCATTCGTTGCGCGCGAGGCAGTCGTCCGGGGGCGCGGTCACCGTTTCATTGGACCGGGCGGGGGAGCCGGTCGGCGCGTTGGGCTGACCCGTACGGGGCGCCCCGCGGGACAGCGGACAACAGCCGGTGTGTCGGCCCTCTCCGCGGATTCCACGTGACAGCAGCGCTGAACAAGCGCTTAGATAGGAGTCCGGACACTACTCCCGACCCGCCGGAGGCCCCGTTGTTCACGTCCGTCGACGACGTCTCCGTCCGCCTCGCCGAGACCGGCTACCTCGCTTCGCCCGCCGTCGCCACGACCGTGTTCCTCGCCGACCGGCTCGGCAAGCCGCTGCTGGTGGAGGGCCCCGCCGGGGTCGGCAAGACCGAGCTGGCCAAGGCCGTCGCCCAGGTGGCCGGGGCCCGGCTGGTCCGGCTGCAGTGCTACGAGGGCGTGGACGAGTCCCGCGCGCTGTACGAGTGGAACCACGCCAAGCAACTGCTGCGGATCAGCGCCGGGCGCGAGGAGAGCTGGGACGAGACCCGCACCGACATCTTCAGCGAGGAGTTCCTGCTGCCCCGCCCGCTGCTGACCGCGATCCGCGGTGACGAGCCGACGGTGCTGCTGATCGACGAGACCGACAAGGCCGACGTCGAGATGGAGGGGCTGCTGCTGGAGGTGCTCAGCGACTTCCAGATCACGGTCCCGGAGCTGGGCACGGTCGCCGCGACCCGGCGCCCGTTCGTCGTCCTCACCTCCAACGCCGGCCGGGAGCTCTCCGAGGCGCTGCGCCGCCGCTGTCTGTTCCTGCACATCGGCTTCCCCGAGGAGGAGCTGGAGCGGCGGATCGTGCGGCTGAAGGTGCCCGGGCTGGGCGCGGCGCTGACCGAATCCCTGGTCCGGGTGGTCGGGGCGCTGCGCGCGATGGACCTGCGCAAGGTGCCGTCCGTCGCGGAGACCATCGACTGGGCGCGCACCCTGCTGGCGCTGGGCGCCGACACCCTGGACGAGACGGTCGTACGCGACAGCCTCGGGGTGATCCTCAAGCATCAGGACGACATCCAGAAGGCGGCGGCGAAGCTCGACCTGGACGCACTGTGACCGCGGTCGCCGAGCGGATCACCGGGCTGGTCGGGGCGCTGCGCGGACACGGCGTGCGGATCGGCACCGGCGAGACGGTGGACGCGGCCCGCGCGGTGGAGGCACTGGGGCTCGCCGACCGCGAGCGGCTGCGCGAGGGGCTGGCCGCGACGCTGCTGCACGGCCCCGCTCAGCGGGCGGTGTTCGACCCGGTCTTCGACCTGTACTTCCCGCGCGGGGTCGGCGGCCCGGACGGAGAATCCGGGGACCGCGAGGCGGTGCGCGACCGGCTGGCCCAGGCCCTGGCAGCCGACGACCGGGCGCTGATGGCCCGGTTGGCGGTGGACGCGGTCGACGCCCTAGGCGGCTACGGCAGTTCACCCGGCTCGGACGGCTGGTCGGCGTACCAGACGCTGGACCGGCTGCGCCCGCAGACCCTGTTGGCCCGGGTGCGGGCGGACGTCCGGGGCCGGGACGGGAGCGGGGCCGGTTTCGCGGACCGGCTGCTGGACGACGAGATCCGGCGCCGGATCGAGGAGTTCCGGCGGATGGTGGGGGCGGAGGCGCGGCGCAGGGTCGCCGAGCGGCGCGGGCGGGACGAGATCGCCCGGCGCGGTGTCGTACCGACCGCGGACCGGGTGGACTTCCTGTTCGCCAACCGGGACCAACTGGCCGAGCTGCGCAGGGCCGTGCAGCCGCTCGCGCGCAAGCTGGCCACCCGGCTGGCCGCGCGCCGCCGCCGGGCCGCGCGCGGCACCGTCGACCTGCGCCGCACCCTGCGCTCCTCGCTGTCCACGGGCGGCGTGCCGATGCGGCCGGTGCTGCGCCGGCGCCGCCCGGTACGCCCCGAACTGGTACTGCTGTGCGACGTGTCCGGCTCGGTGTCCGGCTTCTCCGACTTCACGATGCTGCTGGTGCAGGCGCTGCACGACCAGTTCAGCAAGGTCCGCGTGTTCGCCTTCGTCAACCGGCTCGACGAGGTGACCGGCCTGCTCGACCACGGCCGTGCCGACCCCGACGGGCTCGGCACCCGCATCCACGCCGAGGCCACGCTCACCGGCTGGCACGGCAGCAGCGACTACGGCGTGGCACTGGGCGAGTTCGCCGCGCGGTACGGCGACGCGGTGGGCCCGCGCACGACCGTGTTCGTCCTCGGGGACGCCCGGACGAACATGAGCGATCCGAACCTGGCCGCCGTACGGGAGGTCGCCGGGCGGGCCCGCCGCGTGTACTGGCTGAACCCCGAGCCCCGGGACCGGTGGGGTACCGGGGACTCGGCCGCGCCCGCGTACGCCGAGCTGGTCGAGATGCACGAGTGCCGTACGGCCCGTCAGCTCAGCGCGCTGATCGCCCGGCTGCTGCCGGTGTGATCGACTGGTCCCGAACGACCACGACCGGCATCGAAGGACGTACGCGATGAGCCACTCCCCCGTGCCGCTCGGCACCTTCCCCACCCCCGTCGAACGGGCGCCCCGGCTCGCCACGGCGCTCGGACTCGAACCCGAGGACCTGTGGATCAAGCGGGACGACCTGACCGGTCTGGGCGGCGGCGGCAACAAGATCCGCAAACTGGAGTGGACCGTGGGCGCGGCCCTCGCCGAGGGCGCGGACACGCTCGTGACCACGGGCGCCCCGCAGAGCAACCACGCCCGGCTGACCGCCGCCGCGGCCGCCCGGCTCGGCCTGTCCGCCGTCCTCGTCCTGCGCGGCGCACCGGGCGCCTCCCGGTCCGGGAACCTGGCGCTGGACGGGCTGTTCGGGGCGCGGATCGCATGGGCGGGCGAGGTGGACCAGGCCGGGCTGGACGGCGCGGCGGCCGAGGTGTGCGCACGGCTGCGGGCGGGCGGTGCCCGGCCCGCGCTGATCCCGTTCGGCGGGTCGGGGGTGCCGGGCGCCCGAGGCTATGTGCGCTGCGGCGAGGAGCTGGACGAGCAGGTGCCCCAGCTGCGCACGGTGGTGGTCGCACTCGGCTCGGGCGGCACCATGGCCGGCCTGGTCGCGGCCCTGGGCACCGGCTCGGTGCTCGGCGTCGACGTGGGCGCGCTGGCCGACCCGGCCGCCGCCGTCGCCGAGTTCGCGGCACCCCTGTCGACCGAGGAGATCACTCCCGAGGGGCTGCGGGTGCGCCGGGACCAGGTGGGCAGCGGGTACGCGGCGCTGACCGAGCCGGTGACACAGGCGCTCCGGCTCGCCGCCCGCACCGAGGGCCTGGTCCTCGACCCCGTCTACACGGGCCGCGCCCTGGCCGGACTCCGGGCGGCCGTCCGCGACGGTGACGTCCGCCCGGGCGAGAAGACGGTCTTCGTCCACACCGGCGGCCTGCCCGGCCTGTTCGGCCACCCGGACGCGATCGCGTTCGCGGAGGAGGGGGCGGCGGTGTTCGGCGGGTGACGGCGGGGCCGGTGACCACGCTGGGTGGGGTGACGGCGCGGGGCCGGTGGCAGCGCTTCGACGGCCGACGGGCCGCTGTGGCTGACGGACCGAATGCGGCTCCGGCTGCTGACACGCCGGCCTTCGCGTACTCCTTGGCCAGGGTCCCGGCGAAGTCCAGCCCGGTCAGGTACAGGCCTTTGACCACTCCGACACAGTGAGAGCCACCGACATGTCGACGATCGCGACGGACGACACCGGCGATCCACCCCTCCGGCCGCTTCCCGACCGCGCCGCCGCGCTGCTGGCAGCGGTCGACGCCCCGCCCCGCCTGGTCGCGCACCTGAGGGCGGTGCACGACGTGGCGGCGGATCTGGTCACCTGGGTCCAACAGCATGGCCCGAAGCTGGAGTTCGACGCCGACGCGGTGCTGTTCGGTGCCGCCACGCACGACATCGGCAAGGCGGTGCACACGGCGGAGCTGTCCGGCCCCGGGGCCGAACACGAGGAAGCGGGACGGAAGTTGCTGCTCGCGCGCGGCGTCCCGGACCGACTCGCCCGCTTCGCCGGCACCCATGCGTCCTGGACGGCTCCCGGGATCGGCGTGGAGGATCTGCTGGTGAGCCTGGCCGACAAGATCTGGAAGAACAAACGCGTGCCGGAGCTGGAGGATCTGGTCGTGGCGCGGCTGGCCGGCATCGACGGGCGGGCGGCCTGGCAGTGGTTCATGGAGCTGGACGAGGCCCTCACGGCGCTCGGGGAGGGTGCCGACCGTAGGCTGGCGTACCAGATGTCCCACCCGATCACCCGAAGGTGACCATGTACGCGACCTCCCTCGGTGCCGACGGCGCCGAGCTGTGTCCCCTCCAGCCCTGGCGGGCCGAGGAGTTCCTCGCCCATGTGGACCGTGGCCGGGAGTTCATCGGGCGGTTCAACGGTCTCCCGGACGTGGTCACGGACCTGGCGGCGGCCCGGGAGTTCCTGACGGCGTACGCCGGGAAGGAGGCGGCCGACGCCGGCCTGATCCGGGGGATCCGGCTCGACGGAACGCTGGTCGGAGCGGTGATCCTGCGCCGGATGGGCGTCCCGCAGGGCACGGCGGAGGCGGGCTGCTGGCTGGAACCGGCGGCGGTGGGCCGGGGCCTGGTGACCCGGGCCGGGCGCCTGCTCATCGACTGGGCCGTCCGGGAGCGGGGCATCCACCGGGTGGAGTGGTGGGTGTCGGCGGGGAACGCGCCCAGCATCGCGGTCGCCCGGCGGCTGGGCATGCGCAAGGAGGCCGTCCTGCGGGAGAGTCACCTGTACCGGGGCGAGCGACACGACGAGGAGATCTGGTCGGTGCTGGCGTCGGAATGGACGGAGGGTACGCGGGTCGACGGCGTGTGACGGGCTGCCGTTGTCCTCCAGGGGGCGACGAGGGGCCCGGCCTCTCCAGGGCCACGGGCGGCTCATCCAGGGCGACGGCGGGTGCGGAAAATTGGTCGTTGGTCACCTGCAACCTCGGCCGGGGTCGGACGTCTGTCGGGGTGGAGGCCTCCACTTCGACCAGATGTCCGACCCCGAACGACCGAAGGAACCCATGTCCGCACACCGTGCATCCAGCCCCAGCCGTGCCCGCAGGCTGAGGGCCGCCCTGGGGGTTTCCGCCGTAGGCGCGGCCCTGGCCGTCGCCGGCACCATGACCGCCCAGGCGGCCCAGGACGGCAGCCACACGACCCCGTCGACCGTGCCGTCACCAGCCCGCACCGCCACTCCGTCCCCGGTACCGTCACCGGTCCGCACCGCCACTCCGTCCCCGGTACCGTCACCGGTCCGCACCGCCACTCCGTCCCCCCTGCCCTCGCCGGCCCGCACCGCCACTCCGACGCCGGCACCGGCCCCTCCGAAGCCCGTGCCGGGGACCCCGAGGCCCGTGCCCGCCACCCCCACCCCGGTGCCCGCGCCAACGGACGCCACCCCCACCCCGGTGCCCGCGCCAACGGACGCCATCCCCAGCCCCGTACCCTCGCCTCCCAGCCACGCCACCCCCAGCCCCGTGCCCGCTCCGGTGCGGACCGGGCACGGTCCGCACCACGGTGTTGCCGCACCGGCGCCGGTTCCGCAGCACCGCTGAGCAGCAGCACCTAGGCAGGTGCCGGAAGGGGGCGTCGCTCGGTGGCGCCCGCTTCCGGCTCCAGGAGATCCATGACGACAGCCACACCACCGGCGGCGGCCCTGCCCCGGGACCGAGTGCCCGGCGTCCCGCGACGCCCCGCGCCCTGGCGGCGGTTCACGCAGGCACTGCGCACCCACGTATGCGCCGGCGTCCTCGCCCGCGCCCGCGCCCGTACGGACACACCCGCCGAACCGGCTCCCGGTACCGGCGCCACCAGCACCGGCGCGCTCCGGGCGGTCCCCCTCTCCGGTACCGAACGGCCGCCCGGGATCGAGGAGTTGTATCACCACCGCCGGCTCGCCCTGGTCCGGCTCGCGGTGCTGCTGGTGGACGACCTGCCCACCGCCGAGGACGTCGTGCAGGACGCCTTCACCGCGCTCTTGCGCCGGCACGGTCACCGGCTCGCCTCGCTGGACGACCCGGAGGCGTATCTGAGGACCAGCGTGGTCAACGCGGCCCGCTCGGTGCTGCGCCGGCGCAGGACCGTACGGGCGCACACCCCCGCCCCCGAGCAGCACGCCCCCGCCCCGGAGGAGGACGTGCTGCTGCACGAGGACCACCGGGAGGTGCTGGCGGCGCTGGGCACGCTCACCCGGCGGCAGCGGGAGGTGCTGGTGCTGCGCTACTGGTCGCACCTGAGCGAGGCCGAGATCGCGGCGACGCTCGGCCTGTCGCGGGGCGCCGTCAAGTCCACGGCCAGCCGGGCCCTGGACGCCCTCGGCCGACGTCTGGAGGGGCTGCGATGACCGAGTCCGGTACCGGGACCGTGCCGGCGCCGGTCGAGGAGCGGCTGCGGGCCGCGCTGGCCGCGCGGGCACATTCCGTCGGCCCCTGCGACCTGCGGCCGTTGCGCCCGCCGACGGCGGTGGTGCGGCCCCGCCGGGTGCTGCTGCGCCGGACGGTGGTGGGCGCGCTGGCGCTGGCCGCCGTGGCCGCGCTGGTGTTCTTCGCGGTGCGCGGCGGACAGTCCCGCCCGACCGAACCGGCCCGCCTTCCCCGCCCGGCGACCGGCACACCGTCCCCGGTCCCGAGTGCGGTCACCCCGTCCACGGCCGAGCCGTCTCCGAGCGCGCCGCACCCGTGAGCCGACGGACCCCGACTGCGCCTCGGGGTGTACGAGTTCGATGTCGTGGTTCTCGTCGTCGGCCCCGACGACGGTCACTCCGGCAGCCCGGGGCGGGTAGCCGGCCGCGATGAGCGTGTACGGGCCGCCGTCCAGGTCGGAGAAGGCGTACGCCCCGTCGTCTCCGGCGGTGGTCGTCGCGACGACCACCACCCGCGCCGTCCAGCAGGGTCACCCGGGCGTCACCGAGCGGCCGGCCCGCCCCGCGCACGGTGCCGCGCACCTGGGCGCCGGGCCGCAGTTCCACCTCGACACCGGTGACGTCGGTGCCGTCGATCTCCACGGGCAGAGCGAGCGGCCGGTGCCTGGGGGAGCTGACGGCGAGGGTGACGGTGCCCGGGACGAGACCGCTGACGGTGAACTCGTTCAGCTCGTCCGTCCGTACGGTCGCCCGCACCTCCCCGCGCACATCGGTGACGACCACCACGGCTGCGGCGACCGGCGCCCCGCCGCCCGCGGCCCGCACCACGCCGGCCGGCCCGCCGGTGCCGCCGGGCAACACGTCGTACGAGACCGGGTGTGCGCCGACGACGGCGGTGGTGGCCTGCGGACTGTGGCCGTGGCGGAGGCGACGAGGACGTACGTTCCCTCCCCCGGCGCGTCGACGGCGTAGCGCAGTCGTCCCGGACGACGGCCCGGCCGAGCTGTCGTCCGCCGAGCGAGACAAGGGTGACCGCGGCCCGTCCGGCACCGGCACCGTCGCCCCCGCGCACCCGCACATGCACCCGGGTCCCGCCCGACCCCACGGCGTCGGCCGTCCGGTCCGGCGCGGCACCGACGACAACCAGTTCCCTTCCCCTTCCGCTGCCCCTTCCACCGCCGTCGGCACCGCCCTCCCACCGCCCGGCGCGGGATGAACGCGGCGTGGAGCAGGGCGAGGACTGCAGCGCCGGAGCCGACGGCCATGACCACCTGGAAGCCGTTCTCGGAGGGCAGCGGTGTCATGCCGAAGGTGTCGGCATCGGCGGCGCGCTCGGCCTGCCGGCCGCCGCGACGCACTGGGGACATGGTCGGGCCTCCATCGGGACGACAGGGTCTGCACGCGCCACCGGATGTTAGTCAGTTGATTGACTTAACCAGCAAAATGCGTGTTTCCGCACTCACCGGTACGACGCCCGCCCCGCTAAGTTGGGCGCCATGAGCAATCTTGACCGCGCGCCGGTACCCAGCGTCTGCGGCGGCCGCGGATTCGTCGTGGCCGAGCCCGTCCGCGAGCTGCTGAGCCCCCGTCATGTCAGGCTGGGCGAGTCGACCGAGGTGCGCCGACTGCTGCCGAACCTCGGCCGGCGCATGATCGGCGCGTGGGCCTTCGTCGACCACTACGGGCCGGACGACATCGCCGACGAACCCGGCATGCAGGTCCCGCCACACCCGCACATCGGGCTGCAGACGGTCAGCTGGCTGCACGAGGGCGAGGTGCTGCACCGTGACTCGACGGGCAGCCTGCAGACGATCCGGCCCGGACAGCTGGGCCTGATGACCTCGGGCCGCGGGATCAGCCACTCCGAGGAGAGCCCACGCCCGCACGCCCGTTTCCTGCACGGCGCCCAGCTCTGGGTCGCGCTGCCCGACCAACACCGCCACGCCGAGCCGAAGTTCGAGCACCACCCGGACCTGCCCACGGTCACCGCAGCGGGCCTGACCGCCACGGTGATCCTCGGCGACCTCGACGGCTCCGCCTCGCCCGGCACGACGTACACCCCGATCATCGGCGCCGACCTCGCCCTCACCCGGGGCGCCGACGTCCGCCTGCCCCTGGAGCCCGACTTCGAGTACGGCGTCCTGGCCATGTCCGGCGAGGTCCACGTGGACGGCGTACCGGTGCTCCCCGGTTCGATGCTCTACCTCGGCTGCGGCCGCTCCGAACTCCCGCTGCGCGCCGAGTCGGACGCCGGAATCATGCTGCTGGGCGGCGAGCCGTTCGCGGAGGAGCTGATCATGTGGTGGAACTTTGTGGGGCGCACACAGGAAGAGATCGAGCTGGCCCGGGAGGAGTGGATGAGTGGGACGCGTTTTGCGGGAGTGAAGGGGTACGACGGGGATCCGCTCCTTGCGCCGGAGTTGCCGCCAGTCCCGCTGAAGGCGCGGGGTCGGGTGCGCTGAACCGGAACTTTTCAGCCCGGCACACAGACCACCAGTTCCACTCCGCTGTGGAGTGCAAGCTTCGCCGGCCGTAGTCAGCTTGGCCGGACTGATGCTGACCCGATGCCGACTTTGCCGACAGGCAGTCAGGTCTCTGCGGGGATCCAGGCGATGACTTTCACGACGAGTCCGACGTTCCTGTCGTGTTCGTGCACGATGCGCCGCCACAGCAGCGCGGCCAGGGAGCCGGCGTAGGTGAGGTTCGGGCCGATGTTCCCCCCAGCGGGACTGCCAGGGCCGCGCCCGGCCCGGACAGGCCGGTCGGCGGCAGCAGCACCAGCACGGCGGGCAGGTTGTTGACGACATTGGCCGGCACCGCGGCCAGGGCCGCGATGTCCTGCACCTCGCGCTGCACCGGCTGGGCCCGGTGGCCCCGCGTGGACGGCGTGCGGCGCACATGCGCGCTCATGAGGCGGGTCTCGGTCCCGTCCCGGGCTCCGGCCCGCGCTCGGGCTCCGTTGCCGGCTCGGGCCCCGCGGCCGGCGAAAGCAGACCAACCCGTTCCCCTGCCGGTCGGCGAAGGCGTCGCGCCACTCCCGTGAACGGTAGGCCGCGTATCCGCCAACAGATGCCGGCACGAAACCCGTCCTAAATGGCCAGGGCCATTTCCAGTCCAGACCCAAACATGCCGGGCCACGGATGCGCGGCCCGGGTGCCGTCAGGCGGTCCGGAGATGAAATTTATGTGACGGCTATCGCCAGTTCCCCTTGGAGAGTTGCAGGTTTCCTGGAGAACTGACCGAAAACGTAGGCCAGTGCTTGCAACTTCTATAGTTGAAGGTCGTGGCAATTACCGTTCTGGTGTGCGGTTCCCGGCTTACGACGTCCACGGCGAACGACAGGGATCACGATGACTTGACAGCCGTTGACCTGCGTAGATCAGTCGGCGGCGAGTCGGTTTGTGTGTGTCGGACTCGCCTGATCCCGCTCGGGGACAGCAGGAAAACCCACCCCTGTACCCGAAAACCTCGTCTCCATGTCCCGCGCCCTGGCACTTTCGGCGGCATCCACCTCCTAAGAGATGCAGAGTTCGCTTCTCGTGTGGTGCGGCGCTCCGACCATGCACTGTTGTGATGATCTGATTGCTGCCCCTAGGGTGACTTCCGAATTGGCCGTCCGCGGGTCCGGAACCGCGGTGAAAGCAGGCTGATTCGAGCAGGTACCTGTGCCGACGTTCCCTTCAATCGACGGAAACGGCGATAGCTGATGTCGTCGTAGACGAAAGGATGTGTGGCCATGACGTACGAGCGTCCGACCCTCACCAAGGCCGGCGGTTTCCGCAAGACGACGGGCCTGGCCGGCGGTACCGCCAAGGACCTCACCGGCGGTCACCAGCTCATCTGACCGCGAGGCGACCGGGCCCTCCTCTCGTCCCTTCGGCGTGAGATGACCGGGGCCCGTGCATGGCGGCGGAGGGTGGTCACCGACTGTCCTCCGCCGCTCCCACCCGGCCTGTCCTTCCCGCACCGGCGGGCGCGCCCTCGACCGGAGGTACGTGAGTCCATGAACTGCCCTGCGTTGCTCGCCGAGGTGCCCGCTTGGTTCGTGGTGCTGCCTGATACCGACGAAGCGGCAGCCGTGGCGGCCCCGGCTCTTCCGCACGCCGCTGAAAGCCTCCCGCATGCGTCCGGCCGGCCTTGGTTGGTGGGACGCTGGAATCCGGGGGAGTTGACTGTCGGCGAGTGCGGCGGAGTGCGTCTCGCGGTGTTGGGTGAGCACGCCGTCACCTCCGAGGAAGCAGCCCGCGCGGCGGCCGCGGCCACCGACCTGGCCTCCGTCGACCGCTTCGCCCGTTCCTGGCACGGCAGTTACCACCTGCTGGTCAGTCTGCGCGGCCAGGTACGTGCTCAGGGCACGGTGACCGGTGTCCGGTCCGTGTTCCATGGCGGGGCGTACCCGGCCCACCTGGCAGCCGACCGGGCAGATGTCCTGGCCGACCTGATCGGGGCACCCCTCGACGAGGGTCGGCTCGCCCTCCAGATGCTCAGTCTGGGCGTGCTCCACCCACTGTCCGCGCGACCCGTGTGGCGCGGAGTGGAAGCCCTGCCCGGCCACGACTACCTGGTTCTGGAACGCAACGGCCGGGCGCACCGGAAGCGCTGGTGGTGGTTGCCGCGTCGTGACGTGCCGTTGGCCGAGGGCGCGGCGACGCTGCGGAACGAGCTGCGCCGAGCCGTCGAGATCCGTGTCCGGGACCGGGATGTGGTCACAGCCGATCTGGGCGGTCTGGACTCCACCGCCGTGGTGTGCACCGCGGTGGGTGCCGGCGCCAAGGTCGTCGCCTACACCGCGGCGACCCACGACCCTCGCGGCGATGATGTCCACTGGGCTCGTCGCACGGTCGAAGAGCTGTCGTCGGCGGGCGGCGAGGGGCGCATCGAGCACCACATCGTTGCAGCCGACGAGTTTCCACTCACCTTCGACGGTGTGAACGCGCTGACCGACGTACTGGACGCTCCGTCGCTGTACGCCGTGGACCGCAACCGACGGATGAGTCTGCTTCACCTTGCCGCAGATCGGGGATCCACCGTTCACCTGAGCGGTTTCGGCGGTGACGAGCTGCTTGCGGGCGCCTCCGCCCGCGTTCACGACCTGCTGCTGCGCCACCCGCGCACCGCTGTCCACCACGCCCGCGGTTACCTGGCCAAGTATCGATGGTCCCGGCGGCGAGCCGCACGACAGCTGCTGGACCGGCGTCCGTACGGGGCGTGGCTGGAGCAGATCGCAACCGACCTGACCGGCCCGCTGCCTTCGCTGGAGGAGCCGTTGTTCCAGTGGTGCTCGCCCGCCAGGATGCCTCCGTGGGCCACCGCGGACGCCGTCGACGCGGTGCGCACACTCATCCGGCAGGAGGCTGTCGTGGCGAGCCCCCTGGGTCCCGGGCACGGAGAACACCGCGAACTGACCACCATGCAAACGGTCTCCCGGTTCGCCAGGCACCTCAACCAGATGACACGTCAGCGCGGCATCCTCTTCGCCTCCCCCTTCTACGACGACCGTGTGGTGGAAACCGGCCTGGCGGTGCGCCCGGCGGAACGAGTGACTCCGTGGCGGTACAAGCCACTCGTCGTGGAGGCCATGCGCGGCGTCGTCCCCGAGGCCAGCCGCACCCGCGCCACCAAGGCCAACGCCACACTGGAGGAGGAGATCGGGCTGCGGCGGCACCGTGAAGCGCTGCTGGCGCTGTGCGAGGACTCGCGGCTGGCCAGGCTGGGCCTGATCGACGCGGACGTGTGGCGCGCCTGGTGCTCCGGTCCGGTGTCGGCGGAGCTGGAGAACGTGCTCCTTCACCCGACCGTCGGCTGCGAGGTGTGGCTGCGCACCCGGGAGGCGCTGCACCACAACTCGGATGGCTGAAGCATCGGCTGCCACGTGCCACCGGTCATGGGCCCTACGACGGCCCGGACGCCACCGGCCGACACCCCTGTGGCACGCCCGTCACCCCGTGCCACCACCAACAAACGTCCCTCTCTACGGAGGTCTTCCGATGAACCTGGAGTTGCGCGGCGGCATCCTGATGGCCGAGACCGAGTACGGCCTTGCCCTGCTGGACGAGAACAGTGGCGAGTACTGGACCCTCAACCCCACCGCCGCCGTGGTCCTGGAAACGATGCTGACGGGCCGGGGCACGGAGGAGGCGGTGCATGCCCTGACCGAGCGATACGACGTCAGCGACAGCCTCGCCGAGCAGGACGTCGACCGTATCCTCACGGAACTGCGATCAGCGGGGCTCATCAACGAGAACTGACAGGCAGAGCGGCCGGCGGCCCGAGAAGCCGGAGCACTCCCCTCACGACGTCCGAACGTGCAGAGAGGAAAGGCCATGTCGACGCCCGAAGCCGTCCCTTACCGGCCTCGTTCCGTACCGCTGCCCACCCGGCTGGCGGCCCGGCTCGCCGTGGGGTGCGCCCACCTGCTGGCGACTTTGCCGCCCGCCCGGATACGCACCCTGCTGCGCCAGGTACGCCGTGGAGCACGGCCGGCGTCGGTGGCACAGACCGCGACCGCCTTGGACACCGTCCTGGCCGTGAGCCTGACCGCGGGTGGCCGCAAGGGGTGCCTGCCCAGGTCACTGGCGACTGTCCTGCTGTGCCGGATGCGCGGCCAGTGGCCCACCTGGTGCGTGGGCGTGCGCAGGCAGCCGCCGTTCGCCGCGCACGCCTGGGTGGAGGCGGATTCCCAACCGGTCGGCGAGGACTGCCCCGCCGATTACTTCCAGCGCTTCTTCGCGGTCGACTGACCCATGGCCGGATTGCCGCCCGCCACCAGGCGCCCGGTCACCGGGACGACAGCCCAGGCCGCGTCGGCCGTCTCAAGAAGCGGTGCCCGGTCCGGCGTGCCGGCCACGATCGCCGGGGCCGAAGGCGCTGCCTCCCGCACGGGCGCCGTCAGGGCCCCATCCGGCTACCGGGCCCTGGCGGCCTCGCTACGGCCCCACCGCCGCACCGGCCTCGCCGGGGCGCTGCTCGGGCTGATGGGCAGCACCCTCAGCCTGGCCCAACCCCTGGCCGCCAAGCGGTTGATCGACAACCTGGGCACGGGACACACGACCATCGGTCCCGTACTGGTCCTGGCCGTGCTCCTGCTCGGGGCTGCCGCGTTCTCCTCCCTGGGCCAGTACGTTCTGGATCGCACCGCCGAGTCCGTCGTGTGTTCCGCCCGGCGGCGGATCACCAGGCGCCTGCTCCGGTTGACTGTGCCCGAGCTGGACAGGCACGAACCGGGTGATCTGATCAGCCGCGCCACCTCCGACACCCTGCTGCTGCGTCACGCCGCCACCCAGTCCGCGGCGCCCGCCGTCACAGGCGTTGTCATGCTGATCATGACGCTGGTACTGATGGGCCTCGTCGACGTGGTCCTACTCTGTGTCACGCTCACCGTCATGGCGTTGCTGGGGGCGGTCGTAGGGGCTGCGACGCCTGCCATCGGGCGTGCCACCCGGCAGGCGCAGGAGTCGGTCGGCGAGATCGGCACGGCTCTGGAGCGGGCCCTTGGGGCGGTGCGCGCGGTCAAGGCTGCCGGGGCTGAGCAGCAGCAGACAGCCGCGCTGGACCACATGGCGGAGGACGCCCGTCGCACCGGCGTACGCGCCGCCGGCTGGCAGGCCCTGTCGGCGGCCGCCTCCGCCGTGGCCGGGCAGGCGTCCTTCCTGGCGGTGCTCGGTGTGGGCGGTGCCCGGGTCGCCTCCGGGACGATCGGTGTGTCCACGCTGGTCGCCTTCCTGCTGTATCTGTTCGCGCTTGCCCCGAGGATCAGCCAGCTCGTCGAGGCCGTGGGGCAGCTCCAGGCCGGCGCGGCCGCCGCCCTGCGTATCGAGGCGGTTCAGCACCTGGACATGGAGACGGCCGAACCGGCTGTCCCCGGCACGTCGCCGACAAGCTCTGCAAAGACCGCGAGGCGGCCTCAGCCGTCGGCAGCCTCGGTACGCTTCGAGCAGGTGGGCTTCCGCTATCGGCCCGGGCTGCCCGCCGTCCATCGCAGCGTCTCCTTCACCGTACCTGCCCAAGGGGTGACCGCCCTCGTGGGCCCTTCAGGTGCGGGCAAGACCACCACCTTTTCCCTGCTCGAACGTTTCTATGACCCCGACACCGGCCGCATCCTCCTGGACGAGCGTGACCTGAAACAGTGGCCGCTGGCCGAACTGCGCGCAGCGATCGGTTACGTCGAACAGGACGCGCCCGTCCTGTCCGGCACCCTGCGCCAGAATCTGACCCTGGGCACACCGCACACCCCGGGCGACGACCTTCACGAGACACTGCGCCGCACCCGACTGGAACCTGTCGTCGCCCGTCTTCCGCAGGGGCTGGATACCTTGGTCGGCCACCGGGGCAGCCGGCTCTCCGGAGGTGAACGCCAGCGCGTGGCCATCGCCCGGGCCCTCCTGCGCCGCCCTCGGCTACTCCTCCTGGACGAGGCCACGTCGCAGTTGGACGCCGACAACGAAGCGGCGCTGCGGGAGACCGTGGCGGAGGCGGCGCGGAACATCACCGTGCTCGTGGTGGCGCACCGGCTTTCCACCGTCACCACCGCTGACCGCATCATCGTCATGGAGGCGGGCCGGGTCCGGGCCGTGGGCACCCACGCGGAACTACTCGAGACCGATTCCCTCTATACGGACCTGGCCACGACTCAGATGCTCACCGTCAGGCCGGCGCCCGCCGAAGGGGGGCTCTGAGCCGCGGGCTGTGCCACCTGGCGGCTCACCACCCGGACACCCGCTTCGTGCAGGAACCGGAAGCAAGACGGCTTGCACCACCGCTTGAGGACAGGTCCGGCTGCTGATGGGGTGCGCGACACATCGAAGCCGACGGCCCGCAGGTGTTCCGCGGTGCTGCGAACGGCCGTGACCGCGTGCGCAGTTGTCGCTGCGTTGCAGTGGCGCGCGGTGGCGTGCGTGCTGCCGGGCGCCGGGGTGTCACGCGGCGGCCGGTGCGAAGGCCCTGCGCAGAGTGGGCGCGTAAGCGGACCACAGCTGCCACACGAGGCGCAGGATGATCGCCTCAGCGAGCGCAACGACTATCTTCATTGCCACGGTTGCCAGTATCTCGGCCATGTTGGCTGACTTTCTGTTCTGGATACGGATGTCCGGAACCAGACAATGCAGCCTTTTCCTGCGCCATAGGTGCCCCCGAGACGCACTTTGGACAGACCCCAGGTAAACATGTGGCGACAGCGGAAGATCCGCACGCCTGTCATCGCCGCGACTGCCGTTCCTCTTGTCGGCGCCGATGCGCTGCGTACGGGCACGCTGCCGCCGCCTGTCGGCGTGCTGTTGGGCGGTGCGGCGTTGGTCCCGTACAGCACACCTCCAGCTCCGCCGGTCCGTGGAGCGGCCGTCGTCGAGCGCGGACCGTTCGGCGGCGGCCTGCCGGAAGACCGGCTGGGCGTGGTGGGGGATCTCGTACTCCGGCGGGGCCGGCCGCGTGAGGGTTGCGCGGGGGTCCGGCCGGTAGTAGACGTCGTCGAACCGCGCCATGCCGCCCTCCGGGCCCTCGCCCGAACCCGCACCCGGCCACGCCCACTCCTTGTCCCAGAACGCAGCTGCACATCCCTCGTGTCCCGCAGATGCACTCGATCGCTCACCCATCGCAGCGCGGCGCGGTTCCCGAAGTGGTGCCGTCACGGTCCAGGCAGCACGCCGGGACCGGGTGCAAGCCGGCTGAGGCGGGACAGCGCGCCGCTCAGCCAAGCGACGACCGGAACCGCGCTGAGTGCGGCGGTGCCCGACGGCAGTGGCGCCGACTCCTGGTTCTCATCCGCCCCATCGGCCACAGAGGGCAGCCAGCCCGCGGCGGCCAGGCGGCACGAGAACGTCTTCAGCGCCGGATGGAGGAGAGTGGCGGTCGTGATGGCCGCCAGGACGATGCCCCAGCCGACGGGGCCGAGGGGTGTGGAGCCGAAGAACCGGCTGATGCCCGGTGTCTGGATGATGCCGACGAGCACGGCGGCCGATCCGATCGTGGCGGCGAGCACCTGGCGGTCCGCGCCACCGCTGGTGAGGGTCTGGGCGAGCTGGGTTCCGACCACGGCGGCCAGCGCGGCGGTGGCGGCACGGCGCTGGGTGCCGGTGAAGCGTGCGGCCGTCCAGGCCAGCCCCGCGCCGAGAGCGGTGGTGAGCCCGCGTTGCAGCATCTCCTCGGTGAGTGCGGTGCCCAGCGACTGGTGGGGGCCCTCCTGGAGCAGTTGTGCCCCGGTGCTCTCGGCCGGAGTGCGTACGGCGATGGAGAGCGCGGGGGCGAGGTCGGTGAGGAGGTTGACCAACATGATCTGGCGGGCGCTCAGCGGTGAACTGCCGGCCAGCGCGGAGGCGAGGACGCTGAAGGTGACCTCGCCGAGGTTGCCGCCGATCAGAATGGCCAGCGCGGTCCGCACGGAGGTCCACATCGCCCGGCCCTCGGTCAGGGCGGCGACGATCGTCTCCAGACGGTCGTCGCCGATGACCAGATCGGCGGCGGCCGTGGCCGCGGGGGTGCCACGCCGCCCCAGGGCGATGCCGACGTCGGCTAGGCGGATGGCGGGGGCGTCGTTGGCACCGTCGCCGGTCATCGCCACGACGCGGCCCAGACGCTGGAACGCCTCGACGATGCGGACCTTGTGGCGCGGAGTGCACCGGGCGACCACGCTCACCGTCGGCAGCAGCGCGTCGAGCGCGTCGTCGTCGAGCTCGTCCAACTCCGGCCCGGTGCACACGGTCTGGTCCGGATCGCCTGTGACCGAGGCCGCGACGGCCTCGGCGGTGGCGGCATGGTCACCGGTGAGCAGGATCGTGTGCACACCGGCCGCGCGCAGCCGGGCGGTGGCCGGTGCCGCCCCGGGGCGCACCGGGTCGGCCAGCACGAGGAAACCGATGAAGACCAGGTCGTGCACCGCATCGTCGGTGAGTTCTTCGTCCGGCCGCAGGGTTCGTTCGGCGACGGCGAGGACGCGGCGGCCGGCAGCGGCGAGCTCGTCGGTCGCCCGGGTGAGCGCCTTGTGCCCGACGTCGTCCAGCACGGTCTCCGCCCCCTCCAGGCGTCTGCTGCGGCAGCGGGCCAGCACCGTCTCCGGTGCGCCCTTGATGCTGAGCAGGGTGGAGCCGGCGGTACGGCCTGCCGTGGCGTGGTAGGCGCGGGACGGGTCGAAGGGCAGGGTGCCGGTGCGCCGCCAGCGGGGTGCGCCGCGGCCGGGCGATACCCCTGCCCGGCGGGCCCCCTCGTCCACCGCCCGGTCGGTCTGGTGGGCCAGGGGTTCGGACTGCCGGGCGGCGGGGGTGGCACGGAACGCGGCGGCCAGGACCGCCTTGTGCCGCGGGCCGAGCCGGTCGAGAGGGAGGGCCCGCTCCCCGTCGCCGACGGCGACGGCGACGAGCTGGAGACGACCTTCGGTGAGGGTGCCGGTCTTGTCGAAGCACAGCACATCTGCCCGGCCCAGCGCCTCGATCGTGCGCGGGTTGCGCACCAGCGCGCCGTGCTCGGCCAGGCGTCGCGCGGAGGCCAGCTGTGCCGCGTTGACCAGAAAGGGCAGCCCCTCGGGGACCGAGGCGACGGCCAGGTTGACCGCCGAGGTCAGGCTCTGCGCCAGCGGGCGCCCGTGCAGCAGCCCGGCCCCGGCCACCGCCGCCGCGGAGGCCGCCGCCACGGGCAGACTGGCCCTTGTCAGCGACGACAGCCGTGCCTCGACCCCGGTCACCGGAGCCGCCTCCCGCGCACTGGCCATGGTGCGCCCGACCTCGGTGGCCGCCCCGGTGGCCACGACCACGACGACCGCCCGCCCGGCCGAGACGGTGGTGCCCTCGTAGAGCATCGAGGAGCGGTCGGTGAGCTGCGCGGCGACCACCGGAGCCGGATCCTTGGGGACGGGCAGGGACTCGCCGGTCAGCGACGACTCGTCCACCTCGAGCCCTTCGGTCTCCAGCAGTCGGCAGTCGGCGGGCACCACGTCCTCGGGCCCGAGGAGGACGACGTCCCCCGGCACCAGGTCCTCCGCGGTGACCAGCCGCACGCGTCCCCCGCGTCGCACCCGTGCCCCGACCGCGGAGCGGGCGGTCAACTCGGCGAGAGCGCGCTCGGTCCGCACCCGCTGCACCCCGCCGACCAGCGCGGACGCCGTGGTGATCAAGGCGACCAGCGCCGCGTCCGCGCTCGATCCGACGGCGGCCGCCAGAGCCGCCCCGCCGGCGAGCACCGGTGTCAGCGGGTTGGCCAGCTCTTCGATGAACGCCGACGGCAGGGTGGTCTGCGGCGTGCCGGTTCGCCACGACCCCTTGGCCCGCAAGGCCGCTTCCTCCTCCGACAGCCCGTCGCTGCTCGAGCCCAGTCGGTCCAGGACCCGCGCGGACGGCATCAGATGCCAGGGCACGGTCTCCACGGAGGGAGTGACGGGGCGTGAGCACAGCTGCCGGGCGCGCCAGGCGCCCAGGCAGAAGGCGATTCCCCCGGCGGTGTTGCACGCCGCCTGGCCCCGCGAGCATGCCTCTGCGGCCGCCGCCCGCATCGCCGCTACCGCGCCGATGCCGCTGCCGCTCGCGGCCAGCAGCACACTGTCCCGGTCGACCTGGCGGGCCACGCCGACTCCGGTCAGGATCAGGGCGACCGTGTCCAGGTCGGTGCCCACGAGCAGGTGCGCGCCCCAGGCCGGCGGCTCCTGCTCCCGGTGGACCCCGATGCCGCAGTCGGACGCCCCGAGGGCACGGCGGTTCCCCGATACCAGCAGCACCACGGCACCGTCCGCCTGCAACGCGCGCACCGACGCCACCAGGTGGCCCCCTGCGGGCACCATCGCATCGGCGAATCCCAGCTCCGGGCAGGGCTGGTCGCCGGCGAGGACGACGCGGAGACCCGACCGGCGCGCCGCCGCCACCAGAGCCTGCGCACCCGGAAGCGTCTGCATCGCCACCCCCGCCACGGCGACCAGGCGGCGCCGGAGGGCCAGGCCCAGCACGCGTTCACTGCCCCGGTGCCGCAGCCGGTCCGCGGCCCGGCGCCCGGTAAGGCCGGTCAGATCCAGGTCCTCCAGCGGGCCGAGCGCCCAGCCCTCGCCGTCACAGTGGACCTGCGCAGGCGCGGCCGGGTCGAACAGGGCAAAGAGCCGGTCGGAGACCTGCTCGGGTCCGGCGCCGTCGAACAGCACCAGTTCGGTCAGTTCGTAGCGGCGGCTGCGCAGCACGTCCGCGTCCAGGAGCACGGTGTCCACCTGCCCCAGGCGGCGCAGCGCGCTGCGGTCCATGGCCACGACGCCACGCAGGGCGAGGAACCTGCCCAGGGTGGTGGCAAAGCCCTCCCGTCCGGCGTGCGGCGCCTTCGGCATGCTGGACAGGGCGACCGCGAGCGCACGCCGTGGCCCGGCGTACGGCGTGGTCAGGGCGCCTACGGCCGCGCCGGCCCCCATGGCGTGTCGGGCGTAGCGCAGCGTCACGTCCTCGTGAGCCTGCGGCCGTTCCACCACGATCGGCTCGGCCCGTGCATGCTCCGGCCCCGGCACCAGCCGCGGTTCCGCCAGGGACCACGCCTCCAGGGCAGCGTTCGCCTCCCGCCACTGCGCCACGCGCTGCACGACGTCGAGCACCAGCCCTCCGCCGCGCGTGGCCACGCCCTGGACCATCGCGTTCAGCACCGGCAGTACCGACTCCGTGCGCTCATGCCCGGTGAGGGCCGGCGTCGCCAGCCTGCGCAGCCACGGGTGGCACAGCGCGGCACTGGCCAGCGCCCCCACCTCCGCCGGCAGCGGAGTCCACGGCGACACGCGCGTGGCAGCCGTGAGCAGGAGCCCCGCGATGTCCGCCGCCAGGACCGGAACCGCCGATCGCCAGCGTGGGCCTTCGCACGGATGGAGCGGTTGGGGGCACCATTCGTCGAACGCTCCCGGCTCAGCGGGGGCGGCGGCCTCATGGGCCTCCGCATGGACGACGATCTCGATCAGCTCCTGCTGCGGCGGGGGCGGCGAGGCCAGCTCCACGACGACCCGCTCCGCCGCGGCATTCACTCGCGCCCACAGCACACCGGGATGCTCCTCGAGTGCACGCTCCACGCTCCGGCCCACCGACATCCCGCGGGGACCCCGTACCCCCCGCACCTCGATGTGGCAGCGCCCCGAACGGGACCACACATCCCTCCGCTCCAGCCCGAGCAGCATCGCGGCCACATGCGCGGCCGCGCGCACACCGGCGGTCACCCCACAACCCAAACTGCCGGTGAGCGGTGCCGGCAGCGGCAGCGGCAGACGCACCTCTGACAGCAGCGACATCCGCGTGCCACCTCCGGAGCAGGCCGATCCCTCGTCCCCTTGCGATCATCCTCACCCGCCCCGGACACACCCGCCCGGCATGCTGATCCGAATGGCTTCCCGTGACTCGCAGGGCCATGTGCCCGCCAGTAGCGTGTGCCGCGTTGGGGGACAAAGTCCCGGACCCACGAACGGATGTGAACCGTGACCACTCCGAAGACCGCTGGGAAACGCCCGAGCACACGGGGCACAGAGTCGTCGCGCCCCGCCTCCAGTACGAAGACGACGCAGCGGTCGGAGGCCAAGCCGACGACGAAACCACCGACGCAGGTACCCGCCGCGGCCTCCGGCGGACGTACGATCACCATCACCCTGCCGGCGCTCGGCGAGGCAGCCACCAGGGTTGTGACCGCTGCGACGGTCCCCGTGGCCACCGTCCGCCGCCTGCTGCCCGCCAAAGGCGGCCTGCCCCTGTACGCCGGCCTCGGTGTTCTGGCGGTCGCAGGTGCCCTCGAATGGCCGGTTGCGGCGGGTGCCGGCATCGGCTATGCCGTCCTCCGGTCAAACGGCCTGCTCACACGGCCCGGCTCCCCCGGGTGAGGCGTCGCGCGGCACCTCACCCGGCGCATCCGGTGTCCCGCCGAGCTGCTCACGTCAGCGCTGACAGCAGGTGAGCGGTCAGGCGTCCGGCGTGCCCCGGAACATCGGCCCGGCAAAAGCCTGAGCCCGCCCGTCCCGTCGTGTCTGCGGCCTCCCGCCGACTACGTGCCGACCGATGCCCGGGTGGATCCAGGTGTACGCGCCTCCAGCGTCGCGGAGGTGTCAGCGGGTCACCGCAGACGAACCGGGGCCTCGTGGCCATCCCGATCGCGCTGATCCTGGCCATCACGATCGCCGACATCCTTTCGCCGCAGTACATCCTCGGGCCGTTGCTCGTGGTCGGACCGGCACTCACCGCCTCGTTCGGCGGCTCGAGGCTCACGGCGCTCATCGGAGCCCCCGCCGTGTCGGCGCTCGTCGTGATCTCCGCCCTCACCGTGCTCTTCTGCCGTCTGCGGGAACGGCACAGCGCTGAGCCGAGGCAGGTACGGTCAGTGGCGGAAGCCGCACAGCAGGTCGTGCTGCAACCCCTGCCCGAGCGGATCGGCACGCTCCGCGTCGCCGGCGTCCACCGGGCCGCGACGGACCAGGCACACATCGGCGGCGGCCTGTAAGGAGCCGTACGCACCCGTCGCGGCACCCGGTTCCTCATCCGAGACGTACGCGGCAAGGGCCTACCCGCCCTCGAGAACGCGGCACTTGCGCTGGGCGCGTTCCGGAGGGCGGCTCACCGCGAGCCGACGCTTCCGGCGCTGCGGACCGAGCTGGAGGCGACCGTGTGCTGGAGCCTGGCCCAGCCGCGCAGAGACGACACCCACCCGGACGAGTCCTTCCCGGCCGCGCTGGCCGACATCCCGGACGACAAACCCGAGATCCGGGTCCTCAACCGCGGACACCCAGCCCCCGTGCGGCTGCACGACGGGCAGGCCACCGCCCTCGCCCCGCAGCAGTACACGACTCCGCTCGGCATGTGGCTGCCCCAGGCCGCAGGTGGAACCGTGGACACCTTCCCCTTCGAGCCCGGCGACACCCTGGTGCTCTACACCGACGGTTTCTCCGAGGCCCGGAACTCGGCCGGCCGTTTCCACGGCCAGGAGGACATCGTCACGTTCTGCGACGGCGGCTTCGGGGACGATGCCGCGCTGGTCGCTCGGGCAACGCGGCCGTATCCGGACAGTTGTGGGCTCGCACGAGCGACTGCTGCTGGTCGAACTCCGCCGGACGATCACCGCCGCCCGTCGTATTCGCAATCCTGAGTCACCTGGCACCGAGGAAATCGCTGCGGGCATCCGCGCATGGGAAGCAGCCTCCGTGCACACGGCACAGAATTACCCGCCCCCATAACCACCACGTCCATCAACAAAGCAACAAATGACCGTCGAACACTATGAACGCTTTTGGTGAATAATTCAGAATTCAAATGTCCATGTTTCACTATTGGTTGAAGCGCGCCTTCCACGCCAAGTCTGCGTCGATCACAGCCCACCCCAGGCAAGATCCCATGCCCGTTTGCACACCTCCGGTTCCCGCACTGCGTGGCGGACGCTGGGGATTGCCCGAAGCATCACGTCGAGATGCCCGTATCCCACCGTCGCAGTGTCCGTTTCTCCTCCGGCTCGATGCCTGTGGATCCTGGCCAGAGCCACACCGTGAGAAAGGTCGATCTCCAAACCCTTGATACGGTCTGCGGTGCATCCACGGGGGCGGATACTGGCGCACACTGCCAGTTCCCGATGTAGGTCCTGATCCTGGGCGGACCTGCCATTCGAGTTTCCGCGCTCTGCGGACGCGAATGTCCGAAGACAGGCGGCATACGAGCGTGCTCCCGCCGCAAGACGGTGAGACACGCTGTACGCGGGACACCATGAATGGACAGCCGAATGTGCGGTATCGCAGGCTGGGTCGACTTCGAACGAAACCTCCTTACAGAGCGGGCCGTCGTGTCCGCCATGACCGAAACGCTCGCCCCTCGCGGCCCCGACGACACGGGAACATGGCTGAGCCCCCACGCGGCGCTGGGCCATCGGAGACTGGCCGTCATCGACCCTGACGGAGGCCGCCAGCCCATGGCCGCGGAGGCCACGGCCGCCGTCCTGACCTACAGCGGGGAGGTCTACAACTTCCCCGAGCTGCGCGCCCAGCTGGAAGACAAGGGGCACCGCTTTCATACGAGCAGCGACACCGAAGTGGTCCTGCGCGGCTACCTCCAGTGGGGAGAAGAGGTAGTCGAGCGGCTGAACGGCATGTACGCCTTCGCGATCTGGGACACCCGCACGGAAGAGCTCTTGCTGGTGCGCGACCGAATGGGCGTCAAACCTCTCTTCTACTGCCAACTACCAGCTGGGGGGCTTCTGTTCGGGTCGGAACCCAAGGCGATCCTCGCGCATCCGCGGGCGCCGCGGGCCATCGACGCCGACGGGCTGCGCGAGATCCTCACCATTGCCCGGACGCCCGAGCACTCCCTCTACAAGGGGCTGCACGAGCTGCGCCCCGGACAGCTCCTGCGCTTCGGGCGCGAGGGGCTGCGCAAGCGGCGGTACTGGACCTTGCGGGCCCGTGACCACACCGACGACCTCGACACCACCATCACGACGGTGCGGGGACTGCTGGAAGACATCGTCGACCGGCAGTTGGTGGCCGACGTCCCGCTGTGCTCCCTGCTCTCGGGCGGCCTCGACTCCAGCGCCATCACCGCCCTGGGGCTGCGCCACGGCGGCCTGCGCTCCTTCGCCGTGGACTTCGCCGGCCTCGCCGACCACTTCGAGGACGACGGGATGCGCGGCTCACCCGACGGACCGTACGTCCACGACGTCGTACGGCATCTGCGCCCCACCCACACCGACATCGTGCTCGACGCCACCCGGCTCGCCGAGCCCGCGCTGCGCGCCGATGTGGTCCGGGCATGGGAATACCCGCAGTTCAGCGGGGACATGAACACCTCCCTGCACCTGCTGTTCCAAGCGATCCGGGAACACTCGACGGTGGCCCTGTCCGGCGAGTCGGCCGACGAGGTGTTCGGCGGGTACGCCTGGTTCCACCTGCCCGAGGCGGTGGCCGCGCCCACCTTCCCCTGGCTGGTGTTCATGATGCGCCGGCAGCGCCCCGACGATCTCTTCGACCCGGCGCTGCGCAAGGAACTCGACGTCGTCTCCTATGAACGCGACCGCTACCGCGAGGCGTTGGCCGAGGTGCCGCACCTCGACGCGGCGGATCCGACGGAGCGCAGGATGCGGGAGATCTCCTATCTGCACCTGACCCGCTTCGTGACGATGCTCCTCGACCGCAAGGACCGCTTGAGCATGGCGCACGGCCTCGAAGTGCGGGTTCCGTTCTGCGACCACCGTCTGGTGGAGTACGTCTTCAACACGCCCTGGTCGATGAAGACGTTCGACGGGCGGGAGAAGAGCCTGCTGCGCGCCGCCTTCCAGGACCTACTGCCGGCCTCGGTCCTCGAACGGCGCAAGAGCCCCTACCCGGCCACCCAGGACCCCGCCTACGGCCTCGCCCTGCGGGCCACCCTCGCCGGGCTGGTCGCCGACGGCACCGCTCCGGTGCTGCCGCTCCTCGACCAGCGGGCCGTCCGGAGCCTGCTCGACTCACCACCCCAGGCGACCACGTCCACCCTGACCCGCATCAGCCTGGAGATGGTTCTGGACCTGAACACCTGGCTCCAGTCCCAGGACCTGCGCATCACCCTGTGACACCGTCCTCCGCTCCCCATTGCCCACCTGCGCGACAGGAGTGAACCACCCATGCGAACCCACGAGTTGAAACCCGGCAGGACCTTCGGAGTCAACTTCGACCACGGCGAGCACTTCCTGCCGTCCCTGGCCCGCTTCTGCAGGGACAACGGGATCCAGCAGGGATACGTCCCCATGTTCCTCGCCGCATTCGCCGAGACCGAGATCGCGGGCACCTGCCAGCGGGTGGAAGACCCCGAAGCGCCCGTGCGCCTTCCGGTCCATCTGGAGAAGGTAGAGGCCATGGGTTGCGGCACCTTCTCCTACGACCCCGCCAAGGACGAGATCGTCCCCCACGTGCACGTCACCGTCGGCCTCAAACAGCACGCGGCACTCGCGTACTCAAGTCACCTGATATCGGCCACCGTTCAGTACCTCACCGAAATGCTCGTGATCGAGGTCCTCGCGCCGGCGATGCGCCGACCGGTCCACGCCGACCTGTGGGACGTCCCCCTGCTCACCTTCGAGGACTGAACACCATGGCACCCGAGGCATTTCCCTTCCTCGACGAGCCGCTGGGCGGGGTACCGCGCAGCTGTGCCCGGCGACGCACCCACGACCCGCTGGGCGACGCCGTGCTGCCCAGCGGTGACGTCGTCCGCGTCGCGGTGCGCTTCGCCGACGTCGAGGCCGTACTCACCGATCCCCGCTTCAGCCGCGACCTCAACCGGCCGGGTTCTCCTCGGCTCCAGCCCGACGCGGACATGTCCGAGGACCGCGACACCCTGATCAACCTGGACCCGCCGCGCCACACCAGGCTGCGCCGGATCCTGTCCCGCCCGTTCTCCGTACGCGGCAGCGAGACATGGCGCCCGCGCATCCGGGCGATCGCGCAGGCGCTCGTCGACGACATGGTGGCGGCCGGCCCACCGGCCGATCTGACGACCGCCCTGGCCCGTCAGCTGCCCATCCGGGTGATCGCTGAGATCCTCGGCGTCGCCGACTGCGACCTCGACCGGTTCCGTGACTGGTCCGAGACGGCCATGACCATCGGGCCCGACCGGGCGGCCGCACGGGCCCAGGGGCGCACCGACTTCTACGCCTACCTGACCGACCTGATAGAGCGCCACCGGCGCGAGCCCGGTACGGACCTGCTGGACGCCATGATCGCGGCACGCGACGGCGAGGACCGGCTCACCGAGGCGGAGCTCATCGACACCGCGCGGTCCCTGCTCCTCGCCGGCCACGAGACCACCATGACCACCCTGGGGCGCGGGGTGTTCAGCCTGCTGCGTCACCGCGACCAGTACGAGGACCTGGTGGCCGACCCCGAGTTGGTGGCGCCGGCCGTCGAGGAGATCCTGCGCCACGACTTCCCCGCCGACGTCGGCTTCCTGCGCGTCGCCCGGGAAGACGTCGACCTGCCTTCGGGGCGGGTGACCCAAGGGCAGGGCGTCATGCCGCTGATCTCCTCGGCGCACCGCGACGAGCGGCACTGCCCGGACCCGGACCGGTTCGACATCCACCGGCCGTCACCCGGCCACCTCGCCTTCGGCAAGGGACCGCACTACTGCATCGGCGCCCATCTGGCGCGCATTCAGCTGCACGAGGCCATCACGATCCTCGTACACGACGTTCCGGGGCTGGCCCTGGCCGTCCCCGCGGACGAAGTGCCGTGGCAGCCCGGCATGGTCACCCATGCCCCGGCCTGTCTGCCCATCACCTGGTGACCTTCCTGACGGGGGCTCCATGAACACGACAGCAGCACCCTTCCTTTACCGCTACGACGAACTGGCCCGCCTCAGCCGCGATCTGCCCGTCATCGAACGCACCGCCGCCTGGTGCGAGGAGTTCCTGTGCCGGCCGCATCCCGGCCTCGGACGCGGCGGCTCGGTCTGTCCCTACATGCCGCGCGCACTGGCGGCGAACCATGTCGCCTTCACCGTGGTCCGCACCCAGGGCCGCACCCGCGGTGACATCGACGAGGCCATCGCCGCCAACCGCACCGCCTTCCTCGCGATGGAACCGACGTCCGGGCCCGGCGCCCTGGACAAGGCGATCGTGGTGATCCTGCCCGACGTCGCCGAGGAGGACGCCGCCGACGTGGTGGACGAGACCCACCGCAGGCTCAAGGCGAGCTTCGTCGCCTCCGGCCTCATGATCGGCAAGTTCCATCCGCGCAGCGCCCAAGGCGGCCTGCACAACCCCGCGTTCAGGCCCCTGCGCAGCCCGGTGCCGCTCCTCGCCATCCGGCACATGGTCGACTCCGACCTGCCCTTCCTCAACCGCCCCGATGATCCCGTGTCCGACCGCATCGGATTCCTCCATGCCTACGAGCGCCGCTTCGAAGGCGCCGAGGGCTCGCCGTGGGCGGCCCGGGGCCAGGCCGCGCTCGGCGAGATAACGGAGGAGGGGCGATGACGGCCTCCACGCGGCGGGTCGCGATCGTGACGGGCGGCACCCGTGGCATCGGCGCGGCCCTCGCACAGCGCCTCGCCGACAGCGGCGTCGACCTCGTCGTCGGCTACGCCCAGGACTCCTCGTCCGCCGATGCGCTGGTGCGCCGGATCGAGAAGGCCACGGCGGTCCGTGCCGTCGCGGTACGCGGTGACATCGCCCGTGCGGAAACCGTCGACGCGCTGTTCGCAAGTGCCGAGAAGGAATTCGGCGGCGTCGACATCGTCATCGGCTGTGCCGGCGCCCACGCCCGCCGACGCGGCCCCCTGGCCGAAACCGACGAGGCGGACCTGCGACACGTGGTCGACGTCAACCTCCTGGGAACCTGCCGTCTCCTGCGGGCCGCGGCCCGGCACGTGCGGCCCGGCGGGCGCGTCCTGGCCTTCTCCAGCTCGTCGATCGCCCTGGGCGTGCCGGGACAGGCCGTCTACAACGCGAGCAAGGCCGCCGTAGAGGTGCTGGTCCGTCACCTCGCGCGGGAGCTGGCCGGGCGCGACGTCACGGTCAACGCCGTTGCTCCGGGCCCGACCGGCACCGAATTGTTCCTGCGCGGCAGAACCCCCGAGGACATCGAGGCTCTCGCCCGGCAGGTGCCGCTCGGCCGCATCGGCCGCCCCGAGGACATCGCCGATCTGGTGAGCTTCCTCGTCGGCCCAGCCGGCGGCTGGATCAACGGACAGGTCGTCCGGTCCAACGGCGGCATCGTCTGACCCGCCCGGCCACCGCATCCCGGCCACCCGTGCCCGCCTGACGACGCACGGACCGCACTCACCCCCGCACACGGAAAGGAGCGCCGTCATGCCCGAATCCGGGACGGCGCAAGCCCATACACCACGCACCGCTCACCCGGCACACGCCGACACGAAGGCTCCGCCGCCCGTGAGCCCCTTCTCCGCCGTCACGGCGATCGTCGCGGACGTGGACGTCTTCACCGAGTTCATCGAGGACGCCGTCGCCCAATACCGGCTCGGCCTGGCCTCCGTGGCCGCGGGCGGCTCACGTCTGCACCGCCCCAACAGCTTCGGCCTGCTGGGCGGCACGCTGGACGGCGACGCCCTCACCGTGCGCCGCGTCGCCTTCGCCGCCAACGTCCGCGCGGTCGACGACGTACCGCTGGAGGAGTTCCGGGACAACATCGTGCCCCGCTTCGGCAAGCAGTACGACGACGGCGAGCGCGGATTCTGGTGCGACTCGCGCCAGCTCCTCAAGGTGGTCCGCGAGTTCGAGGCGGCGGACCTGGAGATGCTCGGCTCGGTCCACATGCACCCGGACTGGCACCGCGTGGGCCCTCCGCACGAACGCAGGGAGCTGCTGAGCGAGAACCCCAGCCGCATGGACGAGTACCTCTTCCGCAGCGCCGGCTGGCCGCTGAACATCATCTGCTATCTGGAGAGCCGCGGCAGCGGTGTCACCCACACCTTCGCCGCCTGGCAGCCGCCGTCGGCCGACGGGGACCGGGCGGCGCGGACGCCCATCAGGTTCTTCGCCCGAGGCCACGAGGACGCCGCCTGATGGGAACGTATCCGGACACCATCGGCACGGTGGTGACACCCGACGACACACGCTACGAAACGGCGCGGCGCCAGTGGAACGAGCGCTTCGACTACCGGCCCAGGGCCGTCCTCCTGCCGGGTGACAGCCACGAGACGGCAGCAGCGCTCCGCTACGTCCGTGAACGCGGCATCCCGTTCCGGATCCGCTCCGGCGGCCACAACAGCGAGGGGTTCAGCGGCCTCGACGACGGCATCGTCATCGACGTGTCGCGCCTGGCGGCGCTGGCGGTCAACGGTGACCGCACCCGCGCCACACTCGGCCCGGGCGTCCTGCTCGGCGAGGCGTACGCGGCGCTGTGGGCGCTCGGCGGCACGATCCCCGCCGGCGTGTGCCCCGACATCCGCATCGGCGGACACGTCCTGGGCGGCGGCATCGGCATGCTGGTGCGCTCCCGCGGCCTGCTCATCGACCACCTGGTCGCACTCACCCTGGTCGACGCCCGCGGCGAGGAGCTGACGGTCGACGCGGACCACCATCCGGACCTGCTCTGGGCCTCACGCGGAGGCGGTGGCGGGAACTTCGGGATCGTCACCTCCTACACGTTCGCGATGCGCCCGATCGGCGACGTGACCCTGTTCGCACTGGAATGGGACGCGCGCGACGGCATCGCCGCACTCGACGCCTGGCAGCACTGGCTCCGCGAGGCGGACCCACGGGTGAACTCCCGCTTCAACCTCTTCCCCGTCTCCACCGACAGGGCCCTGGCCACCGGCCTGTTCGAAGGAGGCGAGCGCGAACTCACCGCCCTGCTCCGGCCGTTGACCACCGCCTGTCGGCCTCGTACGACCTCCGTACGCGCCCTTCCGTACGGGGACAGCATCGGCACCTGGACCGAACAAGTGCCTTCCGTGCGCGCCAAGTTCACTCCAGCGCTGGCCGAAGGCCCACTCGGCACCGAGGCACTGCGCACCCTGGGCCGCCGGCACGAGAAGGCGCCGCCCGGCGTCAAGACGGGTCTGTACGGCCTGGGCGGAGCGGTCCTGGCCGACGTGCCGCCCGATCACTCCGCATTCGCGCACCGGGCAGCCTTCCTGTGCGTGGAGTACCTCGGCCACTGGAGCGATCCGGGCACCGACGCCGAACACCTGGACTGGCTGTCCGGCACCCGCGCGGAGATGCTCCCGTTCATGACCGGCGGCGCCTACGTGAACAGCCCCGACCGCGATCTGGAGAACTGGCTGCACGCCTACTACGGCGACGGTCTGCCGCGCCTCATGGAGGTCAAGCGCCGCTACGACCCCCACGGCCTCTTCTCGTTCGAGCAGAGCATCCCCAGCACGCTCACCCGGGCCCAGACCCGTGCCGCCCGGCTCCCCGGCCCGGTCATCGCCGACCTGCACGCCCGCGGCCTGCTCACCGACTGACCTCCGCCTCCGCATCATCACAGACGAATCAGGACGGCATCCCATGAGCAACCGAACCGACAGCCACCTGGACACCCACGACGACGCCCGCATCAAGAAGGTCGTCATTCTCGGCGGCGGCACCGCCGGCTGGATGACCGCGGCCTACCTCGGCAAGGCGTTGCAGAACACCGTGAAGATCACGGTTCTGGAGGCGCCGGCCATCCCGCGCATCGGCGTCGGCGAAGCCACCATCCCCAACCTGCAGCGCGCCTTCTTCGACTACCTCGGCATCGCCGAAGAGGAGTGGATGCGCGAGTGCAACGCCAGTTACAAGATGGCCGTCAAGTTCATCAACTGGCGCACCCCGGGCGAGGGCAGCCCGAGCCCGCGTACGGTCGACGGGCACGCGGACACCTTCCACCACCCCTTCGGTCTGCTGCCGTCCGCCGATCACGTCCCGCTGTCCCACTACTGGGCCGCCAAGACGCTGCGCGGCGAGACCACGGAGCCCTACGACCACGCCTGTTTCGTCGACACGGCGATCATGGACGCCGGCAAGGCGCCCCGCTGGCTGGACTCGCGCCGCGCAACCAACTACGCCTGGCACTTCGACGCACAGCTCGTCGCCGACTTCCTGCGCAATTTCGCGGTCACCAAGCAGGCCGTCGAGCACGTCGAGGAAGAAATGACCGAAGCCCTCACCGACGAGCGCGGCTACATCACGGCACTGCGCACCAAGTCCGGGCGGCTGCTGGACGGCGACCTCTTCATCGACTGTTCGGGCTTCCGTGGCCTGCTCATCAACCAGGCCATGGGCGAGCCGTTCCTGGACATGAGCGACCACCTGCTGTGCGACAGCGCCGTGGCCACCGCACTGCCCCACGACGACGAGACACACGGCGTCGAGCCCTACACCTCCTCCATAGCCATGCCCGCCGGCTGGACCTGGAAGATCCCCATGCTCGGCCGGTTCGGCAGCGGCTACGTCTTCTCCAGCCACTTCGCCGACCGCGACCGGGCCACCGCCGACTTCGCCCGGCTGTGGGGGCTCGACCCCGAACAGACCCCGTTCAACCACATCCGCTTCCGCGTCGGCCGCAACCGCCGGGCCTGGGTGCGCAACTGCGTCAGCGTCGGCCTGGCGTCCTGCTTCGTCGAACCCCTGGAGTCCAGCGGCATCTACTTCGTCTACGCCGCCATCCACATGCTCGCCAAACACTTCCCCGACCGCACCTTCGACCCGGTGCTCAGCGACCGGTTCAACCGCGAGATCCAGGAAATGTTCGACGACACCCGGGACTTCCTCCAGGCCCACTACTACTTCTCACCGCGTACGGACACACGGTTCTGGCGGGCCAACAAGGAGCTGAAACTCGCTGACGGCATCAAGGACAAGGCAGAGACCTACCGGGCCGGACTGCCGGTGAACCTGCCCATCAGCGACGAGGGCACCTACTACGGGAACTTCGAGGCCGAGTTCCGCAACTTCTGGACCAACGGCAGCTACTACTGCATCTTCGCCGGACTCGGCATGCTCCCCCGCAATCCGCTGCCCTCCCTCGCCCACAAACCGGAATCCGTCGCCCGGGCCGAGCAGTTGTTCGCGGACATCAAACGGAAACAGCACGAGTGGGTGCGCTCCCTGCCCTCCACCCACCAGCTGCTGCGCCGGCTGCACGGCGCCTCATGAGCGGCGCGACCGCACCGCACCGGAAGGTCGCCACCGCTGCGCACGAGCGGCGCTATCGCGATCTGATGAGCTCCTTTCCCACCGGCGTCACAGTGGTGACCAGTCTGGACGCCGAGGGCACGCCGCGCGGCATGACCTGCTCCTCGCTCACCAGCGTCACCGTGGCCCCGCCCACGCTGCTGGTGAGCCTGCGCAGAGGCAGCGCCACGCTGGAGGCGGTGACCGCGCACGGCGGTTTCGCCGTCAACCTCCTGCACAGCGGGGGGCAGCGCACGGCCGAGCTGTTCGCGGGGCCCGAGCCCGATCGGTTCGCGCGGGTGTGCTGGCGCCGCTCGCCCTCCGGTCTGCCGCACCTCGCGGACGACGCGTTCGCCGTGGCCGACTGCCGCGTGACCGGACTGCTCGACGTCCACGACCACACCCTGGTGCTGGGCGAAGTCCGCACGATCGTCCGCAGTGGCGGCGCCCCGCTCCTGTACGGGCTGCGGCGCTTCATGAAATGGCCGCACCAGTGACCCCCGTCCGACACACCCCGTCCCGCTGAGCCGCCGAGGACGTTCATGCCCACGAACCAGGTACCCTCTGTCCCTCTCCGTACCACGGAGATCTCCCGGCTTCCCGCCTACCGCGCGGCGGATCCGCCGGCGAAGGACACCGACGGCCTGCTCGACCTGGCCAACAACGAACTGACTCTGCCTCCGCTCCCGGCGGTCGTCGAGTCGCTGCACCTCAGCGCGCGCAGCGTCCACCTGTATCCCGACCCCACAGCGCGCACACTGCGGCAAGCCGTCGCCCGGCACTTCGCCACCGACCCCGAAGAGGTCGCGGTCGGCCCCGGCAGCGGCGCCGTCCTGCACCAGTTGCTGCTCGCGCTGTGCGGCCCCGGCGACGAAGTCCTCTACCCGTGGCCCGGCTTCGACGCGTACCCCTTCCTCATCACGACGGCGGGCGCCCAGGGCACACCGGTCCCGCTGACACCCTCGGGCGAGCACGACCTGTCGGCCTTCGCGGCGAAGGTCAACACCCGCACCCGCATCGTCATCCTGTGCTCCCCGCACAACCCCACCGGCCGCCGCATCCCACGCACCGACCTGGCCGCCTTCCTCGGATCGCTGCCGCCCCACGTCGTAACCGTCCTCGACCAGGCGTACGTGGAGTTCGACGAGCACGAGGAGACGCACGACCTGGACCTGCTGCGCACTGCTCCCCGGCTCGTGCTCCTGCGCACCTTCTCCAAGGCGTACGGTCTCGCCGGGCTGCGTGCCGGATACGCCCTGGCCGCCCCCGACCTGGCCGGCCCGGCCGGCAAGACACTGCTCCCGTTCTCGGTCACCCGCACCGCCGAACACGCCGCGCAGGTCTCCCTGGAGCAGCACGGACAGCTCGCGGCCCGGCTCGACGCCGTACGGCGTGGGCGCTCACTGCTGTCGGCCGGCCTGCGCGCCGAGGGACTCGATCCGCTGCCGTCGTACGGGAACTTCCTGTGGCTCGCGCTCGGAGCCGCGACGGAACGCTTCGCCCAGGCCGCACTCGCGGCCGGTGTGCGGGTCAGGGCCTATCCGGGGGCCGGCGTACGCATCACGGTGGGCGGCGACGAAGCCCACCGGCGCGTGCTCGGCGCGGCCCGGCTCTTCTGTACGGCGGACAAGTGACCGGAAACGCCCAGGCGGACCTCTTCCTCGTCCTCGCGTTCGTCATCGCCGCCGCGAAGCTCCTCGGCGCCATGCTGAGCCGCCTGGGACAACCACCGGTGGTGGGCGAGATCGTCGCCGGGATCCTGGCCAGCCCCATGGTCCTGTCCCCGGCGGTGAGCGGCCGCGTGCTGCCGGCCGACACGCGCCCGGCCCTCACCGCCCTGGCCGACGTGGGCCTGGCAACGTTCATGTTCCTGGTGGGCCTCGAAACCAAGGACGCCCTCCCGCACGGCAGCAAGGGCCTTTCGTGCGGCATCGCGGCAGGTGGGCTCCTGCTGCCGCTCCTCGGTGGGATGGCGCTCGCCCTGCCCCTGGCATCCGCCCATGCTCCGGGCAGCCATCCGGCCTTCGTCCTGTTCGTCGGGGTGGCGATGTGCGTGACGGCGCTGCCCGTGCTGGCCCGCATCCTGGCCGACCACCACCTGGGCCACGAGCCCATGGGAGCCGTCGTCCTCGTCGCGGCCGCCGTCACGGACGTGGCGGCGTGGGTGTGCCTGGCCGCCGTCATTGCGTACGCCCACGCCGCCGTGCCGGTGCGGCTCGCCCTGCTTCCGGTGTACGCACTGGTCATGGTCGGCGCGGTCCGCCCCCTCCTCGCCGCGCTCATGCGCCGCGCCGCCCGTCGCGGGGCGGGCGGCGCGGACACGGCGTTCCTGATCCTTGCCGTCGGCCTCCTGGGATCGGCCGCCGCAACCGAATGGCTCGGCATCCACTTCATCTTCGGGGCGTTCGCGTTCGGGGCGATGGTGCCGCACTCCGTGCCGTCACTGCTGCGCACGGGCATCGCCACCCGGATGCGGCAGTCCGGCGGCCTGCTGTTGCCGCTGTACTTCTTCGTGGCGGGCAGCAAGGTCGCCATTGCGGGGTTCAGCGGCCAGACCGTCCTCACGCTCGGCCTCCTCATCACCGTGGCCACGGGCACCAAGACGCTGGGCGCCTACGCAGGCGCGCACCTGTCCGGCGCCGAACCGCGGCAGTCCCTGATCGCCGCGGTCCTCATGAACACCCGTGGTCTCACGGAGATCGTCATCCTGTCCACCGGTCTGGAACTGCACCTCATCGACCAGACCCTCTACTCCCTGATGGTCCTGATGACCCTGGTCACCACGGTGATGACGGTGCCGGTCCTGAAAGTACTGGCTCCGGCGGCTCAACCGCCGAAGAGGGGGCTGCGTCCGGAGCAGCGGTCGACTTCGCGGGGGACGCTGCGCGCGTAGTGGGCTGTGAGGGAGTCGCACGGCCCGGCGGCAAGTACCGGAGGCCGGACCGAAGCCGCAGCCTGATGCGGGAACTTGCCGTCGGCCTCTTCTCGTTGTAGGTGCCGGAGAAATTCACCTGGTTGGACGGTGCTGCCGTGCCTGTCCCCCGCCGATGGGTGAACGCTGAGGTGCCATAGGAGGCCCAGCGAAAGCGAGAACGGCATGACGGCAACGGTCCGAAGCGCACTGCGCCGCACGCTGCCCCTCCGCTTCGCGACGGCGGGATGCGCCGTCGCCGCCCTGTGCGCGACGACCACCACCGCCCCTGCCGTGCCGGGTGACGCCGGCGCGAGCGGCGAGAAACCGACCATCGTCCTGGTGCACGGTGCGTTCGCAGACGCCTCCAGCTGGAACGGAGTGATCGAACGACTCGAACGCCGCGGTTACACGGTCATGGCCCCGGCCAATCCGCTGCGCGGCCTGTACAGCGACTCCGCATACATCGCCTCGGTGCTGAAGTCGGTCAAAGGTCCTGTCGTCCTGGTCGGTCACTCCTACCGTCATCAGCACGGCCGCGGCGGGCAACCCGGAGGTGAAGTCCCTGGTCTACATATCCGCGCAGATGCCCGACGTCGGGGAGAGCGGCATGTCCCTGGCCGCCCGGTTCCCCACTGCCCTCGCCACCGCCACCACCTCCGTGCCCTATCGAACGACTCAGGCCAGTGGGACCGATCTGTACCTCAAGCGGGACAAGGTGTACCCGCTCTTCGCCGCCTGCCTGCCCAGGAGCCGGGCGAACCTGCTCGGGGTCACCCAGCGCCCGGCCGCGACGACGGCGTTCTCGCAGACCGCCAAGGTCGCGGCCTGGAAGAACATTCCGTCCTGGGCTCTCGTGAGCCGCCAGGACATGACCATCAACCCGGACCAGGAACGCTTCCAGGCCAGACGCGCCAAGTCCCACACCGTGGAGATCAACTCCTGCCATGTGTCACTCATCGCCCATCCCGACGCCGTCGCCGACTTGATCCTGCAGGGCGCGACCGCTGCCGGCTCGGCGCGGCCCGGCTCGCGGACACCGGTTCCGACGGGTACCCCGAGCGTGCCGCCGCCCTCGGCGGCATCGCGAGTACGTTCCTGGCTGTCTGCGCGGCAGCCGTCCTCCCCGGCCGATGCCTGGGGCACCGCGCGCTGAAGCACGGCAATGGTTCGCGGTCGGTGCTGCGCACCGCGTCGGGTTCTAACGACCTGGGGGACCTGAGGGTCGGGAGGGGCCTGCGGATGATCCGCGAAGAGTGGCCAGTCGGCGGTGGTACTCCTCGTCGTCGATCTCGCCGCGTGCGTACCGTTCGGCGAGGATCTGCTCGGCGCCGTTGCCCGGGTGTGTCGGCTGCCAGGCTCCGTGCTCCACCCCGCGCGGGGTGGGGCGGGCCAGAGCTCGGAAGAGCAGCACACCGACAGTGATGATCAGCGCCCAGAACAGCAGCGTGCCGAGGGACATCACGACCCAGCCCCAACCGTTCATGCCGTGGCCGTACCAGAACATCATCTGTACCTCACCTTCCCAGGTGCTCCCTGGACGAGGATCGCGTCAGCGGATCTCTCCCCGTCCATCGTCGCTCGCCGCCGGGCGCCGGGCTAACGGCCGCGGCGGAGCAGCGACAGATGCCGGCGCTCGTCCAGGCGGGTGTGGCGATCGCCCCTGCCCGCCTCTTCGAGCCGCCGAACGGGCCAGGCCATGCTGCTGACCGGACTCGTCGGCCCGCCCGCCTCCTTCCAACTCGCCGCGGAGAACTGACGGTTGCTCCGCGACCCCGAGCCCACCTACCGGCCGCCGTGCGACATCCTGCACGGCGGCCCCATGGCCACCGTCCTCGTCGCCCGCCTCGAACCGGCGCCCGACGGGGGCAGGCTGCTGCGCTGGTCCAGCGCCGGCCATCCGCCGCTCCTGGCCGTCACTCCCGACCACCAGGCCCGCGACCTGCCCGGAGAAACCGGCCTGCTCCTCGGCGTCGACCCCGGCCTCCCCCGCCCCGACCACGCATGCCCCCTGTCGCAGGGCACCAGCCCGCTGCTGCACGCCGACGGACTGGTCGAACGGCACGGCCGCCCGGATCGATGCCGGCATGCGCGGTGCCGCCGCGGCCGCCGCCGTCAACGCCGCCGCTCCGCCGACCCAGCTGTGCGAGGCCCTCCTCGACGAGCGCCAAGGCAGCTTCCAGGACGACGTCGCTTTCCTCGCCGCCCGCCTGACCCCATGAAGCCATGTCATCGGCCACCCGTTCGTCGCGCCCGGGTCGGCTGTGACCGTGCCGGCGGATGTCAGGCCGTGTCGGGGCCGACCAGCACGTTGTCGCCGGAGCGGCCGGCGAAGTAGTCCTCGACGTTGGCCGCGGTCGTCTGGGCGATCTGCCCGACGGCGTCCCTGGTGAAGTACGCCTGGTGCGAGGTGACCAGGACGTTGCTGAAGGTCATCAGCCTGGCAAGTCGTTCGTCGGTCATCACCTCCGGCGACTTGTCCAGGAAGAACACACCGGCCTCCTCCTCGTACACGTCGAGGCCGACACCGCTCAACCGCCCCGCGCGCGGCGTCTCCAGCAGGGCGTCGGTGTCCACGAGGCCGCCGCGGCTGGAGTTGACCAGGATCGCGTCGTCCTTGGTTCGAGGGTACTTGTCGCGCCACATGTGCAGGACGGCGGACAGGTATCCCCGCCACTCCTCGGCCCGCCGGGGCTCGTCGACCAGTGCGATGTCGCCGGGGCCGAGGCCGATCGCGGACGGCGGCTGCCAGGCGCGCACCACACGGAGCCGGGCCCGCCGCAGCCTGGCCGCCTCGAAGGCGAACTCGATCACTTCGTCGCAGGGGTCGGCGAGGCCGATGCCGAGCACCACGTCCAGGTATCCGGTCCGGGTGGACGGGCTGCCGTTGTCATCCGGTACGTGCTCGTCCCCGGCCTCCTCCCCCGCTCGTACGAGGACGACGGGACACGTGGCCTTCGCGACCACGCCCGGCGCGACCGAGCCGACCAGAAGCCCCGTGAAGCCGGTCAGGCCGCGGGAGCCCAGCACCAGCAGCTCGGCCTCCTCGGCGGATGTCTGCTCCTCGGGCTGGGTCAGTCGTGCGGGACGACGGCGACGGGGGCGGCGGCGTGGTGCAGGACGGCATGGGTGACGGGTCCGACGTGGGCACCCGCGGGGGCCCGGCGGATGCGCCGGCCGACGACCACCAGCGAGGCCTCGCGGGAGGCGTCGATCAGGAGGTTGGACGGGCTGCCGAAGCGCGACTCAGCGACGACCTCGACGTCCGGGAACTTCTGCCGCCAGGGGCCCAGCACTTCGGCCAGGGCGCTGGCGTCGCTGTCCGCCAGCAACTGCCGGACCCCGGGGTCGGGGGCCATGCCGTAGGCGTAGTACGGCGTCGGGTTCCAGCCGTGTACGACACGCAGCGGCGCGTTGCGGCGGACGGCGGCGTCGAGGGCGAACCCGATCACGGTCTCGTCGGGGCTGTCGAGGTCGAGCCCGAGGACGACCGGGCGGAAGGAGGCGGCGGCGGACGGGTCACCGTCCGCGTCCGACTCGTGCTCGTCCGCCGCCTGCTCGCCGGCCCGGACCAGGACGACGGGCCGCTCGGCGTGCGCCACGACCGCGAGTCCGACCGAGCCGACCAGGAAACCGGCGATCCCGCCCAGCCCACGCGAGCCGAGGACCAGCAGTTCGGCGTCCTTCGCCACGCCGACCAGGGCCTCGGCAGGCGAACCGCTGAGCTGCTCCGTGCTCACCTCGGCATCGGGGTGGCACAGCCGCAGGCCCTCGGCGGACTCCCGGGGAATCCGCTCGGTCCAGTGCTGATAGGTCTCGGCGCCCAGGAACGGGGCGTGCGCCGTCGGGGCCGGTGCCGGCTCCCAGACCTGGACGAGTTTCACGGGCAGTCCGCGCAGCTCCGCCTCGCGGGCGGCCCACTCCGCGGCGGCGCGGCTCTCGGGCGAGCCGTCGAGACCCACGGTGATGGTGCGGGGCATGATCTCCACCTCCTGAATCGGGGGACCCGATTCCAGCGTCGTATTCCGGATTGCGCGGACAGGGGCCACTGCCCCTCGTCCCTCACTCACTCTCGTCCGGTGCGCGGCGTCCCGCCGGATGCCGAAGGTCTCCTTCGGATGGGCTGAACGTCCCGGTCCGGCGGGCTGGTTGGCGGGAGCCGGACCTTGCGTCGCACGGCACGGCAAGGCTCCCAGGAGCCGAGCTCGGCCACCGCACCGTGCTCGGCCGGCCGTGAGGTCCGGGCGGATCAGTGTGCCCGAGCAGCCGGGCACGATCTCGTACGCGGCATCCAGGGCGCCGATCGCGGCCAGGCCGCCGACGCGCTCGACGACGCGGGCGGCGGCCTCGGCCTCGGGGCCCATCGAACCGGCGGGGAACCCGCGCCGGCGCAGCTCCTCGGGGGTGGCGTCGCACATCGGTCGTCGGCGCGGTGCGCCGTAGGCCTCGTAGACGTGCGGCACATCGGTGAGGATGAGCAGGAAGTCGGCCTTGAGGTGCTCGGCGAGGAGGGCCGCGGTGAGGTCCTTGCCGATGACGGCGTCGACGCCGGTCAGTGCGCCGGTGTCCCGGTCGGCGGTGACGGGCACGCCTCCCGCGCCGCCGACGATCACCAGTGCACCGCAGGTCAGCAGGTCGTGGATGGTGTCGGTCTCCACGATCCGCTCCGGCTCGGGCGAGGCGACCACCCGACGCCAGCCGGTGGTGTCCCGGGCGATGTGCCAGTGGCACCTGCGGGCGAGCGGACGCGGGCGCCGTGGTCGCGCAGCACCTGGGCGAAGGCGTCGTGCGCCGAGGGTGATGGCCACGAACGCGACGAGGGAGATCGGCCCGTAGGGCGCGAGGGCGGACGGCAGCGCGAAGACTCCGGTGCCGATGATGCTGCCGATGACGAGCGCGGAGGCGGCGGGGAGGCCGAGCGCCGCACGGGGCGCCGTACCCTTTCCGTCTCCTGTGGTTCTGGGCATGCCGGTGCTCCTTGTGCGGATCGCTTGTGGGGTGGGCCGAGCCGCCGACGATCCCTCTGCGCCCCGCAGATCCCGGTCAGCGGCCACACGGTCCGCACGCGGCCCCGATGGTCCCGGCGCCCGAACCCGCTCGGCCCACACCGGCGGCCCCGCGGTCCGGCCGGTGTCACAACGGGGCCTTCGGACCCTGCCCCGAGGGCCGGTCGGCCCACTTCCCGGCAGCCCGTCCCGGTTCCACTCTCGTAGGCAGCAACCGCGGCAGTCCCCTCCGGACGCGACGGCAACCAGGCTGCGGTGCCACGTCCTTGCGACTCCGAAGAGGTGGGGCGGCTCCTTCCCGCGGTCCCCACGAGTGGCAAGGACGTCCGCGCGGGTCTCGTGTCGGGGGAGGCACGACGCTCGCACGACGGCCGTCGCCCTCGTCGGCAAAGGGCGACGGCCGTTGTCGTCGGCGGCGTACGGGCGAGGGCGGTTGTCGTCGGCCGAACTCACCGGCTGGTCCCGGCTGTTCGCACCCCACGTGTGGCATCTGGGCGCCGAGGCGGCGACCCCGGCGGACCGTGGGCCGTGGGCCGTGGGCCGTGGGCCGTGGGCCGAGCGGACCGCGGCGGCGACGAGGTGCGCGCCGCTAGGCGTCCGCCACCGGCACCCGCCAGACGATCGTGGTGCCGCCGCCGGGCGGGCCGGTGAACGTCAGGTCCCCGCCCAGCTGTTCGGCCCGCTCGGCCATGTTGCGCAGGCCGCTGCGGCGGCCCTCGGGCGGGATTCCCACGCCGTTGTCGGAGACGGTGAGGCAGAGTTCGCGGCCGTCGGTCGTCAGGGCGACCTCGGCGCGGTCGGCATGCGCGTGCCGAGCGGTGTTGGTCAGTGCCTCCGAGAGGACGGCCACCACATGATCGGCGGCCTCCTTCGGCACATGGGTGTCCAGCAGGCCCTCCATGCGCAGGCTGGGCGCGAAGCCCAGGACCGGTGCCGCCTCGCCGGCCACGCGTACTGCCCGGGCCCGCAGGCCGGGACCGTCGGCGCCCTCCCGTGTCCGCAGCCCGAAGATCGTCGACCTGATGATCTTGATCGTCTCGTCCAGGTCGTCCACCGCGCGCAGCACCCGCTCCGAGGCCTCGGGGTGCTCGATGAACCGGCCCGCGCTCTGCAGGGTCATGCCGGTGGCGAACAGCCGCTGGATGGCCAGGTCGTGGAGGTCCCGGGCGATACGGTCGCGGTCCTCCAGCAGCCTGATCTGCTCGGCGTCCTGCCGGCGCTGCGCGAGCTCCATCGCGACGGCCGCCTGCGCGGCGAATCCCTGCAGCGGCTGGGTCTCCTTGTCGGTGAACTCTGTCCGGCCCGCCGCACGGACCAGCAGCACCACACCCCGCACACCCTCGCCGGTACCGATCGGGACGGCGACGGCCGGACCGAGTCCGGTGAAGCGTGGCGGGGCGGCCGAGTCTTTGTCGCCGCGGGACACATCGGGGCTGGTGACGGGCGCGGCGGTGGCGAAGGCACGGCCGATCAGGCTGTCGTCGACCGGCAGTACGAGGCCGCTGTGGCCTTCCGCCTCCTGTCCGATCGCGAGTTCCACCGTGAGAGCGCCGGTGCCCTCCATGGGCACCGCGACCACGGCGAGCACCGCGTCGGTGATCTCCAGGGCGCGTTCGGCGATCAGTCCGAGGGCCTCACCGCGGCCGCTGCCGGACATGAGGCCGTGGGTGATCTCCGCGCTCGCCTGCAGCCAGCGTTCCCGCAGCCGGGACTCCTCGTACAGGCGGGCGTTGTCGATGGCCACGCCCGCGGCGACGGCGAGGGTGGACAGGACCGACTCGTCCTCCTCGTCGAACTGTGCCCCGCCACGCTTCTCGGTCAGGTACAGGTTGCCGAACACCTGGTCGCGCACCCGGATCGGTACGCCGAGAAAACTGTTCATGGGCGGATGGCCCGGCGGGAAGCCGTACGAAGCGGAGTGCTCCGAGAGCTTGGCCAGCCGCAGCGGTTCGGGGTGCCGGATCAACTGACCGAGGATGCCGTGACCTTCCGGGTAGGGCCCGATCCGGGTGATCTGCTCCTCGCCGACGCCGACCGTGAGGAATTCCGACAGCCGTTTCCCGTCCGGTCCGATCACACCCAGGGCCGCGTACTCGGCCTCGACCAGAACGGCGGCCGCTTCCACGATGCTGCGCAGTGCCTGCTTGAGGTCCAGCTCCCGGCCGACCGAGAGGACGGCCTCCAGCAGGCTGTGCACCCGGTCCCGAGTGCCGCGGGCCGCGTCCAGGCGCGCCTGCAACTCTGCCAGCAGTTCGTCCAACCGCAACTGCGGCAGTCGCACCTGCGTGCCCTCGGTGCTTCCCACCAGCTGTCCTCCCAGCCCCTCGCTCGCCGTCGGCCCGTCGTTCCGGCCAGGGGCCACGGTAGCGGCCCACGCTGGGAGGCGGTACGAGGCCGGGACCACTGGCCGGCTCGAGGATGCGAGGTGGGACGGCCGGAAAGCGAAACAGGGACAGGCAGGCGGCGGTCCCGGGATTTCAGGAGCCTTCCTGCCGCTGCCGGTCCTGGACCTGGGTGGCGATGACGGCGGCCTGGATACGCCGCTCGACGCCGAGCTTGGCGAGCAGCCGGGAGATGTGGTTCTTGACCGTCTTCTCGGCGAGGTAGAGCCGCTGACCGATCTGGCGGTTGGTCAGCCCCTCCCCGATCAGGGCCAGGATCTCCCGCTCACGTTCCGTCAGACCCTGCAGTTCGTCGGGCTGCTGCTCCTGCTGCTCACCGCCGCGCAGCCGGGCCATCAGCTTGGTGGTGGCGCTCGGGTCGAGCAGAGACTGGCCACTGGCGACGGTGCGGACAGCCGATACCAGGTCGGAGCCCTGGATCTGCTTCAGGACGTAACCGGACGCGCCCGCCATGATCGAGTCGAGCAGCGCCTCCTCGTCGTCGAAGGAGGTCAGCATGAGGCAGGCCAGCTCGGGCATCCGGGAGCGCAGCTCGCGGCACACGGTCACGCCGTCGCCGTCGGGCAGGCGTACGTCGAGCACGGCCACCTGCGGGCGCAGCGCGGGGACGCGCACCAGGGCCTGCTCCACCGTGCCGGCCTCGCCGATCACAGTGATGTCGGGCTCGTCGTTCAGCAGGTCGCGCACGCCGCGCCGCACCACCTCGTGGTCGTCCAGCAGGAAGACCCGGATCGTGCTGTCCTGCTCGCCGTCCGCCATCGAAGACTCCTTGTTCCGCTTGTTCCGCTTGTTCCGCGTTCCGCGCCGATGTCCGCCGGTGGACAGGACCGACCCTGCCCACCGAGATATTTCTTGTTTCCGGACCCAAGGACCAGGGCCGGTCGGCCCTGATTTCACCTTGCCACGACGGACCCACTGGGCGTGGGACGCCCGGCGCCGCCGTCGTGCACCCGCGCGGGGCGGGTCGGCCCGTTTCCTGATACGTCCGGCCCTGCCTGCCGGGGCAGCCGACTGCGAGCCTGAAGAGGCGGCGGAGCAAGGAGGGCGAGACCCATGAAGACACACATCGTCGGCGAGATCATGAACAGCGATGTCGTTTGTGCGAGCCGGGAGACATCGTCGGAGGAGGTGCTGCGGCTGCTGAACCGGCACCGCATCCGTGCGCTTCCGGTCGTCGACCCCGACGACAAGGTGGTCGGCGTGGTCTCCGGTACCGACCTCGCGCATGGACGGCCGGCCCGGACACGAACAGGGCGGGGCCGTCGGTTTCCGTTGCCCGGTCCGAGGCGCTCGACGCGTGGTTCGGCGGCCACGGCCGCGGGAGAGCTCATGACGAGCCCCGCGGTCACGGTTCACCCGGAGCAACGTGTGTCGGACGCCGCACGGATGATGGAGCGTCATCGGGTCGACCGGCTGCCCGTGGTGGACGAGGAGGACCGCATCATCGGCATCGCCACCCGTCGTGACCTGCTGCGGGCCTTCCTCCGTACGGACGAGGAGGTTCGCCGGCAGGTGATCGAGGAGGCGCTGCCCGGCGCACTCGGCCTGGCATGCGCTGGGGTCACCGTCTCCGTCCGGGACGGCATGGTCGTACTGGACGGGTGCCTCCCCCGGCGCAGCGACATCCCGTCGGTGATCCGGTCGACCTGGCGGGTGGACGGGGTCGTCGGTGTGGTGAACCACCTGGAGTTCGCCGGCGACGACTGCCGGCCGTGGCCGCACGGTGAGTCTCCCTGAACCGGACACCGGTCGGCGGCTGAGCCGGGCGGCGGGTCGTGCCGCGGATCCTGCTCACGCGAAGTCCGCCCGGCGGGAAGCAGGGCCGAACGGCCCTGGTGTGCGGAGCCCCGGTGCCGTTCCAATGACCTGATCGATCTGTCCGTGGCCTCGGGCTCGCCGACGCCGCGGACAGGCAGCCGCCGCGACCAGGAGGACAGCGCACATGCCGTACCGGTACACCGCTCGTCTCGACGGCGGCGGGGCGCGTGGAAACCCCTCCGCGTCGGCCGGAGACACACCGCAGTGAGCAGCGAGTCCGTACGGAAGCCCGCCATGACCGTCGACAACGTCGGGACCGTTCCCGCCGGACCGCGTCGCAGCGTCGAGCTCGACAGCGACGAGGCGCTGCGGCTGCTGGGCAGCGTCTCCCTCGGCAGGATCGTCTTCACCCGTCAGGCGCTGCCCACCGTCCGCCCGGTCAACCACGTCCTGGACGACGGCGACATCGTCATCCGCACGCATGAAGGTGCGGCGCTGACCTCACGCGCCCGGCAGGCGGGCGCCCCGGGCGTCGTCGTCGCCTACGAGGCAGACACCATCGACCCGCACACCCATCTGGGTTGGAGCGTGGTCGTCACCGGCTATGCCCACCTCGTGACCGATCCCGAGGAGCTGGCCCGCTACCAGGGGCTGCTCCAGCCGTGGGTGATCCAGACCATGGACTACGCGGTGCGCATCCGCCCCGACCTGATCACCGGTGTCCGGCTCACCACGGCCGAAGAGCCCGGAACCGCCTGACCACGGTCGCCTGCCGTCGCTGCGGCGCCCTGCGGTCAGACGGAGAGGTGCGAGCCGTACATCGTGTGGCCGGCGAGGAGTTCCTGCCCGGTGACCAGTTCCGCGACCGCGTGAGCCCATTCCGAAGCCGCCGCGGTGCGCAGCACCACGGCGCCGTCGCGGTCAGGGCGGAAGTTGACCGGCAGGACGGCGGGCAACGCCACGCGCGTGTGGACGATCCGGCCGACAGGAGCCGTCACGGGCAGGCGCAGGCCCCCGTTCGGCCCCCGCCCCGCGGCCGGTCGGCCCAAGTGACGGTACGGCCCGTGCTGTCACCGTCTTGGAGTGACGACCAGGAGGACGAGGAGGGGCGGGGAAATGCACGACGACAAGCCGACCAGCAGGAAGCCCAAGCGCATGAGGCGGCCACTGTGGCGGTGGCGGAGCAATCCGGTCCGGCGACACGATGACGTCCTGGAGGCATGGCTCCTGCTCGCCATGTGGATGCTCATCGTGGTGGGCGGAACGGTGGCCGGCGCGATGACCGCCTGCGCCGCCGACCGTTCCTTCGCCCAGCAGCGGGCCGAGCGGACCCCTGTCCGCGCCGTGCTCCGCACCGATGTCCCGTACACGGCGGTGTCGGAGGCGGGCGGGGACCTGGTCTCGGCGAAGGTCCGCTGGACGGCCGCCGACGGCTCCACCCACAGCGGCAGGACACTGGTGACCACCAGCACCGGGCGGAGGGCCGGCTCCACGGTCGGGATCTGGATCGATCACCATGGGAGGCTGAGCGCCCAGCCTCCGACACCCGGCAAGGCAGCTGTCGAGGCGAGCCTCCTGGGAGCCGCGGCCGCCCTTGCCCTGAGCGGGCTGGTGTTCGGCCTCGGGAGCACCGGACGGTTGTGGCTCGACCGGCGCCGCATGGAGCAGTGGGACGCGGAGTGGACCCTGGTCGGCCCACGGTGGGGACACATGACGAACTGACCTCATGGGACGCGCTCCGGGACCGAGGGAGCGGACCTGGGACGAAGCTGACGGAGCCCGTCGGCGGCTCGCGTCCTCGTCACCGGTCCTCGGTCAGCCACTCCGCCAGGACAGCGGCCTGGCTGTGGTCCACGTCCTTGGTGGCGGTCAGCAGCATGAGCTTGTCGTGCGCCGCCAGGTCCCGCAGGTGTTCGGCCGCCTCGCGGTGCTCCGTGTCGCGCAGCTCCGACAGGTAGCGGCGGCGGAACTCGGTGAACCGGCTGGGCTCATGGGCGTACCACTTGCGCAGTTCGCTCGACGGGGCGACATCGCGGAGCCACTCGTGCAGATGCGCGTCCTCCTTGCGCATGCCCCGTGGCCAGACCCGGTCGACGAGCACGCGCTTCCCGTCCTTGGGCGGGGTGTCCTCGTAGACCCTGCGACAGGCGATCTGTTTGGCCATCGCGCTGCCCTTTCCGGATCGGCCGCCCGGCCCGGCCTCGAGCGGCTGGACTGCTTCGCCCCCTACTGCTTCGCCTCCTGCCGCGGAGCAGACATTCCCGACACGTCCATTTTATCGAGGACCGGTCAAGTTTATCGAGGACCGGTCAAGCCTCCTCGGCCGCCATCGCCTTGCTGGGACGTTTCCGGTCGGGGGGTTACCGGTGGACCATGGAGGGGGCGAGACACGGCGTGGGGCCGTATGCATCGCTCCGTCGGTGGTGAGATTGGCGATGAACGGTTCGATCAGGATTGGAAGTGTGCGGAGTGTGACGGTGCGCGCACACTGGAGCGTACCGCTGATCATGCTGCTGTTCGCGTACGGTCTGGCCGACCGGACGCTGCCCGCGTACGCGCCCGGTCTGGCGCCCCTTGCATACGCGACGGCCGGGGTGGCCGGCGCTCTCCTGCTGCTCGCCAGCCTGGTGGCGCATGAGACGGCGCACGCGCTCATGGCTCTGCGGGCCGGGGTGCCGGTGCGGGACATGACGCTGTGGGCATTGGGCGGGGTGACCCGGATGGACCGGCCGACCACGGCGCGGACGACGTTCGCGGTCGCCGTCAGCGGACCGCTCGCCAGCCTGCTGCTCGGCGGGGCCGCCGTCGGCGCCGCGGAAGGGGTCCACGCGACGCTCGGCTGGCGACTCCCCGTCGCCGTACTGGGCTGGCTCGGCGGTACCAACCTGCTGCTGGGCGTCTTCAATCTGCTGCCTGCCGCTCCACTCGACGGCGGCCGCGTGCTCCAGGCCGCGCTGTGGTGGCGCTCCGGCGACCGCGAGCGGGCCCAGCGCGCGGCCGGGCGCACCGGACAGATCATCGGCATGGCCCTGGCCGTGGTGGGGTGGCTCGCGTTCGCCAGGGGAATGACGGGCGGACTGTGGCTGATGGTCGTCGCGCTGTTCGTGGCGGGCGCCGCCGCGGCCGAACGCCGGTGGGCCCAGCTGGCCCTGGCCCTGCGCGGGGTGCGGGTCGCGGACGCGATGACCAGTCCGGTGGACACCGGCCCCGACTGGCTGACCGTGGACCGTTTCCTCGCCGACGTGGCCGCCCGGACACGGCATTCGGTGCTGCCGCTGCTGGACTTCGAGGGCCGGCCCAGCGGGGTCGTAGAGCTGCGCCGGCTGACCGTCGCTCCGTCCGGCGAGCAGCAGGCGCGTCCGGTGCGGGAGCTCGCGACACCCGTGTCCCAGTGCACGATCGCCGCACCGGACGAGCAGCTCACCGCGGTCCTCGCACGGCTCGGCACCGGCGGCGGGCTGCCCGTCCTGGTCATGGACAGCTCACGCCTCGACGGCATCATCACCGCACACGACATCCAACGGCTCTACCAGCAGAACACGACGGGCAAGAGCCACGGGACGGCGGCGCCCGGAGGAGGAGCGGGCCGCGAGGGGATCCCCACGTAGCCCGCAGGCACGCAGGCACGCAGGCACGCAGGCACGCAGGCACGCAGGCACGCAGGCACGCAGGCAGATGGTTGGCACACAGCCCACGATCCGACGCGCCAGCCCCGGATGGCTCAGCGCGCCGACACAGACGTACGGCACGCAGTGCCACCGCCTTCCCGCACTCCAGCACCACCAGGACCCAGGCCTTGGGGCCGAGTCCGGGATCCAGCCCGCACTTGCGCCCGCTCCCGTACGCCGGAGCGGAGGATGCGGGAGTGGCCGGTTCGGGGCACGGTGGGGGCGGGGCCGGATTCCGGCCGATTCCTCCCGAGCACCGAGCATCCGAAGGAACCTTGATGTCCGTAGCCACAGACTTGCTCGTTCCGGCGCTGCGCGAGGTCCGTGAGACCAAAGCGGCGCTCGCCGACCGCTTCAAGGCCCACCTCGCGGTCACGCCCCCCGGTGAACACCGGGATGTCCTGGAGCGCCGCCTCGGCGACGCCCGCGGCCACGTCTACCGCATCGACGAACGCCTGGGTACGTTGCAGCCGCGCGGGCTGATGCACAGCGTCCTCGGCGGCGCCTGGCAGCTCACCGGGCATGCGGCCCGGCTGCCCCTCGACATGGCGATGTCGGTTCCGGCCGCCGTGTTCCGCGGCCGGGGAACGGCCACCCAGCTGCGGCTGCTGAAGAACGCCGAGGACGAGTACGCGGTCACCGCGCTGGCCCTGGCCGTCTGCCGGGCCGCCGAACGCATCGCCCAGGAGTCCCGGGACGCCATCACCACCGAGCTGCTCAGCTCCATCCGCCATGACGACGAGGAGGCGCTGGAGGAGCTCGCCGAAGCTCTTGAGCAGCACGCGGAAGCCGCGGTGGCGGCCAGCGAGACCACGGACGGATCGGGTGTCGGCGGTGCGGCCCTGGCGGTGCGCGAGTGGAGCAGCTGGCTGCGGGAGACGGCTGAGCGCATGCCGGGTGCGGACCGGCTCCAGGGCGCCCCGCGGGGAGCCCTCATCAGCGAGGTCGAGCTGCCGATCCCCGACTACCGCAGGCTCAGCACCAGGATGATCATCGACCGGCTGCCGCACCTGACGCAGACGGACCTGGCCATGGTCGGCGCCTACGAGCGTTCCCACGCGGGCCGCCCGGCTGTCCTGAGCCGGATCGCCGCCCTGCTCGGGCCGGTGCCCTGGCCCGGTTACGACGGCATGACCGCGGAGGAGGTCGTCAAGCGGCTCAATGACGCCGAACCCAGGCACTGCCGGCGGGTTCTGGAGTACGAGCGGCGCCATCAGGGACGGTCCACCGTCCTCAAGGCCGCGGAGAAGGCCGCCGAGCGAGTACCCGCCTGACCCGCGGGGGCCCGCCGGACCAGGGCCGCTCGCGGCGGGGACACCCTGGACGGCCCCACGGTCGCGCCGCCGGGTTCACGCGGTCGGCCGCGGGGCTCGGTGGTGCTGCCGCCGGTAGGTCCACAACCGGTCGACAAGAGTGAAGCCGAAGGAGCCGAAGAGCCGGGCGGCGGCTTCGTTCTCCGGGCTACGGGGCGGGACGTCGTCGATGACGAGGGCGACCTCGCTGGCGCCCTGTTCGGCCAGCAGGGCCAGGGCCTGACCGAGAAGCCTGCGGCCAAGGCCCCGGCCACGGTGGGTGGAACGGGTCTCGATCCAGTACACGGTCGCGGTGCGGCCGGGTCCGGCACCGACCACCGCCTCCGCGACCGGCTCGGCCCCGTCACGGATGATCAGCCGGTGTCCCGGGGGGACTTCGCAGGGGAAGACGTCGGCGACCAGCTTGGCGGGCCACGGCTCCCCCGGTAGCGCGCAGTACAGGTAGGCACCCTGGCAACGGCCGGTGAATCCGGCCTCCACCAGAGCGTCATGGGTGGCGGCGCGGCGGACGCGGGGCAGGCCGCCCGGCCCCAGAGGACCCGGCGGGGCGCCCACGAACGCGTCGATCTTCGGGCAGTGGGCGAGTTCGGCGCACGCATGGCCGAGAAGGGTGCGCAGCACGGGCGGATCCTCGCGGCCGTACGCCCAGCAGATCACGCCCGTGCGGACATCCGTCCAGGACACGTACGCGACGACACCGCGGGGGCGCTCATCCGCGTCGGCCAGGACGCCGATGCCCGGCCGGGCCGACGTGGCCCAGCCGGCCAGGGCAGGCGGACCGCGCCGCGCGGCAGCCAGCTGTTCCGGCGTGCAGCGCTGCTGGCCCGGCAGCCGGTCCGCGTCGACCAGCTCTTGCACCCCTGGCTGGTCCTCGGGGCGATACGGACGCATGGTCGCGCCGTTGTCGGGGTTGGGTGAAGAGGCCATGGTGTCGGGTCCGCACAGGTGCTGACGTTCTTACCGCCTACGTTCGTTCCTACCCGCTACATCCCAGCGTCCTCCGATCCGTCGCCGATGTCACGGGCGGGCGGAGTCGATGTCCCGGACGATGCGGAGATCATGCGGCGGCCACGGCCTGGCCGGCGGCGGTCAGCAGTGAGCGCATCTGATCGATGACCGGCTGATGCAGGGGGAGGGTCAGATGTCCGACACCGGGCACGAGTACGTTGCGGGCCTTGAGGTGGGGATGGTCGATGCGGCCCCTGGCGGCCGGCACGACGGCCTCGTCCAGGTCGCTGTAGAAGGCCACGAACCGGGTACGGCATCGGGTGGCGGGGCCGGCGAGCTCTGTCAGCACGTCGCTGCCCGGCCGCAGCTGGCGCAGCAGCGGATGGGGCGGAGCCAGCAGGGCCGTCGCGGTCCCGGAGTGCGGGGTCGCCAGGGTGATGAGCAGGGGCACGCACCGGTCCCCGCCGAGGCGCTGCACGTAGTAGCGGGCGATCAACCCGCCCAGGCTGTATCCGATCAGGACCACGGGCCGGGCAGCACTGCGGGCATGGACCATCTCCACCTGGTCGCCGAGAACCCGGGCCGCCGTGCGGATGTCCGGGCTGAGCGCGTTGTAGCTGACCGTGACGAAGGGGCCTGCGCCGCAGCCGTCCAGGCCGCGTCGCAGAGAGGAGGTGACCCACTCCCGGTCGGCCAGGCCGTGGACCAGCAGTACCGGGATCGTCGCGTCGGCCGCCGATGGCCTGCTCCACTCCGCCGACGGCGCGGGCCGGGTATGACCGATCCATCCGGTCAGCTGGCCCACGCCCTCCACGGCGATGTCGACCGGCAGCCTGACCAGGCGTACCGCCGCCCGGCCGGCCTCGGCACCGAGACCGTGCACCGGCGAGAGCCCCGGCACCGACAGTTGCGTCCTGAAGGGAGTGCCCGTAGCGCTCACCTCCCGATGTACGCCCCCGTTGTGCTCCATCTATTCCCCATGTTCCCCCAAAACGTTGCACGCGCCTCTCTGATTCCCTTCCGCCACCCTGGCTCCACCGTCGATGCCGGTCCGGAGAGCGGGGCCGTGGCGGAGGAGGTCCGCCCGGCTCCGACTCGATCCTCCCGGCGCGGCTGTGCTGGTCGCGGACGGCTGAGGCACCGGATCGGGTCGGCATCGGGTCAGGTCGGCATCGGGTCGGGTCGGCATCGGGTCGGGTCGGCATCGGGTCGGGTCGGCATCGGGTCGGGTCGGCATCGGGTCGGGTCGGCATCGGGTCGGGTCGGCGTGCCACCTCGCCGGGCGCGGAGCTGGGCCGCGTGCGGTTCGACATCGTGCTCCGGTGCCAGTGAGGGCCTCGGTGTCGCAGGAGGTTCCCACCGGCCGCAGAAACAGGGGCCAACCACCGCCGCGTCGCCGACACCTTCGCAGCCGATGACGGCCACGGGTCGTCGGGAGTGACCGAGACGATCGTGATCCCCGATCCGGTACCGGGGGAGGCCTCACCCCCGCACGTGGAAGCCGCCCCGCCCGTCGAACCGCACCTCCCGGACCTCGTCGAATCCGTCCGCCGGCGATGGCTTGCGCAGCCGCTTCAGTGTGGCGAGAACGCCGACGTCCGGGACGCGCTCACGGCCCTCACGTGCGGCGTTGCGTCGCAGCGAGCCGGTCGCGTCCGGCGGGAACCAGTACGCCGTGACCGTCGCCCCGTGCAAGTGGGCCAGCTCCACCAGCGGGCCCCACTCCTGTGGCGACGGGTTGGTGTTGTCGACCGCCACCGGCCGCCCCGCCGCAAGGTGCTCCTCCACCAGTCGCAGCTGCCGCCGCTGCTTGTTCTTGGCGCCCCGCGGAAACAGGTCCTTGCTGACCAGCGCGTACTGGCCGGACAGGCACCGTGTGTAGAAGGTGGACTTTCCGGAAGCCTGCAGCCCGACCAGGACGGCCACGTCTACGTCGATCGCCATGACCGCCACGATGACATGTGAGAACCAGCGCCCGACAGCCCACCCGCAGTGTCGGGGATCTCGCCCGGGGTACGCGTCGTGGTCCGAGCGCACAGCCCGGATTCGTACGAGGGGAGCGAACCGTCATGCCCCGTCCTGCCGGTGATCGGCGCGCGCCCGGCAGACAGCCGGGGACACAGCCGCCGACAGGCCGGTCGCCGTTGCACCTGCCGCACCCGTCGCGGAAGGCGGTCCGGCGTCCGGGCTGGGGAATGGCGATGGGAGCGCTGTCCGTGTCGGCCTCGGCCGTCCTGCTCGGCCTGGCGCACACCGCGCCCGGAACGGCCTCGTTCTACCGGTGTGTCCTGGCACTGCCCGCCCTGGCGGTGCTGGCCGGTGCGGAGCATCGGCGTGAGGGTGCCCCGCCGCGTCGGCGGTACGGGCTCGCGTTCGCGGCGGGCGTGCTGTTCGCCGGGGACATGCTGCTGTGGACGCAGGCCATCGGAGAGGTGGGCGCCGGGCTGTCGACGGTCCTGGTGAACGTGCAGGTGGTTCTGGTGCCGTTGATCGCCTGGGCGGTCGACCGGGAGCCCGTGCCCGCTCGCTTCCTGAAGTGGCTGCCGCTGCTGCTCCTGGGCGTCGTGCTCACCGGCGGCGTGCTGGACCGGCGCGTGTCGGTCGGCACCGACCCGCGCTGGGGCACCGTGCACGCCGTACTGGCGGCCGTGTGCTACTCCGGGTTCCTGTACCTGCTGCGTCGCGGCGGCCACCGCGGGCAGGTGCGGCAGACGTACGCGGTGGTCATCGCCTCGGCCGCGGTGGTGTCGTTCCTCGCCGGACTGGCGTGGTACGGGTTCGACATCGCGCCCGGCCTGCGGGTGCTGGGCTGGCTGCTGGCGGTGGCGGTCTGCAGCCAGGTCGTGGGCTGGCTGCTGGTCGCGACCGCCTCGCCGAAACTGGCCAGTCACGTCGGCGCGGTCCTGCTTCTGCTCACACCGGTGGGCGCGGTGGCGCTGAGCGCCGTGGTCCTGGGCGAACGCCCCGCTCCGCTGCAACTCGCCGGGTGCGGACTGATCGTCATCAGCGCCTACTTCACCACCGCCCGCAGGCCCCCGGCGGCAAACGACCGGGGCGGGAGCGGGAGGGCGACACGGCGGCCGGGCGGCTACCGCTCGGAGGACGCCCACGCCGCCCCGCGCCACCCCGGGCGGCGTACGGACGCAGGGGGCTGAACACCGTATCCGTCCGCCGCTGGTTCCGACACCTCACATGGTCCGGGGCAGGGCGCACCATCCTGCAGTGCTGGGTGACGCGGTGCTGGTCGGACCGCACGCCCATGTCGACGGGGCACGTCCATGCGCACCGTCATGGCCCGCCAGGCCGACTTCCACGGAGCGCACCGGGACGACCCCTCTCCGGCTGACCGGTCCCGCCGCGGCCCCTGGTCCCGCGCGCCGAGTGACCAGGTATCTCGGCGATCGGGGCCCCGGAATGACCGCGTTCCCCAGGGGTACGCAGCCGGGGTGGCCGGTGCCGCTGTGAGTCTGTTGCGGCGTACGGTGCCCCGGGCCGGGAAGGGCGGCTCGCCGCGCACCGTACTGGTCGTGATGTGTGCGGGCTACTTTCTGGTACTGCTCGACGTGACCATCGTGAACGTCGCGCTGCCGCGGATCGGTTCCGGGCTCGGCGCCGACGTGAGCGGCCTGCAGTGGGTGGTCGACGGCTATGCGCTGGCGCTGGCGTCGCTGATGCTGACCGCCGGCACGCTGGGCGATCTGCACGGCCACAAACGGATCGTGCTGATCGGGCTGATCGTCTTCGGGGCGGGCTCGCTCGCCTGCGGTCTGGCCCCCGGCGTCGCGGTGCTGGTCGCCGCCCGCGTCGTGCAGGGAATCGGGGCCGCGCTGCTGCTGCCCGGCACGCTGGCGATCATCAGTGACGCCTTCCCCGAGGGGGCCGGGCAGGCGAAGGCGATCGGTGTGTGGGCGGGCATCGGCAGCCTCGCCCTGCCCGCGGGGCCGCTGCTGGGCGGGGCTCTGGTCGACGGCTTCGGCTGGCGTGCGATCTTCCTCCTCAACGTGCCGATCGTGCTCCTGGCCCTGGCCTGGGCCGGGGCGATCGTCCGGGAGAGCAGGGAGCCGCAGGCCAGGGGTCTGGACCTGCCCGGGTTGCTGCTGGGGAGCCTGCTGTTGCCGGCGACGACGTTCGCGTTCATCCAGGGCGGGCGCTCCGGCGGCGGGTCGGCGCCGGTCGTCGCGACCGCGGTGGTGTCCCTGGCGGCGCTCGTCGCGCTCGTCCCGGTCGAGCGGCGCCGCGGGGACGAGGCCATGCTGCCGCCGGCGCTGTTCCGGCGCGCGGGATTCAGCGTGGCGAACGCGGCGGCCGGGACGATGAACCTGTGCACCCTCGGCACGCTGTTCGTCCTGATGCTGTTCCTGCAGTCGCTCCAGCACCGCCCACCTCTCGAAGCGGGCCTGGCGATCGTCCCGCTGTTCGCGCCGCTGGCCGTGCTGGCACCGTTCGGCGGGCGGCTGACCGGCTGGATCGGGGCCCGCCTGCCGGCCGGTGCCGGGCTGCTCATCGCCGGGGCGGGGCTGGCGCTGCTGACCCGGGTGACGCCGTCGTCGGGCTACGGCGCCCTGCTGCCCGCGTTCCTGCTGTGGGGCATCGGACTGGGCCTGCTGACCCCCGCTGTCGTCGCCGCGGCCATCGCCTCCGTGCCCGGCGAACGCTCCGGACTCGCCTCGGCCATCAACAACACGGCGCGCCAGGCCGGCGGCGCCATCGGCATCGCGGTGGCCGGTGCCGTCGCCGGCCCGCCCGGCAGCGGCGCGCACTTCGTGCACGGCTTCCACACCGTCGTCCTGGGCTCGGCACTGCTCTATGTCGTCGCCGCCGTCCTCGCGTTCCGCCTGCTGCCCGGTCACCTGCCTCCCCGGGCGGGCCACGGCCGGCGGCCCGCTGACCGGCGGACGCGGCGGTCACGCCGTCGACGAACGGGCCGCGGAACGGACAAGTGAAGGAGCGCCATGCCTGACCCGGCCGGATACACCTAAGGCAGCGACGACGTGGCCCCTTTCCCCCGCCTCCCTCGCCGAACTCGACGAACCGCGCGGGGCCGTGGGCCTGGCCCGGGAGGACGAGCGCTACCTGCGCCTGGCGGCCGAGGTCCTCTCCCCCCAGGCCGAAGCGATGGTGGCCGCCTGGCGTGCGCTCATCGCGGCCCGTACGACCGGACCTGGCTGGACCACCAGCACGAGATCGGCCCGCGCCACACGCGCATGGCGACGAACCGCACCGACGGCGCGGACACCCCCGACCACATACCCCTGCGCCATCTGCCGGCCTTCACCGCCCCGGTCATCCTCCACGTCACCCTGTGGGCTCGCGCCTGCACGGGGCCCGATGACTGGTGACCCGCGACGATGGCCGACGGCGGCTCGCCGACTACGGCTCTTTGGTGAACGGCACCACGGTGAGGCCCCGATGGACACGTGATCGCCGAACTCGTCGAGGACAACGGTCATTTCTGGGACGGTGGCGTGGGCGCGGAAGGGACCGACCAGCCGTACGCGTGGCACGTCAACCACGGGCCCGAGGTCTTTGTCGTCCTCGACGGTGCTGTCGACATGTACTACCGCGTGGACGGCGTCGAACGCGTCGAGCGGCTGGTGCCCGGCCGCGTGTGCTGCGTCGAGCCCGGAGACGCCCACGTGGCTCACCCGAGGCCGCAGGCCCGCGTCCTTGTCGTCGAACGCAAGGACAGCCCCTGACCGAACTCAGCCATTCTGTCCGGCCGGTTCACGGACCCTCTGACAGCCGCCGCCGCAATATCCGGCGTCGGCGATCAGCGGCAGCGCACCTCCGGGTCAGGTGGCGTGGTGACTGAGTACCGCGTGGGGGTCGCCGCTGTCGGCAGTGGGGTGCGGGTCAGTGTGTACGGTGGCGGCGGTCAGCCGGGGCACCGCATGGATCAGGGCGTGTTCGGCTTCGACAGCGATGGCGTGGGCCCGGGCGACACTCAGCCGCGGGTCGACGACGATGTCGGTCTCGGCGCGCAGGGAGTGGCCGATCCAGCGCATCCGCACCGAGCCGACATGCTCGACGCCCTCGACGGTGCGCAGAACCCGCTCGGCGCGGTCGACCAGGGCGGGGTCGACGGAGTCCATCAGGCGCCGGTAGACCTCGCGGGCGGCATCCTTGAGCACCATGAGGATCGCGGCCGTGATCAGCAGCCCGACGGCCGGGTCGGCCCAGCGCAGGCCGAGAGCGGCGCCGCCGGCCCCGAGGAGGACGGCGAGGGAGGTGAAGCCGTCGGTACGGGCGTGCAGACCGTCGGCGACCAGCGCGGCGGAGCCGATCTTGCGGCCGGTGCGGATGCGGTAGCGGGCCACCCACTCGTTGCCGACGAAGCCGGCCAGCGCGGCGAGGGCGACGGCCCACAGGTGGCTGACGTCGCGGGGGTGCAGCAGGCGGTCGACGGCCTCGTAGGCGGCCAGCGCCGAAGAGGCCGTGATGGTCAGCACGATGGCGATGCCGGCCAGGTCCTCGGCGCGACCGTATCCGTACGTGTAGCGGCGATTGGCCACCCGCCGCCCGATGACGAACGCGATACCGAGAGGTACGGCGGTGAGCGCGTCGGCGGCGTTGTGGATGGTGTCGCCCAGCAGTGCGACCGACCCGGATACGGCCACGATCATCGCCTGGACCACGGTGGTCGCCCCGAGGATGCCGAGCGACAGCCACAGCGTGCGCATCCCCTCACGGGAGGTCTCCATCGCGGAGTCGACCTTGTCCATGGCCTCGTGGCTGTGCGGAGTGACCAGGTGAGCCAGTTGGTGCCGCACCTTCGGCCACCGCCCGCTTCCGTGCGGGTGTTCATGGCCATGACGATCATGGCCATGGCCACCGTGGTGGTGCCCGTGACCGTGGTGGCTGTCGGCGTGAGCGTGCCGGTGCCCGGGCGGCTCATTGGTGTGGGTCTGCTCGTTCACGGTGCACCTTTCGCGGACGGCGGGCTGGTCGGAGGTGGACGCCGGTACTGCTGCTCCCCCATTATGTGCACATGAACGCACGCATGCATCTATCAGGTGCGCACCCCTCGCAACAAGTGGACGATGGCGAACGCCTCGCCGCAGCCGTGGAGGTCCTCGGCCTGCTGGCCGACCGCACCCGCCTGGCTCTGCTGCGGCGGCTCGGCGAGGGGGAGGCCGACGTCACGACGCTGACCGGGGCGACCGACGCCACACGGACGTCGGTCAGCCAGCATCTGGCCCGGCTGCGCCTGGCCGGACTCGTGACCACCCGCAAGGAGGGGCGCCGGGTCGTGTACGCCCTGCGGCACGGACATCTGCGCCGCCTGGTCGACGAGGCACTGAACATCGCCGACCACCAGATCGGCCATCTCCCGCCTCACGACTGACGCTCCGCACCGCAGGGGGCGTCGCGTGGAATGTCAGGTGTGGACACAAGACGGGCCCCGTATCCTTCGGGCAGGCGAGCAGACTGCTGGGGGGGAGGCGGGTTCCGTGGCGGGTGACCGGACCACCACCGTGAACGTCGCCGGTCAGGCCGATGCCGGGCGCGGGCGCACGGACGCGGTGGCGCGCTCCTTCCGGCCGCTGCCACATCCGATACGGCGACCACCGCACCGCACCCTGGACCAGTGCCGCCGCACACCCGAAGCACCGGGCCGCGCTTCGTGAGCGCGGCAGCGGACGCCGCCCCGGCCGCCGAGCCCACCCGGCGGCTGTTGCTCGAGTACGTGCGGCCGCACCGCGGGATGCTGCTGCTGGGTGCCGTGCTGTCGCTGATCACCGGGGGCACCGGGCTCGCCCTTCCCCTGGTGACCCGCTCCCTCATCGGTGCCCTCGCGGACCACCGCTCCGTCACCGGGGCGCTGCTCGGTATGTCGGTGCTGGTGGTGACCAACGCGGCGCTCGGCGCGCTGGGTTCCTACGTACTGCGGCGCACCGCCGAGTCGGTGGTGCTCGGCGCGCGGCGCACCCTGTCGTCGTATCTGCTGCGGCTGCGCGTCAGCGCGGTGGACCGCACCGAGCCGGGCGACCTGATGGCCCGCGTCACCTCCGACACCACGCTGCTGCGCGAGGTCACCACCGAGTCGCTGGTGGGCCTCGGCACCGGCGGGCTCACCCTGGTCGCCACGCTGGTGATGATGGGTGTCGTCGACCCCGTGCTGCTCGGCGTGACCATCGGCGTGCTGGGCGGGGCGGGCACGGTGATCGGGGTGATCGTGCCCCGCATCAACCGCGCCAGCCGGCAGGCGCAGGACGCGGTCGGGGCGATGGGCGCCTCGCTGGAGCGCGTCCTCGGCGCGCTGCGCACCATCAAGGCGTCCGGTGCCGAGCACCGCGAGGAGCGGGCCGTCCACGACGCGGCGGAGCGGTCCTGGCGGGAGAGCGTGCGGGCGGCCAAGTGGTCGGCCGCGGCGGGCAACACGGCGGGGCTGGCCCTGCAGGTCGCCTTCATCACCGTACTCGCGGTGGGCGGCGCCCGGGTGGCCACCGGCGCCATCGGCGTCGGCACGCTGATCGCCTTCCTGCTGTACATCTTCTATCTGATGTCCCCGATCCAGGAGGTCGTCGGCGCCGTCACGCAGTACCAGGCGGGAGCGGCCGCACTGGCGCGGATCCAGGAGGCGCTGCGCCTGCCCGCCGAGCCTGCGGCCGAGCCCGCGCCGCTGCCCGAACCCGGTGCCCAGCCCGCCGCCGTCGTCTTCGACGACGTCCGCTTCCGCTACGCGGACGACCTGCCCTACGTCCACCACGGTGTGAGCTTCACGGTGCCCGCCCTCGGCATGACGGCCTTCGTGGGCCCGTCCGGCGCGGGCAAGACCACGCTCTTCTCGCTCATCGAGCGGTTCTACGACCCCTCGTCGGGCCGTGTCACCGTCGACGGCCGCGCCCTCGCCGACTGGCCCCTGCCCGAACTGCGGTCGGCCATCGGCTATGTCGAGCAGGACGCCCCGGTGCTGTCCGGTTCTTTGCGCGACAACCTGCTGCTCGGCAATCCGGGCGCGGACGAGGCGGAGCTGACCCGCGTGTTGAAGACCACCCGTCTCGACGGCCTCGTCGCCCGCCTCCCCAAGGGCCTGGACACGCTGGTAGGACACCGGGGCACCAAGCTGTCGGGCGGCGAACGCCAGCGTGTCGCCATCGCCCGTGCCCTGGTGCGCCGCCCCCGCCTGCTCCTCCTGGACGAGGCCACCAGCCAGTTGGACGCGGTCAACGAGGCCGCGCTGCGCGACACGGTCACCGAGGTCGCCCGCGCCACGACCGTGCTGGTGGTCGCGCACCGGCTGTCCACCGTCACGATGGCCGACCGGATCGTGGTCATGGACGCGGGCCGGGTCCGCGCCGTGGGCACCCACCGCGAACTCGTCGCCCACGACCCCCTCTACGCCGAGCTCGCCGCCACGCAGTTCCTCGCCTCCGGCTGAGGCAGAGGCGGGGATGCCGGATGCCCCTGCGGAGGCCGTGCCGTTTCAGGCTCCGGCGGCGGTCACCACGGCGTCCGTGGCGAAGCCGAGGAGCAGACCGAGGAGGACGCACCAGGTGGTGAGCGTCTTCAGATTGGCCTTGCGGGCTACGGCGAGCAGTTCGATGACGACGTAGAGGATGGAGCCGGCGGCCAGCCCCAGGAACGCGATGGAGAGGGTGTCGTTGACGAGGTGCTGGCCGACGAGGGTGCCCAGGAAGGTGGGCCCGCCGCCGATCAGGCCGAGCCAGAACAGGTTGGTCCAGGTGGGGCGTTCGCCCTCGGCGGCGAGCGGCGCGACGATGCCGAAGCCCTCGGTGGCGTTGTGCAGGCCGAAGCCGATGATGAGCAGCACGGCGAGGGAGAGTTCGCCCTTGGCGGCGGAGTTGCCGATGGCCAGGCCCTCGGCGAAGTTGTGCAGGCCGATGCCGGTCGCGATCATCAGGGCGAGGGAGGCCGCCTGGCTGCGGGTCTTCGGCGCCAGCTCCGTCGCCGCGGCGGCACCGGGACCGGCGGGACGCCCGGCGGCGGCTCGACGGCGGGCGGTCCAGGCGTCGTAGTACACCAAACCGGCGAGTCCGACCGTGAGTCCGGCGGCCAGGACGAGTCCGCCGGAGGCGACCGTCGCCCAGCGGTGTTCACTGAGCGCTTCGTCGACCGGTTCCCAGGCGTGGGTGAGCACGTCCCAGACGAGGAAGACGAGGATGCCGATGGCTACGGCGTTCAGCCCGGCCTTCAGGCGAGGCGTCGGGGTGCGCAGCCGGCCGAGCGGGAGGCCGAGGTAGATGGTGAGGCCCGCGATGGCGCCGAGCAGGGCGATGTTGCCGCTGGACATGGGGAGAACTCCGGGTCGTGCTCTGGTGGCGGCCTGTTGGGGGCGGGCTGCCTGGGGACGACCACAGCATAGGATTAGGTGAGCCTTACCTAATAGTTTCCTGTTGGCGCTTGGGTGAATCTTGACGGATCCGTTGTCGGTCGGTGTCCCTTTGCCGCCGGGCCGATGCGGGCGGCGGGTCTTCGTCCCCCCTCGTCCGACGCATCCCGTGAGCCGTCATTCGAGGCATCCCGTGAGCCGCTCGTAGGCGTGATGGGCGTCGCTGATCAGGTGCTCGGCCTCGGCGCGGGTGCCGCAGTCGATGACCTCGCCGACGGCCTGGCGCCGCAGGCGCGCCAGAACGGCGGCCCAGGCGTCGCCTTCGGCGTGCCACCGGGACAGGTCGTCCGTGTCGACGAGGTCGACGAAGGAAGGGTCCTCGGCCACGCACAGGAGCACGGGGGCGGCGGGCACGGCCTGTGCCCCGATGCGGTGCAGGACGCCCAGCGGCCAGGCGGGCACGGTGGTGCCGGCCAGGGCGGGTTCGGGCATCAGGACCAGGGCGTCCAGGGGCAACCCGTCCGCGTCGAGGGTGTCGGGGATTCGTCCGTGTCCGACCGGCCAGCCCGTTGAGGTCAGGCGGCCGGAGGCGCCGTCGTCGGACGTGCGGATCGTGGAGGAAGCGGTGGCGTCGATGTCGACGGTGATCCGGGGCATGGCCCTGACCTCCTCAGACGTGAGCACGGTCAGCGGGTAGAGGCCATCGGCACCGCGTCGGTGCGGTTGGCGGCGAGCCCCATCGCCGGATACGAGCAGTCTCCTGCCGGACGGCCGCCGCGGCAACCAGACGGGGCCCGGGCCCCCGAAGCCCTGCAGCCTGCCCGGCACCGGTGGCCGGCCCGGAACGGCTCGAGGAGCACACTGGAAGGGCACACCCCGTGAGGACGTGCCGATGATGGGGCTCACCGACGCAGACCTGCCGGAGGTCCAGAGGCACCCGGACCAGCTGCCGGTCTACGACCAATGGAGGACGACGTGGAGTTCTTGGTGACCGTGGAGATCCCCCAGGGTTCCCGCAACAAGTACGAGATGGACCACACGCTGCACCGCATCCGTCTGGACCGTCTGCTGTTCACCTCCACCAAGTACCCGGCGGACTACGGCTACATCGACGGCACCCTCGGCCGCGACGGCGACCCGCTCGACGCGCTCGTCCTGACCGGCGATCCCACCTTCCCCGGCTGCACCGTCGAGTGCCGGGCCGTCGGCATGTTCTGCATGACGGACGAACACGGCCCCGACGAGAAGGTGCTGTGCGTCCCCGCGCACGACCCGCGCTACGCGAACCTGCAGGACATCGGTGACATCTCCGAGTTCGACCGGCTGGAGATAACCCACTTCTTCGAGGTCTACAAGGACCTGGAACCCGGCAAGTCCGTCGAAGGCTCCCACTGGGAGGGCCGGGACGCGGCGTACGAGGAGATCGAGGCATCCCGGCAGCGCGCAGTCACGAGCGAACGGGCGTGAGCCGCCCCGGCCATGCACGACAGGGGTTGCCACGGCAACTCCCCCGCTTGTATCAGCGTCGGCTGCTCCTGGTGACCAGCAGCAACACCACCGCCAGGGCCTCGATGGCCACAACCACCGTGATCAGCAAGGGGATCGAGTAGCCGTACAGCCCGCCGGTCAGCGCGCCGCCGGCCAGACTCGCCGCACCGACCACGCCGGCGAACAGGCCGTACGCGGTCGCGCGTCGCCCGCCGGGCACCAGGTCCGCGACCGTGGCGCGCAGGGTGGACTCCTGGATGCCCATGGCCGCGCCCCAGACCAGCGACCCGACCACCGCGACGGCGAGCGTGCCGGTGAACGCCAGAGCCACCACGCCCGCCGTGAGGACGGGCAGGGCGATCAACACACGTGGGCCGTGCCGGTCGTACAGCCATCCGGTGGCCAGCGCGGCGAGCGCGTCCACGGCCATCGCCGCCGCGTACAGCACCGGCACCCACGCGGTGGACAGCAGATGGCGCTGGACCAGGTGGTAGGAGAGCACGCCGAAGGTCGCGAACCCGCTCGTGGTCGCCGCGGTGAACGCGGCGTAGGTCCAGAACGCCCTCGGCAGTCGTCCGTTCTGCCCGTCCGGTGTCGTGGGTGCTGCGCCCGTCACCTCGCGTTCGTAGGCTTCCGGGTCCGGCACCCGGGCCCGCAGCCGGAACAGCAGCAGCAGTACGGCAATGCCGGGCACGGCGAGCACACCGAGCGCGGGTCCGTAGTCGTTCCCGGTCAGCGCGAGCACGCCCGCCACCAGCAACGGGCCGACGAGGGCGCCGACCTGGTCCAACGCCTCATGGACGGCGAAGCCGCGGCCCCGCCCGGTGGCGGCGGTGGCGTGCGACAGCAGGGTGTCCTTCGCCGGTGAGCGCACCGCCTTGCCGACCCGCTCGGCGATCACCAGCGCGCACGCGGCCCACAGCACCCCGGTGACGCCGAGCAGCGGGACGGAGACGACCGTCAGGGCGTACCCGGCGATCGCCAGGCCCCAGAAGCGGCGAGTGCGGTCGGCCAGCGGGCCGGAGACCAGCCGCAGCCCCAGCGCCGCCGCCTCACCTGCGCCGGTGACCACGCCGACGACGAGGGCGGACGCGCCCAGCGAGGCGAGCAGCGGGCCGGTGATCGAACGGGCGCCCTCGTACACGAAATCGGCGAGCAGACTGATCGTGCCGAACCAGACCACGAACCGCCACGGCCCCATCCGCAGCGACGACCGGTCCGCCTCCCGCTCTCCCACAGCGCCTCCGCAACCGACACTCCGACGAACGCCGTCCCCGGGCCGGTCATCACGCCGACGCCGCGTACGTCGCCAACGTACTCAACGCGCCCAGGACTCCGGTACCGGAGAACTGCCGCACGAGCCGACGCGTCGCCCACACACCGGTGATCAGTCCCACGCACACGCGGATGACCGCGCGGCCGACGGCATCGATCCACCACATCGTCCACGGCAATCCACCCGCCGCGACCGACCGGCCGCCTGCGACGGCAACGGCCGTCTCCGCACCATCGACCCGACCACGTTCCGCGTCACCGGAACCGACCAGGTCGGCCAGGACACCGACGTCCTCGCCCACGACACTGCGGCCCGCCGCCTCTTCGTCGCCGCCGAATCCGGCTGGGTCACCGCCGCCGACGACCGCAACCGGCACCCGACCGTCACCGGCCGCGCGCGCCTGGCCGACGGCGCCCACGTCGTCGCCGTCGAGTCCACCACCCACCGCAGCTACTACCCCGCCCCCGGCTCCGACGGCCATCCGGCCCTGCTCGTCCACGGGCCGGCTGCGAGAATGCTCCGATGAGTGCCGAGACCGCCTACCACGGTGAGATGGGCGACCAGTTCGCCTCGCAGGCCACGGACAGCGCGTACAACGCGCATACGGATCGGCCGGCCATGCTGAGGCTTGCCGGTGATGTGACCGGACTTCGGGTCCTGGATCTCGGGTGCGGGGCCGGCCACTACGCCGCGGAACTCCTGGAACGGGGGGCTGCCCGGGTCGTCGGGGTCGACGGGAGCGAGAGCCTTCTGCACGCCGCGCGGGGGCGGCTCGGGGTCGACGCCGTCCTGCACCATCACGATCTGGAGGAGCCGCTGCCCTTTCTGGCGGACGAGTCGTTCGACCTGGTCGTCATGGCTCTCGTCTACCACCACATCGACGCGCGCGGACAACTGCTCGGCGAGATCCGGCGCGTCCTGCGGCCGGGTGGCACCCTGCTCGTGTCCACGACCCATCCGACCGGCGACTGGGGCTACTTCGGCGGCTCCTACTTCGCTCACGAACGCGTCGAGCTGCCCTTCGGCAACGGTTTCTCCCTCAGCTACTGGAGGATGACGCTGGAGCGGTTCCTCGGCGAGCTCTTGGGGGCCGGGCTAGTACTGGAGGCGCTGGAGGAGCCGCGGGCGCAGGAGGCGGCCCGGTCGGCCGATCCGCGTCGCTACGAGAAGACCCACCAACAGCCGCACTTCCTGGCCGTCAGGCTCCGTCGCCCATAAGGGGGCAGGCGGTTCCGAACCGGCTGGCCGGAGCAGGGGGGGAGGTGGGGCTGGGGCAACGGTCATGGCGAAGCCGCCCCGTCGAGGGTCGAAGCCGCCGGTGGCCGCCGCGGCCGTCAGCACCGGCCAGGACCTACGACGGATCGGGCGGCCGTGATCCGCGCTTGACCTTGCCCCCAGGGGCAGGGTTTACGCTGCCACGGGCCGCCGGGGGCGGGGGACGGCGGGCCCGACCATCAGCAACACGCCTGCCGAGCTGCCGATCCTGGAGTAAGTGTGTCCGACATGAACGCCGTAGCCCTGCGCGGCGCCACCCTCCACTACGACGACCTCGGGCCCTCGGCCGGGCTGCCGGTCCTGCTGATCCACGGGCACCCCTTCAACAGCACCCTGTGGGCACCCCAGGCCAAGGCACTGGCCGAAGCCGGGTACCGGGTCGTCACCCCAGATCTGCGTGGGTACGGCCGCAGCAGCGTCACCCCCGGCAAGGTCTTCCTCTCCGACTTCGCCGACGATCTCGCCGCGCTCCTCGACCACCTGGGCATCGGGCGGGCGGTGGTCGGCGGTGTGTCCATGGGCGGTCAGATCACCATGGAGTTCCGGCGCCGTCACCCGCAGCGGGTGCACGCCCTCGTGCTGTCCGACACCTCCGCCCCGGCCGAAACCGATGAGGGCAAGGCGTTCCGCAACCGGCTGGCCGACAGGCTCCTCGCCGAGGGGATGGACGGCTACGCAGGCGAGGTGATCGACAAGATGCTCGCCCCGTACAACGTCACCGCGATGCCGGATGTCGCGGAGCACGTCCTGGGCATGATGCGCGCAACCGACCCCCACGGCGCGGCGGCGGCACTGAGGGGACGCGCTGAACGACCGGACTACCGGGACACGTTGGCCGCCGTACGCGAGCCGGTCCTGATCGTCGTCGGCGCGGACGACGTCTACACGCCGGTCGCGGACGCCGAGACGATCCACCGTCTCGTCCCCCACGCAACCATGGTCGTCATCGAGAAGGCGGGGCATCTGCCCGGCGCCGAGCAGCCCGAGCGCTTCAACTCCGCCCTGCTTGACTTCCTGACCACACAGGTGGCCACCCAGGGGTGACGTGCGCACCGGGCCGACCTACTGCGCTCACGGGCCGAGTTCGAACGCGCCGGACGAGGGCTGCCTCCGCTCCCAGCCGGCCCGGTTCGGCCGGCGCTGCCGACCGGTCCGTCCCCGGGCACCGCGCAAGGGACTGACGCGCCGCCGACGGGCGGCAACGACACGTCCGCCCGAGCAGCGGCCCGACCACGGTCGACCAGCGACTGACCTCGGCCGATTGTGTCGGTGACGAGGAAACCGAGCGTGCCCCGAAAACAGTAGCCATGTACATAGTAGCCATGTACTGTATCCGCCATGAGCGAGGCTCCCGAAGGAGCCACACCCGGTTTCCTGGTGTGGCGGTTGTCCATGAAGTGGCGGGTCGCGGTGGACCGCGCCGTGGCCCCGCTGGGGCTGACCCACGCCCAGTACGCACTGGTCGCGTCGCTGTACGGCATGCACCGTTCCGGCCTGCGGCCCAGCCAGCGGCGCCTCGCCGATCACACCGGCCTGGAGGCGCTCTACGTCTCCAAGCTCGCCCGCGGCCTGGAGTCGGCCGGCCTGGTCGGGCGCACCCGGGATCCCGCCGACCCACGCGCCGTACAGCTCGAGCTCACCGAGCAGGGCCGTGAGGTCACCCGGAAGGCGATCGATGTCGTGCAGGGACTGCTGCGGCAGCTGCTGGCACCGCTCGGCGGTCTCGACGGTCCGCGCGCACGCGAGTTCACCCGGGAGCTGACGGTCCTGCTCGACACGCCCCTTGACCCGTTCGGCACCACCGATCACGAGACGGAGCAGTCATGACCACCACGGCACCCCTTGTCGGCCCTCGGACCATCGCCCTCGCCCACTACGCCGCGCGCGCCGTCCTGGAGCGCGTCCTGGCCCGCCACGGCACCACGTTCCAGCAGAACGTCACCCTGCGGCTCGCCGCCGTGGCGGATGCGCCGGTCGAGCGCGCCGCGCTGGTCGACGGCGTCACCGGCGCGTTGAAGGTCCGCGCGGCGGACGCTCACGGGACGATCGACGAGCTGATCGCCGCCGGGCTGCTCGTCGCGGCGGAGGGGTCCCGTCTCGACATCACCGACGCGGGCCGGGATCTGTACGCCAAGGCCTCGGCCGAGACGGCACCGGTGACAGCGCGGATCTACGCCGGCATCTCCGAGGAGGACCGCGCCGTGACCGGCCGCGTGCTGACCCTGATCAAGGAACGCGCCGACACGGAGCTGGCCGCCCTGGAGGCCCGACAGGGTTAGTGGAATATTGAACAAACGTGTTCCGTTGTGACCGTCGAAGGAGGTCACGAGTGGAGACGCAAGTGGAGACCACGTACTACGACCACGGCACACCGGCCGAGCGCTGGGAGCGTGCGCGGCAGTTCTTCGACGCCAAGGACTACGCAGGCGCGGCGCGGGTGCTGACCGGGCTGGTCGAGGAGGTGCCGGAGCAGACCGGACCCCGGCTGCTGCTGGCCCGCGCCTACTACCACTCGGCCCAACTGAGCCGCGCGGAAGCGCAGTTGCGGATCATCGTCGCGCATGACCCGGTGGAGCACTACGCCCGGCTGATGCTGGGCCGTACGCTCCAGCGGCAGGCCCGGCACGAGGAGGCGGAGCGGCATCTGCGGATCGCCTCGGCGCTCGCGGGCGACTTCCCGCGGGAGTGAGCCGCGGCCGTGGGCCGCAGTGGTGAGCCGCGGGGCGAGGGCCCGGTTCCCGTCGGGGGCCGGGCCCTCGGCATGTCTCAGGCGGACGGCCGTACCGTGCGTGTGACCACCCAGTGGTTCTTGCCCAGCCGCCGGGCACGGGTGAAGCCCCGGCTCTCGAACAGGGCGACCGCGAGGTGGTCCGAGGCGCTGCTGCACCCGGGCCGCGGCCACCCGCCCGTCCCCTCGCACAGCGCGCCCGGAAGCCGGCCCTCCCGCTCGCCCTGGACGCCGGAGTCGGCGCCGGCACGCCGGACCGGGCCACTTCGCGGGGCGTCCTGACCCGGTGTATCCGTGGGCGGCCAGGTGGCGTGGCATGCTGGCGCGATGGCCCCTCTCCATGATCACGCGCCGCTCGCCGAGCGGGTCGAGGAACTCCTCGCCGCCGGCGGCCCCTTGCCCATCGTCGCCGCCGGGCAGCCGGTGCTGCGGCGCGGGACCGCCCCGTACGACGGTCAGCTCGGGCCCGCCCTGCTGGCCCGTTTCGTCGAGGCCCTGCGCGCCACCATGCACGCCGCGCCCGGCGTGGGCCTCGCCGCGCCGCAGGTCGGCGTGCCGCTCAGGATCGCGGTCATCGAGGATCCGGCGCCGGTGCCCGAGGAGGTCGCGGTGGCCCGGGGCCGGGTGCCGCAGCCGTTCCGTGTCCTGGTCAACCCGGTCTACGAGACGCTGGGCACCGCTCGTGCCGCGTTCTTCGAGGGCTGCCTGAGCGTGCCGGGCTGGCAGGCGGTGGTGGCCCGGCACGCCGAGGTACGGCTGCGCGCCGAGGACGAGCACGGGCGCGCGCTGGACGAGGTGTTCACCGGGTGGCCCGCCCGGATCGTCCAGCACGAGACGGACCACCTGGACGGCACCCTCTACCTGGACCGCGCCGAGCCGCGCTCACTGTCCACGAACGAGGCGGTCGCCGCGCTGTGGAACCGGCCGACACCCGAGGCGGCGGCCGAGGCGCTCGGCTTTGAACTGCCGTAACTCCCCTTGATGGGCGGTCACTTGTCCCGGAAGGCCTCCAGCAGTCGCAGCCACACCTCGCTCAGCGTGGGGTACGACGGGACGGCGTGCCACAGGCGGCTGACCGGGACCCGGCCGGCGACGGCGACGGTCGCCGAGTGGATGAGCTCGCCGATGCCGGGGCCGACGAAGGTGACGCCGCGCAGGATCTCGTCCTCCAGGTCGACCACCATGCGGGCGCGGCCCTTGTAGCCGTCGCCGTACAGGCCCGCGCCCGCGACGGCGGAGAACTCGACGTCGACGGCGCGGACGCGGTGGCCGGCCTGTTCGGCCTCGGCCAGGGAGAGGCCGACAGCCGCGGCCTCGGGATCGGTGAACACCACCTGGGGTACGGCGTGGTGGTCGGCGGTGGCCGTGTGCGTGCCCCAGGACTCGTCCTGCACGGCGGCGCCGGCGGCGCGGGCGGCGATGGCGGCGCCGGCGATACGGGCCTGGTACTTGCCCTGGTGGGTGAGGAGGGCGCGGTGGTTGACGTCGCCGACGGCGTACAGCCAGTCGGTGCCGGTGACGCGGAGGGTGTCGTCGACGTCCAGCCAGGAGCCGGGTTCCAGGCCGACGGTGTCGAGGCCGATGTCGCCGGTGTGCGGGATCCGGCCGGTGGCGAAGAGGATCTCGTCGGCCTCGATCCGGTCGCCGGCGGCGGTGACGGCCACGACCGTGCCGTCCTTCCGGGTGACGGACTCCACCGAGGTGCCGGTGCGGACGTCGGCGCCCCCCTCGGTGAGCGCCTCGGCGACCAGTTCCCCGGCGAACGGCTCCATGCGGTTCAGCAGCCCCTTGCCGCGTACCAGCAGGGTGACCCGGGAGCCGAGGGCCTGCCAGGCGGTGGCCATCTCGGTGGCGACGACACCGCCGCCGACGACGATCAGCCGGGCCGGGGCGGCCTTGGCGCTGGTGGCCTCGCGGCTGGTCCACGGTTTCACCTCGGCGAGGCCGGGCAGGTCGGGCAGCTGGGCGCGGGTGCCGGTGGCGACTGCGACGGCGTGCCGGGCGGTGAGGGTGGTGACCGTGCCGTCGGGGGCCGTCACGGTGACCGTGCGGGGGCCGGCGAGCCGCCCGTGGCCGCGGTACAGGTCGGCGCCGATGCCGTCGAGCCAGCCGACCTGGCCGTCGTCCTTCCAGTGGGAGGTGTACTCGTCCCGGCGGGCGAGCACGGCCGGGGTGTCGAGCGGGCCCTGGACCGCCTGGGTGAGACCGGGCAGCCGGCGGGCGTCCGCCTGGGCGATGACCGGCCGGAGCAGGGCCTTGCTGGGCATGCACGCCCAGTACGAGCACTCGCCGCCGACCAGTTCGCTCTCCACGACCGCGGTGGTCAGACCGGCCGCGCGGGTGCGGTCGGCGACGTTCTCCCCCACGGGCCCGGCCCCGAGCACCACGACGTCGTACGCGATGGATTCCGATTCCGTCGTTTCCGTCATGGGGTCAGTCTGGTGGGTGGTGTGCGCGAGGGCCACATGGGTACGTGCGCGGAACACAGACGTGCACGTGTGGAATAGGCGGTCCGACGGCCGTGTTTCCGCCGTCGGCACACCCCACACCAGGAAGAGGGACTGACGCCATGAGCAGCACCGTGGAGCTGACCAAGGACAACTTCGACCAGACGGTCACCGACAACGACTTCGTTCTGATCGACTTCTGGGCTGCCTGGTGCGGGCCGTGCCGTCAGTTCGCACCCGTGTACGAGAAGGCCGCCGTGGACAACCCGGACCTCGTCTTCGGCAAGGTGGACACCGAGGCCCAGCCGGAGCTGGCGCAGGCCTTCGGCATCCAGTCGATCCCGACGCTGATGATCGTGCGGGACAAGGTCGCCGTCTTCGCCCAGCCAGGTGCCCTGCCCGAGGCCGCGCTGACGGACCTCATCGGGCAGGCCCGGAAGCTGGACATGGACGAGGTCCGCAAGAGCATCGCGGCCCAGGAGGCCCAGGGGGGCACCGCCCAGTAGCCCCTGGAGCGGGTACGGCCGCGGCCCTAGAAGGGGTACGGCGCCACGTCGCCCCGTACGGTCGTCCAGCGCAGCTCGGTGAAGGCGTCCAGGTTGGCCTCGCCGCCGAAGCGGGCGCCGGTGCCGGACGCGGCGACGCCGCCGAAGGGGGCCACCGCCTCGTCGTTCACGGTCTGGTCGTTGACGTGGACGATGCCGGTGGGGATCCGCTCGGCCAGGTCGAGGGCCCGCGCGGTGTCCCGGCCGACGATGCCGAGGGAAAGGCCGTACGGGCTGTCCGCGGCGAGCGCGGCCGCCTCGTCGGCGGTGCCGAAGGAGCGGACCGGCGCGACCGGGCCGAAGACCTCCTCGGCGTAGGCCGGGGTGTCGTCGCCCGCGTCGGCCAGCACGGTCGGCCGGTAGAAGAGCTGTTCGTGACTGCCGCCCGCGGCGAGTTTCGCGCCGCGGGCGGTGCTCGTGCGCACCAGGCCGTCGATCTTGGCGAGTTGTCCCGCGTCGATGACCGGGCCGAGGTGGACCTGCTCACGGTGGGGATCGCCGACGGTCAGCGAGTCGGCCTTGGCGGCGAGCCGTTCGACGTACTCGTCGTAGAGCGAGGCGTGCACGAGATGGCGGCCGGTCGTCATGCAGATCTGGCCCTGGTGGAAGAACGAGCCCCAGGCGGCCGTGGAGATCACGGCGTCGAGGTCGGCGTCCTCCAGCACGATCAGGGCCGAGTTCCCGCCGAGTTCGAGGTGGGCCCGCTTCAGATGGCGGCCGGCCGCCTCGCCGACGGCGCGGCCCGCCGCGGTGGATCCGGTGAAGGAGATGACGGGGACGAGCCGGTCCTCGACCAGCGCCCGGCCCGTCTCCGCTCCCCCGGGCAGCACCTGCAGCAGGTCCTCGGGCAGGCCCGCGGCCGTGAAGACGGCGGCGAGGGCGAGGCCGCCGCAGACGGCCGTGCGCGGATCCGGCTTGAGGACCACGGCGTTGCCGAGCGCCAGGGCCGGCGCGACGGAGCGGATGGACAGGATCAGCGGTGCGTTGAACGGGGAGATCACGCCCACCACGCCGACCGGGCCCCGGCGGGTGTACGACAGCCGGGGCGCCTCGCTGGGCAGCACCTGGCCGGTCGGCCGGGAGGCCAGGGCGGCGGCCTCGTAGCACTCCTGGGCGGCCACATGGAGCTCGAAGTCCGCCTTGCCCGGGACGGATCCGGACTCGCGCACGAGCCACTCGCGCAACTCGTCGGCGTGCTCGGTGAACAGGTCCCCCGCCCTGCGCAGCACCCGGGCCCGCTGGAAGTGCGGCGTGCGGGCCCAGGCGGCCTGGGCGGCGCGGGCGACCTGGGCCGCGCGGCCGACGTCCTCGGGGGCGGCGAGGGTGACGGTGCCGAGCGCCTCGCCGGTGGCGGGCTCGGTGACGGTGTGGGCGGGTCCGGCAAGGCTGCGGTCCTGCCAGGTCTTCGGGTCGAGCAGCGGCATACGGCTCTCCGATCGATCGCCGGGCGGTACGGAACTCCCGCCTCGACGCTATTTGGTTGAGCGCGAAACTACATCGCGGTGACACTCCTCCGGAACCCCGTCACCACCGGGAGGTGTACCCCGTAGGCGTCGCCCGCGCTCCGGCTGCCACCGGGGTCCGCCGTCAGGTGGACTCGCGCTGGATCACCGAGGCGCCCAGGACCGTGTGCACCTCCGGCACGCCGCCGGGGTCGCGGACCGCCCGGTCGACCAGCTCGGCGAGGTCGCGGCCCGAGGGCAGTTCGATGTGCACCGTGCTGAGGCGAGGCCGCAGCAGCCGCCCGAGCATCAGGTCGTCGGCACCGATCACGGCCACATCCCCGGGGATGCGCACACCCGTGTCCTGCAGGGCGCGCATCAGGAGCATCGCGTACTCGTCGTTGTAGGCGAACACCGCGTCCAGTTCCGACTCCCGTACACACGCGGCCAGTTGCTCGGCCGACTCCTCCGTGTACGCGAGCGACAGTTCGGTGACGGCGGCGTCCGTGCCGTGCACCGCCTGGCGCACACCGGCGAACCGGGGCCGGGAGTACGCCTCCAGGCCGGACTCCTCGGGCACCACCACACCGATCCGGCGCCGGCCCCGGGCGTACAGATGGGCGCCCGCGCACGCACCGACGGCGTCGTGGTCCATGAGCAGGGCGTGCGCGCCGTCGACGCGTCCGGGGCCGAGGGTGAGCACGGCCCGGGCACCGGAGCGCTTGAGCACCCCGACGCCCTGCGGCCCGAGTCCCGCCCCGGGCACCAGGACGGCGACCGGCCGCAACTCCGCCCAGGCGCGGGCGGCTTCGTCACCCTTGAGGCCGACGGTGCCGTACTGCACGACGGTGTAGTCGAGCCGGCCGAGTTCCCACTGCAGCTCGTTGAGGAACCTGCTGTAGAGCGGGCCCACCGGGATCGCCGGGGCGGGCATGAGGACCATACGGCTGTGTCCGGCGCGCAGGCTGCGGGCGGCGGCGTGCGGGACGTACCCCAGTTCGCGCGCGGCCTCGCGCACGCGGCGGCGCGTCGGTTCGCTGATCCGGACGGCGCTGGTGTTGTTGAGGACGTAGGACACGGTCGCGCGCGAGACGCCCGCCAGGCGGGCCACATCGGCACTCGTGGGCGTGTTCGGTATCTGCACCATGACAGACCGCATCTTGGCAGAGGGGCGGGGGCCGGGAAGAGGCGGGGCGATGTGGTTCACCGTTCGACGAATTCAGCGCGGCGGTCTCCCGGGATCTCTTGGGTGAACCGCAGGCCGTGGCGAACACGTTCGTAACGTACTTGTTCGCGACGAACATGTTCGTTATCGTGGTGGCATGAGCACTGGACCCCGCTCCCGTCGCGAGCGCCCCGCCAAGCCCGCCCTGACCCGGGAGGGCATCGTCGCCGCCGCCGTCGCGATCCTGCGTGCGGAAGGGCTGCGCAAGGTGACCATGCGGCGGCTGGCACAGGAGCTCGACACCGGTCCGGCCTCGCTGTACGTCTACGTCCGCAACACCGACGAACTGCACGCGGCCGTCCTGGACGAGCTGCTCGGCACGGTCGCCCCGGCCCCGGCCGAGGGCGACTGGCGGGAGCGACTGGAGAAGGTGCTCACCGCCTACACCGCGATGCTCCTGCAGCATCCGAGCCTGGCCCGCTCGGCACTGACCGCATGGCCGAGCGGCCCGAACTACCTGCGGCTCATCGAGACCGTGCTGGACCTGCTCCGGTCGGGCGGCGTACCGCGCGAACAGGCCGCGTGGGGCGTCGACCTCCTGTTGCAGCACGCCGCGGCGACCGCCGCCGAGCACGCCGGCGAGGACTCCCAGGGCGACCGGCAGGCGCTGACCCGCGCCCTGCGCGGGGCGCCCGCCGACATCCATCCGCACATCGCCGCGAGCGCCGACGCGCTGCTCTCCGGCACCCCCGAGGCCCGCCTGTCCTGGGCCTTCCAGACCCTGATCAACGGCATCGAGCACACCGCCGTACCCCACTGACCCGCCAGGAGGCCCCATGACCAGCCACCGCCCTCACCACCCGATCGCCGTCGTCGGCGCCGGCCTCGGCGGGCTCACGCTCGCCCGTGTGCTGCACGTGCACGGCATCGAGGCCACCCTCTTCGACCTGGACCCCGCGCCGACCGCCCGGACCCAGGGCGGCATGCTCGACATACACGACGACTCCGGCCAGGAGGCGCTGCGGGCGGCCGGACTGCACGAGGACTTCCTGAAACGGGTCCACACCGGCGGCCAGGCCATGCGTGTCCTGGACCGGCACGCCGCCGTCCGGCTCACCGAGGACGACGACGGCTCCCGCGGCCGGCCCGAGATCGACCGCGGCGACCTGCGCGAGCTGCTGCTCGGCTCACTGCCCGAGGGCACGGTCCGCTGGGACGCCAAGGTCACCGGCGCGCGCCCGCTGGGCAGCGGCCGGCACGAGGTCACGCTCGCGGACGGTACCGGGTTCACCACGGACCTGCTGATCGGCGCGGACGGCGCGTGGTCCCGGATCCGTCCGCTGCTCTCCCCCGCCCGGCCCTCGTACACGGGCGTGTCCTTCGTGGAGGCCGACCTGTCGGAGGCGGATCTGCGCCATCCGGCGAGCGCGGCGGTCGTCGGCGGCGGGATGCTCTTCGCGCTCGGCGCGGGCCGGGGTTTCCTCGCGCACCGCGAGACCGACGGCAGTCTGCATGTGTACACGGCCGTCGAGGCGCCGGAGGACTGGCTGGACGGCATCGACTTCGGCGACACCGAGGCGGCGAAGGCGGCGGTGTTGAAGGAGTTCGACGGCTGGGACGAGAGCCTGCGGGCCCTGGTCGCCGACGCGGACGGGCCGCTGGTGCCCCGGATGATCCACGCGCTGCCGGTCGGTCACCGCTGGGACCGGGTGCCCGGGGTGACCCTGCTCGGGGACGCGGCTCACCTCATGTCGCCGTTCGCGGGCGAGGGCGCGAATCTTGCACTCCTCGACGGCGCCGAACTGGGCCTCGCACTGGCCGCGCACCCCGACGACACCGAGGCCGCGCTCACCACTTACGAAGACCGGATGTTCCGGCGCGCGGAGGTGTCCGCGGCGCAGTCCGCCCAGAACACCACGCTCCTGTTCCGTGCCGACGCGCCACAGGGCCTGCTCGACATGTTCACACCCCGGAGCGCCTGACGGGCGCTGAGCGGGGTGGCAGGCCATGGGCGGTCACGGGGTGGGTGGGCGGAGCCGGGGCTCGGCGAGCGACGGCGCGGCGACCAAGGCCTGCGGTCGGTGGGGAGCCACGGGCATGGGGGGACACCGGGGGCATGGGTGGCCGGTGGCGCCAAGCAGACGACTGACGCCCAGTGGGCGCGATCGCGTGGCGGCCGAGCGGGGGCTCAGCGGACGGCCGGGTGCGGATCACCGGCCGGGGCCCGGCCCCGCCCCGCCCCGCCCCGCCCCGCCCCGGCAGATCGACTGCCCACGGATGGTCGGCCGCAGCGCGGCGAGTGCCCACGCGCCGGCCGAGCCGGTACTCGGCATGGCGGCCCGGCGTTGCTCGGGGCTCGAGGAGTGGCCGCGTGAGGCGCGCGGCCGGGGCTTGGCGATGGATCCGGGTGGGTTGTCGAGAAGGGCTCAGCCGGGGGTTGGGCGCGGGTCCGGCCGAGGGTCCGGTGCGGGTCCAGCCCGAGGCGCGGGTGCGGGCTCAGCCAGGCGCGCGGGTGCCGGTGACTCGGGCGACCAGGTCGATCCAGCCGGACTCCAGCCGCTCCATCGGCATGCCGCACTGCCTGGTCTGGTGGTGGATCAGGGCCGGGTCGAGCGAGTTGAGCAGGGTCTGGGACAGCAGCTCGCAGTCGGCTTCCGGCACGATCTGCCGCAGCAGCATCGCGATGTGCGTGCGCAGCGCGGTGACCGCCGGGTGGGAGAACCGGCGGGTTGGTTCCGTCTGGGCGGCCAGATGCAGGTCGAGCTGCTCGACCCGGCGGTACAGCACCGCCACGCCGAACGCCCGTAGTCGCTCCAGGGGCAGCGCTCCGGGCCCCAGCGGCGCAGGCCCGCCCAGGAAGTCGGCCTGCAGCTTCCGGTCGGAGTGGTCGAGCAGCGCCATCAGCAGCCCCGTGCGGTCGCCGAAGCGGCGGAAGACCGTCCCCTTGCCCACCTGGGCCGCCGCCGCGACGGCCTCCATGGTGACCCCGGCCACCCCGTGTTCCGCGATCAGCCGCGCGGCGGCCTCCAGCAGCCGGGCCCGGTTGCGCGCGGCGTCGGCACGCAGGCACGGTTCCTCCGGCCCCATGCCGACCTCGAGCAACTGAGGGACGTCGAGGGGTTCTTGAGAGGGCGGGAAGGGCGGCAGAGCGCTGGACATGAAGCAAGCGTAAAGCATGGGGAACAAAACTGGACCGCGGTCCGGTTAAGGTGCTAGAAAATAACCGGACCTCGGTCCGGATCGTAACGGCGATGTTTCAGCCTCTTGGAGTTCCCATGTCTGTTCGCATCCTCGCGCTCGTCGGCAGCCTTCGTGCCGGTTCGACCAACCGTCGGCTCGCCGAGGCCGCCGTCAAGCTCGCTCCGGAGGGCGCCGAGGTCGTGCTGTTCGAAGGCCTGGCCGACGTCCCCTTCTACAACGAGGACATCGACGTCGAGGGCAGCGTCCCGGCCGCCGCCGCCAAGCTGCGCGAGGCCGCGCAGGCCGCCGACGCCTTCCTGCTCTTCTCCCCCGAGTACAACGGCACCATTCCGGCCGTCCTGAAGAACGCCATCGACTGGCTGTCCCGCCCGTACGGCGCCGGCGCCTTCGGCGGCAAGCCGGTCGCCGTCATCGGCACGGCCTTCGGCCAGTACGGCGGCGTGTGGGCGCAGGACGAGGCCCGCAAGGCCGTGGGCATCGCCGGCGGCAAGGTCATCGAGGACATCAAGCTGTCCATCCCGGGCTCCCTGACCCGCTTCGCCGAGACCCACCCGGTCGACGACGCCGAGGTCGCCGCCCAGCTGACCGAGGTCGTCGCCCGTCTGCACGGCAACGTGGGCGAGGCCGCGGCCGCCTGAGTCGTAGCACCGGAGCCGTACACACGTACGTACGCGCACGCACCGTGCAGAGGGGCCGGACGGGATCCGGCCCCTTGGCGCGTTCGCTTGCCGCACGGCCCGGCCGGGGAACCGCCACGCACCCGGCTCAGTCCAGGCCGGCCGGCCGCCCCACCGCCGGGGCCGCGAAGCGCTCCATCCACGCGGAGGTCGTGCCGAGCCGCGGGCAGGGGATCACCGTGTCGATGCCCAGCTTGGCGTAGCCCTCCACGTCCCGCGGGAAGGCGTCGAGGTCGCCCGCGATGGCGTGCTCGCCGGTGTGGGCGACGGTCTTGCGGATGGGGTCGTAGTCCCGCCTCACGCTCTCGCAGCGCCCGCGCAGTACCTCCAGCTCGTGGCGCAGTTCCTCGGGCGAGGACGGGATGAGGTTGCAGGCGTCGGCGTACCGGGCCACCAGCCGCAGGGTCTTCTTCTCTCCCCCGCCGCCGACCATGATCTCCGGGTGCGGGGGGCTCACCGGCGCGGGTACGCACAAGGTCGCCGCCAGCCGGTGGTGCCGGCCCTCGAACGGGCCGTTGTCCTCCGGGTCCCGCATCCGCAGCCAGATCCGCAGCGTCTCCTCCAGCCGCGTGGCCCGGCCGCAGGACAGCACGTCGAGGGTGGTGACGATCTTGGAGGGGTGGGCGGCGAGGGGGCCGAGCGTGGTGCAGGCCTCCAGCATGGGGGGCCTCGGCGCCGCCGTTGAACTCCATCTGGAAGTAGTGGCCGACGGTGGGCTCACCCCGGCCGGACAGGAGCCGGACAGAGGCCGGAGGAAACCGGACAGAAGCGGTTTCCCAGATGTGCCATGCCATCCCCGTCAGCGCCCGACCAGGCGTTCCGCCAGTGCGCTGCGCCGGTACAGCACCCGGCGGCCGTCCCGGGTGCGGGTCACCAGACCGGTTGCGTCCAGTACCCGCAGGTGCTGGGAGACGGCGCTCGGGGTCACGCCCAGGCGGCGGGCGAGTTCCACCGTGGGCAGGGGTTCCGCGAGCAGCCGCAGCAGGGTGGTGCGGGGTGCGCCGAGCAGAGCGGTGAGCGCGGAGGCGTCGGGCGGGGGTTCGGGCTCCCACAGGGTGGCGGTGCCCCGGCCCGGGTAGGCGAGCATCGGCGGCGCGCCGGCGCTGATCGGGGGCGCCGGTTTGTGCGCGAACACCGAGGGGACCAGCCGCAGGCCCCGGCCGGCGCCGTCGACCGCGTGCCGGCCGATCATCTTGTCGATGGTCAGGACGCCGTCCCGCCAGCCGAGGTTCGGATGGAGACCGGTGAACAGCGACCGCGCGCCGCCGGTGGCCAGCAGTCCCGCGCGATGTGTGATGTCGGCCTCCAGTACGAGCCGGATCCGGGGCCAGTGGGGCTGCAGGGCCGTCTGCCAGTAGCGGTGCAGCAACGAGCAGACGGCGTCGAGGAGTTCGAGGACTGGATCGTCGCCGGGCGCGGTGGCCCGCCGCAGTGCGCCCGGGAGCGGGTGCGGGGCGTGCGCGGCGCGCAGGTCACGTCGTACGACCTCCGGGTGCGTGGCCCGTACGACGGTCAACTCCTCGTCCAGCGTGGGGGCGTAGCGGGCGGGCCGGGGCGTCAGGAAGTCGGGAAGGGCCAGTGCCGGACCGACCAGGGCCGACAGCAGGGGCAGATCGGCGGGGTCGAGGGCGGCGAGCACGGCGCGGCGCCAGCCGCGGTGCAGGGGGTGCAGGGCGGGGGCCCGCAGGACACGCAGGCTCTCCATCAGCTCGCCCAGCGGGGAGATCGCGAACCGGGTGTCGGCGAGGTCGTCGACCCCGAGCCGGAAGCTGATCATTTAGCCCCCGTCTACATCCTTCGCCAACCGCCCGCACAGGGCGTGGACTTCGGTACATGACGGATCACCACACCGGGCAGCGTACCCCGCGGCTCGTCGCGCTGCTGGCGGTGGCCTGCGGGGTCGCGGTCGGCAATGTCTACTTCCCACAGGCCGTCGCCCCGCTCGTGGCGGCGGGTCTCGGCGTCTCCCCCGGCACGGCGGCCGGGGTGGTGACGGCGACCCAGTTCGGATACGCGGCCGGCATCTTCCTGCTCGTCCCGCTCGGCGACCGGCTGCCGCCGCGCCCGCTACTGGTCACCCTCCTCACCCTGACCGGCCTCGGTCTGTGCGCCGCTGCCGCCGCGCCCGCGCTGCCGCCGCTGCTCGCGGCGAGCGTGCTGGTCGGCGCGAGCACGGTGATCGCTCCGCTGGCCGGCCCACTGGCGGCCGGACTGGTCTCGCCGGAGCGGCGGGGCGTGGTCGGCGGCACACTGCTGAGCGGGGCCCTCGCGGGCATGCTGCTGTCCCGCACGGCCGGCGGCGCCCTCGCCGACCGACTGGGCTGGCGGGCGCCGTACGTCCTGGCGGCCCTGCTCTCCCTCTCGGTGGCGCTGCTCCTGGCCCGCGCGCTCCCGACCACGGCGGCGCCGTCCCGGCAGCGCTACCCGCGGCTGCTGACCGAGCCCGTCCGCCTCCTGTTCGCCGAACCGGCCCTGCGCCGCTCCTCCCTCTACCAGGCGACGGTGTTCGCCGGCTTCTCCGCCGTGTGGACCGCGGTGGCGCTGCTGCTGACGGGCCCGGCGTACGGCCTCGGCGCGGACTCGGTCGGACTGCTCGCGCTGGTCAACGCGGTGACGATGCTCGTCACGCCGGTCGCGGGCCGGCTGGTGGACCGGCGTGGCGCCGACGCGGTGAACCTCGTCTGCTTCCTGCTGGTCCTCGCGTCCGCGGCGATCCTCGCCCTCGGCACCCTCGGCGGCACCCCCGGCCTGCTGTCCCTGGTGGCGGGCACGCTGCTGCTGGACGTCGGCATGCAGTCCGGCATGGTCGCCAACCAGGTGCGCGTCTACGCCCTCGCCGCGAACGTCCGCAGCCGCCTCAACACCGCCTACATGACCTGCGCCTACCTGGGCGGCAGCCTCGGTTCCTGGCTCGGCTCCCGGGCGTACGCGGGGTACGGCTGGTCCGGGGTGTGCGCTGTGGTCGCGCTGCTGACCGGACTGGGCCTGGTACGGCACCTGGGCGCTGGGCGAGGCATCGGGGCGAAACCCGTACGGCAGCCCCGTTGTGACGTTACCGTTCGGTAGACATCGGTCCCGGAGGCTCCCGGAGGTGCCCGCCCATGACGCACGACCGTTCCGCCGGCCTCATGGAGACCCGGCGTGCGCTGGCCGACGGGGAGGTGACCTCCCGCACGCTGGTCGAGCGGGCGCTGGCCCGGATCGAGGCCACGCAGGGGACGCTGAACGCCTTCCGCATCGTACGGGCCGAGGCCGCGCTCGCCGAAGCGGACGCCGCCGACCGGGAGTTGGCCACCGGGGGGCGGCGTCCGCTGCTCGGGGTGCCGTTGGCGGTGAAGGACGACATGGACGTGGCCGGGGAGCCGACCGCGTTCGGCTGCGCCGGCGAGTTCCCCCCGGTCGCCGAGGACGGGGAGGCCGTACGGCGGCTGCGCGCGGCCGGCGCCGTGATCGTCGGCAAGACCAACACGTGCGAGCTGGGGCAGTGGCCGTTCACCGAGGGACCGGCGTTCGGTGACACCCGCAATCCGTGGCACCCCGGGCACACGCCCGGGGGTTCGTCCGGGGGCTCGGCCGCCGCTGTCGCGGCCGGGCTCGTCCCCGCGGCGCTCGGCTCCGACGGCGCCGGCTCGGTGCGCATCCCGGCGGCGTGGACCGGTCTGATCGGCATCAAGCCCCAGCGCGGCCGTATCTCCACCTGGCCCCGCGGTGAGTCCTTCCAGGGCATCACGGTCAACGGCACCCTCGCCCGCACGGTCGCCGACGCGGCCCTGCTGCTGGACGCGGCGAGCGGCAACCACGACCGGGACCCGCACCGGCCGCCCTCGCTGACGGTGGCGGACGCGGTCGGCCGCGACCCGGGCCGGCTGCGCATCGCCCTGTCCCTGAAGCCGCCGTTCACGGCCGTTCCGGTCCGGCTGGACCCGGAGATCCACGCCCGGGTCGTCGAACTGGCCGAGAAATTGGCGCAGTTGGGGCACGACGTCGAGGAAGCCGACCCGCCGTACGGGCAGATAGGGCTGACCTTCGTACCACGCGCCACGGCCGGTATCGCCGAGCACGTCCGCGAGGCGCCCGACCCGGCGCTGCTCGACCCTCGCACCCGGGACGCGGCCCGGCTCGGCCGGCTGCTCGGCGGGGCCCCGCTCAGGGCGGCCCGCCGAGCGGAGGCGGTGCTGCACCGGCGGATAGGCCGGTTCCTCTCCTCGTACGACCTGATCCTCGCGCCGACGACAGCCGCTCCGCCGCCCCGGGTCGGCGCCCTGTACCGGCTGCGCGGGCTGGCCACGGACCGGGCGATGATCGCCGCCTGCCCGTACGCCTGGCCGTGGAACGTGCTGGGCTGGCCGGGCGTGAACGTGCCCGCCGGGTTCGTCGGTGACGGCCTGCCGGTGGGCGCGCAGCTGCTCGGCCCCGCCCACAGCGAACCCGTGCTGGTCTCCCTCGCCGCCCAGTTGGAGGCGGAGCTGCACTGGCACGACCGCTGGCCGCCGGAGCCCGCCCCGGCGACGCGGGCCGCCTGACGGCCGCTTCGCCCGCACCAGGGGTTCCGGACCACCCGACCCTCGCGACCGAGCGACCGAGCGACCGCCTGGACCTCCCCGCCACCCGCCCCTCCTGACCGGCCGACCACCAGCACGTCCCCAGCCGGCCACCCACCTCCGGCAAGGCGACCACCAGGTCCCGACCGCCCAGCCCCATCCGGCCAGGCGGTCACCTGGGTTCCGGCGGGCGCCCCGCCGCTTCCGGTCAGCCGGACGTCAGGAACTCCCAGCCCTGTGTCGCGAGCAGCCGGTCCATCGTGACCCGGGGCAGGGTCGGGTTCGCGGCGGCCGGGTGGGCGAGTTGGTCGTCGGCGAGGAGTTCCGCCAGCCGGGCCCGCGGGAGGTTCGGGTGCCGGGCGAATGCGGAGCGCACCTCCGGGTCGGGGTCTGAGGTGAGGCGTTCCACGGTGGCCGCCGGGATGTGCGGGTCCCGTGCGGCCAGGGCGCGGACCTGAGGGTCGGCGTGTTCGGCACACTCGGCCAGCCCGGCGCGCGGAAAGTCCGGCCTGGTGGTCAGGCGGGCGCGTTCGGGGCCGCTGTACTCCAGGAAGCTGCGCAGCAACAGTGCCGCAGGGGCGTCCGGGTGATTCTGGGCCAGGAGCACGCGGACGCCGAGGTCGTCGTCCTCCGCCAGGAGTGCCACCAGGTCCGGTGGCAGCGTGTGCTCCTGGGCGGCCCGCCTGCGGAGCACCGGGTGCCCGGACAGGGCGTCACAACGGACGGCTTCGGGGTCGCGGGGCGTCCCCTGGCAGTAGGCGCCGAAGGACCTGTCGTCCATGGGGACCATGTAGTCGATGCGGGCCCGCTCCTCCTCGCTGAAGGCCGGGTGGACGGACACGGCCAGCCGTACGCGCGGATCGGGGTCCGTGGCGAGCGTACGGCGTTCGTCCGGATCGAGGTCCGGGTGATGGGCGATGGTCCGGCGGACATCCGGATGCGGGTCGGCGACGAGCGCTTGACGTTCGGCGGGCGGGAGATCGGCGCGTCGGCGCGCGATCTCCTCCCGTACCTTCGGGTCCGGGTCGGCCGCGAGGAGGACGACCGCATCGGGCGGGAGCGTGGGGTTGAAGGCGATCATCGCCCTGTCGTCCGCACCGGCCGGTGCGGTCAGGACGCTGTCCACGACCGCGCGGCTGAGCGCCGAGTGCAGCAACAGGTGGGTACGGGCGTGACAGGGGCGGTCCGGCAGCACGCTCTCCACCCACGCCGGATCCATGTCGCGCGCGTACCTCTGCGCCGCCTCGCGGACACGTTCGTCCGGGTCCGCCAGCAGCGCGGCCCGCTCGGCGTCGGACAGCGCGGTCCAGCCGAAGACTCCCTGGAGACGTGCCTCGGCGACCGGGTGGGAGGGCAGCGAACGGACCAGCCCGGCGGACATCTGCCGGTACAGCGACCAGAGGTGCTCGGCCTCGTACGTCACGAGCATGCGGATCACGGTGGCGTCGGGGAGGGGTCTGGGCCGGTCCGGCTCGGTCGTGCGCGGCCCCTCTGCGAGGTGGGCACGGACGAACCAGTCCGGATCGTCCACCAGCCGTGCCCGCTGGGCCGGGTCGACATGGGGGTTGCGGGCGAAGAAGCCCCGGGTGCGCCGGTCGGGATGCTCGATCACGGCGTCCAGCACGGAAGCGGGCAGGTCACGGTCCCGGCACAGCACCATCCGTGCGGCGAGCGGAGCCTCGGCGAGCAGCCGGAGCAGGACGTCCGGTGGCGCCGACCGATTCAGGGCGAGCCCGGCGAGCCGGCGCGTGGCCAGGTCGGCGTCCTCCCAGATCTGGCCAGGTGTGGGCATGCCCTGTGTCTCTCCCCCGGTGGGTGAACCGCCCTTGCGGGCCCCGGCCGACGACCTTACGTGATCGCCGGCCCCGGCTGCCGCCCTAATGTGTGCGCCGCCCCCGACTGCCGCCCTTATGTGTGCGCCGCCCCCGACTGCCGCCCTTATGTGTGCGCCGGCCCCGGCTGCCGCCCTAATGTGTGCGCCGGCCCCGGCTGCCGCCCTTCGCGGGCCGTCACACCGTGAGCAGGCCGATTCCCAGGGCGATCAGCGCGATGACCTTCAGCAGCTCCAGGCCGACATACCAGAAGTGGCTGCGGGAGCGGGGCAGTTCCTCCCCGGCCAGGATCCGGTCGGACCGGCGGTTGAGGCAGGGCCGGACGGCGGCCAGCTGGGCGAGGAGCAGCACCGCGACGACCGCGGTCAGCGCCGTGATCCCGGCCGGGGCACCGCCGATGGCGATCGCGGCGACGACGACGACGGCCAGCACCGCCTCCACGGCGTTCAGCGCGCGGAAGACCAGCCGGCCTATGCCCAGGCCGACCGGGATGGTCACGCCCGGTGCGCGGAACTTCAGCGGGGCCTCCAGGAAGGAGATCGCCAGCACCATGCCGAGCCAGACGAAGGTGACCGCGCTCGCGGTGGCGGCGGACGTGACGTTCATGTGCGGGCCTTTCTCCGCCGGGGGCCGGCGGTGCAGTGCGTGCAGCGGGGGGTCGGCTAGGCGGCCCTGGTCTCGGCCAAGTGGGCCACACAGGAGTCGGGTTCGGCGAAGGGTTCGAGGCCGGTGGCCGTCAGCGGGGCGTTGAGCCGGGCCAACGCGCCCTGCATCAGACCGAGATGGAGCGGGCACACCAACGACCCGTGCTCCTCGGCGAGTTCCAGGAAGGGGCAGTGCCGCAGCCGGATCCGTCGAGGTGTCCCGCCGGCCCCGTCCGCTCCCTCCGCCCGCGGCGCGAAGCCCAACTCGCCCAGCAGGGCGAGGAGTGCGGCCACCGAGCGGACCGCCGTCGGCTCCTCGAACGGGGACGGCGGCTGCACCAGGTGTCCACCCCACGCCCGGCCCGTCTGCAGGGCCTCCTCGCGCGCCGTCGCCGGGTCGGCGGACGCCCACCGGCTGAGCAGGATGCGTGCGAGGAGGCGGTAGTCGCGCATGCCGCCGCGGTCCATGCCGGGACGCGCGGTGTAGACGGTGCGGGGCCGGCCCGGTCCCGGGGACGGCTCGGCCCGGCGCTCGACCAGGTCCTCGGCCACCAGGGTCTCCAGATGGAACCGCACCGTGTTCGGGTGGACGCCCATCCGCTCGGCCGTCTCGGCGACGCCTAGCGGCGAGGGTGCGGCGCGCAGTACGTCCAGCACCTCTTGACGGCGCGGACTCTTCCGTCCGGTCACCTGTGAAACCCCCTCTCCCACCTGCGATTATTTTTCACGAATCCTACATGTATTAATTGTAGGGTGAGCAGGCGGCCCGGCGGTGGGTACCTGTTCGCAGGAAAGACGGATGAGTCGAGGGGAACACCAGATGACGTCACGCCCCGTGACCGGCACCGGTGCGGCCGACCGCCCCGCGGACGAGGCACGCGTACTGTGCGACGCCCAGGCGCTGGCCGAGTCTCCGCCGCAGCCGGGCGGAGTGCTGTGGAAGCTGGCCGAGAGCGGGCGACAGCTCGACGCCAACGTGGTCCGGCTCGCCCCGGGCGACCGGATCACGGCGCACACCGAGCCGCAGCTGGACGTGATGCTGCTGGTCGTGTCCGGGGACGGCGTGCTCGGCACGGGCCCGGCGGACGAACCGCGGCCACTCGCCGAGGGCGCCCTGGCCTGGCTGCCGCACGGCGCACAGCGCAGCCTCACCGCCGGCGAGGCGGGCCTGACCTATGTGACCGTGCATCAACGCCGCCCGGGCATGCGGATCGGCACCCGCCCCGGCACCTGACGGACCTCACCGGCCCGCCTCCACGACCCCGGCAGCCTCCACCCGTCTCCGTGGCCCGGGTCGGCTTCCTCCACCCGTCCATGTGGCCCGGTCGTCGGTCAGCCTCCACCAATCCCCACGACCCGGGCCGACAATCCGCATCAAACTCCGCGCCTCGGCCACCACCGCTCAACCCGCCCCCCTCTGCGCGCCCGCCCCCACAACGCACGGACGGCAGGCGCCCCTTGCGCCCCGCGAGCCGCCCACTAGGGTGCCCTCGTGACCACGCTTACCGATGAGAACGTCCCCGGCCGCTACGGCCCCCACGCGACCACCGAGGCCGACCCGCGCCAGGTCGGCCGGGTGCGCACCGAGTACTCCCCCGCCCACGACGGCGACCCCGACCCCGGCGAGATCGTGTGGACCTGGGTGCCGTTCGAGGAGAACGACGGCCGGGGCAAGGACCGCCCGGTGCTGGTCGTCGCCCGGGAGGCGGCCGGCACCTTCCTCGCCGTACAGCTGTCGAGCAAGCGGCATGACGGCGACCGGGAGTGGGTCGCGATCGGCAGCGGGCCGTGGGACCGGTCGGGCCGGGACTCGTGGGTGGACGTGGACCGCGTGCTGCGGCTGCACGAGGAGGGCATGCGCCGAGAGGCGTGCGCGCTGGACCGGATGCGCTTCAACCTCGTCCGGCAGCGGCTGCACGAGCGCTACGGCTGGACCTGACCGGCGTACGGCACTCCGGTCCGGGATTCCGGGAACGCCCGGATGAACGCCTCCCGGACCACCGTTCCCGGCGTCCGGTCCAGCACCCCGAACACCACGTGCTCGAATGTGCGGGCGAACCGGCCACCGGGACCGAGCAGGGCCCGGAACGCGCCCGCGACCTGCGCCGGGTCGTTCTGGAACACCCCGCAGCCCCAGGCGCCGAGCACCAGCCGGCCGTAGCCGTGGGCGGCGGCCGTCTCCAGGACCCGCTCGGCCCGCACCGCGAGCGCGCCCGGCAGCTCGGCGGCGCGCTTCGGTTCCGTACGCCGCACGACGCCCGCGTTGGGGGCGGCCGCGGTCAGGAAGCCCGCGAGGTACGGCTCGGCCAGCAGGCGGCCGCGGTCGTCACGGAACACCGGGACGGCGGGGCTGTGGATCACCCGGTCCGTGTACAACGGGTCGCGGTGGGCGCGGTGGTGGTCGTAGAACTCCCGGGCCTCCAGCAGGCAGGTGTACAGCGCGGAGGCTCGGCACAGGGCCTCCTCCTGCGCCTGTGCGCCGTTGAGGTAGCCGCCGCCGGGATTGCGGGCGGAGGCGAAGTTCAGGACGGCGACCGGGGCGCCGGCCAGCCGGCGGGCGGCTTCCAGACTGCTCTCCCCGGTGACCTCGACAACGGTGTCCGCCGCGGACTCCGAGCCGGTCACCGCCTCACCGAAGGCGCCTGTTCCGCCCTGCTGCCGTGCGGAAACCGGTTCCGGGCCGAACATCCGCGTACCGGCCCGCGCGGCCTCGGTCCGCGGCGCGAGGGACACCTCGCGACCGTCCGGCGCGCGATACCGGCCCGCCGCCACGATCTGCTCCGTCTCCGCGGCGATCCCGCGCAGGCGCGCGCTCATGGCGCCACCCCCGTGGGCGCCGTGCCCGCCGCCTGCGCGGTCTCCCCCGTCGTGCTCATGCACGCATCCTGGGCGATGCTGGTGATGCGGTGCAACGGAGTTTCCCGCCCCCGGAACGACCCGCGAACGCCTACGGAAACGGAGATGACCGAATCAGAACGTCCCGAGGGGCACCCTTGTGCGAATCGGCTCGAGGGTCTTGGGTAGAACGCGCGCCTGCCCGGCCCCATGTCCGAACCGGGCCGGTGGCATGGTGGAATCTCAGGAGGATCCCGACATGTCCGATTCACAGAGCGACGGGGGCGACTGTACGGATCACCGTACCGCCGTCACCGAAGCCGAGGTGGAGGCCCTGGTCCGGGGCATCTGCTTCAAGACCGGGCCGCCCCGCGCGCTCGGTGTCGAGCTGGAGTGGCTCGTCCATGAGCTGCGGACGCCGCAGCTCCCCGTGTCACCCGAACGACTCGGAGCGGTGTACTCCGCACTGCGGGCCCTGCCCCTGCGGTCGCCGCTCACCGTGGAACCCGGCGGCCAGCTGGAGCTGAGTTCGCCGCCCGCCGCCTCCCTGATGGAGTGCATCGGCACCGTCTCCGCCGACCTGGAGACCGTCCGCGCCGTCCTCGCCGGGGAGGGGCTCGGTCTGGTCGGCATCGGCCACGATCCCTGGCACGCCCCCCGCCGACTCCTGCACGAGCCGCGCTACGACGCGATGGAGACCTGCATGGACCGCACCGGTCCGGCGGGCCGCCACATGATGTGCGCCTCTGCGTCGGTGCAGGTCTGCGTGGACGCCGGCCACGAGGAGCCGGGCCCGCTCGGCTACCGGCGCCGCTGGTGGCTGGCCCACCTGCTGGGGGCGGTCCTGGTGGCCGCGTTCGCCAACTCCCCGCTGATCGGCCGCGAGCCCACGGGCTGGCGGTCCACCCGGCAGCTGCTGTGGATGGAGATCGGCGCCGGGCGCGCGGGCGCTCCCCCGCTGGACGGCGAGCCGCGCGCCGCCTGGGCCCGGCACGTGCTCGACTCACCGGTGATGTGTGTGCGCCGGGACAGCGGGCCGTGGGAGGTGCCCGAGGGGCTCACCTTCCGGGAGTGGACCCGTTCCCGCTCGCCCCGGCCGCCCACCCGGGCGGACCTGGAGTACCACCTGACCACTCTGTTCCCGCCGGTCCGGCCGCGTGGCCACCTGGAGTTGCGGATGATCGACGCGCAGCCCGGCGACGACGGCTGGATCGTGCCGCTCGCGGTGACGGCGGCGCTGTTCGACGACCCGGCGGCCGCCGAGACGGCGTACCGGAGCGTCAAGCGCCTCGCGGAACGGGCCATGAACCTGCCCGCCCCGCACAACCCGTTGTGGACCGACGCGGCCCGAGTGGGCCTCGCCGACCCGGAGCTGCGCGAGGCCGCCGCCGCCTGTTTCGCGGCGGCCCTGGAGGCCCTGCCCCGGCTCGGCGCCACCGCCGAGGTGACCGGCGCGGTGGCCGCGTACCTGGACCGCTATGTCGCGCGCGGCCGGTGCCCGGCCGACGACCTGCTGGACCGGCCGGCGGGCAGGGATCTGCCCCCGTACCGGCCCGGCCGCACCAACCACGGGAGGAAGGACGTCCGCACATGACCGCGCCCGAGACCGACACCGCGACGACCGAGGTGGACACCGAGACGCTGCGCGCGCGGGTGCTGGCCTCCCTCACCGCAGCCCGGGACCGCACCACGCTGCTGACCAGCTGTGTCGAGGAGCCCGATCTCACCGCCCAGCACTCGCCGCTGATGTCCCCGCTGGTGTGGGACCTCGCGCACATCGGCAACCAGGAGGAGCTGTGGCTGCTCCGGGCGGTCGGCGGACGGGACGCCATGCGGCCCGAGATCGACAGCCTGTACGACGCCTTCGAGCATCCGCGGGCGGAGCGGCCCTCGCTGCCGCTGCTGCCGCCCGCCGAGGCCCGCCACTACGCGGCCGAGGTGCGCGGACGGGTCATGGACCTGCTGGCGGGCGCGGACTTCCACGGCACCCGGCTGACCGAGGCCGGGTTCGCCTTCGGGATGATCGCCCAGCACGAACAGCAGCACGACGAGACGATGCTGATCACCCACCAGCTCAGAAGGGGTCCGCAGGCCCTGACCGCCCCGGACCCGGAGCCCGTTCCCCTGTTCACGGGACCGGCCGAAGTCCTCGTTCCCGGCGGCCCGTTCACGATGGGCACCTCGGCCGAGCCGTGGGCCCTGGACAACGAACGCCCGGCGCACGCCCGGGAGGTGGCACCGTACTGGATCGACACCACTCCGGTGACGAACGCGGCGTACCAGGCGTTCATCGAGGACGGCGGCTACGACACCGAGCGCTGGTGGACCCCGGAGGGCTGGGCCCACATCAGGCAGCACGCGATCACCGCGCCGCTGTTCTGGCGCCGGGACGGCGACCGCTGGCTGCGGCGCCGTTTCGGGGTCACCGAGGCGGTCCCGCCCAACGAGCCCGTGCTGCACGTGTGCTGGTACGAGGCCGACGCCTACGCCCGCTGGGCCGGGCGTAGGCTGCCCACCGAGGCGGAGTGGGAGAAGGCCGCCCGGCACGACCCGGCCACCGGCCGCTCGATGCGCTATCCGTGGGGCGACGCGGACCCGGTACCGGAGCACGCCAACCTGGGCCAGCGGCACCTCAGGCCCGCGCCCGCGGGCAGCTACCCGGCCGGTGAGTCACCCCTCGGCGTACGTCAGTTGATCGGTGACGTGTGGGAGTGGACGGCGAGCGACTTCCTGCCCTACCCGGGCTTCCGGGCCTTCCCGTACAAGGAGTACTCGGAGGTGTTCTTCGGCTCCGACCACAAGGTGCTGCGCGGCGGTTCGTTCGCCGTGGACCCGGTGGCCTGCCGGGGCACGTTCCGCAACTGGGACTACCCGATCCGGCGGCAGATCTTCTCCGGGTTCCGCACCGCGCGCTCGGAGTCCGTCTGATGTGCCGTCACCTGGCCTATGTGGGGCCCGAGGAGCCGCTCGGCCGGCTTCTGATGGAGCCGGAGCACAGCCTGGTGCGCCAGTCGTGGGCGCCCCGGCGGCAGCGCTACGGAACGGTCAACGCCGATGGCTTCGGGGTCGGCTGGTACGCCCAGGACGACCCTCTCCCGGCACGTTACCGGCGGGCCGGGCCCATCTGGGCGGACCTGTCCTTCGCCGACCTGGCCCGGGTGGTGCGCTCCGGCTGCGTACTCGCCGCCGTACGGGACGCGACGCTCGCGGGCGCCGACGCCGAGGCCGCGGCGGCGCCCTTCGCCTGGGGCCGGTGGCTGTTCAGCCACAACGGCGCCCTCGCGGGCTGGCCCGACTCGGTCGCCCCGCTGGTCTCCGCGCTGCCCCCGGTCGAACTGCTGTCGCTGCAGGCCCGCACCGACTCGGCGTTCGTCTGGGCGCTGGTGCTGCACCGGCTGCGCTCGGGCGACGAGCCGGAACAGGCCCTCGGTGAAACGGTTCGTCAGCTGGCCGGGGCGGCCCCGGCCTCGCGGCTCAACCTGCTGCTGACGGACGGCGCGACGATCGCCGCCACCGCCTGGGGCGACACCCTCTGGTACCGCACGGAGCCCGGCCTGAGCACGGTCGTCGCCTCCGAGCCCTACGACGACGACCCGCTCTGGCAGGAGGTCCCCGACCGCACCGTGCTCACCGCGAGCCGCGCCGGCGTGCTGCTCGCACCACTGGAGGATCCCGCGTCCTCCCCCACTCTCGACTCCGTTCGAGCGGGGGGACCCCCATCATCGAAGGAGCCCTGTACGTGAGCCCCCTGCACGTCACCCGCACTCTCCCCGAGGACGCGACGGACGCCGCGCTGCGCGCCGACGTCCTCGACGGCCTCACCGTCCACCCCAAGTGGCTGCCGCCCAAGTGGTTCTACGACGCCCGCGGCAGCGAGCTGTTCGAGCAGATCACCGAACTGCCCGAGTACTACCCCACCCGCGCCGAGCGGGAGATCCTCGCCACCCGGTCCGGCGAGATCGCCGCGGCGAGCGGTGCCCGTACGCTGGTCGAACTCGGCTCGGGCTCCTCGGAGAAGACCCGCTTCCTCCTCGACGCGCTCTCGCCCGCCGCGTACGTCCCGGTCGACGTCAGCGAGAGCGCCCTCACCCAGGCCGGCAAGGCGCTGGTCGTGGAACGCCCGGACCTCGAGGTCCACGCGCTGATCGCCGACTTCACCGCCCCGCTGGCCCTGCCCACGACGCCCGGCCCCCGGCTGCTGGCCTTCCTCGGCGGCACGATCGGCAACCTGCTGCCCGCCGAACGCGCCCGCTTCCTGGCCTCCGTACGCGAACTGCTCGCCCCCGGCGACGGGCTGCTGCTCGGCACGGACCTGGTCAAGGACGAACGGGTGCTGGTCCGGGCGTACGACGACGCGGCCGGGGTGACGGCGGCGTTCAACAAGAACGTGCTGGCCGTGGTCGACCGCGAGCTGGGCGCCGACTTCGATCCGGACACCTTCGACCATGTGGCCCTCTGGGACCCCGAGCGCGAGTGGATCGAGATGCGGCTGCGCTCCCGTACCGCGCAGACCGTGAAGGTGCCCGCACTGGACCTGGCCGTGCACTTCGCGGCCGGCGAGGATCTGCGCACCGAGGTGTCCGCGAAGTTCCGCAGGGAGGGCGTGACCGGCGAACTGGCGGCCGCCGGGCTTGAGTTGACCCACTGGTGGACGGACGCGCAGGACCGCTTCGCGCTGTCGCTGAGCGTGGTGCGGTGAGCGTGGGGGCCGTCTGCCGGTGCGCCGCGCCTGCGGCCACGCGCAGGCGGCCCCCGCCGTGTGTGGTTCTGTGCCTGACCGACCATGGCGGCGGCCCGGACGATGCGGTCGAAAAGGGTGTCCGACAACGAAGTCCGGGTCAGAACCCGTCGACTTCCACGACAGCCGCCGCGAACCCCTGCGGGTCCTCCTGCGGAACGTTGTGACCTACGTCCAGGGTCCGGTGCGCGTACTTGCCTGCGAACTTCTTGCGATAGGCGGATCCGTTCCCCGGAAGGGTGAACGGATCGTGCGCTCCGTCGATGGTGATTGTCGGCACCTTGATGACCGGCGCCGCGGCCAGGCGCTTCTCCAGCCCGTCATACCGCGGCTGACCCTTCGCGAGCCCGAGGCGCCAGCGGTAGTTGTCGATCACGATACCGACGTAATCGGGGTTGCTGAATGCCGCTGCCGTCCGATCGAAGGTCGCATCGTCGAAGTTCCAGGTCGGAGAGTTGAACTTCCAGACAAGCCTGGCCAGATCGCGCCGGTACTCCTGGAGGCCGAGTACTCCTCTCTCGGTGGAGAAGTAGTACTGATACCACCACGCCCATTCGCTCTTCGGCGGCGTCGGCGTCTTGTTGGCTTCGACGTTCACAATGAGATAGCCGGTCACCGAGACCAGCGCTTTGCAGCGCTCCGGCCAGAGGGCCGCAATGATGTCGCCCGTCCGCGATCCCCAGTCGTACCCGGCGAGAATGGCCTTGTCGATCTTCAGGGCGTCCATCAGGGCGACGATGTCGACGGCGAACGCCGACTGTTGTGCGTTCCTGGGCGTTTTGCTCGACAGGAATCGCGTGGTGCCATGGCCGCGCAGATAGGGGACGATCACCCTGTACCCCTTGGTTGCGAGCAACGGCGCGACCACCTCGTAGCTGTGGATGTCGTAGGGCCAGCCATGCATGAGCAGGACCGCCTGCCCATGGGCCGGTCCGGCTTCGACGTACCCCACGTCGAGTTCCCCGGCGTGGATCTGCTTCACCGGGCCAAAGGGCGTCCGCTTCGCAGGATCGACCCCAGGATGAGCCATATGCTCCCGCGATTCCGACTGTGCTTGCGCACTGTCCCCCATGCCGAACTGGGCCGTCGCAGCGGTTGCGGCTGCGGCTGCGGCTCCAAGGATTTGACGACGGCTGTGCATGGGGCCGCGCATTTCCATCGGTGAATCTCCTTGTTCGAGGAGGGCGCGGGCAGGCCACGGACGGCGTGACGCCGAGGGAGGGGCCGGCAGTCGGATGTGTCTGATCTCCGTGGTCGAGGACCTTGATGGCTGGGCCCTCGCGCCGCTTCCCTCCTCTGCCATGGAACACTCGTATGGCTGACGGCGCAACGTGACGGGACATGCACGCATTGCTCCGTCTGGGCGATTACAGCGGTCGCCCGGCATGCATTCGACACAGCGCGTACACGGACGCCGGCCCAGCCACCAGGCTGATCAACTCCTCGGACCAGCGGTCCAGTTCACCGTCGGTGGCGTGGCCCCCGAGCCGCGCGTCGTGGCCCTGGATGCGGACGCGCCCCGGCTGACGGTCGACACCGCGCCCGTGCCCGGCTGCGAGGGCTCACACGTCCGGGGCGAGTTCCTCGGTGATCTTGGCGGAGGCCCGGCGGGCCTCCGTCGCCGGATCCGCCCCGGACAGCACCCGGGTCATGTACCCCTTGATCGGGTTGTCGGCCTCGACGTCGGCCCACTGAGGGGTGCTGGGGGTCGCCCGGCCGTGTGCCGCGCCCGCGGCCATGGCGGCGACCCCCTCCTCCCCCTCGGCCTTGCTCGCCAGCGTGGTCTTGTTGGGCACGTAGTTCATGGTGCGGGCGAGTTCGGTGTCCCACTTGGCGCCGACGAGCGCCCCGACGACGGCGGTCGCCGCGAACTGGTCCTTGGTGCCGGCCGGGACGACGAGGTCGGAACCGCCGGTGAAGACGGTGCCGGGCCGCGCGGCGGTCTTCCCGGGCACCGGGAAGAAGCCCAGCTTGTCCTTCAGGTCCGGGTTCTGCCGCACGATCGCGTGGGCGAGCCCCGGTACGGCGATGATCTGCGCCACCTTGCCGCCGGCGAACACCCCGGCCTGGGGCGGGTGTTCCTCGTCGGCACCGACCGGGCCGCGGCCCAGTGCCTGCAGCCGCCGGTAGAAGTCCATGCCGCGCAGCGCGGCCGGGGTGCCGAGGGCGCCCTCCCACCTGTAGTCCTTCTGCCGGGCGAGGTCTCCGCCCTCGTCCCAGACGAAGCCGGAGAGGGTGTACCAGTCCTGTCCGGCCAGGTAAATGCCCTGGTTGCCACCGGAGTTGAGCCTTTCGGTGTCGGCGAGCCACTCCTCGCGGGTCCTCGGCGGGCGGGTGATTCCGGCGGCCTCGAAGAGGTCCTTGCGGTAGATGACGACGCGGTTGGCCGCGTACCAGGGGATGCCGTACTGCGCGTTGGCGTCCTTGCCGGGCTCGGCGAGGGCGGGCAGCCACTGGTCCTGGCCCCAGTCGCGCATCGACTCCAGCGTGAGGTCGGCGAGCTTGCCGCCGTCGGCGTACAGCGGCACCTGCGTGTTGCCGACCTCGATGACGTCCGGTCCGTGGCCGGAGTCGTCCTTGAGCGCCGTGCGGACCGTGTCGACGATGCCGGTCCATTCCTGGATGCGGATGTCGAGGCGCAGGTCCTTGTGGGTGCGCTCGAAGTCCGCCGTGAAGCGCCGCAGGAAGTCCGCGGAGGCGCTGTCCTTCATCAGCCACACGGTGACCGTCTTGCGCTCGTGGCCGCCCGGGAGCATCCCGCAGGCGCTCACGAGGGAAGCGGTGACACACACCAGGGCGAGCAGATGACGTCTCACGAGGGGTCCTCTTCTGTCTGGCTGGGATGCGGACAGGCGTGGGGGCCCGACGTGGGGGGACGAGCGGTACCGCTCGCACGGGTGTGCTGGATTTTGGTATGGACCAATACGGAGGGTCAAGGGGGCACAAGGGCTGCCCGACCCGCGGTACGCCCGGGACACCGTGCGGTCGGGGCGGGGATGGGGCACGGTGGAGTACGGCGTGACACGAGAGGAGCACCCTCATGTCGAATCACACCTACCGGGTAACCGAGATCGTCGGCACGTCGCACGAGGGCATCGACCAGGCCATCCGCAACGGCATCGCCCGCGCCGACCAGACCCTGCGCAACCTCGACTGGTTCCAGGTCACCGAGGTCCGCGGCCAGATCGAGAACGGACGGATCGAGCACTACCAGGTGGGGCTGAAGGTGGGCTTCCGCATCGAGGACGCGGACTGACCACCTCCCGGCGTCAGGTGCGGCCCTCCCGCTCCTGAGCCTCCTCGAGCGCCGCGGACTTCGCGGCCCAGCGGGCGCGCACGACGGTGAACCCGGCGCGCTCGGCGTCGTCGCAGACCATCTCGTCGTCGTCCACGAGGACACGGACCTCACGGTCCTGGGCGAGCCGGCGCAGGATCTCCAGCTTGGTGAACCGGGCGGGCCTGCGGTCGGCGTTGCCCCGCATGTACACGCGCCCCTCGGGCAGCCCATGGGCCGCGAGCCAGTCCAGCGTGTCGCGCCGGCACCGCTCGGGGCGGCCGGTCAGATACAGCACCTCGCACTCGCGGGCACTGTCCACGGCGAGCGCGATGCCCGCTGCGAGGGGCGGATCCGCGGGCGCTGCGGCGAAGAAGGCGGCCCAGTTCTTCGGCCGTACCTCCAGAAAGTGCTGCCGGTGGGCGGTGTCGGCAAGGGTGTTGTCCAGGTCGAACACGGCGAGCGGGCGCCTGTCGCTGTCGGTCACGGGGACACCTTAGCCAGGCGCCGGCGGGCCAGGAATTCCCGGCTCGCCAGGGCGTTGAACCCTGCGTGAGCAGCACAGTGATCGCCCGGACCCGGTTCTCCGTCCTCGACCGTTCCCGCACCCGCGAGGGGCACCCGCCCGCCGCGGCGCTCCGGGACACCGTCGCGCTGGCGCGGGAGGCGGAGGCGCTCGGCTACCACCGTTTCTGGGTGTCCGAGCACCACGGTGTGCCCGGGGTCGCCGGATCCGCGCCGACCGTGCTGGCCGCCGCGGTCGCCTCGGCCACCGGCGCGATCCGGGTCGGCACCGGCGGGGTGATGCTGCCCAACCACCAACCCCTCGTCGTCGCCGAGCAGTTCGGCGTGCTGGAGTCCCTGTTCCCCGGCCGGATCGACATGGGGCTCGGGCGTTCCGTCGGCTTCACCGACGGTGTGCGCAAGGCCCTCGGCCGGGACCGGGAGGTCGCCGAGGACTTCGCGGCACAGCTCGGCGAGTTGCTGGGCTGGTTCGAGGGCGGCTCGCCGACCGGGGTGCGGGCGCGTCCCGCCGAAGGGCTGCGGGTGCCGCCGTTCGTGCTGGCCATGGGCGAGGGTGCGCGGATCGCGGCCCGCGCCGGACTGCCGATGGTGATCGGCGATCTGCGCGGCCGGGAGAAGATGCTGCGCGGCATCGAGCAGTACCGCTCCCTGTTCCGCCCCTCCCGTTGGGCGTCCGAGCCGTACGTCGTGATCTCCGGGACGGTCGCGGTCGCCGGGACCGAGGAGGAGGCGCGGCGGCTGTTGGTCCCCGAGGCCTGGTCGATGGCGTACTCGCGCACCCACGGCACCTTCCCGCCGCTCGCCCCGGCCGAGGAGGTCGAGGCCCGCCCGATGACCGCGAAGGAGCGCAGCTTCTACGAGGCCTCTCTCGCCGGGCACATCGCGGGCACCGGGGACCAGGTCGCGCAGGAGTTGGAGACGGTGCTGAAGGAGACGGGCGCCGACGAGGTCCTGGTCACCACCAGCACGTACGACCGTACGGCCCTGCTGGACTCCTGCCGGCGGCTCGCCGCGCTGTTCACACCGGGCCGCTGAGGCCGGGCCGCTCCAGGCCCCGGGGCCCCGGGGCCCCGAGATGCGAACCCGGCCGGGCGCGGTGACCCTGGGAGGGCAGACCGCGAGCGACGAGGAGGGCTGCCATGTCCTTCATGGACAAGATCAAGGGCATGCTCAAGGGCCATGAGGGCATGGCCGACAAGGGCATCGACAAGGGCGGCGACTACATCGACCAGCGCACCGGGAACAAGTACCAGTCGCAGGTGGACGCCGGTCAGGACAAGCTGAGGGACGAGTTCGGCACCCGGCCGAACCGGGACAACCCGCCGCAGTCGTAGCGCACGGGGGCGGATAGAGTGTCCCCCCATGCACAGCCCCCACGAGCCGTACGATCCTTACGTCCGCGTCCGGGGCGCCCGTGAGCACAACCTCAAGGGCGTGGACGTGGACATCCCGCGGGACGTGCTGGCCGTGTTCACCGGTGTCTCCGGCTCGGGGAAGTCGTCCCTGGCGTTCGGCACGATCTACGCCGAGGCACAGCGGCGGTACTTCGAGTCGGTCGCGCCGTATGCGCGCAGGCTGATCCACCAGGTCGGGGCGCCCAAGGTCGGCGAGATCACCGGGCTGCCGCCCGCGGTCTCGCTGCAGCAGCGCCGCGCGGCTCCCACCTCGCGCTCCTCGGTGGGCACGGTCACCAATCTGTCCAACTCCCTGCGCATGCTGTTCTCCCGGGCCGGGGAGTATCCGCCGGGCGCGGAGCGGCTCGATTCGGACGCGTTCTCGCCGAACACGGCGACCGGTGCCTGCCCGGCGTGCCACGGCCTCGGCCAAGTGCACGGCACCACCGAGGAGTTGCTGGTCCCGGATCCCTCGCTGTCCATTCGCGAGGGTGCCGTCGCGGCCTGGCCCGGTGCCTGGCAGGGCAAGAACCTGCGGGACATCCTCGACGCGCTCGGCCACGACGTGGACCGGCCCTGGCGCGAGCTGCCCGCGCAGGCGCGGGAGTGGATCCTGTTCACGGACGAGCAGCCGGTGGTCACCGTGCACCCCGTCCGGGACGCGGACCGCATCCAACGGCCTTACCAGGGCACGTACATGAGCGCCCGCCGCTATGTGCTAAAGACCTTCTCGGAGACCAAGTCGGCGTCGCTGCGGGCGAAGGCGGAACGGTTCCTGACCAGCGCGCCCTGCCCGGTGTGCGGGGGCAGCCGGCTACGGCCCGAGGCCCTCGCGGTCACCTTCGACGGCCGGACCATCGCCGAACTGGCCGCGCTGCCGCTGACCGACCTGGCCGCGACTCTGGACGGCCCCGCCGACCGCACCGAGACCGCGCGGGTCCTCACCGAGGACCTGACCTCCCGGATCGCGCCGGTGGTCGAACTGGGCCTCGGCTACCTCAGCCTCGACCGCTCCACCCCCACCCTGTCGGCGGGCGAGCTGCAACGGCTGCGGCTCGCCACACAGTTGCGCTCCGGGCTGTTCGGTGTGGTCTACGTCCTGGACGAGCCGTCCGCCGGACTGCACCCCGCGGACACCGAGGCCCTGCTGACCGTGCTGGACCGGCTGAAGACCGCGGGCAACTCGGTGTTCGTGGTGGAGCATCACCTGGAGGTGGTGCGCGGCGCCGACTGGCTGGTGGATGTGGGCCCCGGCGCGGGTGAACACGGCGGACGCGTGCTGTACAGCGGGCCGCCGGCCGAGCTGGCGTCGGTCGAGGAGTCGGCGACGGCCGCGTTCCTCTTCGACGAGTCACCCGGCCCGGCGCGTGAAGTCCGCTCCCCGCGCGGCTGGTTGAAGGTGGGACCGGTGACCCGGCACAACCTGCGCGCGGTGACGGCCGAGTTCCCGCTCGGCGCGTTCACCGCGGTCACCGGGGTGTCCGGTTCCGGGAAGTCCACGCTCATTGGCGAGTTGACGCAGGAGCTGGAGGGCGTGGACCGGCTGGTCCGGGTCGACCAGAAGCCGATCGGGCGCACCCCGCGCTCCAACCTGGCCACCTACACCGGCCTGTTCGACGTGGTACGCAAGGTGTTCGCCGACACCGAGGAGGCGCGGGCGCGCGGGTACGGCGTCGGCCGCTTCTCCTTCAACGTGGCCGGAGGGCGCTGCGAGACCTGTCAGGGCGAGGGGTTCGTCAGCGTCGAGCTGCTGTTCCTGCCGAGCACCTACGCGCCCTGCCCGGACTGCGGCGGCGCCCGCTACAACCCCGACACCCGCCAAGTGACCTACCGGGAGCGGGACATCGCCGAAGTGCTGGACCTGACGGTGGAGGCCGCGGCGGGGTTCTTCGCCGACATCCCGGCCGCCGCCCGCAGCCTCGGCACGCTGCTCGACGTCGGCCTCGGCTATCTGCGGCTCGGGCAGCCGGCGACCGAGCTGTCCGGCGGTGAGGCGCAGCGGATCAAGCTGGCGAGCGAGCTGCAGCGCGGCCGGCGGGGCCACACCGTCTACCTGCTGGACGAGCCCACCACCGGGCTGCACCCGGCCGATGTGGAGGTGCTGATGGACCGGCTGCACGGGCTGGTCGACGCCGGGCACACGGTCGTGGTGGTCGAGCACGACATGACGGTGGTCGCGGGCGCCGACTGGGTCATCGACCTGGGCCCCGGCGGCGGCGACCGGGGCGGCCGGATCGTGGCGTCGGGTCCGCCGGAGCGGGTGGCCACGGCGGCGGGCAGCGCCACGGCACCGTATCTGGCGCGGGTCGTGCCCTGAGCCGGGCCTGAACCGTCCGCTGCTCCAGTCGGGCCGGACACCCAGGACCGCCGCGAGGTCGCCGGGTGTGCCGGCGCCGTAGGCGACCACCATGGGACGGACCGATGCCCACGTCCGTCGCGTCTGCCCAGCCGGCCCAGGTCAGCCGGGCGCCGAGCCCCGGGAACGAGCGGAACGGGCTGTAGGCCCGCCAGCTGCCCCGCGCCTCGGCGAGGAGTCCGCCGTCGCGGCGCAGCTGTGCCCGGCGCGGCCCGGTGGGCCGGAGCTCGTAGGCCCGGTCCGCCACCAGGGCCTTACGGGTCTGTGCCCTGCGGCGTGGGTTCCAGCCACTGCGATCGGCCTTCTTACATGCGATCGGCCTTCTTGCAGGGGATCACCTGCTTGTCGATGCTCATGGCGCCGGCGTCGCGGTCGGGCAGGACGGTGACGGGCGGCAGCTGCGGAGCCCGCACGGCCACGATGACATCGGGCCACCTCCTGTAGCTGATCCGTATCGGCCCCAAGGGACCGTCCACGGTGCGGTGGTTCGACAGGCGCACTTTCCCGCGTCTGCTGAAGAAGGACACCGCGCAAGACTGGACCGGCGCGCCGACCGGTCGTCCCCCGGGCGCCGGTGCGGGGCCAGGGCCTGTCGTCGCGGGGCAGACGGGCACGTGACGACAGGCTCTAGGGCACCAGCACGGCGTGCGTCCAGTCCGGTTCGCCCACGCGGCCGGGCTGTGCGGCCCGGGCGAGGGACTTGCGGGTGGTGTGGCGGTCGGCCGGGATGACCGGGAGTACGTCCACCTCGGCGACCAGGCCCCGGGTGCGGGCCACCCGCCACAGGGACGCGAGCAGGGTGTCCTCGCCGACGAACGCCGCCGCCGTGCTCGGCCCGCCGCCCTCCTGCCGGTAGCGCAGGCCGACCGGCTGCACGGGTACGCCGGCGTCGAGCGCGGCCTGGAAGACGGCCCTGCGGAAACGGCCGTGGGCCCGCCCGCACCAGGTGCTGCCCTCGGGGAACGCGGCGACGGCCGCCCCCTCGCGCAGCGCCTCGGCGATCCGGGCGACCGTCTCGGGCAGGGCGCGGATCCGGTCCCGCTCGATGAACAGGGCGCCGCCGCGTGCCGCCAGCGGGCCCGCGACCGGCCACTGCCGGATCTCGGTCTTGGCGAGCATCCGGGCGGGGCGTACGGCGGTCAGCAGCGGGATGTCCAGCCACGAGACGTGGTTGGCCACCAGCAGCAGCCCGCCGGCCGGTGCGGTTCCGCCGGTGAAGCGGACCGTGACCCCCATGGCCCGCACGATCGACCGGCACCACCGCCTGACCCACTCGGCGGGGATCCTCCCGCCGAGCGGGGCCAGCGCGATTCCGGCCAGCACCAGGACCGCGGCCGCGGTCAGCCGCAGCACGGCCCGGGGTACGGCCGTGGCGGCCCGGGCCTGCTCCACACAGGCGCCGGGGGTGCAGGGCGCGCTGGGCAGCCAGACGCTCATCAGGCCGGCACGAGGGAGAGGAAGTGCCGCAGATAGCGCGGGTTGACCCGGCGCATCGACAGCAGCACGTACAGGTCGGCGACCCCGAAGTCCGGGTCGTGCGCGGGCTCGCCGCACACCCAGGCGCCCAGGCGCAGGTAGCCGCGCAGCAGGGCGGGCAGCTCGCTGTGCCCGGCCGGGGCCTCGGCGTTCGGGATCCACGGCAGCAGCGGCCGTACCCGGAACTCCTCGGGCGCCAGGTGCTTGGCGCGCACCCGCTCCCAGGTGGCCGTCGCGAGGGCGCCGCCGTCGGCGAGCGGCACCGAGCAGCAGCCCGCCAGCCACTCGTGCCCGCGGTCGACCATGTAGCGGGCTATCCCGGCCCAGATCAGGCCGATGACGGCGCCGTCGCGGTGGTCGGGGTGCACACAGGAGCGGCCGACCTCGACCAGGCCGGGCCGGATCGGGTCGAGCGCGGCCAGTTCGAACTCGCTCTCCGAGTAGAGCCGGCCGGCGACCGAGGCCCGCTCCGGCGGCAGCAGCCGGTAGGTGCCGACGACCTGCCCGGTGGCGGTGTCGCGCACGAGCAGGTGGTCGCAGTAGGCGTCGAAGGCGTCCACGTCCAGTCCGGGCTGCGGCGTGGCCAGCAGGGCCCCCATCTCACCGGCGAAGACGTCGTGCCGCAGCCGCTGGGCGGCCCGCACGTCGTCCTCGTCACGGGCGAGGGTGACGGTGTAGCGGGTCGGTGCCGCGGGCTGCGGGGGGCGGTCGAGGGTGGAAACGCCGGTCATGGCTCTCTCCTGGTCACGGGCCGGGTCGGCGACGGCGGCGAGCGAGTGCGTACGGCTCGTCGCTCCTGTTCTTCCGATGCCGGTTGGCCGGTGTGTGACAGCCGGCCGGAGAGCGGATGTGGGGATGCTGAACGCCGGGGGCGCGGTCGCTCGGCCTTCGTCACGGGACCGGCTGGAGCTCGGGCAGTTCGTCGTCGGCGCCGGGTGTGCGGGTGGGGTGGACGAGCGCGGGGCGGCCGGCCAGCAGTCCGCAGACGGTCTCGGGCAGCACAAGGGCCAGCAGGAGCAGCAGGGACGCCGTCCATCCGCCGGTGAGGCCGTGCAGGACGCCGATGGTCAGCGGTCCCGCCGCGGCTACGAGGTAGCCGCCGGTCTGGGCCATGCCGGACAGCCGGGCCGCGATCTGCGGGGTCGGTGAGCGCAGGCTCAGCAGGGTGAAGGCGAGCGGGAAGGCACTGCCGGTGGCGAGTCCGAGCACACAGATCCACAGCCATGCGGCGTGCGGTGCGAAGAGCATGCCGAGGAGGGCGACGACCTTCGACACGGCGATGGCGGTGACGAGCGGGCGCTGTGAGGTCAGCCGGGCGGCGACGACGGGGACGGCGAAGCCCAGCGGGACGCTGATGAGCTGCACGACGGAAACCATCAGCCCGGCCTCGGCGGGGGCGAACCCTTCGGCGTGCATGATCTCGGGGAGCCACGCCATGAGGGCGTAGAACATCAGGGACACCAGGCCGAGGAATCCGGCGACCGCCCAGGCGAGCGGCGAGCGCAGCAGTGAGCCCGTGTCGTCGGCCGGGGCCGTGCGGGGGGCGGGGTCGTGCCGGCCGCGTGCCGCGAGCGGGGTCCAGGCGAGTGCGGCCAGCAGGGACGGAAGCGCCCAGGCGGCCAGCGCGATGCGCCATCCGACGCAGTAGGTCAGGGGGATGGCGAGGCCCGCGGCGATGGCTCCGCTGGATGCCATGAGCATCATGGCGAGGCCGGTCAGGGAGCCGACCCGGCCGGCGAAGTGGCGTTTGATGACGACGGGCATGAGGACGTTGCCGAAGGCGATTCCGGCGCCGGTCAGGACGGTGCCGGTGAACAGCAGCACCGTCGAGGGCAGGGCGCGCAGCAGGATTCCCGTGGTGAGCAGGACGAGCGACGCGGTGATGGTGGTTTCGGCGCCGATGCGCCGGGCCGTCGGCGGGGCGAGCGAGGCGAAGACGCCGAGGCACAGCACGGGCAGCGTGGTCAGGATGCTGACCTCGGTTCCGGTGAGGTGGAAGGCGTGCTGGAGCCGGCTCAGGACGGGTGAGATGCCGGTGACGGCGGCTCGTAGGTTCAGTGCGAGGAGTACCAGGCCGCAGAGTGCCCAGAGTCTGGCCGCGCGGTGAATGACGGATGAGTTTTTCACTGTTCCCCCTGGACATGCCCGAAGGCTTCCCCCTGGGCGGAGACGGTGTCCGCGTGCGGGGGAAGCCTTCGGTGTGTGGCACCGGGCCGGTGGGTGCTCAGACGAGGGCCGGGGTGGCCGCCGACCTGTTGTGGAACGGGCAGACGAGCTGGTTGGTCTGCCCCTTGGTGAGCGAGGCGGCACCGGAGGCGGTGGCGCCGCTGCCGAGGAGGCGCAGGATCTCGGTGGAGAGGAGGTCCTGCCTGCCCTTGAGGGCGTCGGCGGTGGTCTGGTCGGCGGCGAAGACCATTTCGGCGGCGATGTTGTCCTGGACGATGCGCGCGAGGTTGTCCAGGGCGACGGCCACGGGGTCTGCGGGGGTCTGGGCGGTCATCAGGTCGATCAGATGCGAGCCGGCCATGTCCTGGTTCATGTAGTTCTTGATGATGATGCTGTTCTGGTTCAGCTCGTAGGTGGTCCACAGCGACAGCACCACCACGTACAGGCCGGACCAGGCGTCGTCGCCGACCTGCTTGCGCCAGCGCGTCAGAAGGTTGCCGACGCCCTGGATCTGCACCTTGGACGACCAGTACATGTTGGTGCGGATGCTCGGGTGGACCGCGCTCGAGAAGGTCTCGAAGGACTTCATGTCGAACTCGCGGGTACGGATCGCGTCCGCGATGTAGTCGTGTGCGTGGTCGAGGATGAACGCGCAGGAGTCGTGCAGGTCGGCGGGAAGGCCGGCCTCCTCCAGCGTCGCGCGGGCGGCGTCGAGGGTGTTGGCGAAGGCCTGGAGCGGCACGGTCCAGCTGGTGTCCTTCGGCCCGGTGAAGGCGACCATGGCGAGGTCGTGCGGATCGATGTACTTCGCCTGCGACGCCGGGACGTTCTTGGGGTCCAGGTAGGGCGCGCAGATCGAGTAGATGCCGAGCGGGGTGTGGGCGATGGACTTGGCCAGCTCGAAGACCTCGTCCACGGGCCGGATCCGCTCCAGCACGGTGCCGTTGTCGACGAGGTGGTAGGTGCCGCCCACCATGTCGTTGTTGACGATGATGACGGGACCCAGGTGCTTGGCCAGGTTGGCGCGCAGGGTGTCGTAGTTGCCGCGCATGCCCGTGTCGACGGCACGGATGTTGTCACGAGCGGCGGTCTTCCGGTCGGCGTCCGTGCCGGCGTGCGCGGTGCCGGCCGTGGTCAGGTTGGTGAGAGCGGCGGCGGCGCCGGCAGCGGTGGCGGCGCCGAGGACGGTTCTTCGGGTGGGCACTTTCGGTCATCCCCCTCTGGAATGGCGCGCGGCATCCCCATCCACGCGCGCTGTGTCCGGCGCTTGTCCCGCGGGCACGGGGGACAAGCGCCGTTCTCCGCAACGGAGTTCACATGGTCCGGCGTCAGCCGAGGGACGCGGCGGACGGTACGACGACGCCGTACAGGTCGGCGATCGTCGCCAGGGCGCTGTGGTGGAGCTGCTCCGCGGACACCTCGGCCACGTCCGTCCGCAGGGCACGGGTGGCGGTGGCGTCGGCCACCACCGTGGGCCGGTTGCCCCGCAGGAACGCCCCCTGGGCCGTGAACGCGATGCACATGTGCGTCATGAAGCCGGCCAGCACCACATCGGTGTTCCCGGCCCCGTCCACCAGCTCGCCCAGGCCGGTGCCGTGAAATGCGTTGGGCGCCTGCTTCGTGACGACCGGCTCACCGCCGACCGGCGCGACCTTCTTGTGGATCCGGCCCACCTCGGCGTCCAGGTCGTACGGGCTGTCCGGCCCGCCGTCGTGCTGGACGTGAATGACCTTGGCACCCGCCGCGCGGGCCTGCTCCAGCAGCTCGGCCGCCCGGTCCAGGGCGGGCTCCCAGCCCTCCAGCTCCATGACGCCCTGGGTGTACGTGTTCTGGATGTCGATCAGGATCAGCGTCGAGTTCGCGAGCGACGCCGGGGCCTGGTCGAGGGCGCTGAGGTCGCGCAGGGTCTTCGAAGGCACAACTATCCCTTCTTACAAAGGCACATCGGAAGTTTCTGGCCATCTGTGGTGGCCGAGTAGACGCTACGATCCGGCACAGTTGGCGGCAATGTCGTACTACTTGCAGAAAATGACGTGCTGCCCGGACGTCCGCGGGGGAACCGAATGAGCCTGATCCGAAGATTCATCGTCATCGTGCTGTTCGAGGGCGTCGACCTGCTCGACGTCACCGGGCCGCCCGAGGTCTTCGCGCTGCTGCGCCGTGAGTTGGACGGTGACACCGGCTACCACGTCGTCCTGGTGGCCGAGACCCTGGCACCCGTCACCACGGCGGCCGGCGTACGGGTCTTGCCCGACATGACCTTCGATGAGGCGGCCACTCGTCGCATCGACACCCTGATGGTTCCGGGCTCCGTCGAGGTCGACGACCGGCGTCAGGTGCACGCCCTGGTGGACCCTGCCGTGGTCGTCCGGGTGAAGGAACTCGCCGGCCGGTCGCGGCGTATCGCCTCCGTCTGTGTCGGTGCGCATCTCCTCGCCGCAGCCGGCCTGCTGGACGGCAAGCGGGCCACCACCCACTGGTCGACCGCGCAGCAGCTCGCCGCGGATCATCCGTCGGTCCAGGTCGACGCCGACCCGATCTTCATCCGGCAGGGCAACGTCTGGACCGGCGCCGGGCTGACGGCCTGCCTCGACCTGTCCCTCGCCCTGGTCGCCGAGGACTTCGGCGAGCCCGCGGCCATGCGCGTCGCCCGCCAGCTCGTGATGTACCTCAAACGCCCCAGCGGCCAGAGTCAGTTCAGCGTGCCCATCGAAGCCGGCTCCACCTCCCGCCGCATGGACGACCTGCGCCTGCACATCGCCCGGAACATCGCGGGATCGCTCTCCGTCACCGATCTCGCCGCCCACGCCAGCATCGGCGAACGACAGCTCAGCCGGCTGTTCCGCGACGAGCTCGGCACCACACCGGGTGCCTACGTCGAATCCGCCCGCCTGGAGGCGGCGCGCAACCGGCTGGAGACGACGGACGACACCCTTGACCGCGTGGCGGCACTCTGCGGCTTCAACACCATCGACACCCTGATACGCGCCTTCCGCCGCCGCCTGGACACCACCCCGACCGAGTACCGGAACCGGTTCCGCCGCCCGGAGACCGCCCGCTGAGCGAGAAGGGGGCCCGCCGGGGGAAAACCAGACGGGGCCGGGAGAGCACCGTCCCGACCCCGCCCGCCCGCCACTCGGCGAACGTCCGTTCCCCCGACGGGGCTACCTCTTGACCGCCTTCCGGGTGGCCCTCAGCCACTCCTTGTTCATGCTCGTGATCGACACCAGCGGGATGCCCTTCGGGCAGGCGGTGGCGCACTCCCCCGTCAGCGTGCACCCGCCGAAGCCCTCGGCGTCCATCTGCGCCACCATGTCCAGTACCCGGGTCTCCCGCTCGGGCGCGCCCTGGGGCAGCACGTTGAGGTGGTTGACCTTGGCGGAGGTGAACAGCATCGCCGCGCCGTTGGGACACGCGGCCACACACGCACCGCAGCCGATGCACTCCGCGTGCTCGAAGGCGAAGTCCGCGTCGGCCTTCGGCACCGGTGTGGCATGCGCCTCCGGCGCGGACCCGGTGGGCGCGGTGACGTAGCCGCCGGCCTGGATGATCCGGTCGAACGCGGACCGGTCCACCACCAGGTCCTTGATCACGGGGAAGGCGGCCGCCCGCCACGGCTCGATGTCGATCGTGTCGCCGTCCTCGAAGGACCGCATGTGCAGCTGGCAGGTGGTGGTGCGCTCCGGCCCGTGTGCGTCGCCGTTGATCACGAGGGAGCACGCGCCGCAGATGCCCTCGCGGCAGTCGTGGTCGAAGGCGACCGGCTCCTCACCGGCCAGGATGAGCTGTTCGTTGAGGACGTCCAGCATCTCCAGGAAGGACATGTCGGACGAGATGCCGTCCACCTCGTATGTGGACATGGCGCCTTCTGCGTCGGCGTTCTTCTGGCGCCAGACGCGCAGGGTGAGCTTCATGCGTAGCTCCGCTGGGTGGGGTGGACGTACTCGAAGACCAGGTCTTCCTTGTGCAGGACGGGCGCCGCACCGGTGCCGGTGAACTCCCAGGCCGCCGCGTAGCCGAACGCGTCGTCCCTGCGGGCGGCTTCGCCGTCCGGGGTCTGGGACTCCTCGCGGAAGTGGCCGCCGCAGGACTCGTCGCGGTGCAGCGCGTCGAGGCACATCAGCTCGGCGAGCTCCAGGTAGTCGACGATCCGGTTGGCCTTCTCCAGCGACTGGTTGAACTCCTCTCCGGTGCCGGGCACCTTGATGCGCCGCCAGAACTCCTCGCGGATCTGCGGGATCCGCTCCAGGGCCTTGCGCAGCCCGGCGTCGGTGCGGGCCATGCCGCAGAACTCCCACATGAGTTCGCCGACTTCGCGGTGGAAGGAGTCGGGGGTACGGTCGCCGTCGACGGACAGCAGCCGGTTCAGCCGCTCCTCCGTCTCGGCCAACACCTCCCGGACCACCGGGTGTTCGGCGGTGACAGCGTCTTCATCGGCCCGGTGGGGGTTGCGGGCCAGGTAGTCGTTGATAGTGGCCGGGAGCACGAAGTAGCCGTCGGCCAGGCCCTGCATCAGCGCGGAGGCGCCGAGCCGGTTGGCGCCGTGGTCGGAGAAGTTGGCCTCACCGATCGCGAACAGGCCCGGGACGGTGGTCTGCAGGTCGTAGTCGACCCACAGGCCGCCCATCGTGTAGTGCACGGCCGGGTAGATGCGCATCGGCACCTCGTACGGATCCTCGTCGGTGATCCGCTGGTACATGTCGAAGAGGTTGCCGTACTTGGCCTCGACCGCCGTGCGGCCCGTCCGCCGGATCGCGTCGGCGAAGTCCAGGTAGACGCCCTGGCCGCCGGGCCCCACTCCCCTGCCCTCGTCGCAGACGTTCTTCGCGGCGCGGGAGGCGATGTCTCGTGGGACCAGGTTGCCGAACGACGGGTAGATGCGCTCCAGGTAGTAGTCGCGCTCGTCCTCGGGGACCTGGTTCGGCGGGCGGGTGTCGCCCTTGGCCTTGGGCACCCAGATCCGGCCGTCGTTGCGCAGCGACTCGCTCATCAGGGTCAGCTTGGACTGGTGGTCGCCGGTGCGCGGGATGCACGTCGGGTGGATCTGCGTGAAACAGGGGTTGGCGAAGTACGCGCCGCGCCGGTGCGCCCGCCAGATCGCGGTCGCGTTGGAGTTCATGGCGTTGGTCGACAGGTAGAAGACGTTTCCGTAACCGCCGCTGGCCAGTACGACGGCGTCGGCGAAGTACGTGTCGATCCTGCCGGTGACCAGATCCCGGGCCACGATGCCGCGGGCCCGGCCGTCGATCACGATCAGATCCAGCATCTCGGTGCGCGGGTGCATCTCCACGTTGCCTGCGGCGATCTGCCGGCTCAGGGCCTGGTAGGCGCCCAGCAGCAGCTGCTGGCCCGTCTGCCCGCGGGCGTAGAAGGTGCGGGAGACCTGGACGCCGCCGAAGGAGCGGGTGTCGAGCAGGCCGCCGTACTCACGGGCGAAGGGCACGCCCTGGGCCACGCACTGGTCGATGATCTCCACCGAGATCTGCGCGAGCCGGTGGACGTTGGACTCGCGGGCCCGGAAGTCGCCGCCCTTGACGGTGTCGTAGAACAGCCGGTGGATCGAGTCGCCGTCGTTGCGGTAGTTCTTCGCCGCGTTGATGCCTCCTTGCGCGGCGATGGAGTGGGCGCGGCGCGGGGAGTCCTGGTAGCAGAACTGGACGACGTGGTAGCCCTGTTCGGCCAGGGTGGCGCCCGCCGAGCCGCCGGCGAGTCCGGTGCCGACGACGATGATGGTGTGCTTGCGCCGGTTGGCGGGGTTGACCAGCTTGGCCTCGAAGCGGCGCTTGTCCCAGCGCTCGTTGATCGGGCCGGACGGGGCCTTGGAGTCGGTGACCGCCTCGCCCGTCGCGTGGTTCACGTATTCGGTCATGTCAGCTCACCACTCCGGTCATGACGCCCACGGGTACGGCGATGAAGCCGGCCGTGAGCAGCAGCGCGAGGACGTTGGCGATGGTCTTCAGGGCGCGGTCGCGGGCGCGGCTGCCGACGCCGAGGGTCTGTGCCGCGCTCCAGAAGCCGTGCCGGATGTGCAGGCCGAGCGCGAGCATCGCGACGATGTAGATGACGTCGCCGTACCAGGTGGAGAAGGTGTCGACCACGTTCTGGTACGGGTGGCCCTCCTGGAAGCCGCCGGAGTGCACGGTGCCGGTGGTCAGGTCCAGGATGTGCCAGACGATGAACAGGCCGAGGATGATCCCGCCCCAGCGCATCGTGCGCGTGGCGTAGCTCGCCCGGGGCCTGCTGTGGACGTACTTGCTGGGCCGCGCCTTGATGTCGCGGCGGCTGAGCTGGTACGCGGAGGTGGCGTGGGCGACCACGGCGACGATCAGGACGATCCGGATGAGCCAGAGCGTCCACTCGTAGTGCATGAAGGGTTCGCCGATGGTGCGCAGCCAGTGGGCGTAGTGGTTGAACTCGCCCGCCCCGAAGTAGATCTTCAGGTTGCCGATCACGTGCGCGACCAGGTAGAGCAGCATGATCAGGCCGCTGACGGCCATCACGGTCTTCTTGCCGACGGTGGAGTCCCACATCGTGCGCGCCATGGACGGCCGTCGGTCCGTCCGCGTTGCCAGAGCCATGGCCAGAACGCTAGGGCCGATGGTCCTGATCAGTCCAAGACATGGTCCAGCTCGTTTCCATAGGCGGGAGCTATCCTTGCAGGATGCAGTTCCAGCAGCTCCAGTACTTCGTGGCCGTCGCCGAGACCCGGCACTTCACCCGCGCCGCCGAGCTGGTGCACGTCGCCCAGCCGTCGCTGTCGCAGCAGATCAAGGCACTGGAGCGGGAGCTGGGCGCGGATCTGTTCCTGCGCGCCCGGGGCAACATCACGCTCACCGACGCCGGTGAGGCGCTGCTTCCGCTGGCCCGGCGGATCCTGGCCGACGCCGACACGGCCCGGTACGAGGTGCAGGAGCTGGTGCAGCTGCGCCGGGGCCGGGTACGGCTGGGGGCGACCCCGAGTCTGTGCACGGGCCTGCTGCCGGACGTGCTGCGCGCCTTCCACGACCGCTACCCCGGCATCCAGCTGTTGATCGAGGAGGGCGGCTCGCACGACCTGGTGCGGGAGCTGGCGCGCGGCGCCCTCGATCTTGCGCTGGTCGTCCTGCCGCTGCCGACGCCCGCGCCCGCGCTGTCGACGGTGGAGCTGCTGCGGGAGGAGTTGGTGGTGGTGTCCTCGCCCGAGGCGCGGGCTCCCGGGCGGGGCGGGCGGCTCGTGCACATCGCCGATCTGGAGGGCGAGCGGATGGTGATGTTCCGGCACGGGTACGACCTGCGGGAGCTGACCGTGGCGGCGTGTCGCTCCGCCGGGTTCGAGCCGGAGTTCGCCGTCGAGGGCGGTGAGATGGATGCGGTGTTGGGGTTTGTCCGGGCGGGGCTGGGGATCGCCGTGGTGCCGCGGATGGTGGCCACGCGGTCCGGGCAGGGGCTCAGGGTGACTCCGCTGGCCCGGCCCGGGCTGCAGCGGACCATCGCGTTGGCGCACCGCAGTGACGTGGCGCCACCGAGGGCCGCGCGGGAGCTGCAGCGGATGCTTCTCGAGCGGTGACGGTTACAGCCCCGCGCCCTGTCGGGGCTGCGTCCCGCGCCCTGTGGGGGGCTGCGCCCCCCACACCCTCCGATATCAGCCCGTTGCGTCCACCAGGGCCAGGTCGTGCAGGCGGTCCGGTGGGCCCGGCCGGGCGTAGTACCAGCCCTGGGCCGTGTCGCAGCCCAGTATCCGCAACTGTTCGGCCTGGGCGCCGGTTTCCACGCCCTCGACCGTGACCGCCAGGTCGAGGCTGTGGGCGAGCGAGACGATCCCTTCGACGATCTTCAGGTCGACGGGGTCGGCGGGGAACTGCTGCATGCCCCGGGTGAAGGAGCGGTCCAGTTTGAGGATGCGCACCGGCAGGCGGCGCAGGTTGGCGAGGTTGGAGTAGCCGGTGCCGAAGTCGTCCAGGGCGATGTCGACGCCCATCTCGGCCAGCCGGTGCAGGGGCTTGAGCAGGTCGTCGTCGGCGCCGATGAGCGCGGACTCGGTCACCTCCAGGCACAGGGCGTCCGGGGCGACACCCGCGCGTTCCAGGATGTCCACGGTGTCCTGTACCAGACCCGGATGGCTGAGCTGGCACGGCGACAGGTTGACGTTGATGCGCAGGGGCCCGGCGGTGGTCTCCTCACCGTGGCGTTCTCGCCAGGCGCGGGCCTGGCGGATGGACTCCTCCAGGACCCAGCGGCCGAGCGGGACGATCAGGCCGGTGTGCTCGGCGAGCGGGATGAAGCGGTCGGGGCCGAGGACGCCGTGCTGCGGGTGCAGCCAGCGCACCAGGGCCTCGGCGCCGCGCACGCTGCCGTCGCCGAGGTGGACGAGCGGCTGGTACTCGATGAAGAACTCGCCGCGTTCCAGGGCCGTGGGCAGGGCCGTCGTCAGGCCGTGCCGGGTGATCGCGCGGGCGTCCGCCTCCGGGTCGGCGAGTTCGGAGCGGTTGCCGCCCGCGGACTTGGCCCGGTACATGGTGATGTCGGCGCTCCGCAGGACCTCCGCGGCCGTACGCTCGCCCGCCGGGCCCTCGACGATGCCCAGGCTGCCGCGCACCAGCAGGTCACGGCCGTCGATGCTGACCGGCGTGACGAGGGCGTTCATGATGCGCTCGGCGAGCTCGTCGACCTTGCGCTCGGTGCCCGGTCCGGTGGTCAGGGCCACGAACTCGTCGCCGCCGAGCCGGGCGACCATCTCCCCGGGCGCGGTCGCACAGGACTGCAGCCGGTCGGCGACCTCCACCAGCAGCCGGTCGCCGGCCGCGTGCCCGAGGCTGTCGTTGACGGTCTTGAAGCCGTCCAGGTCGAGGTAGCACAGGCCGAAGCGCTGGCCCTCGCCCGCGTTCAGCGCCTTCTCCAGGCGCTCGAAGAACAGCGAGCGGTTGGGCAGGCCGGTGAGCGCGTCGTGAGTGGCCTCGTAGCGCAACCGGAGGTTGAGCAGGCGGCGCTCGGTGGTGTCCTCCATGAGGGCGAGCTGGTACTGCGGGTTGCCGTCGGCGTCGCGCAGCAGGGAGACCGTCAGGTTGGTCCACAGCACCGTGCCGTCGGGGCGGTTGAATGCCTTTTCGAGGTGGTAGTGCTCGCGCTCGCCGCGGACGAGTTCGTCGTAGAGCTTCCAGGTCTGCGGCGCGTCCTCGGGGTGCACCCAGTCCTGGACGCGGCGACCGCGCAGGGCGTTGCCGGACTGCCCGAACATGCGCAGCAGCGCCTCGTTGACCTGCAGGACGTTGCCGTCGAGGTCGGCGATGCCGATCCCTATGGCGGCGCCCTCGAAGACCGCGCGGAAGCGGGCCTCGCTGGTGTGCAGCGCCTGCGCGACCACGCCCTGGGCCCTGAGCGCGGCCTGGGCGATGGACTCCTGCTCGGCGAGGGTGCGTTCGCGCAGCGCCCCGGCGTAGCCGGCGGCCATCGCGTGCTGCAGCCGCGAGGAGCGCAGGCGTGCGTCGTCCTGGGGGCCGTCCCCGGCGCAGTACAGCACCAGGTAGGCGTCCACGCAGTCCAGGGTCCGGGTGAGCGCCTCGGGATCGGTGCAGTGCGCGCCGACCAGGGCGGCGCCGACCGCCTTCGCACCGTTCGCGTCGAAGCCGTGCGCCCGCAGCAGCGCGCTCAACCGGCGTGCGAGCGGAAGGAGTTGTTCCTCGAACTCGGCGCGGGTCAGCGACGTGGAGGTCACCGGATAGACCGCCCGGCTCCAGATCGTCGTGAACCGGCGCAGTCTGTCCTCCGGCCCGTCCGGCTCGGCGCTCACGCCGTACGCCCCACGCCGGCGAATCCGGAGAAGGCGAACGGATCCTCGTCCTCCGGCGCCGACTCCGGCCGCCAGTGCGGCATCGGCACCAGTCCCGGTTCCACCATGTCGTACCCCTCGAAGAACCGCGCGATCTCGTCGCGCGAGCGCATGATGAGCGGATTGCGAATGTCCTTGTATACGTCCACCGCGCCCTCCGCCCGCTCGGCGGGCAGCGGGATTCCCTCGTACGAGGCATGGGTCAGGATCAGCAGGCTGCCGGGCGCGAGCGCGTCGCGCAGTTCGGCCACCGCACCGTAGGGGTCGTCCGCGTCTTCCACGAAGTGCAGTATGGCAACGAGAAGGAGGGCGACTGGGCGGTTCAGGTCGATCAGTCGCTCCACCTGGGGGCTGGAGAGGATCTCCTGGGGCTTGCGCAGGTCCGCGGCGACGACGTCCGCGGTGTCGTTCCCGGCCAGGACCGCCTGGCTGTGCGCGACGGCGACCGGGTCGTGGTCGACGTAGACCACGCGGGCGCCCGGTACGGCCGCCTGGGCCACCTCGTGGACGTTGCCGAAGGTCGGGATGCCGGAGCCTATGTCGAGGAACTGGGTGATGCCCTCCCCGGCCGCGAACCGCACGGCACGCCGCATGAACGCCCGGTTGGCCTGCATGATCTTCGGCAGGCCCGGCATGAACTCCATCGCCCTGCGGGCCGCTTCCCGGTCCACCTCGAAGTTGTGCGAGCCGCCCAGGTAGTAGTCGTAGATCCGCGAGACGCTCGGCACCGTGATGTCGATGCTCCGTGGGGCCCAGGCGGGGCGCTCCATGTATCTCTCCAAGGGTAGGCGACAGGGACAGGCGATCCGGTGTTCGAGCAGAGGCTACTGATCGCCCGGCGAAGGAGCGACCCGAACCGGAAATTGACCGTCCGTTCCCCGCCACTGCCTGCGGCAAGTGCCCGTATGGCACCGCTGTGTGACCGGATTCCCGTACACACAACGGTCCGCCCCCTCCGTGCGGTGCGGAGGGGGCGGACCTTCGGTGGCGCTCCGGGCCGGGCGGGGCGATCGACCCTGGGGAGGTGATCTAGTTGCCCGGCGCGCCGACCGGCTTGCCGTCGGGCGAGACGGCGTACCAGGTGCCGCCCACGCCCTGACCGTTGGTGTCGCCGGGGGCCTTGTCCCCGGAGAAGGTGTAGATCGGCCAGCAGTTGACCGTCATCTGCTGCACACCGTCGGGACGGGTGAAGCCCATCAGGCCCTTCTTCTTGACGCCCTGGGTGTCCCCGGGCTTGACGATGCCGACGGCCGGCCACTTCTGCAGGCAGGCCCCGGTGCAGTTGGAGACGGACTTCGGCCAGGCCTTGTCCTTGAGGAAGCGGTAGACCGTCATGCCGTTCTTGTCGACGACGACGTCGCCCAGCTTGGGGTCCTTGCGGACGGAGAGACCGGGCAGGGCGGCCAGGGAGGCCTTCTTGCCGTTCGGGGCCAGCGCGAACCACTTGCCGCCCACGCCCTGGCCGTTGACGTCTCCGGCGTTGACGTCCTTGGCGTAGCGGTAGGCGGGCCAGCCGCCGATGGTGAGCTGCTTGCTGCCGTCGGCGCGGGTGACCTCGCCGAGCAGCGCCTTGTCGATGCCGGCTCCGGCCGTGGCGTCGTCGGCGGGCACGGGCGGCCAGGTGGTGGCGCAGTCGCCGGCGCAGTTCGACTTGGGCGGGTTGGCGGTGTCCTTGTCGAACCGGTAGAGGGTGAGGCCGGAGCCATCGGTCAGTACGCTGCCCAGGTCGGGGTTGGTGGCCACGGTGAGCTTGCCCGCGGGGGCGGCCGGGGTCGGCGAGCTGGAACTCTGGTTGCCGTCGGCGCCGTAGCCGTTGCCCGATCCGGTACCGACCCCCGCACCGGTGGTCGGGCTGCCCGCGGGCGCGGTGGCCCCGACGTTCTGGGCCGCCGATGCCGGGGTGGTGCTGTTGTCCTGACCGCACGCCGTCGTCAGCGCCAGCACCGCGCCGGCTGTGGCCACCAGTGAGGCGGTCCGCCAGGAGGTCTTCATTTCCAACTCCCCATATTCGCCTGGATGTTGCAGCGCCCTGCCGCGCCGTCGCACGGTCATGGGTACGCACCGAGGGGGCCGGAGCGTTCAACGGGGAGCGGAAGTTCTTCGGGAAATTCTTTCCGCGTCCTGTGACCGGTGCCGCGCGCGCCGGGGCGCGGGGCGCGCACGGGCGTACGCATCGCACCGATCGCGCTCTTCTCCGCGTCAAACCATTGATCGCGCCATGTCCTCCCTTCGGAGCAATCCGGGGGCACTACGGCATACCAACGGTTTCCGCACCCCATGATCTTGGCGTGCATGGACCCGAAGTGACCCGATGCGCGCCCGCCGCACGGGTGTTGGCGCTGGTGACGCTGACCTGGACCCTGGTGGGCTGCCCGGTCGGCAGCGCGTCGGCCGACGCCTGCGCGTACGCCTCCACGGGCCCGGACGGCACGGTGGCGGTCGCCCACGCCGGCGGCCACTGGCCGATCCCGCTGCCCTGTGCGACGCCCGCCCCGCCCACGCCCACGCCGACTCCCAGCCCGACGCCGCCTGCGTCGCCGGAGCCGGCACCGCCGAAGCCGAAGCCGGCTCCGCGCCCGGTGCCGAAGCCGACGCCGAGACCGAAGCCGCCGGCCCGGCCCGCCCCGGATCCGCCGCGGCCGACACCCCCTCCCGCCCCCACACCGGCGCCGACGCCGCCACCCGACCCGAAGCCGAAGCCGAAGGCCACCCCGCTGCCCTCGGCGACGCCGGTGAGCTATCCGGCGTACCACCCGCACCCCACCGCGCACCTCGCGCCCGGCCACACCACGCCGGTCACCTATGTCCTGCTCATCACCGTTCCGGCGATCGTCGCCGTCGCGGCCCTGCGCCCGCGCTGACGCGCCGGCCCGCTCACCTTCTGGAGGTATCCGTTGCCGGATTGGCTTGTTCTCGTCCTCGCCATGCTGGCGGCCTGCGCCGTGGTGGTGGTCGTCACCGTCGTACGGCACAAGCGTGCCCCCGAGGACGAGGATCCCAACGAGACCCCGGACGTCATCGAGTACATGACGATGTGGATCGGCGTCGTGTACGCCATCGTCCTGGGCCTTGCCATCGCGGGCGTGTGGGAGGCCCGCAGCTCCGCGCAGGACCATGTGCAGTCCGAGGCCCAGGCGCTGCACGAGATCTCGGAGCGGGTGCGGGTCTATCCGCCGGACGTCCGCGACAAGGTCCGCGACGATGTCAACACCTATGTCGGCTATGTCGTGCACCACGAGTGGCGGGCCATGTCGCACGACGAGCGCGTCACCGACCGCGGCGCGCAGCTGCTGCAGAAGGTCCGCCAGGACGTCACCGACTACCAGCCGAAGAACGACTTCGAGGCGCAGGCCTACCAGCCCCTGCTGGACCAGATGACCGCCGCCGACCAGGCGCGCAACGCCCGCGCCGACTCCACCGGGGCCACCATGCCGTCGGTGGTGTGGTGGGGCCTGCTCACCGGTGCGCTGGTCACCGTCGGCATGGTGTTCGCGCTGCAGATCCGGCGCACCAGACGCGAACTGGTCCTGGCGGGGCTGTTCTCCGCGACCATCGCGTTCATGCTGTTCCTCATCTGGGACTTCGACGCCCCCTACAGCCGGGGCATCGCGGTGACCGCGGAACCGTTCATGAACATGTTCCCGGGGGTCACCGGCTAGCGCCCACCGTACGATCGCCGGCAGGCCTTCGCCCCGGATCCCCCGAGGGACCGGGGCGACTGCCGTGTCGGCGACCGCCGGGCGACCGGGGCGTCAGGTCCGCTTCTCGTGCCGGCGGCGCAGCCAGAACGCGCCGCCCCCGACGACCGCCAAGGTCACGAGTCCGGCGCCGATGGCCATGTCGGCCGGCGTGGCGCCGGTGGATCTGCTGCCGCCCACACCGCCCTGGACGCCGCCGAGCACGGTGAACGCGGCCGGGCGGACCAGGGTCCGGCCGTCGCAGTGGATGGTGACGTCGTACCGGCCGGGCGGGGCGTCGCGGTCGATCTCGGTGGTGCCGCGCGCGGTGTCGTCGTTGAAGTCGCTGAAGTCGGTGGTGGGGAAGGCGCGGGAGGACATGGTGCCGCCGTGGCAGCCGTCCACGCTGACGGCGAGCCGGCCGCCGGCCGGGAGCACGCCGGGCGTGGAGACGATGTTCCGGAGGCCGTCGCCACGGTCGGCGGAGTTGTCATCGCTGCCGCCGGAGTCGTCGCCCCGGCCGGTGTCGCCGGCTCGGCTGGTGTCGCCGGCCCGGCCGTCGTTCCCGTTGTCCTCGCCCGGACCGGAGTCCTCCATCCGGCCGGCCTCGCTGCCTTGCTCCCCGTTGTCGTCGAAGTCGCCGTGCCTGCCGAAGTTTCTGCGGTTGACGTTTTCGTGGTTGTTGACGTTTCCGTGGTTGTCGAGGTTTCGGTGACTGCTCAGGTTGCCGCCGTTGCCCGTGCCGTCCGCGACGGCCACGGGGGCGGCGAACCCGAGCACGGCGGCCGCGGCGCACGCGGCCACCAGGGCGCTTTGGTTTCGCATGGTGATCCTCCGCGGGAGGTGCCCAGGGCATGTCCCCGGTCGATCGGCGAGAAATCACCTCCCGGAAAGACCCTCGGGCGCGCGGAACACGCCCGCATGTCGAGAATGGTCCGTCCTGGTGAGCCAACAGGCCGCACGAAAAGCACATAATCGGATATTGCTGCAGGTCACGGAGCGTCAGAAATTTTCTGTGACCGGCAACTCGGATGGCGCACCTCAAAGGCCCTTCGGCCACCCGTTCGCCACTCGTCCCGTCGCCCTCCGCACGCGCGGGACTTAGCGTTTTCCCATGCCCGATGGCCGTGGCGAGGCCGCGTCGAGAGGGGATGGCGAATGTCTGCGTACGGGCTGTCCGAGCTCGCCGAAGAGGAGGAGCGGCGGAGGAGGCGCGCTCCGTGGGGCGTCATAGCGCTTGTTCTGCTGACCGGTCTGGCGCTCATCCGGAATGGTTCGGGTGAGTTCGACGTCGGTCCGCCGCAGCCCGCCTCGGCGGCGGCCCCGGACAGCCACGTCGGCGCCGGCACCTTCTCCACGGTTCCGATGCCGCTCGGGTTCTCGGCCGCCAACCGGGTCCGCATCCCCGCGATCCGGGTGAACGCGCCGGTCATGCCCGTCGGTCTGGACGCGGCCGGCTGGGTCGCCGCGCCGCCGCCGGAGGATCCCGACCTGGCGGGCTGGTTCACCGGTGCCGTCTCCCCCGGTGAGAAGGGGACCGCCGTCGTCGTCGGGCACGTCGACAACCAACGGGGCCCCGCCGTGTTCTACGGGCTCGGGGCCCTGAAGAAGGGAAACCGGATCGAGGTCCTGCGCAAGGACGGAAAGACCGCGGTGTTCGAGACCTATGGGGTCGAGGTCTTCTCCAAGAGCGCATTTCCGGGCGACCGCGTGTACGGCTCGAAGGGAACACCGGAACTGCGGGTCATCACCTGCGGCGGCGGTTTTTCCAGGAAGAACGGTTACGACGGGAACGTCGTCGTCTTCGCCCGTCTGGTCGCGGTGAACTGAAACCACCGCGGCCGGGCGGGCGAAGAACCGGGAAACGGTCATACGCGGCGGCGCGGCGGCACGGTCATGTGGTATCCGGAGTCGAGGAGATGGGGCAGCCATTCACGGATCGCGCGGACGGTCTGCGACCGGTCGCCCCCGGCGTCGTGGGAGAGCACCACGACGCCCGGCGCGGCGCCGCTCTCCACCCGGTCGACGATGGTGCCGGTGCCGGGCTCCGTCCAGTCGGTGGTGTCGACCGTCCAGGCCATCGGCTCCATGCCCATCTCGGCGCCCAGCTGGAACGCGGCCCGGTTCCAGGCGCCGTAGGGCGCGCGGAACCACTGCGGGCGCTCGCCGTAGGTGTTCTCGATGACGTCGCTTGTGCGCTTCATCTCGGAGCGGATCTGCTTGCGGTTGAGGGTCGTCAGCAGCGGATGCGTCCAGGTGTGGTTGCCGACGACATGGCCTTCGTCGGCCATCCGGGCCACCAGCTCCTTGTTGTCGACGACGCACTCGCCGCACACGAAGAACATGGCCCGTACGTCGTACTTGGCGAGGGTGTTGAGGATGTGCGGGGTGTAGTCCGGGTTGGGGCCGTCGTCGAAGGTCAGCATCATGCTCCGGCCGCGCCCGGAGATCTGGAGGATGGGCTCCTTGCGGACCTTCAGTTTGTGCGGCGCGGCACGCGGCGGTCCGTAGCCGGTGAGCGGCTGGAGCCGGAAGGCGGAGGACTTGGGCACCTGACGGGCCTGTGGTCCGGGAGCGGGGGCGGCGCTCCCGGCGCCGTCCTCGGCGCCAGTCGCGAGTACGGCCCCGGCGGCACCCGCCGCCCCCAGCGCGGCGGCACCGCCCAGGAGCATCCGGCGTCGTGTGAGCAACTGATCCTTCTGCATGACTCATCAGTCGCCCCACCGGACTTCGGCGCACCACAACGACACCGGTGCGGCGGCGGGAATACACCCGGACGGACCAGTGCCGGGGCCGGCGCGGAACCTGCCACGGGCTTCTGATAGTCATTCAGTCCGCGACAATGGTCCGACAACGGGTATGGGGGAGAGCCGTGTTGACGCATGGGGGAGCGAGCGGGCTGCGGCGCGGGGGGCCGGCGGTGGTGCTGCTGGCGGCCGCCCAGGTGCTGGTCGTCTTCGACACCACCGTCTTCACGGTGGGGCTCCCGTGGATCGCGGTCCGGTCGCAGATGTCCTTCCAGGGGCTGACCTGGCTGCTGAGCGTGTACAGCGTGTGTTTCGCCGCGCTGCCGGTGCTCGCGGGGGCGCTGGGTGAAGCGATCGGGCAGCGACGCGTACTGATGGGCGGCCTCGCCCTGTCGAGCCTCGCCGCCGTGGCGGCCGCCGTGACGGCGGACTCCGAGGTGCTGCTCGCCTCGCGGGCGGTGCAGGGCGTCGCGGCGGCGGTGATCACGGCCGGCGCGCTGGCGCTGATCGACTCCACGCATCCTGAGGGACCCGGCCGCGACCGGGCGCTGAGCGTGCACTTCGCCGTCGTCGCCTGTGCCGGACCGGCCATGTTGCTGCCCACCGCCATGCTGCTGGATGCCTCGATGCGGGGCGAAACGGTGTTCTGGGTGCAGGCCGCCGCCGGGGCCGTGCTGCTGGTGCTGACCCCGGTGGTGCTCACCGAGTCCGTGCCCCTGCCCGCCGCCGGGGCACGGGTGGGCCGTGCGGCGCTGGGCGTCGTCCCGCTGGGCTTCCTGGCATGGTTCGCCGACTGGCTGGGCGGCCACAGCGTGTCCGCGACGACGGTCGTCGTCATCGCGGTGGCGGGCGCGCTGGTGCCCTCCGCGCTGGGCCTGCTCGGCCGGGGCGAGCGGATGCCGGAGCTGTTGGCCCGGCTGGACCGGGAGCGAGCGGCGTTCGGCGGGTACACGGTGGTGGCGTTGCTGGCGTCCGGTCTCGCCGGTTGCCTGTACACCCTCACGCTCGCCCTGCAGGTGATCGGCGGGCTGTCCGTGATGCAGGTCGGCTGGGCCCTGCTGTCCACCGTCGCCGGGGTGCTGCTGGGCTGCCTGGTCCTGCCCCGGCTGGCCGCGCGCACCGGGCTCGGTGCGGCGGTGGCCGGGGCCTGCGGGGTCGCGGCCGTCGGCTTCGTCCTGCTGAGCCGGGAGGACACCTTCCGCTTCGCCGATGTGCTGCTGCCGCTGCTGCTGGTCGCCTTCGGCTGCGCGGTGCTCGCCCTGCCCGCCGGCTTCGCCCGCTCCGGGAGCGGTGCGCTGCCCCGGGGCCTGAACTCCTCCCGGCAGCTGGGCGCCGGCCTGGGCGTGTCACTGTTCGCCGGGATCGTCTCCGTCGCCATGCAGCGGCTACCGGCGTCCGCCCCCTACGGGGACTACTACAAGCACTACAAGGCGTTCATGGCAGGGGCGGTCCGGGACTGCTTCGAGCTGGGCGTGGCGCTGTGTTCGGCCGGCGCCGTGGTCGCGCTGCTGACCCTGCCCCGGCACCGCTTCCCGGCCCCCGCCGCGGACCCGACGCTCAGCGGCGGCGCACCAGCGGGAACGGCAGGGTCTCCCGGATCGTCAGGCCGGTGAGGAACATCACCAGCCGGTCGACGCCCAGGCCGAGGCCGCCGGTAGGGGGCATCGCGTACTCGAGGGCCTCCAGGAAGTCCTCGTCCAGCTCCATGGCCTCCGGGTCGCCGCCGGCGGCCAGCAGCGACTGCTCGGTGAGTCGCCGGCGCTGCTCGACGGGATCGGTCAACTCGGAGTAGGCGGTGCCGAGTTCGGTGCCGAAGGCGACGAGGTCCCAGCGCTCGGCGAGCCGTGGGTCGGTGCGGTGCTGCCGGGTCAGCGGAGAGACGTCGGTCGGGAAGTCCTTGTAGAAGGTGGGGAGTTGGGTGCGCTCCTCGACGAGCCGCTCGTACATCTCCAGGACGATGTCACCGGGCCCGTCGTCGGCGGTGTACGGCACTCCGGCCCGGTCGCACAGCCGGTGCAGCCGCAGCAGTTCGGTGCCGGGGCCGATCTCCTCCCCCAGCACCTCGGAGATCGCACCGTAGACGGTTCTGACCGGCCACTTCCCGGAGATGTCGTACTCCTGCCCGTCCTTGCGGGCCACCGGGGAGCCGAAGGCGGCGGTCGCCGCGCCCTGGATCAGCTCGCGGGTCAGGTCGAGCATGACGTCGTAGTCGGCGTACGCCTGGTAGGCCTCCAGCATGGTGAACTCGGGGTTGTGCTTGTAGGAGACGCCCTCGTTGCGGAAGGTGCGGCCCAGTTCGAAGACCCTCTCCAGGCCGCCGACGCACAGGCGCTTCAGGTACAGCTCGGGGGCGATGCGCAGATAGAGATCGAGGTCGTAGGCGTTGATGTGGGTGGTGAAGGGGCGGGCGTTGGCGCCGCCGTGGATCTGCTGCAGCATCGGGGTCTCGACCTCGACATAGCCGCGGTCCAGCAGGCCCTGGCGCAGCGCCTGTACGGCGGCGGAGCGGGACCGGATCACCGTGCGGGCGGCGGGGCTGGTCGCGAGGTCGAGATAGCGGCGGCGGACTTTCCCCTCGGGGTCGGTGAGGCCGCGGCGTTTGTCGGGCAGCGGGCGCAGGCACTTGCCGGTGAGCTGCCAGGAGGTGACGAAGACGGTGGGTTCGCCCCGGTCGCTGAGGCCGGTGCGTCCGGTGGCGGTGATGTGGTCGCCGATGTCCGTACCGGCGGTGAAGCGGTCGAGGGCGGCGCCGGAGCGGTCGCGGGTGAGGGCGATCTGGTGGTCGCCGGACCAGTCGCGCAGCACGGCGAAGACGACGCCGCCGAAGTCGCGGACCAGCATGAGCCGTCCGGCGACGGTGACGTCCTCCTCGGGGGGCACGTCGGCGAGGGCGTGGGTGGGGGCGGGGACGCCGACCGGGTAGGGATCGGTGCCGCCGGCGCGCAGCCGGTCGAGCTTGTGGTGCCGTACGCGGACCTGGTCGGGCAGCCCGGCGGCCGGTGCGGCGGTCCCGGGCTCGCCCCCTCCGTCGAGGCCGAGCGCCGTCAGGGACGGCAGCCCTGCCGTCGTCGCGGGCCGCTGCCCGGCCTTCGGGTGCCCCTTTCCCCAGAGTTTGCGCAACGACGGTACGGAGACGAAGCCTTCGGCGATGCCGGAGGCCAGGCCGATGCGGGCGAGGGCGGCGGTGTCGCCGTAGCAGATGAACCGCGGGTACCACTCCGGGTGGTACTTGGCGTTGGAGCGGTACAGGGCCTCCAGCTGCCACCAGCGGGAGAAGAACAGCAGCAGGCGCCGCCAGAGCCGGAGGACGGGCCCGGCGCCGATGCGGGCGCCCTCCTCGAAGACGGACCGGAAGACGGCGAAGTTCAGCGAGATCCTGCGGATGCCCAGCTTGAGGGCGGCGGCGCACAGTTCGGCGACCATGAACTCCATGACCCCGTTGGGTGCGGCGCGGTCACGGCGCATCAGGTCCAGGGAGATGCCGTCGCGGCCCCAGGGCACGAAGGAGAGCAGGGCGAGGAGCCGGCCGTCCTCGCCGAGGGCCTCCACGAGCAGGCAGTCGCCGTCGGCGGGGTCGCCGAGCCGGTCCAGGGCCATGGAGAAGCCGCGCTCGGTCTCGGTGTCGCGCCAGGCGTCGGCCTTGTCGACGACCTCCTCCATCTCCCTTTCGGTGAGGGTGGCGTGCCGGCGGATGCGGCAGGTGGCGCCGGTACGGCGGACGCGGTGCACGGCCTGCCGGGTCACCCGCATGTCCCGGCCGTCCAGGTCGAAGGAGGCCACGCACACGATCGCCTCGTCGCCGAGCTGGAGGGCGCCGAGTCCGGCTCGGGCGTACGCGCGGGCACCGTCCTCGGAGGCGCCCATCACGGCGGGCGCCCAGGCGTGACGGCGGGCCACGTCCAGCCAGGCGGCGATGGCGTGCGGCCAGGCCTCGGGATCGCCTACGGGATCGCCGCTGGCCAGGCAGACGCCGGCCTCGACACGGTAGGTGACGGCGGCCTTGGCGCTGGGCGAGAAGACGACGGCCTTGTCGCGGCGGGTGGCGAAGTAGCCGAGGGAGTCGCGATCGCCGTAGGCCGCGAGGAGGGCGCGGATACGGGCCTCCTCGTCGCCGTGCAGGGCGGCTTCCAGGCGCTGGGAACGGAACAGCGTGGCGGCGGCGTTCAGCAGGGCCAGGGCGCCGAGCAGGCCGAGCACGAAGGTGACGTGGCGGGGCGGGCGGCCGGAGAAGGAGCGGCTCGAGACCAGTCCGCCGCACACCCGGTCGGCCGCCCAGGCCAGGTGCTCGTTCGCCGGGAGCGTGCCCGGGAACAGCATGACGAGCCCCCAGCCCAGCAGAATCGCCACCACCAGACCACCCACCAGCACGGCGAGCGCCCGCCAGACGGCGCCGTGGCGGGAGGCGGCGTAGAACTCGCCGCGGGCCACCACGAGCAGGAGCAGCAGCAGGCCGCACAGCACCAGGGACGGCAGCGACTCGGCGTACAGACCGAGGCCCACACCGACCGCGTCGGTGAGGACGACCAGGCCGAGATAGACGACGACCAGCCACCAGGCGACCTTCTTGCGGGCGGCGGTGGCGCCGGCCAGCAGGAACAGGAAGACGGCGTAGGCCAGGTTGGCGCTGATGGGGAGGAGCAGCAGGTCGAGGGCGTGCGCGACCGGGCGGAGCAGGCGGCGCAGCGGTTCGATGAGCGCGAGCAGGGCGCACAGCAGGCCGAGCGCGGCGAAGAGCGTCGCAAAGGCCTCGGGCACCCAGCCGAGCCGCCCGCCGGCGGGCGGGCGTATCGGGGCCGTGGGGTCCCTCCGTGCGGCGGGCTCCGCGCTGGCGGTCATGGTTCCGACTGTAGGAAGGGCTCGCGCGGCTCGCCCGTCGAGGGGTCCCGGGGGCGGCCCCGGTGACCGGCGTCCCCGTGCGCTGGGACGCAGGGGATGCCGGGGGCGACTTTGGGTGACCGCCGTCCCGTGCGCCGGAACGGCCCGGGAGATCCGCATCCCACACGCCGGTGCGGTGGCGGGGGCCTGCCGTCAGCCCGGCATCCACCCGTCGAGCCGGTACCGCACGGCCGCCGGCCCCGCCCGCCGAGACCACGCCCGCGCCCTACCACCCGCCCCCCAGCACCGCCCACCACCACCCGACACCCGCCGGGCGCCCCACGGCTCCGCAGGAACAGCGGATTCCGATAGCCTCGCGATCGTGACGGAACAGCACTCGCACACGCCCTCGCACCAGTTCGAGCGAGGTACGGACGGGCCGAAGGTCATCCTGGTCGGGGTGGACGGCTCCGACTCCTCGCTGCGTGCCGCGGCGTACGCGGGCGGGCTCGCCCGGCGGCAGCACGCGCTGCTGGCCGTGGTGTACGTGCAGCCGGTGCTGGCCGCCGGGGCGGCGCTCGGGGCGCCGGTGGCGGAGACGACCGACGAGATCGCCGAGGACCTGGTCACCTACATCCGGGAGGCGGCCGAGCGGGTCAAGGGGATATTCGAGGTGCGCTGGGAGTTCCACACCTTCCGCGGCGACCCGTACAGCGGGCTGGTGAAGGCGGCCGACGAGCTCAAGGCGGACGCGGTGATCGTGGGCGCCTCGGAGCAGGCCGGTCACCGGATCATCGGCTCGGTGGCGATCCGGCTGGTCAAGGCAGGGCGCTGGCCGGTGACGGTCGTCCCGTAGGGTGCCACAGCAGCAGTGGGGGCGCGGGCAGCAGCATTCCGGCGAGGGTGGCCGACAGGCCCCACGGCGCGGTCGCGGCTGCGGTCACGGCTCCGGTGACGGCCTTGCCGGTGACCGACCAGGGCGGGAGGGTACGGGCCACCCGGTCGCCCGGGGTCCGCTTCCAGCCGCTCGGCGGAGCCGAGCAGTCCGCCGAGCCAGGGCGCGGTGGAGGCGAGGCCGTACTGCCGGGACTCGTCGCGCTGCCCGCCCGTCCCACCGCCCGGCCGCCGGCCCGGCCCGATCCGGCCCCGCGGCCCCCGCCTGGACGCCCGCCCGGGCCATGCGTGGCGTCTTCCCTGTGCGACGCCCCTGAGCCATCATGATCCGCCGTCAGCCGTTGCCGTCGGCGAAGAGGTGAGGCGCATGGCCAGGCTCCGCGCGGGTGAGGGAATTCTCCGGCGCAAACCCATCGAACACATCGAGGAGACCGAGGTCGGCGAGGGCACCCGGCTGGACCGCTCGCTCGGACTGTGGCAGCTCACCGCGATCGGGGTGGGCGGCATCATCGGCGCCGGCATCTTCACGCTCGCGGGCACGGTCGCCAACGGCACGGCGGGCCCGGCGGTGACGGTGTCGTTCCTGATCGCCGGTGTGGCGAGCGCCTGTGCGGCGCTGTCGTACGCCGAGTTCGCCGGACTGATCCCGAAGGCGGGATCGGCGTACACCTACGGCTATGCGGTGCTCGGCGAGTTCGCGGGCTGGTTCATCGGCTGGGACCTGCTGCTGGAGTACACCGCGATCGTGGCGGTGGTGGCGATCGGCATCTCGGGCTACTTCGGCTTCCTGGTCGAGGAGATGGGCGCGAAACTGCCGCAGTGGATGCTGGGGGCGCCGGGCACAGGGGCCGGGCACCGGGTGGACCTGTTCGCGGCGATTCTGTGCCTGCTGATCGCCTGGCTGCTGAACCTGGGGATGCGCAGCGCGGCCCGCTTCGAGACGTTCGTGGTGGTGCTGAAGGTCCTGGTGGTGCTGCTGGTGATCGCGGTGGGCGTGTTCCACATCGACTCGGCGAACTACCACCCGTTCTTCCCGTTCGGCATCGGCGGCGCCTTCACCGGTGCGGCGACCGTGTTCTTCGCGGTGTTCGGCTACGACGCCATGTCGACGGCCGCCGAGGAGTCCAAGGACGCCCAGCGGCACATGCCGAAGGCGATCATCTACTCGCTGGTGATCTCGATGGTGCTGTACGTGGCTGCCTGCCTGGTGCTGACGGGCATGCAGGACTACAAGCACATCGACCCGGAGAGCGGCTTCTCGAGCGCGTTCAAGGCGGTGGGTCTGAACGCGCTGGCTGACGTGATCGCGGTGGGTGCGATCATCGGCATCCTCACCGTGATGTTCACGTTCATGCTGGGCGTGACGCGGGTGTGGTTCTCGATGTCCCGGGACGGGCTGCTGCCCCGGTGGTTCGCCAAGACGCACCCGACGCGGCACGTGCCGACCCGGGTGACCTGGATCGTCGGTGCGGCGTCGGCGGTCATCGCCGGGTTCGTCCCGATCGGCGAGGCGGCCGAGCTGACCAACATCGGCATCCTGCTGGCGTTCGTGGTGGTGTGCACGGCGGTGATCGTGCTGCGCTACCGGCAGCCGGATCTGCCGCGCACCTTCCGTACGCCGTGGATGCCGGTCGTGCCGGCGCTGGGTGTCGTCTTCTCGGTCTGGCTGATCACGTTCCTGATGTGGCAGACGTGGGTGCGGTTCGCCGTGTGGTTCGTGATCGGCTGCGTGATCTACTTCGGCTACTCCTACAGGCGTTCGGTGCTGGCCGAGGTACGGCCCGCCGAGTGACCGGCCGGGTGGTCGTACCGGTGCGGGACGAACCCGGCCCCGGTGGCCTGCGGGCGGGCGGCCGCTCCGGGCGGGGCCGGGTGCCGGGACTGCTGTCGCTCGTGGTTCTGGCACGCGGCCGCGGCCGCGAGGACGGCGGTGAGGGCCAGTGCCACCTGTTGTCTGCGTCCGATCATCAGCTCACCCCAGGGATGTCGCATGACCGACAAAGCCGTTGACTCATATATGGGTATGAATCCGACTCATCGGATAAACGGCCCGAGGGCTGTCATTAGCCCGTCCGGTGCCGCACCGGACCGTCGACCCGACCGTTCGCCGACCGGATCGACCGTCCGCCGCAGAGCCGTGCGCGCACTCTGTCCCCCGGCCGCGCCCTGCGCTGCCATACGGCCATGACGGTCGGAACCTCACTGATCCACAAGGCGGCGGCACGGGCCCACGGGACGACGACCGCCGAGCACGAACTGGCCGCGCTCCAGCGCGAGCACGGCGGACCGCTCTTCGCCCTGCTGCTCAGGCTCTGCGACGGCGACCGGCAGCGCGCCGAGGACCTGCTCCAGGAGACCCTGGTGCGGGCCTGGCAGCATCCCGAGGCGCTGCACGCGCAGGACTTCGACTCCGTACGGCCCTGGCTGCTGACGGTCGCCCGGCGGCTCGCGATCGACGCCCGGCGGGCCCGGCAGGCCCGGCCCCGGGAGACCGGCGCCGAGATCCCGGAGAGCGCGCGGGTGACCGCCGATCACGCCGAACGGGCCGCCGCGATGCTCGATGTCCGGGAGGCTGTGAAGACACTCACGCCGGAACACCGTGACGTCCTCGTACTCGTGTACTTCCTCGGGGCCAGTGTGGCGGAAGCGGCGCAGACCCTGGGCGTTCCACCCGGTACCGTGAAGTCCCGCGCGTACTACGCGCTGCGCGCGCTGCGCCGGGTCCTTCCGGATTATGCGGCCGACCTGCACTGAAACCGGAGGCCGGGTCAAACCTCGGCAAAGCGCCTTGCTGTGGCCCCCCTTCGGGCAATGGGCTGTCCTCATCCGCGTTCCGGGCGGGCGGCCGGACCCAGGGGCCGGGCGACGCGCACGTACCGGAGGAAGGGCAGGAAGGGATGCTGCACAGAGGGCACGAGAGCACGGACGGCACCGACGGCGGTGAACTGGTCGTCCCCATGGCCTGGTTGTACGCCGAGTACATCGCCGACGAGCTGCTGCGCACCGGCGACCTGATGCCGCCGACGTCCTTCGAGTTCCGGGCCGGCCGGGACGCGCTGGCGCTGACCGTCTTCCTGTCCGACACCGACGGGGAGCTGTCCGGTATCCGGGTGATCTCCCAGCTGGAGAACTGGCTCTCCCTGACCGCCTACGACCAGCCGTGGCGGGACTGGGTGCGCGAGCGCATGGCCGAGCTGGCCGAAGGGGCCGACCGGTCCGGTACCCGCTCGCCCGACCTGGCCCTCGCCGCGGACGCCTGGCGCTGGCTGGAGGAGACCGAGCTGCTCGCCCCGGACCTGGACGCGGTGCCGGGCGGCGGAGGGCCGGCCGGCGAGGACGACGGGCCGAAGGTGTGGACCCCGGCCTGGCGGCTCGGGCTGCCCCTCGGGCACCTTGCGATCCACCTGTTCTGACCCCCGCTCCGGGGCTTTCCGAAGTTTTCCGGAATCGGACCAATCCGCGGGGCGCGCCGCTCCGAATCTCTGGTCCGGGATTCTGCGGTGGCTTGAGTGATTCGGCTGTCGGCTGCGTACGGGTGGGTGCACGGAGTAACCCCACCCGCACCCATCGGCACGAGGATTCGGCATGAGGTCCCTGGAAAGGCATCGCGACGTCGGCGCTTACGCGCTCGGCGTGCTGGACGAGGCGGAGGCCTTCCGCTTCGAGGACCACCTCATGGAGTGCCCTCAGTGCGCGGCACAGGTGACCGAATTCGGTCCCGCCACACGGCAGTTGATGCTGTACCGCCGGGCCACGCCGCGCTTTGTGCACCCCATGGCACAGCCCGGTCCCCCGCTGCTGGACCGGCTGCTCGGCGAGGTCGCGCAACGGCACCGGGCGCGCCGCCGGCGCTTTCTGTACGGACTGGCCGCCTCCGTGGTGCTGGCCGTGGCCGGTCCCGGGATCATGGCCTTCGCCGGCCATGAACCGCCGGCCGCGCACGTCACCGCGGCCACCGATCCGAGGACCGGGGTGTGGGCCGAGGTCACCGCCGACGACGGGGACACGGGCAGCCGGCTGATGCTGAAGGTGAAGGACGGCACCGGCCCGCACGCCTGCCGGCTCGTCGTCGTGGGCCGCGACGGCACCGAAGAGGTCGCCGGCACCTGGATGGAGCCCGGCCACGCCACCGGCACCTTCACCACGCTCGGCTCCTCCACGATGCACCCCGACGAGATCGCCCACTACGACGTGCGCACGACGGACGGGCAGCACCTGGTGTCCGTCGACGCGCCCTAGTCACGCCGGATCGCGGTCGCCGGGCCTCATTTCAGCAGCCGGGACAGTCTGCGGTCCGCCAGGGGCTTGCCGCCCGTCTGGCAGGTGGGGCAGTACTGCAGCGAGGAGTCGCTGAAGGAGACCTCACGAATGGTGTCGCCGCACACCGGGCAGGGCTCGCCGGTCCGGCCGTGGACGCGCAGGCCGCTCTTCTTCTCGGCCTTCAGCCGTCCGGCGGCCAGGCCGCGGGAGCGGTCGACCGCCTCGGTGAGCGTCGAGCGCAGCGCCTCGTAGAGCCGGTGGGTCTCCTCCGGGGTCAGGGAGGCGGCGAGCTTGAACGGGGACATCTTCGCGGCGTGCAGGATCTCGTCGCTGTAGGCGTTGCCGACGCCGGCGATCAGGGACTGGTCGCGCAGGGCGCCCTTCAGCCGGCGTCTCTCGTCCTTCAGCAGGGTGGCGAGGCGTTCCTCGTCGAAGTCGGCGGCGAGCGGATCGGGGCCGAGCCGGGCGATGCCCTCGACCTGCTGCGGATCGCGGACGACATACACCGCGAGGCGTTTCTGGGTGCCGGCCTCGGTGAGGTCGAAGCCCTCGCCGGTCTCCAGCGCCACGCGCAGCGCGAGCGGGCCCTTGCCCGGCTTGGGCGGGCCGTCCGGCAGCCGGTCCTTCCACTGCAGCCAGCCGGCGCGGGCCAGGTGGGTCACCAGGTGCAGCCCGCTGTCCGCCGCCAGGTCCAGGAACTTGCCGTGCCGGTGCACGGCCGTGACCTCGCCGCCCTCGAAGGCGGTGACGGGAGGGTCGTACGTCTTCAGGACGCTGACGGCGACCGGCAGCATCCGCACCACCCGGCGGCCGACCAGGTGCTCGGTGAGGAAGTCCTTCAGCGCTTCTACCTCGGGCAGTTCCGGCATGGGTCCAGAGTGCCATCCGGCACCGACAAGGCCGGGTGAGGCGCTTCAGTCGCCCCGGCGGAACTCGCACCACACCGCCTTGCCGCTGCCGCGCGCCTCCACACCCCACTCGTCGGCGAGCCCGTCCACCAGCAGCAGACCCCGGCCGGAGACGCCGTCCTCGCCCGCCTCGCGGCGGCGCGGCAGGGCGCTGGAGGAGTCCTCGACCTCGATGCGCAGTCTGCGGTGACCGCCGTCGAGGGCCCGCAGGGTCACGACCGTGGAGCCCTCGGTGTGCATCAGCGCGTTGGTCATCAGCTCGTCGGCGACCAGCTCGATCTCGTCGGCGCGGTCGCGGTAGCCCCAGGAGCGGACCGCGGCGCGGATCAGGTGCCGGGCCTGGCTGAGCGCCGCCGGGTCGCCGGGTGCCACGTGCTGCTGGAGCCGGCCGCCGGCGGGCGGGGCCTCCGGGGCGCGCCGGCGCAGCAGGAGCAGCGCCACGTCGTCGTCGCCGCCCCGCTCCTCGGCCAGCAGGATCAGCCGGTCGGCGAGCGCGCGCACGTCCTCGGGGCCGGCCGCGACGAGCTCCGAGAGACGTCGCATGCCGTCGTCGAGGTCGGCGCCGGGCTTTTCGACGAGCCCGTCGGTGCACAGCAGCAGGGTGTGGCCGGGGTCGAGTTCGAGGGTGGAGACGGGGTACTCCAGCCGGCCGAACTCGGCGGACAGCCCGAGCGGCAGCCCGCCCTCGACCGGCACCCGGCAGCAGCTGCCGTCGCCGTGCCGGATCAGCGGGTCGATGTGCCCGGCGCGGACCGCCTGCACGACTCCGGTGGACAGGTCGGCCTCGGCGTACAGGCAGGTGGCGAAGCGGTCGGTGTCGAGTTCGTGCAGGAAGACGGAGGCGCGGGCCATCACGGCGGCCGGGGTGTGTCCCTCCGCGGCGTAGGCGCGCAGCACGATCCGCAGCTGGCCCATGACGGCCGCCGCGTGGGTGTCGTGGCCCTGGACGTCGCCGATGACCGCGCCGACCCGGCCGCCGGGCAGCGGGATCAGGTCGTACCAGTCGCCGCCGATGTCCCGGCCGAGGGCGCCCAAGGCGGTGCCGGCGCGGTAGCGGACGGCGACGTCGGCGCCGCGGACGCTGGGGATGGTGCGGGGCAGCATGGCCTGCTGCAGGCCCTGGGCGAGGTCCTTCTCCTGCTCGTAGAGCATGGCGCGCTGCAGGCTCTGTGCGACGGTGCTGCCGAGCGCGACCAGGACGGCGCGCTCCTCGGTGGAGAAGCCGCGCCGGTCGCTGTAGAGCAGTCCCATCGCGCCGACCGGGCGGGCCTGGGCGATCAGCGGCAGATAGGCGGCCGAGGTGATGTGCAGGTCGGTGATGTGCGGCCAGAGGATCGGGTACCCCTCGGCGAACTCCTCCGGGGACTCGATGAACCGTGGCAGGAGCGTGCGGACGACCTCGCTCATCGGGTACGGCTCGTCGATCCGGGTGACCTGGGTGCCGGGGACGGAGGCGTCGATGGGTCCCTCCGCGACCAGCCGGATCCGTCCGGCCTCCACCAGCCCCATGACCAGGCTGGCCGCGCCGAGATGCCGGATGCCGCGGGTGTCCTTGAGGGCGTCGATGACGTCCTGGACGCTGCGGGCGTGGGCGAGGGCGGCGGAGACGGCCTGGACGACGTTGGTCTGCTGGCGGAACGCCTCGTCCTGGGCGGCCCGCAGGCTGCGCACCTCGCTCTCGGCGAGTTCCTCGGTGGCGTCGCGGACGATGCCGACGACCCGGCGCGGGCGGCCGGTGCCGTCCCGGCGGATGTAGCCCTGGGTGTGGGTCCAGCGGAGCCTGCCGTCACGGCAGCGGATGCGGAAGTAGCCCCCGTAGTTCTCGCTGCCGTCCTTGATGGCCTGGGCCACCATGGCGTCCATCCGGGCCACCTCGGGCTGCGGCACCCGGGCGTACAGGGACTCGGGGTGTCCGTCGTACTCCCCGGGCAGCAGGTCGAACACCTCGTAGGCCTGGGCGTCCATGTGGAACAGGCCCGTGTCCAGGTCCCAGTCGAAGCTGCCCATGCGGTTGAGCGCCAGGATCGGATCCGGGTGGGCGGGCCAGTCCTCCGGGAGTGACACGGCACTCGCTCCCCGAACTGCCATGGGCCCACCTTGCCAGGATTCATCCAAATCTTCGACCTGTTTCTGTTGCCTGCTCCCGGGCGTGGGCGGCCGGTGTCGGAGGGGCTCAGCCGCCGGGGAGGTCCGTCCGCCGCCGTCGGGCGAGCCGGGGGTGTCGGGCCCGCCGGGTGGTCCGATCCCGTCCGGCGAGCCCGAGGCGTCGGGCACGCCCGGTGGGCCGATCCCGTCCGGCGGGCCGGTCCCGTAGGGCGGGTCGAGGCTGCCGGGGGCTCGCGGAACGGGATCGCCCGAGGGCGAGGTCCACGGGCCGGCCGTACCGGGGGCCGGGCTGCTCTGTCCGGTGGGCGTGTCCGGTGCCGTCGGGGTGGCGGCCGTGGGCGGGCCGCCGGTCGTGCCCGGAGGGGTTCCCGGCCGGCTCTGCCGTGGACCGGGCGCGGTGGGGTACGGCGGTGCGGTGCCCGGGGAGACGGTGTCCGCCGGGTCGCGGCCGCCGTCGGGCGTCGCGGTGGCCCGGGCGGGCGGGGGTACGACCTGGTCGTGGCGTACGTCGGGACCGACGCGGCGTTTGATCCAGGTGTGGGTCTCGGCGCTGACGATCGTGATGCTGGTGACCGCCCGGGGTGCCGGGGTCACCGCGATCACCTGCCCCGGACGGTACCGAACCCAGGCGCTGCCACGCGCCCCGAAGCCGCCGCCGTGGGCCGGAGCAGGTGACCCCAGCGGGTTGCCGCAGGCGCAGCGCAGGCGGGGCACCCCTCGGTTGTCGATGAGGATCGGGCTGCCGGCCTGGAGGACGGCCTGGTAGCCGACGACGTTTCCATGGCGGTAGCCGCGGTCGGTGACCCGGGTGTCGGCACGCAGCACGACGGGGGTCAGGCCGCGCAGATAGCCGGGCAGGCCGCTCACGGAGACTCCGGCCGCGTGGGCGAAGGCGTCGGCCTTGGCCCGGTCCGCCGTCAGATACCGGATCTGCCGTTCGACGTCGCAGCCGGCGACGCGAGCGGTACCGCCGTAGAGGCCGGGGGTCTCGCCGGACAGGACGCGCATGGCGCCCAGGGGCACGACGACCAGCCCGGCGGGCAGTGCGGGCGGGGAGGACCCGGCGACGCGCGGTCCGGTGGCGGGGGAATTGGCGCTTCCCCCGCCGGACGTCGCCCGCGCGGCGACCGTGGACCCGGTGAACGGGTCGGGTCCCTGGACCGCGGCGGGCAGCAGATAGACCTCCTCGGCCATCCGGGCCTCCTTGACGCCGGGGCGGGCGCAGCCGGCGACGAGGAGCGCCATCGAGAGGGCGCAGGCCATGGCGATGGATCCGAGGGGTATCCGCACCGTACACTCCGCATCACTGTGGGTGATTTCTCCCTATTGTTTGCATCGCGCCCGTTTGGCTGGCAACTCGGGGGCAGGTCATGATGAAGACGACACGGCGGCTCAGCCGCGACGAAAGGCGCGCACGGCCGTGAACTGGTTCACCGCTGCCGACTACTGGCTGACCCGCCTGGTCTTCCAGCGGGCGCTGGCCGCCCTGTACCTGGTGGCGTTCCTGACCGCGGCGCTGCAGTTCCGGGCGTTGCTGGGCGAGCGCGGCATGCTGCCGATCCCCCGCTTCGTGGCGCGGATCCCTTTCAAACGGGCGCCGAGCCTGTTCCATCTGCACTACTCCGACCGCTTCTTCGGCGGCTGTGCCTGGGCCGGCTGCGCGGTGGCGGCGGCGCTGCTGGCCGGCGCGGACTCCCTGCTGCCGTTGTGGGCCGGGATCCTGCTGTGGCTGGTTCCGTGGGCGCTGTATCTGTCGATCGTGAACGTGGGCCAGACGTGGTACGCGTTCGGCTGGGAGTCGCTGCTGCTGGAGACGGGCTTCCTGGCCGCGTTCCTCGGCAACGACGAGGTGGCGCCGCCGCTCGTCGTGCTGTTCCTGCTGCGCTGGATCCTGTTCCGGGTGGAATTCGGCGCCGGGCTGATCAAGCTGCGGGGCGACGCGTGCTGGCGGAAGCTGACCTGCCTGTACTACCACCACGAGACCCAGCCCATGCCGGGCCCGCTGAGCTGGTTCTTCCACCATCTGCCGAAGCCGCTGCACCGGGTGGAGGTGGCCGCCAACCACGTGACGCAACTGGTCGTGCCGGTGCTGCTGTTCACACCGCAGCCGATCGCCTCGGCCGCCGCCGCGCTGATGATCGTCACCCAGCTGTGGCTGGTGCTGTCCGGCAACTTCTCCTGGCTGAACTGGATCACCATCGTGCTGGCCGTGTCCGCGCTGCGGCTCCCCGGTTCCGCGCCGTCCGTGCCGGCGGCGCCGCTGTGGTACGAGGTCCTGGTGCTCGCGGTCGGCGCGCTGCTGCTCTTCCTGAGCTACCGCCCGGTGGTCAACATGACCTCCCGCCGCCAGGTCATGAACCGCTCCTTCGACCCGCTGCACCTGGTGAACACCTACGGCGCGTTCGGCAGCGTCAGCCGGGTCCGCTACGAGGTGGTCGTCGAGGGCACGCTGGACGACGTACCGCGCGAGGACTCGGAGTGGCGGGAGTACGAGTTCCGCGGCAAGCCGGGTGACACCCGGTACTGGCCCCGCCAGTTCGCCCCCTACCATCTGCGCCTGGACTGGCTGATGTGGTTCGCGGCGCTGTCCCCCGCCTATGCCGGCGACTGGTTCGGCGGTCTGGTGGAGCGGCTGCTGGAGAACGACCGCGACACCCTGCGCCTGCTGCGCCGCTCCCCCTTTCCGCCGGACACCCCGCCCCGGTACGTCCGCGCCCGCCTGTTCCAGTACCGGTACACCACCTGGCGGGAGCTGCGGGACAGCGGGGCGTGCTGGGAGCGGACGTACGTCCGGGAGTACATGCCACCGGCGCGGCTGACGGCGGTGGCCGGGCGGTCGTGAGTGGCCGGGCCTCCGACACGCGGCTTCGACCCACGGGATCGGCCCGAGGGCTCGGCCTACGACTCCTTTCGGCTCTCCGGGGCAGCCGGGTATGACCGGGTCCGGTAGCGGCTGCGGAACTCGGCCAGCAACGCCTCGGTCGCCTCGGCCCCGGCGCTCACGGCGGCGTGCACGTCACGGAAGTAGTTTTCGTAACCGGCCGGAGTGAAGAGGCACAGTGCGCGTGCCGGGACCGGGCCGGCGTTGCGGAAACCGTGCGGGGTGCCACGGGTGGCTGCGAGCAGGTGCCCGGGGCCGGCCGTCACCTCGCCGTCGCCGGTGTGGAGCGTCAACTCGCCCTCGAGAACGTAGAAGTACTCGTCGTGTCCGTCGTGCACATGGGGCCTGGCACCGATGGTGCCGGGGGCGAGGCTGAACTCCTCGAAGGCGAGGCGTCCGCCCGTGTGCTCGCCGGTGAGCCGGAAGAAGTGCGCGACGCCGGCGGCGTCGATGCGTTCGCCGTCCTCGGGGGCGCGGAGCAGCGGAGCGACGGGAATGCGCGGCTGGTCATCGGTCATGCGCGGCTGGTCATCGGTCATGTCGGCAATTGTGGGACAGACGTTCCCGAGACGCCCGTCGCCCACGCCGTGCGTCACAGACCGTAGACGGCTGTGGCGGTGCCCTCGAAGAGGGCATGGCGGTCCGCATCGCCGAGGTCCGAGGTCAACTCGGCCATGGCGGTGCGCACGTCGCCGTAGGCGGCCGCCAGCGTGCACACCGGCCAGTCGGAGCCGAACATCAGGCGGTCGGGGCCGAAGACCTCCAGCGCCGTGTCCGAGAACGGCCGTAGGTCGGCCGTCGTCCAGGAGGCGGGGTCGGCCTCGGTGACCAGGCCGGAGAGTTTGGCGACGGTGTTGGGAAGGGCGGCGAGTGCGCACAGGGCGGACGCCCAGGGTTCGCGCTCTCCCGCGGCGATCGGAGGTTTGCCCAAGTGGTCGAGGACGAACGTCAGTTGTGGCAGGGCGTCGGCGACCTCGGCGCAGGCCGGGAGCTGGTGGGGCAGTACGACCAGGTCGTACACGAGCCCGGCCGTCGCCACGGCCGCGAGGCCACGCTGTACGTCCTTCCGCACCAGCCACTGCGGGTCAGGCTCGCCCTGGACCTGGTGGCGGATGCCCTTCAGGAAGGACCCGCCGGGCAGTTCGCGCAGCCGGGAGAGTTCGTCGGCGATGTCGGGGCGGGTGAGGTCGGCCCAGCCCACGACCCCGGCGACGAGATCGTGTCCGGCCGCGAGCGCGAGGAGCTCGGGCGTCTCCTCGGCGACGGTGACCGTCTGGACGAGGACCGTACGGTCCACTCCGGCCGCGCGGGCCTCCGGCTCCAGATCGGCGAGGGTGAAGTTCCGGCGCAGCGGCCGGAGTCCTGGCCCTTTGATCCAGTCCTGGTCGCGGATGGACAGGTCCCAGACATGGTGGTGGGCGTCGACGGTCACGGCAGCTCCCGGACGTGGGGGGCGCCGGCACATGGCAGCTCCCAGACGACGGGCAGCCCGGCGTCCGCACCGTCCCGGGAGTAGTCGTGCACGACGTCGAGCAGCTCGGCCATGCGGGCCTGCCAGGCCACGTTGACCGGCAGGTGCTCCAGTTCGGCGAGCAGACGGGTGTAGTCCGCGCACTCCAGCAGGTGGAACAGGTCGGTGCCGCTGCGCCAGATGGTCCAGGAGGTGGCACCGGCGGCACGGATGGCGTCGGTGAGCTCCTTCGGGACCTGGCGGTGGGCCGCCTCGTACGCGGCGATCCTGTCGGAGCGGACCTTGGTGTGCAGGGCGACCCTCATGACGGGCCCTCCTCTCGGGGCAGCAGGCCGGACTCCCGTAGCTCCTGCCAGAACTCCGCCGGGACGGCGGACGCGAACTGGTCGGCGCAGTCGTGGACTTCGGGCGCGGAACGGGGCCCGGGCAGGACACTGGCGACGGCCGGGTGGGCGGAGGCGAAGGCCAGCGCGGCGGCGCGCAGGGTGGTGCCGTGCCGCTCGGCGGCCGCCTTCATGCGCAGGACCCGGTCCAGCAACCGTGGTGGGACACGGCTGTAGTCGTACGTCGACTCGGGCGTCGGGTCCGCCAGCAGGCCCGAGTTGAAGACGCCGCCGAGGACCACCGACACTCCGTGCTCGGCGGCCGCGGGCAGCAGTTCGGCGCCGGCGCTCTGGTCGAGCAGGGTGTAGCGGCCCGCGCACAGGACCACGTCCACGTCGGTGTCGCGGACGAACCGGGTGAGCATCCCGGACTGGTTCATGCCCGCGCCGACCGCGCCGACGACGCCTTCGGCGCGCAGCTTCTCCAGGGCCGGGTAGGCCTCGCGGAAGGCCTGCTCGGCGTGGTCGTCGGGGTCGTGCAGATAGACGATGTCGACGCGGTCCAGGCCGAGGCGCTCCAGGCTCGCCTCCAGGGTGCGGCGGACGCCGTCGGCGCTGAAGTCCCACACCCTGCGGTGGGCGGCGGGTACGGCGAAGCCGTGTGCCAGGTCGTCGCCCGTGCCGTCGGCGGGTTCGAGACGGCGGCCGACCTTGGTGGAGACGGTGAACAGTGCGCGGTCGTGGGCGCGCAGGGCGGCGCCGAGCCGGCGTTCGGACAGGCCGAGCCCGTAGTGCGGGGCGGTGTCGAAGTACCGGATGCCGCGCTGCCAGGCGGCCTGTACGGCCCCCCGCGCCTGCTCGTCGTCCACCGGGCGGTACAGGTTGCCTAGCGTCGCGGCGCCGAAGCCGAGCGGGGTGACCTCGACGCGGCTGCGGCCGAGCCTCGTCACCGGCCCACCGGCCGCAGCCTGAGGCCCTGCATGCCGCCGTCGACGGCGAGGGCGGTGCCGGTGGTGGCGCCGGACAGCGGACTGGCCAAGTAGACGATGGCGCCGGCGACTTCGGCGGCGCAGACCAGTCGGCCGGCGGGCTGGCGGGCCTCCAGGGCGGCGCGTTCGGCGGCCGGATCCGGGGCCGCGTCCAGCAGCCGTCCGATCCACGGGGTGTCCGTCGTACCGGGGTTGACGCAGTTGACCCGGATGCCCTCACGGACGTGGTCGGCGGCCATGGCGAGGGTCAGGGAGTACACGGCGCCCTTGGTGGCGCTGTACAGGGCGCGCTCGGGCAGTCCGGCGGTGGCCGCGATGGAGCAGGTGTTGACGATCGCGGCGCGGTCCGAGCGGCGCAGGTGCGGGAGGGCGGCGCGGGTGGTGCGGACCATGCCGAGGACGTTGACGTCGAAGACGCGTTGCCACTCGGCGTCGTCGTTGTCCTCGACCGTGCCCTGGGCGCCGATCCCGGCGTTGTTGACCAGCACGTCCAGCCCGCCGAGGTCCTCGGTGGCCCGCTCGACGGCCGCGCGGACCGAGGCGTCGTCGGTGACGTCGGCGCGGTGGGCGAGGAGCGGTTTGTCGACGTCCGCCGGGTCCCGGTCGAGGACGGCGACCCGGGCGCCGCGGGCGGCGAGGAGGTCGGCGGTGGCCCGGCCGATGCCGGACGCGCCGCCGGTGACCAGGGCTCTCAGACCCTCGAAGTCGCTCATGCGGCCTCTCCCTTCTGGGTGTCGGGGTCGGCGGCCCAGTAGGTGCCGCCGGGAAAGGTGTACCGCGCGACGGACTCCGGGCGCAGGGCGGCGGAGAAGCCGGGCGCGGTGGGGGCGGTGTAGTGGCCGTCGCGGATGACGACCGGGGTGACGAAGTGCTCGTGGAGGTGGTCGACGTATTCGATGACCCGGTCCTCGGTGGTGCCGGAGACGGCCAGGTAGTCGAACATCGACAGGTGCTGGACGAGTTCGCACAGGCCGACCCCGCCCGCGTGCGGGCAGACCGGGACGCCGAACTTGGCGGCGAGCAGCAGAATGGCGAGGTTCTCGTTGACGCCGGCGACCCGGGCGGCGTCGATCTGGACGATGTCGAGGGCGCCCGCCTGGAGGAGCTGCTTGAACATGATCCGGTTGTGCACGTGTTCGCCGGTGGCGACCTTCACCGGGGCCACGGCGCGGCGGATGGCGGCGTGGCCGAGAACGTCGTCGGGGCTGGTGGGCTCCTCGATCCAGTAGGGGGCGAACTCCGCGAGGGCCTTGGTCCAGCGGATCGCCTCGTCCACGTTCCAGCGCTGGTTGGCGTCGACGGCGAGCCGGATGTCCGGTCCGACGACCGCGCGGGCGACGCGACAGCGCCGGATGTCGTCGTCGAGGTCGGCGCCGACCTTCAGCTTGATCTGCGTGAAGCCGTCGGCGACGGCCTGCGCGGCGAGCCGGCCGAGCTTGTCGTCGTCGTAGCCGAGCCAGCCCGGGGAGGTGGTGTAGGCGGGGTAGCCGCGCTCCAGCAGCCGTGCCCGGCGCTCCCCAGCGCCCTCTCTCCCCCGCCGCAGCAGGTCGAGGGCCTCGGCGGGGGTGAGCGCGTCCGCGATGTAGCGGAAGTCGATCTGCCCGACCAGCCACTCGGGTTCGGCGTCGGCGAGCAGCTGCCACAGCGGCTTGCCGGCCCGGCGGGCGGAGAGGTCCCAGACGGCGTTGACGACGGCCCCGACCGCCATGTGCATCACGCCCTTCTCGGGACCGAGCCAGCGCAGCTGGCTGTCTCCGATCAGGTCTCGGAAGAGCGAGCCCGGGTCGGCGCACAGCTCGGCCACGTCCCGGCCGAGCACATGGTCCCGCAGCGCGTCGATCGCGGCGACCTGGACGTCGTTGCCCCGCCCGATGGTGAAGACGAACCCGTGTCCCTCGTGCCCGTCGGAGGCGTCGGTGCGCAGCACGACGCAGGCCGCCGAGTAGTCGGGGTCCGGGTTCATCGCGTCGGAGCCGTCCAGCTCGCGCGAGGTGGGGAAACGGATGTCGTGGGTGTCGACCGCGGTGACGCGGGCGGGGGCCTGGGACACTGAAGTCCTTTCGTTCGTCGGGCACTTGGCGGCGGGTCAGTCCTGGGCGCGGCCCGTCGTCACGCGCGCGATCACGAGGGCGACGAGGATGATCCCGCCGTAGATGGCCTGGATCCAGAACGACGGCACCTGGGCGAGGGTGAGCAGGTTCTGTACTACGCCCAGCAGGAGGACACCGGTCAGCGCGCCGAACATGGTGCCCTTGCCGCCGTCCAGGCTGATGCCGCCGATCACCGCGGCCGCGAACACCGTGAAGATCATGTTCTGGCCCTGGTTGGCGCTGATCGCGCCGACGTAACCGGTCTGCAGCAGGCCACCGAGCGAGGCGAGGACGCCCGCGACGACGTACACCCCGAGCATCACCCGGTCCACGCGCACGCCGGCCGCGCGGGCGGCGTCCGCGTTGCCGCCGATCGCGTACAGGGCGCGGCCGGCGCGGTGGTACTTCAGCACGAACCCGGCGACGGCGAAGGCGACGGCGGCGAGCCACACCGACAGCGGCACGTTGAGGAAGGTGGTGGTGGCCAGGGAGTAGAAGCTGTCGGGCATGCCGAACAGGGTCTTGCCCTTGGTGGCGCCGACCAGCAGGCCGCGCAGCACGATGAGCATCGCGAGCGTGACGATGAACGCGTTGAGCCGGAACTTGACGACGAGGACACCGTTGAAGGCGCCGATGACCGCGCCGACCACCGGGATCGCGAGCAGGGCGAGCCCGGCCGGGAGTTCGGTGCCCCAGCCGGACTGGCTCGCGGGCAGCACCAGCAGGGCGCCCACGGCCGGTGCGATGCCGACCACCGACTCCAGGGACAGGTCGAACCTGCCGGTGATCAGCACGAGCGACTCGGCGAGCACGACCATCGCGAGCGCGGCGGAGGCACCGAGGATCGAGATCAGGTTCCGCTCGGTCAGGAACGAGTCGTTGACCGCCGCGCCGAGCACCATGAGCAGCAACAGCGCGGGAACCAGGGCGAGTTCACGGGCCCGGCGCAGCAGTACGGTCCTGGCCGACCGGGCGTCCGGGGTCTTCGGGGGTGCGAGCGGCGGGGCGGCCCGGGTGTCAGCCATGGTCAACTCCTTCGATGGAGGCGATCAGCTCGTGGTCGCGCCAGCCGGCCGGGTGCTCGGCGACGACACGGCCGTGGAAGAGGACGAGGACGCGGTCGCAGCGGCGCAGGTCGTCGAGTTCGTCGGAGACGACGAGGACCGCGGTGCCGTCCTCGCGGGCACTGTCCATGCGGGCGAGCAGCGACTCCTTGGACTTCACGTCGACGCCGGCGGTGGGGTTGATCAGGACCAGCAGGCGCGGGTCGGAGGCGAGGGCCCGGGCCATGACGACCTTCTGGGCGTTGCCGCCGGACAGGTCGGACACGGGCTGGTCGGGGCCCTCGGCGTGGATGTCGAGGCGTTCGATCAGCTCGGCGGCGAAGCGGCGCCGTGCGTCGGTTGCGACGAATCCGGCCCGGCCCAGCCGGTCCAGCACGCTCAGCGTGGCGTTGTCGCCGATGCTCATGCCGGACACCAGTCCCTGCTCGTGCCGGTCGCGCGGCACACAGCCGACCCCGGCCCGCAGGGCGGCCCGTACGTCCCCGAACGGCAGCTTCTCGCCGCCCAGTCGGGCGGTGCCGCCGGTCGGGGTGTGCAGCCCGGCGAAGGACTCGGCGAGCTCGGTCTTGCCGCTGCCGCTGGAGCCGGCGAGCCCGACGACCTCGCCACGGCGGACGGTGAGGTCGACGCCCTCGTACGCCGGTGAGGTGAGCCCTTGTGCCTCCAGCAGGACGGGGGCGCCGGTCTCGGTTCCCCCGCCGTGTACGGCCTGCTCGGCGACGGACTCCCCGGCCATGGCCTCGACCAGCGCCGCCTTCGGCAGGTCGGCGACGGGTGCGGTGGTGATCCAGCGGGCGTCGCGCAGCACGGTGACCGTCTGGCAGACCTCGTACACCTCCTGGAGATGGTGGGAGATGAACAGGAAGGTGACACCGGAGTCCTGCAGGGAGCGCATGCGGGTGAACAGCCGCTCGATCTCCCGGTTGTCGAGCTGGGCGGTGGGTTCGTCCAGCACGATGAACCGGGCGCCGAAGCTCAACGCCCTTGCGATCTCGACCATTTGCCGGTCCTCGACCCTGAGGTCGGCGGTGCGCGCCTCGGGATCGACGCGCACGTCCCAGGTGTCGAGGAGTTCGGCGGCCTGCCGGCGCAGCCGGCGCCAGCTGATGACGCCGCGGCCGGTCGGCTGCCGGTTGAGGAACAGGTTCTCGGCGACCGTCAGCTCCGGGACGACGGTGGGCTTCTGGTAGACGCAGGCGACCCTGCGGCGCCAGGCGTCCCGGTCGGCGAGCGAGGGCGCCGGCTCGCCGTCGAAGCGGACCGTGCCCGCGTCCGGGGCCTGCAGGCCGGTGAGGACGTTCACCAGGGTCGACTTGCCGGCGCCGTTGCGGCCGACCAGGGCGTGGGACTCGCCGGACAGGACGGTGAGCCGGCCGTCGACGAGGGCGACGGTGGGGCCGTACCGTTTGACGATGCCCTCGGCTGCTACAAGCGGTGTGCTCATTTGACCGTGTTGCCCCACAGCTTGGGGTCGTCGACGTTGGCCTTGGTGACCAGCGGCGCGGGCAGCTGGTCCTCCAGGATCCCGCTGGGCAGCCTGACGATCACGGAGCCGTGGTCGGTGGGCCCGGGCTTGAAGGTCTTCCCGGCCATCGCCGCCTTGATGTAGTACAGGCCGTACTTGGCGTAGGCGTCGGCGGGCTGGGAGACCGTGGCGTCTATCTGGCCCTTGCGGATGGCGTCGTACTCCTGCGGGATGCCGTCGTTGGAGACGATCGCGATGTGGCCCTTCTGCCCGGCCGGTTTCAGCATGCCCTTGGACTTCAGGGTCTGCAGAGTGGGCGCGAGGTACACACCGCCCGCCTGCAGGTAGATGCCCTTGATGTCCGGGTTGGCGCCCAGCAGCGTGTCCAGCTTGGCGGCGGCGGTGTCGGACTCCCACTTGGCGGGGATCTCCAGCACCTTGAGCTTCGGGTACTTCTTCTTCACGCAGGAGCGGAAGGCCTCGGAGCGGTCGCGGCCGTTGACCGAGGCCAGGTCGCCCATGACCTGTACGACCTTGCCGGTGCTGACGTGCTGTCCGAGGTAGTCGCAGGCCTTCTCGCCGTAGGCCACGTTGTCGGCGCGCACCACCATGGCGACCTTGCCCTTGTCGGGCGCGACGTCCACGGCGACCACGGGCACGCCCTTGCGCTCGGCCTGGTCGAGTCCGGCCTGGATGGCGGCGCTGTCCAGCGGCGCGACCACCAGCCCCTTGACGCCCTGGGTGAGTTCGTTGTCGATGTCGGTGATCTGCTGCGACGGGTCGCTGTTGGAGTTGACCGTCTTCAGCACCTGGACGCCCTCGGACCTGGCCATCTTGGGCACGTAGTCGTTGTACGACTGCCAGAACGGCGAGGTCAGCAGTGGCAGGATGACGCCGACCTCGCCGGTGCCGCCGCTGCCCGCGCTCGCGGTGTCCTTGGTGCTGCCGCAGGCGGCGAGCATGAGCGAGGCGCCGGCGGCCAGAGCCACCGCGCCGATGATCCGGGACCTGCTGCGCTTCCTGACAGTGCTGGCGGGCATCTCGCGGCTCCTCGTCGAGGGTGTTCGAGCAGACGACGCATACTTATCAGACCAATAAGCCGCGTCAACACCCTCGTGCAGGGAAAATTCGGCAAGGTAAGCAGTAGTGGTCGGACCACTCGGCTGGCTAGACTGCGGCACAACGGGGGGAAGGAGGAGTGGCGTGGACGAGGAGGCCCCACAGAAGGGCACGGTGACGCAGCGCGCCATCGAGGAGATCAAGGCGATGATCGCCGAGGGCCGGCTGGAGCCCGGCGAGCGGCTGCCCACCGAGCGGGATCTGGCGGCCCGGCTGGGCATCTCCCGCAGTTCGATGCGGGAGGCGATCCGCGCCCTGACCGTGATGGGCGTCCTGGAGGCCCGGCACGGCTCCGGGATCTACGTCACCGCGCTGGAGGCCGGCGACCTGCTGGAGACCTTCGGGGTGGTCGCGGACCTGTCCCGGGGGCCGCGCCTGGTGGAACTCCTCGAGGTCCGCCGGATCCTGGAGTCGACGGCGACCGCGCTGGCCGCCGCGCGCATCACCGAGGACCAACTGGCCGCCGTGGGGAAGCACTTGGCGGCGATGAACGCCACCGACGACCCCGAGGAGATCCTCGCCCACGACCTCGCCTTCCACCGCGAGATCGCCGCGGCCGCGGGCAACGAGACCATGGCCGCCATCCTGGAGGGCCTGTCCTCCCGCACCTTCCGCGCCCGCGTCTGGCGCGGCTACCAGGAGGAGGGCGCCTTCGCCCGCACCCGCCGCGAACACGCCGCCATCCATCGCGCTCTCACCGCCCGCGACCCGGAGGCGGCACGCGCGGCGGCAGCGGCCCATGTCGGCGAGGTGGAGGAGTGGCTGCGGGCACAGCTCGGGGGGCAGAGCGGGGAGTGAGCTGGGGCGCCCGGCCCCCCGGCAGGGCCCCTCGACCGCCTGGAGCACCTCGCCGGGGATCGGGCACCGGTCCGGCGTCCGCCCGACGGACGCGGGCGCCGGTGCCCGTCTCCGGCGCCCGTCAGCCCCGCCGCAGCCTGAGCGTCGTCAGTTCGAACGGCCGCAGCCGTACGGTGATCCGCTCGCCGTCGCGCTCCGGCGGCTCGGTGCCCCCGCCCGGTCGTTCCAGCAGGTCCGTCACCGTGACGTCCGCGACCTCGAAACCGGCCGTGAGGGTCGCCCGGGCCCGGCCGCCGTGGGCCTCGTGGAAGCGGACCACCACGTCTCCGCTGGCGTCGTCGGCGAGTTTGACCGCCGTGATCACGACGGCGTCGTTGTCCACCGTGACCAGCGGCGCGACCTCGTGGGCGCCGGTCAGGTGCCGTTCCGGCAGGTTGACCCGCCAGCCCTCGCGGACCGCGTCGGCGATCGAGGCGCCCGGGATCAGAGCGTGGCGGAAGCGGTGGACGCCCTGATCGGTCTCGGGGTCGGGGAAGCGCGGGGCGCGCAGGAGGGAGACGCGCACCGTGGTCGTCGTACCGCGGTCGCCGTCGGTGCGCACGGTGCGGGTCACGTCGTGGCCGTACGTCGAGTCGTTGACGACCGCCACGCCCCAGCCGGGTTCCTCCAGGTGGACGAAGCGGTGGTTGCACGCCTCGAACTTGGCGGCCTCCCAGGAGGTGTTGGTGTGCGTGGGGCGGAAGGCGTGCCCGAACTGGGTCTCGGACGCGTACCGTTCGGCGTGCAGGTCGAGCGGGAAGGCCAGCTTGAGGAACTTCTCCGTCTCGTGCCAGTCGACCTCGGTGTCGATGACCAGCCTCCGCTCGTCCGGCGGCAGTGTCAGCACCTGGGTGACCCGGGAGGCGCTGAAGCTCCGTACGATCCGCACCGACGCGCCGTCCTCGCCGGTCTCGACCGACTCGGCGTCCGTGAGGTCGGTGACGGTGTTGCGGTAGAAGGAGTCGACGTCCCAGGCGTCCCACATGTTCGGGAAGTCCGGGTGGAGTTGGAGCAGGTTGGCGGCCCGGCCGGGCGCGACGGTCTCGCGGTCGGCGTCGAGGTCGTACGCGGAGACGACGAGGCCGTGGGCGTCGATCTCGATGCGGAGCAGGCCGTTGTCCAGGACGTGACCGCCCGCGGTGCGGGGGGTCACATGCGTTCCCCGCGGCAGGCTCGGCGCCCCGGCACCTCCGGCGGGAACACCGTGCCGGCTGTGCGGTGCCGGGTTGAAGACCAGGTGCCGGGTCCCCTCCCCCGCCAGGGCCCGCTGCGCCGCACCGGTGATCGCCTCCAGCTCTCCGGCGATCCGCTCGTACGTCGCCCGTGCCTCCCGGTGCACCCAGGCGATGGACGAGCCGGGCAGGATGTCGTGGAACTGGTGCAGCAGGACCGTCTTCCAGATCCGGTCCAACTCCTCGTAGGGATAGGGAGATCCGGTGCGTACGGCCGCGGTGGCCGCCCAGAGCTCGGCCTCACGCAGCAGGTGTTCGCTGCGCCGGTTGCCCTGCTTGGTCTTCGCCTGGCTGGTGAGGGTGGCGCGGTGCAGTTCGAGGTACAGCTCGCCGACCCAGACGGGCGGCTCGGGGTACTCGGCCTCGGCTTTCTCGAAGAAGGCGCGGGGTGTCTCCCAGACCACGGTGGCCGAGCCCTCGAGGTCGCGCAGCCGGGCCGCCTTGGCGACCATCTCGCGGGTGGTGCCGCCGCCTCCGTCGCCCCAGCCGGTGGGCGCGAGGGAGTGGCGGGCGCGGCCCTTGTCCTTGAAGTTGCGTGCCGCGTGGGCGAGTTCGCTGCCCTTCATGGAGCAGTTGTAGGTGTCGACGGGCGGGAAGTGGGTGAAGATCCGGGTGCCGTCGATGCCCTCCCACTGGAAGGTGTGGTGCGGGAACTTGTTCGTCTGGGACCAGGAGATCTTCTGCGTGAGCAGCCACTTGGCACCGGCCGCCTTGATGATCTGCGGGAGCCCGGCGGCGAAGCCGAAGGTGTCGGGCAGCCAGGCCTCCTCGTTCTCGATGCCGAACTCGTCCAGGAAGAACCGCTTGCCGTGCACGAACTGACGGGCCATCGCCTCCGAGCCCGGCATGTTGGTGTCCGACTCCACCCACATCCCGCCGGCCGGCACGAACCGCCCCTCCGCCACGGCCTTCTTCACCCGCGCCCACACCTCGGGCCGGTGCTCCTTCACCCAGGCCCACTGCTGTGCCTGGGACATGGCGAAGACGAACTCCGGCTCGTCCTCGATCAGCGCGGTCATGTTGGAGGTCGTACGGGCCACCTTGCGCACCGTCTCGCGCAGCGGCCACAGCCAGGCCGAGTCGATGTGCGCGTGCCCGACGGCGCTGATCCGGTGCGCGGACGGTACGGCGGGGGCCGACAGCACACCGGTGAGCTCGGCGCGGGCCCGGCCGGCCGTGCCGGTCACGTCCTGGAGGTCGACGGCGTCCAGGGCCCGCTCGACGGCGCGCAGGATGTCGTGCCGGCGCGCGGAGTCCACGGGCAGCTCGGCCATCAGCTCGCCGAGCACCTCCAGGTCCATGACCAGCTGCCACACCGGCTCGTCGAAGACGGCGAGGTCCATGCGGGTGAGTGTGTACTGCGGCTCGTGGCCGGCGGTTTCCCTGTCGCCGAGCTGGGTGGGCAGGAAGGGGTGGTAGTCGAGGATGACCGGGTTGGAGGCGGCCTCGATGTGCAGGACCACCTCCTCGCCGCCCGCCACCGGGGTGCCGATGCGCACCCACTGGTTGCGGGGGTTGAGGCCCTTCACCGGGGTGCCGTCGGGCCGGTAGACCAGGCCCTCGCACTGGAAGCCGGGCATGTTCTCGTCGAAGCCCAGGTCGAGCAGGGCCTCGACGGTCCTCCCGGCCCACGCCTCGGGCACGGTCCCGGTCACCCGGAACCAGCTGGTGCCCCAGGGAGCACCCCACCGGGCGCCGACCTGGATGGGCTCCGGCTCGGCGGCGAGTCCCTCCTCGACCGGCACGGGCTCGCCGGGCGCGTGCCACACCGCGACCTGCAGCGGCACGGACTCGGGGTACACGGCGGGGCGGATGCGTTCGTCGAGGACGCGCCTGAGGCGGGCTTCCACCAGAGTGCGGTCGTCATGCATGCGGGGTGCTCCCTGCGGGTTCCGGGTGACTGCGGTCGTTACCAGGGGTGGGTGACGGTGACGGGGGTCGAGGTGGTGTAGAGCTCCCCCACGGCACGCAGTTCGAATCGTGCGGCGGTCTCTCCTTGCTCGGGCTGCAGCCCGGTGAGGGAGCAGGCGCGCTGGCAGGTGCCGCCGAGGAAGCGGCGGGTGCCGTCGGGCAGGAGGCGGTGCAGCTCGTAGTGGCGGACGGCGCCGGGGGCGGCGTTCCAGGCGAGCCGGAGGTCGCCGCCGGTCGCGGCGGTGACGCGGGCGCCCGTGGGGGCCTGGGGGGCGGTGACGGTGTCCCGGACGGCGAGGCCGCCGAGGCGCCAGCGCACCGGGCCCTCGGTGGCGGTGAGCCGGACACCGAGGGCGTGGACAGTGCCGGTGCCGGTGCCGGTGCCGGTGCCGGTGTCGGTGCCGGTGTCGGTGTCGGTGTCGGTCAGCCCGGTGAGCGGAAGTGCCACGGTGTACCAGCCGTTGACCGACTTCACGCGCCTGCCCGTGTTGATCGAGTTCACAGCCAGATAGGTGTACGGAGGTGTCGCCCCGGCCCCGCTCGGCTCGGCCGTCGCCACCGCCAGCTCGACGTTCACAGCGCCGGCGTCGGTCCGGGAGGTGAGCTCGACAACCGAGTTCACACCGATCGGCAGCCGGGTCGCGTACAGATCCACCACGACCGGTTGATCGAGCTCACCGTCCACCAACACGCTGCTGCCGCCCCGCCAGGCATCGGCGAAGTCGAAGGAGACCGCCGGCCGCTCCCCCGCCGTGCGCACCACCCATCGCCGCGCCGGCAGCCGGTCCTGGACCCCGAGATGGTTCCAGGCGGCGTCCGAGGTGACCGCCCCGTCCTCGTACCAGCGCAGCCCGTGCCCGGTGTTGAACACGCTCGCGAACGGCACCGAGGTCACGGTCGACCGGTCGGCGACCGACACCGCCGGCGCCCGCCACGGATCACTCGCGTCCGGCCGGGACGGGTCCAGCGAACGTCCCGTCCAGAACCGGTCGTCCGCGGCGTGGAAATCCTCCGGGGCGCGTTGGTCGGCGGGCAGGTGGTTGCGGGTCCACTCCGGCCGGTAGAAGCCGATCGAGGTGACGTGCGGCCTGCCGGACGGCACGATCGCGTCCCAGTCCACCGACGTACCGGACCCGTTCGACTCGACGTCGACACCTGCCCACAACTCGTATCGGCTGCGGCCCATTTGATCCGCCTTCGTCCCCGAGGAGGCGAGCGTGGCCGCGCTCCACCGGAAGTCCACGAACATGTCGTCGGCGGCCTGGAAGAAGGCCCGGTTCTGGCTGTTCAGTGCGCCCTGCCAGCTGACCGTGCCGTTCACCGTCATCGCGTCGTACCAGGTCACCCGCTGTCCGCGCGCCGCCCCGAGCGTCCGCAGCTCCTTGACGAACCCGAGCATGGCCTGGCCGAGTGCCGTGTTCCCACCGCCCGTCTCGGCGTTCACGAACCAGCCGTCGAAGCCGTGGGCCGCCGCGACCGCGACGAGTTGCCCGGCGAGGGGACAGTGCCCGGAGCCGTCCTTCTGCACGAGGTCCCGGGTCCACTGGAGCTGTCCGCCGTACGCCACCGGTGGCAGGAAGATGTTCCCGAGCACCGGGACGCCGTGCCGGTGGGCCGCGTCCACGATCGGCGCGTTCGGCGCAAGGATCAGGCCCTCCCCGGCCGAGCCGCCCCAGAAGACCAGTTCGTCCAGGTAGGCCCAGTGGGTGAGGGCGTAGTAGTCGGCGGTGGCCGAGCCCTGGGAGGGGTTGCCGGAGGTGGGCCCGAAGGAGACCAGGGCCTGGATGCGGGCCTGGCCGGTCCGGGCGGTGGTGTTCGCCGGGGTCGGGGTGAAGCGGGCGGCGAGCGGCACGGACGCGGCGTTGAAGGCGAGGTCGGGGTCGTCGGCCGCGCGCCAGCTCTTCAGACTGCGCCAGGTGATGCCGGGGCCCGGGCTGCCGGCGGGCAGCGAGTCCGGGTACCAGTAGGAGGCGTACGGCGGGGTCGCCGCGGCTTTGGGGCGGGCGGCCGCGAAGGCGGGCTGCGGGAAGAGGCCGGCGGCAGTGCCGGCGATCAGGACGGTGCGTCTGCTGGGGTTCACGAGCGGGTGCCTCCATGTGGGGCGGGGAGTACCTGATCGGGTGTGACGACCTCGGTGATGCCGCGTGCGGCGAGGTGTTCCTTGTCGTCCGCACGGGTGTCGAGGACGGTGGTGGGGCGGGCGCCGTCGGCGACGAGCCGGAAGAAGGCGTCGAAGACGACTCCGCCGGGGGCGCAGCGGGAGCGGCGGCCCGGGTCGTCGGGTACGACGAGGGCCGTGGTGCGCGGGGCGGGGGCCGCGTGCCGCCGGTGTGCCGCCTCGGCCAGCACGCGGGCGGTGTCCTTGGGCCGGCGCTCGTCGGTGAACAGGCCGAGTCCGTATTCGAGTTCGGGGAAGTCGGCGAGCTCGCGCGAGACGTCGTAGGAGCACCACCAGGTGATGCCCCACAGGTCGGGGCAGTCCAGGGCACGGGCGACGGTCGCCTCGGTGAAGGCGGCGGCGTGCTCGGCGGGCACGAGCGGCGCCGGCGCCCCGACCTCCTGGAGCCATACGGGCCGGTGCGGCTCCCCGGCCCAGGCCTTGCTCAGCTCCACCAGGTAGGCGGCGTGGTGCTCGGCCGGCACGGAGGTACGGCCGTGGCGCTGGGCGGTGCCGTTGAACACCCAGGAGTGCACGGCGGTGAGGTCGCCGAGCCGGGCGGAGTGGCCGGGGGTGAAGGGCTGGTCGTCCTGGTACCAGGCGGCGTCGTAGGAGGCGTGCAGATGGAGCCGGTCGGGGGCGCCGTCGGCACAGGCGGCCAGCATCCGCGACAGCCATCGCTCGGCCTCGTCCGCCGTGATGCGGTCGGGGTCGGGGTGGGGGCCGGCGGCGAACTGGTTGACCTCGTTGCCGACGGTCATGCCGAGGAAGTTCGGCCGGTCGGCGAGGGCGGCGGCGAGGGTGCGCAGATAGGCGGCCTGGCCCTCGACCACGTCCGGGTCGGTGAAGAGGTTGCGCCGGTGCCAGGTGCGGGTCCACGCGGGCAGGAAGTCGAAGCTGCTCAAGTGCCCCTGCAGGCCGTCGACGTTGACGTCCAGGCCGCGTTCGGCGGCCGCGTCGGCGAGGGCCACGAGCTGCTCGACGGCGCGCGGGCGGATCAGGGTCCGGTTGGGCTGGAAGTAGGGCCACAACGGGAAGACCCGGATGTGGTCGAGGCCGAGCGCGGCGATCGCGTCGAGGTCGGCGCGCACGGAGTCGAGGTCGAAGTCGAGCCAGTGGTGGAACCACCCGTTGGTCGGTGTGTAGTTGACGCCGAAGCGCACGGCAGGAGGCATGGAGTGTCCTAGTGACGTACGGGTGTTCAGCCCTTGACGGCGCCCTCGCCGACCCCGCGGAAGAAGTACCGCTGCAGGCAGGCGAACAGCGCGATGAGCGGGGCCACGGCGATCACGGTGCCGGCGGCGACGAGGCGTTCGTCGTTGGCGAAGGTGCCGTGCAGGTAGTTCAGGCCGATGGTCAGGGTGAACTTGGACGGGTCGCTGAGCACGATCAGGGGCCACAGGAAGTCGTCCCAGGCGCCCATGAAGGCGAAGATCGCGACGACGGCCAGCGTCCCCTTCACCGAGGGCAGGGCGACCCGCAGGAACCGCTGCCGGACGTCGGCGCCGTCGACATAGGCCGCCTCCTCGATCTCGTAGGGCAGGTTGCGGAAGGCGTTGCGCATCAGCAGCACGTTCATCGCGCCGATCGCGCCGGGCAGCACGACCCCGACGAGCGTGTTGTTCAGGCCGAGTTCGCGCATGGTGGTGAACTGTGCGATGACGATGCCCTCGACCGGCACGAGCATGGCCAGTACGAACACCAGCGTGGTCACGCGCCGGCCGCGGAAGCGCAGCCGGGCCAGGGCATACCCGGCGAGCGCCGAGCCGACGCAGTTGGTGACGACGTTGGCGGTGGCGACCTTCAGCGAGTTCAGGGCGTAGTCCCAGACGGGGATGGTGTCGGCGACCCGCGTGTAGTTGTGCAGGGTGGGACGGGCGGGCAGGAAGCTCGGCGGCGAGCTGTAGATGTCCTCGGTGGGGCCCTTGAGGGAGGTGGACAGCTGCCACAGGAACGGGCCCACCGTCAGCGCGAGGACGACGAGGAGCAGCAGATAGCGCCAGACCAGCTCGCCGACGCGGATACGGCGGCCGTGTTCGTCGGTGACGCGCGGCTCCTTGCGCACGGTGACCGGTGGCTCGGGCCGTACCGTCTCCAGGACGCTCATGACTCCTCCCTCCGGTCGGCGCGCAGCACCAGCAGCATGAGCGCGACGGTGACGACGAACACGACGACCGAGAGCGCGGAGGCGTAGCCGACGCGGCCGGTCAGGCCGGTGCCGGTGCGCTGGACGAGCATGACGAGGGTGGTGTCCTCGCCGGCCGGGCCGCCGCTCGGGCCGGCCATCAGGTAGACCTCGGAGAACACCTTGAAGGCGGCGACCGAGGAGAGGGCGGCGACCAGCACCATGGTCGAGCGGACGGCGGGCACGGTGACCGAGAGGAAGCGGCGCACCGGGCCCGCGCCGTCCACGGCGGCGGCCTCGTGCAGTTCGCGCGGTACGTTCGCCAGCGCCGCCAGATAGATGATCATGTAGTAGCCGAGGCCCTTCCACACCGTGACGGCCATGGCGCTCAGCAGGAGCAGCCACTGGTCGCTGAGGAACCCGACCCGGCCGATCCCGACCGTCTCCAACAGGGAGTTGACCAGGCCGCGTTCGTCCAGCAGCCACACCCAGATCAGCCCGACCACCACGATCGAGGCGACGACCGGGGTGTAGAAGGCGGAGCGGAAGAAGGTGATGCCGGGGATGTTCTTCTGCACCAGCAGCGCCAGCAGCAACGGCAGGATCACCAGGGCGGGTACGACCCCGAGGATGTACAGGGTGCTGTTGCGCAGGCCCGTCCAGAACATGTCGTCGTGGAGCAGCTCGCGGAAGTTGGCGAGGCCCACGAAGTGGCCCGGCAGCAGGGTGCGGCGGTCGGTGAAGGAGTTCACCAGGGTGGAGACGAACGGGTAGAGCACGAAGGCGCCGGTGACGAGCAGCCCGGGAGCGGCGAACAGCCACGGGCTGAGCGGGAGTTGGCGCCTGATGCGGACGGGCGTGGCCATGGGCGTCAGCCCTGCTGGAGGAGGCGGTCGGCGGCGTTGACAGCGTTGTCGAGAGCCTGCTCGGGGCTCTCCTTGCCCTGGAGCGCCTTGGCCACCTCGTTGCGCAGCGCGGTCTTCATCTGGTCGCTGAACAGCACGGGCGTGTAGTTGACCGCGCTCTTCAGGGACTTGGCGGCGGCGATGCGCACCCTGGTCTCGTCGGTGCCGTCCTCCTTGGTGAAGTAGGGGTCGTCCAGGGAGCCGGCGGTGCTCGGGAAGATGGCGACCTTCTTGGCGAAGGACATCTGGTTCTGCGCGTCGGTGACGAAGTGCGCGAAGGCGACGGCCGCCGGGGTGTGCCTGGTGCGGGAGTTGACCATGACGCCCATCACGTACATGTTGACGTGCCCGGTGCTGGTGATCTGGTCGGTGATGCCGATGTTCCTGTAGAGGGTCGGCGCGTTCTTCTTGAAGTTGTCGAGGTCGAGGGCGCTGCCGGGGTTCATGGCGACGGCGCCGGTGAGGAACTTCTTGCCGGAGGACTCCGGGGTCGCGGTCAGGGCCTGCGGGTCGAGGGCCTTGGCGTCGTACAGCTCCTTGTATTTGGTGAGGAGTGCGACTCCCCTGGCGTCGTTGAAGGCGAAGGCGGTGCCCTGTTTGTTCATCAGGGTGACGCCGTAACGGCCGAAGTCCTCGATGGTGGGCACGTTGGCGAGGGTGGCGACCTTGCCGCCGCTCTTCCTCGCCATCTGCAGGGCGTCGGCGAAGAGTTCGTCGTACGTCTTCGGCGGCTGGTCGGGATCGATCCCGGCCTTCCGGAAGAGGGCCTTGTTGTAGAACAGCGGGCCGGTGTTCAGGTACCAGGGGAAGGCGTACGTACCGCTCATGCCCGGCACCTGGTGGCCGGCCCAGGCCCCGTCCAGGTACTCGGACCTGTACTTGCCGGCCGCCTTGTCGAGGTCGAGCGCCAGGCCGGCCCTGGCGAGCGGGGCGACCAGGTCCGGGGAGACGTTGACGACGTCGGGCAGGGTGCCGCCGCCGGCGTCTGCGCTGAGCTTGTCGGGATAGCCCTCGGCGGGCTGGTCGATCCACTTCACGTGCGTGCCGGGGTACTTCTTCTCGAAGTCGGCTATGAGGCCGTCGAAGTACGACTTGAAGTTCGCGCGCAGATTCCAGGTCTGGAAGGTGATGTCGCCCTCGACCTTGCCGGAGGCGTCGGTCGAGCCGCCGCCGTCGCCGCCCGAGCCGCAGGCGCTCAGCGGCAGGACGAGGGCGACGGCAGCGGCGGCGAGGGCTCTGCGAGACATGGGCACGGGACACGGCTCCCTTGCGGTGTCGGGCGGTGGGGTGGCGCGAGAGACCTTGCCCGCGCCATTCGAGGAAAGTCAATGCATTCCGCCCAACTAATGAAATCAGCCGTTCATCAGTGCAGGTCAGGGACGTTTGGCCGAGAGCTTGCGGTCAATTGCTAATGCGCTTTAGGCTCTTGACACTCAAGCGCATTAGCGAGCATCGTCACGAAGGGGGGAACGTGCCGACCAAACGGTCACCCGCACGCCGGCCCACGATGAAGGACATCGCCCGGCGGGCCGGCGTCTCCGAGAGCGCCGTCTCCTTCGCGCTCAACGACCGCCCCGGCGTCTCGGAGGCCACCCGGGCGCGGGTCCGCCGGGTCGCCGAGCAGCTCGGCTGGCGCCCCAGCACGGCCGCCCGCGCGCTGTCCGGCGAGGGCGCGGCCACGGTCGGCTTCGTCCTGGCCCGCCCCGCGCACACCCTGGGCGTCGACTCCTTCTTCCTCCAGCTCGTCTCCGGCATCCAGGAGGTACTGGCCGAGCGGCACCTGGGCCTGCTCTTCCAGGTCGCGAAGGACGTGAGTGAGGAGTGCGCGGTGTACCGGCGCTGGTGGGCGGAGCACCGGGTGGACGGCGTGCTGGTGGCCGACCCCCGCGCCGACGACCCGCGCCCCGGCCTGCTGGACGAACTCGGCCTGCCCGCCGTGGTGATCGGCGGCGCACCCGACGTACGGCACCCCGGCCTGTCCACGGTCTGGGCGGACGACGCCGGGGCGATGGCCTCCGTGGTGGACGAGCTGACGGCGCTCGGCCATCGCCGGATCGTGCACATCGCGGGACTGCCCGAACTGGCCCACACCCAGCGCCGTATCGCCACGCTGCGCGCGGAGGCGGAGCGGCGCCGGCCCACCGAGGTCCGCTCGGTCACCACCGACTACTCCGACGTGCAGGGCGCCGCCGTCACCCGCCGCGTCCTCGGCGACTCACCCGTTCCGACGGCCCTCATCTACGACAACGACGTGATGGCCGTGGCCGGCCTGGCCGCCGCCGCCGAACTCGGCTTCCGGGTACCGCAGGACGTGTCGGTGGTCTCCTGGGAGGACTCGGCCCTGTGCCGCATGGTCACCCCCCGGCTGTCCGCCCTCTCCCGGGACAGCGTGGAGTTCGGCCGCACGGCGGCACGCGAGCTGCTGGCCCTGCTGGACGGTGACTCCGCCCGCTCGGTGGGGGTGCCGGTGCCACGGCTGACGGGGCGGGGAAGTACGGGGCCGGTGCCGGGCAACGTGCCGACGGAACAGGCTTCTTGAGCCACCGGCCCGTCACTGCGATGGGCCGTCCGGCTGACGCTGTCACGGGGAGGGGGGCGGGGACGGGCGGCTTGGACGAGGAACGGGGACGCGGGCGGCTGTGGGTCATGGACATCACGGATCCCGTCGCGGCCGACCGCATCCCCTTCACCCGCGCCCCGGCCGCCGACCCGGGCGTCCCGCCGGCGGTCAGGGCCAAGGCCGCCGCCCTGCTCACCGAAGACCTCGGCGAGGAGGGCCGGAACATCCTGCGCGACCTCTCCGGCTCGCACACCGCCGGCCCCGGGGCCCACCTCGCCGCCGCCTCCGCCGGGGACGGACTGGACGTGGACAACGAGGCGGTGGCCGCGTACCGCAGGGTCCTGGAGTCCGAATCGGCGAAGCCCCCGCACCGCGTCCGGGCGGCACAGGGACGCGCGGCGTACCGCCCGGTCCACGACCTGACCAGGGAAGTCCTGAGGGCGGTGCCGGCCGTCACCTCCGCCCCCGTCCCCGCCCGCGTCGAGGCCGCCCGGGCGCTGCTCGGGCCCGCCTGCTCAAGCCCGCCAGCTCACCTTGAACACCCACACGTACCGTCCCGCGTTCCGCGCGGCCTCCGGTACGTCGATGACCAGTGAACCGTTCGTGACGGTCCAGGTCAGAGGCCGGTCGTAGCCGAGCATGGTCACCTTGTCCCCCGCCCGCACCGGCACCGGCGCCTCGACGATCAGCCTCGCGCCCGGGCGGGCCAGCGAGTGGACGTAGAACGCCTCGTCCGGGCGGACCGTGAAGCGCAGGTCCTCCCCGAGCTGGGCCGTACGGGACCAGTACGTGGTGTCGTACACCGCCTCCCCGTTGACCTTGAGCCACTCCCCCGTCTCCCGCAGCCGGGTCTGCATGATCTCCGGAATGGTGCCGTCGGCGCGCGGGCCGATGTCGAGGAGGAAGTTGCCGTTCTTGGAGACGATGTCGACGAGGCTGTGCACGACCTCCTCGGCCGTCATGTAGGCGTCGTCCGGGGTGGCCCGGTTGTAGCCGTAGGAGCGGGGGTCGAGGCCCCGGCTCGCCTCCCACTTGGCGACGACCGTGTTGGCGTACGTCGTGTACTCGGGCGTCGTGAAGTCGTGGAAGGCGATGCCGGAGCGGTCGTTGACGGTCACGTCGACCGGCCGGGCGCGGTTCTTCGCGTGGTTGAAGTACTCGGCGAGGACGTTGGCGCTGTCGTTGTCGCCGCCGATGTCGCACCAGATGATCTCCGGGTCGTAGCCGTGGATCAGTTCGAGCATCTGCGGGGCCTGGTAGTCCCTCACATAGTCCTTGCCCGCGGTGTATCCGGTGTACGGGACCGGCTGCAGGGTGTACGGATTGCGCGGAGGGTGGCCCATCCAGGGGTGGTCGGGGTTGAACCACTCGGGCATCGAGAAGTACAGGCCGCGGTGGAGTTCGGGGGTGTGGCGGCGGCTCGCGTCGAAGAGTTCCCTCACCAGGTCCCGTTTCGGGCCCATCTTCGCCGCGTTGCGGTCGGAGACCTTGGTGTCCCACAGGGCGAAGCCCTCGTGGTGCTTGGAGGTCAGGACGTGGTACTGGGCTCCGGCGTCGCGGAACAGTTCCACCCAGGCGCGCGGGTCGAAACGCTCGGCGGTGAAGCGGGGGATGAAGTCGTCGTAGGCGAAGTCCTCGCCGTAGGTGGTGCGGTGGTAGGCGTACGTGGGGTTGGCCGGGTCCTGCATCTGGTCCCAGTACCACTCGGCGTACTGCACGCCGACCGGCGCCCACGCGGGCACCGAGTAGACGCCCCAGTGGATGAAGATGCCGAACTTGGCGCCCTGGAACCAGTACGGCGCCCGGTGGCCGGAGAGGGAGGCCCCGGTCGGCTGGTAGTCGGCGACCCCGAGCACCAACTCCGCCTGGTGCGAGGCGGCTTGGGCGCCACCGCCGCGGACGGTCACCGTGCCGCCCTGCCGGGTCCCGGGTGCGGTGCCCGTGCGGTTGCGGATGCCGACCCGGACGCGGGCCTGTTCACCGGGGTCGAGACGGCGGACGCGGGCGGGCTCGACGGTGCGGGCGCCGGCGACCTCGACGCGTACGGACACGTCGTCGCCGGGCAGGATCGGGACGGTGCCCGCGTTGACCACGGTGGCCTCGACGCTCTGGGCACCGGTCGCGTCCATGAGGGAGTTGGTGGAGTGCGCCTCACGCAGGGCCAACGCCCGCCCCTGGGCGACGGGTTGCAGGGAGAGCGCGAAGACGTGCAGGGAGGTCTTGTTCGCCGCGGCCGGGTTGGTGACGGGCAGGGTGACGGCGACCGCCTCGCGCCGCGGATCGGTCCACACCTCAGACGTCCCGATCCCGACACCGTGCTCGTCCTTGGTGCCGTCCGGCTCGTAGCGGTACGGCGCCGAGAGCGGGCCGCCGGCCGAGTACCAGTCGGCACCGCTCAGGCCGGCGGTGGTGGTGGAGCCGTCGGCGTAGTGGACGGTGGCCGTGCCGGTGGCGTTGCCGTAGCTGCCGGCGGTCAGGAAGACGGCCGACAGGTAGCGGCCCCGGGGCAGTTCGATGCGCTGGCCGAGTGCGACGACGTTGTTGTGGGCGCCTGCCGCCGCCCCGGGGAAGTCGAAGGGGACGCCGTCGACCTCGACGCGGCCCGCGGGCAGTTCCTCGCCCGGGAACGTGTAGCCGGAGCCGTCGAAGTCGCCGCCGCGCGCGGAGGCCGTGTCGATGCCGTCGTTGTCGAAGAAGGCGTCGAGCGGGACGGGTACCGGGTCGGGGACGGTGGCCCAGGGGCCCTGCTGCCCGGCGGCCCGAGCCGGTGTCGTGAGGGTGAGCGGCAGGGCGGCAGCGGCGGTCACACCGACTGCCGCGCCCAGGACCGTACGTCTGGGACACGTGCTCATGAGCGGCTCCCACAAACTCCGATTCATCGGACGTCTTGATGATTGTGTGGCGCCAACAAGCCTGTCAACGGGCCTGCACGATACGGAACTTGACCCATTGATCGGATGACAAGCGCGTCGCCGGGAACGAGCTCTCGACGTACCGCCCCCGACCAGGCACAGTTCTCCCTGCGCCGTGATTCGTACCAGCGAGTAGCCGACGACCGAGCGAGACCGAGCGAGGAGTGCCCGTGGGTGACTGGGCCGGGCGGAGTGCCGCCGAGATTGCCGCCGCCGTACGCGAGAAGCGGGTGACACCCCGGGAGGTGGCGGCCGGGCATCTCGCCCGGATCGAACGGCTCGACGGCCGGATCGGGGCGTTCCGGAAGGTGCGGGCCGCGGCGGCGCTCGCCGAGGCCGACGAGGTGGCCTCCCGCGCCGATCTGCCCGAACTGCCGCTCGCGGGCGTACCGGTGGCCGTGAAGGACAACCTGGCGGTGCGCGGCGAGTCCCACCGTGACGGCTCCGCCGCCACCCCCGACACCCCGGCCGCCGAGGATCATGTCACGGTGGCCCGGCTGCGGGCGGCCGGCGCGGTGGTCGTGGGCCTGACGAACGTGCCGGAGCTGTGCGTGTTCGGCACGACGGAGGGCGCGTTCGGCACCGCCCGCAATCCCTGGGACACCTCCCGCACGGCGGGCGGCTCCTCCGGCGGCAGCGCGGCCGCGGTGGCCGCGGGCCTGGTCCCGATCGCGCTCGGCAACGACGGAATGGGGTCGCTGCGCATCCCGGCCGCGAACTGCGGCCTGGTCACACTGAAGCCGGGGCACGGCGTGGTGCCGGCGGGGATCGGCAACGGCGACTGGTTCGGCATGGCGGAGAACGGCCCGCTGGCCACGACGGTCGAGGATCTGCGGCTGATGCTGGGCGTCCTGGCGGGCGCCGAGGTCCCGGGTGCGGCGGAGCCCCCGCGCCGGCGGATCGCCGCGGCCGTGCGCAGTCCGCTCGCCGGTGTGAGCGTGAGCAAGCCGTATACGACCGCGGCCCGCGAGGCCGCCGGGGTGCTCACGCGGGCCGGGCACCAGGTGCGGCGGGCCGAGCCGCCGTATCCCCTGTCGCTGGGCGTGACCGCGCTGCGGCACTGGACGGCCGGGACCGCGGTCGACGCCGAGGGCCTGGACCGGGCGCTGCTGGCCCGGCGGACCCGGGTGCACGCGGCGATCGGCCGGCGGTTCGTCGGCCCGGTGGGCACCGGGGACAGTCGTGAGCGCCTGCGCGCCCGGCTGACCCCCTTCTTCACCGAGTACGACGTCCTGCTCACCCCGGCCCTGGCCCGGCGCTCCCCCGAGGCCGGCCCGTGGCACGAGCGCGGCTGGCTGCGCAACGTCCTGGCCAACACCGCGTACTCCCCGTTCACCCCGCCCTGGAACCTGACCGGCTGGCCCGCGATGTCGGTTCCGTTCGGCACCCTTCCCTCGGGCGCCCCCTGTGCCGTGCAGCTCGTGGGCCGCCCGGGTTCGGAGGCCGTGCTGCTGGAGCTGGCGGAGGAACTGGAGACGCTGCGCCCGTGGCGGCGGACGGCGCCGGTGGCCGGTTCCTGAGTCCCGGCCGCGCCGGTTCGAGGCCTATGCGAGCGACCGGTACATGATGTGCAGGCCCACCCTGCCGTGCCGGGGATGGTCGTACGCCCCCGGGACCGTGCCGAGGACGGTGAAGCCCAGGGAGGTCCACAGGGCGACGGCGGGGTTCGTCTCGACCACGGCGTTGAAGACCATCGCGCGGTAGCCCTGGGCCCTGGCCTCGGCCAGGACGTGTTCGGCGAGGGCGCGGCCGATGCCCTCGCCCGTGCGGTCGGGGTCGACCATGAAGCCGGCGTTGGCGACGCGGGCGGCGGGACCGCCGTAGTTGGGGGTGAGGTAGGCCGAGCCGACCACGGCTCCGGTCGCGTCCTCGGCGACGTAGACCCGCTTGGCGGGGTTCATCCAGAGTGCGCGGGCGTCGTCCTCGGAGGTCTCGGGATCCCAGGCGTAGGTTTCGGCGGCGGCGACGATCCGGTGCCAGAAAGGCCAGATCCGCGGCCAGTCGTCAGCCACGGCTTCTCTGATCAGCATGGGCGTGAGTCTGTCAGGTCACGCCCATGTGTGCGGCGGTCGTGAGGGGTCCGGCCCGAGGGTCAGTCCACGCTGGGCAGGATGTGGGGTTCGGCGAGGTCGTCCTCGTAGCCCGCCAGGCGGATCGGGGCGGACCGGGCCCACACGTCGAGGCTGCCGAGCTCTCCAGGCCGCCGGCCCACGCGTTCCGTGCGTTCCTTGGGACGCTGATCGCGATTCGTCTTCTCCGGTGTCACCGCGCACTCCTTATGTGTCGGTTCACCCTCGGGGGGCCTGCCGGACAGCTTGCGCTCCGGCACTCGGCGCCCGCTCGGGTCTGGTTGGAAGGCCAGTTCGGACGCGGTGGCGCCGGTACGGACGTGTGGGTCTGGGTGGGACCCGGTACTGCTGTCCGTCCCCTCCAGATTACCCAAATGAGCGGGCTTGCGCTCGATCGGGAGTGCAAACAAGGTGTAACTATCAGAAGTCGTTTCGCCCCCCAATACCTCCTAATATGCGGCCATTTACCTTGCGGCGCATCACCCGGCCGTCGGGCGAATCACCCACTCGGGCTACTTGCGGCTCAGTTCAGGTGCCGTTGGCCGGGGCGCAAGGTCGCAATGATCTGCTGATGAGCGGGAACGGCTGTCTCGCGGAAGGACTGACGCATGGAGCTGCGCAGCGTCGAGGAGCTGATGGATCTGCTGTACGCCGGCCGGCACCAGCACGCGCTGAGAACCGCCGCGCTGCTGCGCCGCAGCCGCCCCGCCGACAAGGAGCTCCAGGTGGCGGGGCTGGTGCACGGCATCGGGCCGGTGCTGTGCCCGGGTGACGAGAGGGGCCGGGCGCTCGGCGCGGCCGAGGCGGTGCGCTCCCTGCTCGGGGATCGGGTGTTCCGGTTGGTCCGCGGGGACGCGGGCCCGGCCGACGACGATGTGCTGCGATTGCGCCAGGCCGACGAGGAGAGCCGTACGGCGGGGTTCGACGCGGGCGTCCTGGAGGACTGGCGCACGGTGCTGGAGCTGGTGGCGGCCCGCCACTCCCGGCTCGGCGCCGTGGACTGACACCCGAGGCGCTCGTCTCGCGGGTGACTGACCGCCCGTCGCGGAAGTGCCGGCGCGAAGTGCCCGAGAACAGGACGGCTACGCGTCGGCCCGACGGCCCCGCAGTCCCGCTGGGGTCGGCCGATGGATCACCACCAGGAAGAACACGTCACCTGCGCACCGTCACCACTTGCCCGGCGCGTAGTCCTTCAGGAAGACGCCGTACAGGTCCTCGCCCGCCTCGCCGCGCACGATCGGGTCGTAGACACGGGCGGCGCCGTCGACCAGGTCGAGGGGGGCGTGGAAACCGGCCTCGGCGAGGCGCAGCTTGTCGTAGTGCGGGCGCTCGTCGGTGATCCAGCCGGTGTCGACGGAGGTCATGAGGATGCCGTCCGCCTCGAACATCTCCTCGGCGCTGGTCCGCGTCACCATGTTCATGGCCGCCTTCGCGGCGTTGGTGTTCGGGTGTCCGGCGCCCTTGTAGCCGCGACTGAAGACGCCTTCCATCGCCGAGACGTTCACGACGTACGCACGCCCGCTGGCCGCCTTCTTCGCGGCGTCGGCCATGGCCGGGCGCAGGGCGCTGATCAGGATGAACGGCGACGTGTAGTTGCACAGCTGGGTCTCGAGCAGCTCGACCGGCGAGATCTGGTCGATGGTCTGCACCCAGGTGTTGGTGTCGACGACGTCCGGGACGAGGCCGCCGGCGTCGATGGCGGTGCCGTCGAGGTGCCGGGCGACACTGGCGTTGCCCGCGACCAGGGCGAGGTCGGCGACCTTCTGGGCGTCCAGGCCGCTGGTGCCGACGGGCAGCGCGGCGATGCCGTCGACGGCACCGGAGTTGAAGGCGCCGATGACGTGGTGGGCGGGGAGTTCGCCGGCGGGCAGCGGGGCGCTCTCGCCCTCGACCAGGGCCGCGTACGCGGAGGGCAGGCGGCGTACGGTCTGGGTCGCGTTGTTGATCAGGATGTCGAGCGGGCCCGCCTCGGCGACCTGCTCGGCGAGGGCCACGGCCTGGGCGGGGTCGCGCAGGTCGATGCCGACGACCTCCAGGCGATGGATCCAGTCCGCGGAGTCCTCCATGGCCTTGAAACGGCGGATGGCGTCCTTCGGGAACCGGGTGGTGATCGTCGTGTGCGCGCCGTCGCGCAGCAGCCGCAGGGCGATGTACATGCCGATCTTGGCGCGGCCGCCGGTGAGCAGGGCGCGCTTGCCGGTGAGGTCGGCGCGGGCGTCCCGCTTGGCGCGGTTCGTGCGGGCGCAGTCCGGACAGAGCTGGTGGTAGAAGTAGTCGACCTCGACGTAGCGGGCCTTGCAGGTGTAGCAGGAGCGGGGGCGCTGGAGTATGCCCGCGATCCTGCCGGCCTCGACCTTGGAGGAGGGCAGGATGCCCTCGGTCTCGTCGTCGATGCGCTCCGCGGAGCCGGTGGCGGTGGCCTCGGTGACGGCGCGGTCGTGTGCGGTCTTGGCGGCGCGGCGTTCCTGGCGGCGGCGCTGCTTGACCGTACGGTAGATGTGCGAGGTGGCCCGGCGGACCTTGATCGCGTCCGGGTGGTCGACCTCGATCTTGTCGAGTTCCTCCAGCACGCTGAGGCAGACGGCCAGCCGCTCCGGGTCGATACCGGGGCCGTAGACCCCTTCCTCCAGGGCCATGGAGGCCATGGAGCCGTCCTCTGTCACCGTCATCGCGCTGCCGTTTCCCTGATCACCCGCGCGGCGCTCCGACTCGCGCCCGCTTTCGAACGGGGAATTTTACGGAGCTCACCGGCCTACCGCCAAACCCGCACGGACCAGCAGCGAAACCCACCCGCTCGCCCTGCCCCTCCGCCGCACCGGCGCCGTCCCCCTCACCTACACCGCAACGCCCTCCCCGCCCCCGACCAGCCGCGGCCGCCGACGGCGCACCCGCACCGCGGGGGCCACCCGCACCCGGCGACGAGAGCCGCACGGGTGCGGACGGGAACCCCGTCCCGGCCGGAGGCCGTATCAGACGTCGCACGCCGCCAGCAGCGTCGACACCTCGGCCGACACCGCGTGAGCGAACCGGTCGAGGTCCGGCACGGCCTGCGCATCGGCGACCAGCCCGTAGTGGACACGGCCGCGATACGTGGAGATGGCCACCGCCAGCGACTGCCCCGGTGCGAGCGGCGCCAGCGGGTACACCTCGCTCAGTTCGTGCCCGCCCAGCCGCAGCCCCAGCCCCGGCAGCGGCACGCTGGTGACGAGGATGTCGAACCACAGCCGGGCCGCCTGCCCGACGAGCGGCCCGCCGAGCCGGTGGCCGAGGGCCGGGACGTGATCGGCGAGCAGCGCCACCGCACCCGCGCCCCGGTTCGGCCCCGCGTCCTTGTTGCGGAGCATCGCGGTGCGCACGGTCCCGAGCCGGCCGAGCGGATCCGACTCGTCCACCGGGAGCCGTATCAGATAGCCGGAGAGCCGGTTGCCCTGTGGGTGCGCGGTGCGCGGGCGCCGCCGGGAGACGGGGATGAGCGCGCGGGGCGCCACGCCCTTCGTGCAGTCGCCGCGTTCCTCCAGCCAGCGGCGCAGGGCCCCGGCGACGACGGCGATCAGCACGTCGTTGACGGTGCCGCCGGCGGTCTTGCGCACACGGTGCACGTCGTCGATGTCGAAGACGACCCCGGCGGTGCGACGGGTGCCGGTCGAGGCGGAGGTGAGCGCGGAGACGGGCCGCATGCCGAGGGTGGACCGGGCGAGGGAGGCGCCGATGTCCAGGGCCCGGCCCACGTCGGACAGCGCGCCCTTGACCAGCCCGGGGACGAGCCCCGGCAGCTTGCGCACGTCGGACAGCAGCCCGCGCGGCGGCTCGATGGCGCGCGGCGCCCGCTCGGGCAGGTCCACCGGGTCGAGGACGCCGGCGGCGAGCTTCAGCGCGCGCAGCCCGTCGGCGAGGGCGTGGTGGAACTTGAACAGCACGGCGAAGGACATCCCGTCCTCGCCGGGCAGCACATGCGCCTCCCACGGCGGCCGGCCCCGCTCCAGCGGGCGCTCCATGAGCCGGCCGGCGACGGCGTGGAAGTCGGGGGTCGGGGCGTGCAGCCGGACGTGGTTCAGCGGGTCGAAGTCCGGGTCGGGCTCACGGGTGGCGCTGCCGAAGGCGAGCGGCTGCCACACGTCGCGGATGCGCAGGCGAAGCCCGGGCACGGCGGCGGCGCGGGCGGCGAGCAGGTCGGCGGCATGGGCACCGGCGGTGGGCGAGTGCGCGCCGAAGATGCCGAGCGCGCCGAGGTGCATCGGATGCCGGTCGGACTCGATGTTCCAGAACGCCAGGTCCAGGGGAGCGAGCAGGTCGGAAGTCAAGGGCTTGCCTCACGCGTCGACGACGGGCGGATCTGAAGTCACTCGCAGTCAATCTCTGCCGCCCGATTACGGTCAAGTACGATCAGGCTACGCTCAGTTAACAGCAGATTAAGTCCCGCCTCCTCCGAAAGAGACGGGACGCAGGTGGAACGTGAGGTCACTTCAGCACGGGTTGCGCCGAGCCGGGTGACGTACCCCACTCAGACGGGCGCGGGCCGACCGTGAACGCGAGCGAGCGCAGGGAGCGCAGCGCACCCGTCGTCAGATAGGTCTGGCCGTGCGGTGTTCCGTCGGTGCGGACGGTCTGGATGTAGCGGTCGGTGGCGGAGGTGCCGGGCGCGGCGACGGTCAGCCGGCCGCCCGGCCAGTAGCGGCGGTCCAGGGCGAGGTCGACGCGGTCGAAGACCGGTGTGGACAGGCCCCAGGTGCCGTAGCCGGGCTGGATCGGGAACAGGCCGATGGACGACAGCACGTTCCAGGCGGACATGGTGCCCAGGTCGTCGTTGCCGGTGATGCCGGTGGGCCCGTCGGTGAAGAGGGTCAGGGCGGCGTGCACCACGTCGGTGGTCTTCCACGGCTGACCGGTGGCCAGGTAGGTGTACGGCGCGATGAGGTCGGGCTCGTTCATCGGGTTGTACTTGTCGGCGTTGTAGTACGCGTACGCGTCGCCGTGCACCCACACCTCGCGGGCCGTCTTCGCCGGGTCGGCGAGCAGCCGGTCGTAGGCGAAGAAGGCGTCCAGCCGGTCGTTGGCCGCGCGCTCGCCGCCGATGAGCCGCACCATGCCGGGCACGTCCTGCGGCACGAGCCACTGGTACTGCCAGGCGGTGCCCTCGTGGAAGCCGGTGCCGAGCGCCGGGTCGGCCGAGCCGGTGAAGGCGCCGGAGGTGTCGCGGGCCCGGAAGAAGCGGGTCGTGGGGTCGAAGATGTTCCGGTAGTTCTGCGCCCGTGCCGCGTAGCGGGCGGCGTCGGCGTCGTGGCCGAGGCCGCGCGCCATCTGGGCCAGCATGGCGTCGGCGAGGGCGTACTCCAGCGTGACGGAGGCACCGTGGTGGTAGTCGGAGTCGCCCATCTTGGCGTACGGCCGGTCCTTGTCGAACGGGGCGAAGCCGTGCGCGAGGTACTCGGCGTTGGCCTCCCGGCCGATGCCCGGATACACGACCGGAGGAACGCCGTCGGCGTTCTTCTTCAGCGCGCGGTAGACCCGCTCCTCGAAGCCCTTGAGCAGCCCCGTCTGGTAGGCCGTGGTCAGGAACGGGGTGACCGGGTCGCCGCTCATGATGTTCGTCTCGACCGGGCCGTAGCCCCACTTGGGCAGCCAGCCGCCGTCCTCGTCGACCGCGAGGACCGAGCGGGCCATGTCCCGCGCCTCGCGCGGGGCGAGGAGCGCGAGGAGCTGGGCCTGGGTGCGGTAGGTGTCCCACAGCGACCAGTTCTGGTAGTACGTGAAGCCCTGGGCCCGGTGGACACGGCGGTCCCAGCCGAAGTAGCGGCCGTCGGCGTCGCTGCCGGCGTTCGGCGCGAGGAAGGACCGGTACAGCGAGGAGTAGAAGGTCCGCCGCAGCGCACTCGTGCCGCCCTGGACGCGGACGGCGGCCAGCCGCCTCTCCCACGCCTCGCGGGCCCGCTCGCGCACCGCCTCGAAGGACCGTGCGCCCTCGGCGGCCAGGTTGCCGGCCGCGCCGCGCGCGTCGACGTACGACAGGGCGGTGGTCGCCTCGACCGTGCGGTCCTTGGTGGTGTCGAAGCGGACGTAGGCGCCGCCGGGTCCGCTGCGGGAGCCCGGGGTGAGCGTCCCGCCGTCCCAGGTGCCGTATGCGGTGAAGGGCCGGCTGAAGCGGGTGATCGTGTGGACCGTGTAGGGGCCGGTGTCCCGGCAGAAGCCGTGCCCGGTGATCTCGGTGCGCACGGTGTGGTCGTCGAGGATCTCGACGGAGCTGGAGACCCCCTTGTGCAGCGACTGGGCCGCGTTCAGCAGGACGTTGGCCTTGTCGGTGGCGGGGAAGGTGTAGCGCTGCACGCCGGTGCGCTCGGTCGCGGTCAGCTCGGCACGGATGCCCGAGGAGAGGCCGACCCGGTAGTAGCCGGGGCTCGCCGTTTCGTCCTGGTGCGAGAAGCCGGCCGCGTACCGGGTGTAGTCCGTCTGCGTGACCTCGCCGGTGGTGGGCAGCACGGGCAGGTCGCCGCCGATGCGGCAGCCGACGCCCGAGAGGTGGACCAGGGAGAAGCCGCGGATGCGGTTCTGTGTGTAGTCGTAGCCGGTGTTGTGCCCGGTGTCCGGGGAGAACTGCACCATGCCGAAGGGCACGGCCGCACCGGGGAAGGTGTTGCCCTCGTCCTGGCTCCCGATGAACGGGTTGACCAGGTCGGTGAGGTGGCCGTCGGTCCGCTGGGCGGCCCGTGCGGCGGGGGTGGCGATCAGCGTGGACGCTGCCATCACCCCGGCCAGGCACAGCCGCGTGCGCCGGGTCCCTCTCATGTCGCATGACCTCCGCAGGTTCGACATCGATGTCTGAATCCTGAAGGTCGAACGACTCAGATCCGGGCAAGGTACGGCGATCGGATCAAACGCGTCGCGCCCGGCACGGGCCGGATGATGACAGTCCGTCAGAGAGCCTGCGTGAACCCCTCGTGGCTGCGGGCGAAGCCCGGTGCGGCGTGGAAGCGGTGCGCGTCCGCACGGCTCTTGTCGCTGGTGAGCTGGACGAGTCGGCAGCCTCGCGCGCGTGGCCGTGCCACGGCCCGCTCCATCAGGCTCCGGCCGAGCCGCCGCCGCGCCGGTCCGCGCGGATGCGCACCACCTCGATCAGCGCCCGCTCGGCACCGCCCTTGCCGAGGCCCGGGACGTACGTCGCCTGCAGACAGCCCACGACCGTGCCGGTGCCGGCCTCGGCGGGGACCGGCACCTCGTTGCGCGGGTCCTGCTCGATCGCCGCGAAGGCGCGTTCGCAGGCCTCCGTCACCTCGATGGCCGCCGGGCCCACGACCCTCTCCTCGTCGGCCGGCAGCGCGAGAACGGCGGACAGGCCGGCTCGGGTCGCGGGCCGGAACACCAGCGCGGCCGCATCGGACACGGGGCCGCCCCTAACCCGCGCTGCCGGGCGGGTCCCAGGGGTGTGGTTCCGGGACGACGTCCTCGAGCTCGATCAGATCCTCGGCCGCGGCGTCCAGTTCCCGCCGGTCGTACTCCGTGAGGAAGGGGAACAGGGCTCCGCAGTCGCGGCAGGCGCGCCCGAGGGAGGCCACGAACTCCGGCCGGGGCTTGAACATTCCCGGTCGGCGGAACCTCAGCCGCAGCCGCTCGAACCGCCTCTCCCCCGAGAAGAGCTCGCCGACCGGGCTCAGCCGGTCGGAACCGCATATGGCGCATCGCATGCCGCGGACTCTATCCCTAGGGCACCCGCTGCCCCTTCCCGAGGGCGATCACCCCGCCCTTGGACACGGTGTACAGCTCGGTGTCCCGTTCCGGGTTGACGCCGATGGTCGCGCCGGGCGGGACCTCGACGTTCTTGTCCAGGACGGCACCGCGCACCACCGCGCCCCGGCCTATGCGCACGTTGTCGTGCAGCACCGAGCCCTGGACCACCGCGCCCGGGTCGACCCGTACGCCCGGGGAGAGCACCGACCGGGTGACCTGACCGCGGATCAGGCACCCCGCGCTGACGATGGACTCGCTCGCGATGCCACCCGCGCTGAAGCGGGCCGGCGAGAGCTGGCCCGAGTGGGTGTAGATGGGCCACTGGCGGTTGTACAGGTTGAACGCGGGCCGCTCGGCGATGAGGTCCATGTGCGCCTCGTAGTAGGCGTCCAGGGTGCCCACGTCCCGCCAGTAGCCCTGGTCACGGGTGGTCTCGCCGGGCACGTGGTTCTCGCCGAAGTCGTACAGCTGGGCCTCGCCGCGCAGGGTGAGCTGGGGCAGGATCGAACCGCCCATGTCGTGCACCGACTGCTCGTCCTCGGCGTCCCGGTGCAGCGCCTCGATCAGGGCCTTGGTGGTGAAGACGTAGTTGCCCATCGATGCGAAGACGGTCTCCGGGTCGTCCGCCAGGCCCGGCGGATCGGCGGGCTTCTCCAGGAAGCGCTGCACCGTACGGCCGTCCGAACCCGGCGTGATCACCCCGAAGGACGAGGACTCCACGCGCGGCACCCGGATGCCGGCCACCGTCACGCCGGCCCCGCCGTCGATGTGCTGCGCGAGCATCTGCCGCGGATCCATGCGGTAGACGTGGTCGGCGCCGAACACGGCCACGTACTCGGGCTGTTCGTCATGGATCAGGTTCAGCGACTGCAGGATCGCGTCGGCGCTGCCCAGGTACCAGCGCGGGCCGAGCCGCTGCTGGGCCGGGACCGGTGTGACGTAGTTGCCGAGCAGGCTGGACATCCGCCAGGTGGTGGTGATGTGCCTGTCCAGCGAGTGCGACTTGTACTGGGTCAGCACACAGATGCGCAGCACGTCGGCGTTGACGAGGTTGGACAGGACGAAGTCGACGAGGCGGTAGGTGCCGCCGAAGGTGACGGCTGGCTTGGCGCGGTCGGCGGTCAGCGGCATCAGCCGCTTTCCCTCACCGCCCGCCAGTACGATCCCGAGTACGGAAGGCCCTCCACGACGCATGGCCGCTCCCCTCACCCTGGTTGAACCATGGCTGCCCCGAGCGGACGGGACTAAGCCTGCTTGAGGATCTCCTCGTACAGCGCGGTCGTGCGCCGGGCCACCGCGTCCCAGCCGAACTCCCCCACCGCGCGCTCCCGTCCGGCCTCCCCCATCCGCGTGGCCGCCTCCGGGTCGCCGAGGACGGCGTCCAGGGCACCCGCGAGACGCGTCTCGAACTCCTCGTCCACGTCGACCAGCACACCGGTGCGGCCGTCGTCCACGACCTCCGGGATCCCCCCGACCCGGGAGGCCACGACCGGGGTGCCGCAGGCCATCGCCTCCAGGTTGACGATGCCGAGGGGTTCGTACACCGACGGGCAGACGAACACGGCCGCCCGGGTGAGGAGTTGGATCACCTCGGGGCGCGGCAGCATCTGCGGGATCCAGAACACGCCCGCGCGGATGCGGCACAGCTCCTCGAACAGCTCGCGGAACTCGCGGTCGATCTCGGGGGTGTCGGGGGCGCCCGCGCACAGCACGACCTGGACGCCCGGGTCGATGTCCCGTACCGCGCACAGCAGATGGGGCACGCCCTTCTGGCGGGTGATGCGGCCGACGAACAGGACGTACGGGCGGGCGGGGTCGATGCCGTGCCGGGTGAGGGCGTCGGTGCCGCGGTCGGGCCGGTAGAGGTGGGTGTCGATGCCGTTGTGCACGACGTGGACGCGGGCCGGGTCGAGCGCCGGGTAGCAGGCGAGGATGTCCTCGCGCATGGCGCCGGACACGGCGATCACCGCGTCGGCGGCCTCGACGGCGGTGCGTTCGGCCCAGCTCGACAGCGCGTATCCGCCGCCCAGTTGCTCGGCCTTCCAGGGCCGCAGCGGCTCCAGCGAGTGGGCGGTGAGCACGTGCGGGACGCCGTACAGGAGCTTGGCGAAGTGGCCGGCGAGATTCGCGTACCAGGTGTGGGAGTGGACGAGTTCGCGGCCTTCGAGGGCGGCGGCGATGGACAGGTCCACGGAGAAGGTGCGCAACGCGTCGTTGGAGCCGTCGAGCGCGGACCAGGAGCGGTGGCGTACGACGCCGACGCCGCGGCCCTCGCCCCAGCAGTGCACCTCCAGGTCCACCAGGGAGGCCAGCTCCCGGGCCAGGAACTCCACATGGACACCGGCGCCGCCGTACACGTCCGGGGGGTACTCCCGGGTCAGCAGTCCCACACGCACCTGACAACCCCCTTGTACCTGCGGCAGGTTCCCTTCATGGTCACCCAGAAGCGGCCCCTGGGGAAGAGCGCGGCGGCCGGGTGAAGCAACAGTCGCCGCAGACCCCGCCGCCGGGCACCCGGTAGTACAGGCAGCAGCTGCGGCGGCGGAAGGCGGTGCCGGCGCGGGTGCCGGTGGTGCGCAGGAGGGGGTGCGCGAACAGCGCGTCCGTCAGGGCGCGGACCCGTCCGGCCACGTCCGTACGGTCGTGCGCGCGGGCCCAGTGGTCCAGTTGCCGGGCCGCTCCGGCGAGCGCTGAGCCCGCGTTGCCCCACAGCAGTCCGGGAGCGCTGCCGTAGCCGGCGCTCAGGGCCTCCGCCAGGGGTTCCAGGTGTCCGTGCAGCACGGCGGCGGCCAGGCCGGCGGCGTCGCCGGGCCGCGGGCGCAGCTCGGACAGGTACAGGTCCTCGGGGGCGGGGGCGAGCGGATCCCAGCGCAGCAGGCGCGGGTCGAGGTCGGGCAGCCGGCCGTACAGGGCGGCGCAGCCGAGGGCCGCCGACCACAATCGGGCGGCCAGGCCCTGCTGGGCGATGGAGGCTGCCACGCGTGGCTCGCGGGTGCCGAGCCGGTCCGCGACCACCGCCACCCGCACCGCCAACGGATCCGACGTCACCCGTTCGTAGGTCTCGGCGAGGGTCGGCAGTTGCCCGGGATCCGGTCCGCCGGCGGGTCCGGCCGGGCCCGGGACCGTCCGCAGGACGAAGAAGCCGCCGAGCGGGCGGAGGGCGGCGAGAGCAGGGTCGAGGTCCACAACGAGTACTGCTACCAGGCGCGTTCCCCGGGCCCTGCACGGGGTGTCCGTCTCGCGTCACCCGCCGCGAGGATGATCGCGCGACGGGTGTACTCCATCGGCAGTAGGACGCATTGCGTGCTCAGGGACGACGACGGGAAGAGGGCGGCCGGGCAGAGTGTTGGCCATGGAAGCCGACCGTACGTCGCGCCGGGCTCAGGGCCCTCGCCGCCCGCAGAGGAGACGCCGATGAGCGCCCTCGCCTTGTCCGTGCTGCTCTCGTTCGTGTCCGCCCTCGCCTACGCGGCCGGCGCGATCGTGCAGGAGCAGGTGGCGCTCTCCTCCCCCGGCAGCGCGTACCTGCCGCTGCGGCGGCCCGGCTGGTGGGGATCCCTGGCGCTGAACGGTCTCGGCGGCGTGCTGCACGTGGTGGCGCTGGCCTACGGCCCGCTCAGCCTCGTACAGCCGCTCGGCGCGCTGACCATCGTGTTCGCCCTGCCCATGGCGGCGCTGTGCGTCGGCCGCGCGGCCGGGACGACCGCCTGGCGCGGCGCGGTCATGGCCACCGTGGGCCTCGCCGGGCTGCTGGCCCTGGTCGGCTCCTCCGACAGCCACTCCCTCGACGCGGCCCAGCGGGTGGCGGTGGCCCTGGTCACGGGCGGCGCGGTCGTGGCGCTGATGTGTGCGGGCAGGGCCGCGCACCGGCACCCGGCGGTGCGCAGCGTGCTGCTCGCCACCGCCTCCGGCATAGCGTTCGGCATGTCGTCGGTGTTCACCAAGACCGTCGCCGTCGACTGGACGCACGGCATCGACCTGGGCGACCTGCCGTCCCTCGCGGTGATCGCCCTGTTCGCCGTCGCCGGTGTCCTGGTGTCGCAGGCCTCCTACCGGGGCGGTGGCCTCGCCGCGCCGCTGGCCACGCTCACCGTCGTCAATCCGGTGCTGGCGGCCGCCGTCGGCATCCTGATGTTCGGCGAGACGTTCCGCTACGGCGGCGCGGGCACCGCGCTCGCCGTGAGCTGCGGGGTGGTCGCGGCCGGCGGCCTGATCATGCTGACGACCGAGCGGATCGAGCGGGCCGAGCCGCCCGCCCTGTTGGACGGCGGCCCGGAACCGGTCTCCGCCGCGGAAGCGCTCCCGGACCTGCCCCAGCAGCGACGGGCGGCGGCACAGGCCGAGCCGGGACGGCGCGTTCCCGGGGCCGACGGCGCGTCCGACGCGCCGGTGCCGCGGGAGATGCTCGTGCCGGGTCCGGGCGCCGGCCTGGTCCCAGGACCGCGCGGCGGCCTGGTTCCGGGCCCGGGCGGCTGCGGCGAAGCGCCGGACGCCCGCTCGCTCCCCGCGTCGTACCTCGCGCTGCCCGCGTGCGTCGGGGCACCGCTGCCGGTCCTCGACGCGCACGGCACGTGCCTCAGATCCTGACGCCGCCGGCCCGCAGATAGGCGAGCGGGTCGATGTCCGTACCGAAGCCGGGTCCGGTCCGCACCTCGAAGTGCAGGTGCGGGCCGGTGACGTTCCCGGTGGCTCCGGAGCGGCCGATGCGCTGGCCCGCGGCGACGTTCTGCCCGATCCGTGCCGAGATGGCCGACAGGTGGCCGTACTGGGTGTAGCGGCCGTCGGCGTGCCGGATCACCACCTGGTAGCCGTAGGCGCCGCCCCAGCCCGCGGCCACCACCTGCCCGGCCTCCGCGGCCTGCACGGAGGTGCCGGTCGGCACGAGGAAGTCGACGCCGGTGTGGTAGCCCTTCGACCAGTGCGAGCCGGCCACGCGGTAGCCGGTGCCGATGGGCGCGTCGACCGGGGGGACGAGCGTACGGCCGGTGCTCTTGGTGGTCTTGGTCCGGTGCGGTGCGGTCCGGTGCTCCGAAGGGTCCTTCTTCTCCGGGGACTTGGTGCCGGCGGCGGTACCGCGCAGGCTGAGCCGCTGGCCCGGCAGGATCAGATCGGGATCGGCGCCGACCGTCGTGCGGTTGCGGGCGTACAGCCCGCGCCAGCCGCCGCGGACGTGGTGCTCGTCGGCGATGCCGGAGAGGGTGTCGCCATGCACCACGGTGTACATCTCGGCCCGGCCCGCGCGGGACTGCGGGGTGGTGTGCGCCTGTACGTCCTTCAGTGCGGCGCTCTTCGCGGGGCGCACGGTGGTGCTGTCGGTGTGCACGCCTGGGTCCGCGTCCCCCCGGGTCAGCCCGGCCCGCACCGAGCAGACCGGCCAGGCGCCCGGCCCCTGCCCGTCGAGGACCTTCTCGGCGACGGCGATCTGCTGGTCCCCGGTCGCGAGGTCGGCGCGCGGGGCGTACCGGGTGCCGCCGTACGCCTCCCAGGTGGACTGGGTGAACTGCAGGCCGCCGTAGTAGCCGTTGCCCGTGTTGATGCTCCAGTTACCACTGGACTCGCAGGCGGCGACCTTGTTCCAGGTGGAGGCGTCGGCCGCGTCGGCCGTGCCGGCGGCGACCAGCGGGATCGCGAGGCCGGCGCCGCCCGCCGTGACCGTGAGTGAGGCGCGGTTGATCCTGTTCGGCTGGTACCGGCGATGCCGGCCGCGTACGGCCATGTCCGAATTCCCCTCGGCATGCGTCAGGAGGGGGCAAAAGTAAGCGCCGCGAACAGGCCATGACAAGACGGAAAACCGGCCTCCCGCACCGCCCAAGTGGCCGGGAACGGCCCCCGCTTGGCCCGGATCGCCGGAGACTGAGGCCGAGGGCGGCGTGCGTGCGTACAAAGGCATGGCGGGTCGGATGTGCGCTCGCCGTGGCGGCACGTAAGGATGGGCGAGGACCCGTACTGACGGAGCCGTAGTCACGAGGCAGCTAGGGAGCAGGCGGTATGAGCACTTCAGCGCAGATCGGTGTCACGGGCCTCGCGGTCATGGGCCGCAACCTCGCCCGGAACTTCGCCCGCAACGGCTACACGGTCGCCGTGCACAACCGTACGGCGACGCGGATGAAGGCGCTGGTGGAGGAGTTCGGGAACGAGGGTGACTTCATCGGGGCCGAGACCGCAGAGGAGTTCGTGGCGGCGCTGGAGCGCCCGCGCCGCCTGGTGATCATGGTGAAGGCGGGCGAGCCGACGGACGCGGTGATCCAGGAGTTCGCGCCGCTCCTGGAACCCGGCGACATGATCATCGACGGCGGCAACGCGCACTTCGCGGACACCCGGCGCCGGGAGCGGGAGCTGCGCGAGCGGGGCATCCACTTCGTCGGCACGGGCATCTCCGGCGGCGAGGAGGGCGCGCTGCACGGGCCGAGCATCATGCCGGGCGGCTCGACGGAATCGTACGCGTCGCTGGGCCCGATGCTGGAGAAGATCTCCGCGAAGGCGAAGGACGGCGCGCCCTGCGTCACGCACTGCGGTCCCGACGGCGCCGGACACTTCGTGAAGATGGTCCACAACGGCATCGAGTACGCCGACATGCAGCTGATCGGCGAGGCCTACCAGCTGCTGCGCGATGTCGCCGGGTACTCCCCCGCCGAGATCGCGGAGATCTTCCGTACGTGGAACACGGGCCGCCTCGACTCGTACCTGATCGAGATCACGGCCGAGGTCCTGTCCCACGTGGACGCGGCGACGGGCAAGCCGTTCGTGGACGTGGTGGTCGACCAGGCCGAGCAGAAGGGCACCGGCCGCTGGACCGTCCAGATCGCGCTGGACCTGGGCGTTCCGGTGTCCGGCATCGCCGAGGCCGTCTTCGCGCGCTCGCTGTCCGGTCACGCGAAGCTCCGCGAGGCCTCGCAGGGGCTGGCGGGCCCGAACGCCGTACCGCTGGGCAAGGAGGAGGCGGCCGCCTTCGCGGACCGGGTGGAGCAGGCGCTGTACGCGTCCAAGATCGTGTCGTACACGCAGGGCTTCCACGAGATCGCCGCGGGCAGCGAGGAGTACGGCTGGGACATCGACCTCGGCGCGGTGGCCTCGATCTGGCGGGGCGGCTGCATCATCCGGGCCGCGTTCCTGGACCGGATCCGCGCCGCGTACGACGCCCGCGCCGATCTGCCGAGCCTGCTGTCGGACGAGACCTTCGCGCGCGAGATCGCCGAGGCGCAGGACGACTGGCGCGAGGTGCTGATCGCCGCGACACAGCAGGGGGTGCCGACGCCCGGCTTCGCGGCGGCGCTGGCGTACTACGACGCGCTGCGGGCACGGCGCCTGCCGGCGGCTTTGACGCAGGGGCAGCGGGACTTCTTCGGGGCGCACACGTACCGGAGGATGGACCGGGAGGGTTCGTTCCACACCTTGTGGGGTGGGGATCGGTCGGAGGTGTCCGCCTGAGGCGTTCGCCTGGGGGCGGGGGGACCCTCGGCCGGCGTGTGCGGATGCGTCGCTGGTCGCGCCCACGCGGCGGAGCCGCATATCGACAGGGCCCCGCGCCCCTTCCGGGCGCATGCGTGCCCGGCGTTGTCAGGTGAGGGGTGGGCCCGGCTCGGGGTTCGGTACGGGTTCCGGGCCGGGCGGGATCGGAGACGGTGACGGCTCCGGCGGGCCGGGTGCCGGGGGTGCCGGGGGCGGAGTCGGGTCGGGGCCCGGTGGCGGTGGTGTGGGCTGGGGGCCCGGTGGGGGTGGGGTCGGCTGGGGGCCCGGCTCGGGCGGAGGCACGGGGCTCGGGTAGGGGTCCGGTGTGGTGGGACCCGGACCCGGTGTCTGTCCCGGGGAGACCGGGGAGGGATGCGGGTTCGTCATGGCGTCCTCCGGGCAGTCGCTGAACGTCGCCTCTGGACTACTCCCCCGCCTACCCGACCCCCGCGCGGCCACTCACCCGACAGGACGAGCCGCCGCCCGCCCAGAGCCACGGGCCGCCCTCGCACCCGGCGAGGGCGGCCGGCTCGCGGCTCAGGCCCGGACGGCCTGCGGGCTGCGCTCCTGGTCCGTGCCGGGCACCGGCTCGGAGGGGTCGGCGCCGAGGGAGACGATCCGGTTGCCGGCGTCGACATGCACGACGCGCGGCTTCAGCTCCCGTGCCTCGGCGTCGGTGACCTGGGCGTAGCTGATGATGATCACCAGGTCCCCGGGATGCACGAGATGGGCGGCCGCCCCGTTGATCCCGATCACCCCGGACCCGCGCTCGCCCTCGATGACGTACGTCTCCAGCCGGGCGCCGTTGGCGATGTCGACGATGTGCACCAGCTCACCCGGCAGCAGGTCGGCGGCGTCCAGCAGGTCGGCGTCGATGGTCACCGATCCCACGTAGTGCAGGTCGGCCTGGGTGACGGTGGCGCGGTGGATCTTGGATTTGAACATTGTACGAAGCACGGAGAAACTCCCGGTTTGTCTGCTCCCTGCCCGCTTGTTGCAGGTCAAGGGCGATGCTCGGAGGCTACAACGTTTCGCGTGTGCGGTCAGCTGTCGCCGGGTGTTCGAGGACTCACGCTGACCCGTTGCTGACTTTTCTGACGGCGCGCCAGTGGCATGAGAAGGTCGTCCGCCACAACGTTGGTGGCCTTCACCGGCCCCACCATTGCGCATCGACCAGGAAGCGCTCGACCACATTCGGCATGCCGGACTTCAACACTCGCGATCCGAGGCGGGCGATGGTGCGCGCGTCGACGGAGCCATCCACGCGCTCGCAAGAGAAGTCCAAAGCGCCGCTGCGGATCGTCCCCTTGTCGGCCGTCGTCCTTCACCGGGTACCGGCCTGCGCTGGTGGCGCTGCGGCGCGGAGGCCGACGTCTGCGTCCTCGGCATCGTGTCCGAGGACGGGGTGGGAATGATCGCTGTCGGTCGAGTCGGCCTCGCCGTTGGTCCGACGCCCGGGGCAAGTTCGACCCGCGCGTAACCAGGCCGTCGGCGCGCGACAAGGCGCTCGGTCCGCTGCCCGGTGCCTCAGGCGGGCGGGCCCGGCCCGAGGAACGTCTCGCTCATGGAGAGCCCGCCGCTGCGCCACCCTGCCCAGCGGTACGTCTCCTACTCGCCAAGGCCCCGCAGGCATGCGGGCACGCTCCATCGCAAACGCTACGACCGCGCAAGCAGACGGCTCTTGTCCTGCGACGTGACCAGCCGCTGGTCAGGTCCGCTCGGTGCCTGCGCGCTTGCGGGCACGATAGTTGCGCAGGTTGGCCGCGTTGCCACAGATGCGGACGTCATGCCAGACGCCACTGTTGTTGCGGGAGCGGTCGTAGAACGACGTCGCGCAACGTGGGTTCCGGCACGTCTTCAGGCGGCGCAGAGTGTCGGTGCACTGGGCCTGGTAGGCCTCGATGAGGGCGAGCGACGCGACCTGGCGCCACCCTGTGCCGCGCGGTTCGGCTTGGATGCGGCCGTGCTCGTCGAGCCGTAGAGCCGTGGGCAGCGTCATGAGCGAAGCCGCAGGGCCGGTCTCAGGTGACGACTCACTCGTCGGCGCCTGCACGAGCCGGTTCAGGTCATGGCGCAAGTCACGCAGCCCCTGTACGTCCTCGGCTGTCAGGTCGATGCCGGGTGCGGGCCGGTGGGTCGCGCCGCTCCAGCTCTCCAGCGCCTGGTCGAGCCACGCGCCGGCGTCCTCGACGGACTCCAGCAGGTCGGGCCGGCGCGGTCGGCCGGCGGACAGCGTGTTGAGCAGGTCCTGTACGAAGGCCAGCCCGCCTGGGGCGGGCTCCAGGTCGTACCGGACCGTCGCAGTCCAGGACATTCTCTGCTCTTTCCTCATGGTGTGGCCCACTACGCCGACATTTCCATAATCATTTCACTTATTACTTCTTAAGTCTAAAGCGACCGAGCCATTCGCGTCATCCCGCTCGGTCCAGGCGCATGTCATAGCCTGCTCTTCCGGGGCTGTGCCACCGCAAACCCGTCCGGTGAACAGAAGCGTCGCCTGGTCGGCTATCGCTTCGTCGGACTGATACAGCTCCGCTATGAGGTGGGTGAGAGATGACGGCGGAACCAGTCGGCTGCCGAGAACGGAGTGGCGGCGGCCCACGCCGCCGTACTCGCCGCCGTACTCCCTCTCCTCGAACGGGAGCCCGCGCCGCGGCCGGCGGCGGTCTGCGTGGGCGCGGCGGGGGCGGCCGCCGCGCCGGAGGCGGCCCGCGCCCTGGCCAGCCTGCTCCTCGCGGACCTGCCCACGGACGAGGTGGCCGTCACCAGCGACGCCGTCACCGCCCACGCGGGCGCCCTCGGCGGCCGCACCGGCGTGGTTCTCGCGATCGGCACCGGCTCCGTCGCCATCGGCATCGGGGACGACGGGTCGTACGCCCGGGTCGACGGATGGGGTCCCTGGCTCGGCGACGAGGGCAGCGGCGCCTGGATCGGCGCCGCCGGCCTGCGGGCCGCGCTGCGGGCCCACGACGGACGCGGCCCGGACACCGCGCTGCTCGCCGCTGCCGTCGAACGCTTCGGCGAGCCGGACCGGCTGCCTGTGGCCATCGGCCGCGACGGCAACCCCGCCCGCATCGCCGCGTCCTTCGCCCCGGACGTCGCGCACCTGGCCGCAGCGGGCGACACCGCCGCCTCGGCGCTCATCCGTGACGCCGCCGGCGCACTCGGCGAGGCCGTGCTCGCCGCCGCCCGCCGGATCGGCGGCGAAGCCCGCTCCGTCGCCATCACCGGCGGGCTCACCGGCCTGGGCGAACCGCTCCTCGGGCCGCTGCGCTCGGCACTGGCCGGCTTCCCGCGCCCCCTGCGTCTACGGTCCCCGCTCGGGCCACCGCTGGACGGTGCGCGCCTGCTGGCTGTGGACGCCCGCGCGCCGCACGAGCCACACGTCGTCCGCGTAAGGCGGGCGGCGCCCCTCCCCCCTGTCCCCACCCCGCCGGTACCCCCGCCGGCCGTTGCTTAGGAGTGACCGTGCGTCAACTCGACCTCGTGGTGATCGTCGTCTATTTGGTGGCGATCGCCGTGATCGGACTGCGCCTGGCCGGCCGGCAGAGCACCTCGAAGGACTACTTCGTCGGCGAAGGCAGCATGCCGTGGTGGACGGTCTCGTTCTCCGTGGTGGCCACCGAGACCAGCGTGCTCACCGTCATCAGCGTGCCCGGCGGCGCGTACAGCGGACAGGGCTTCGGGAACGTCGAACTGGCCCTCGGCTACGTCATCGGCCGCGTCGTCGTGGCCACCGTGCTGATCCCCCTGTACAAGCGCGGCGGCTTCGTCAGCGCCTACCAGTACCTGGGCAGCAGATTCGGGCTGAAGCTGCAGGGGCTCGCCTCGGTGACGTTCGTCTTCACCCGGCTCCTCGCGGAGGGCGTCCGGCTGTTCGCCTCCGCCATCCCGATCAAGCTGCTGCTCGACGAGTTCGGTGTGCACGCGAGCTACCGGCTGATCATCATCGTGCTCACGTTGATCACCGTCGTCTACACCTACCTCGGCGGCATCAAGGCCGTCATCTGGACGGACGCCATCCAGATGGGCCTGTACCTGGGCGGTGCGATCCTCGCCATCGCCGTGCTGTCCGGCCACGTCGGCGGCTCCGGTTTCTCGCAGGCGCTGCACAGTGGCCACTTCAAGCTGTTCGACACCAACTTCGACCCGGCGCACATCCTGACCAGCCCCTTCGCCATGCCGACCGCGATCATCGGCGGCGCCATCTTCGCCATGGCCAGCCACGGATCCGACCAGCTGATCGTCCAGCGCGTCCTGGCCACCCGCTCGCTGCGCGACGGCCAGAAGGCCATCATCGCCTCCGGCGTCTTCGTCACCCTCCAGTTCGCCGCCTTCTCCTTCGTCGGCGCCCTCCTGTGGTCGTACAACCAGGGCAAGGACTTCAAGGCGCTCGGCCTGGCCAGCTCTGACAACCTCTACCCGCAGTTCATCCTGCACGGGCTGCCCGTGGTGATCTCCGGTCTGCTCGTGGCGGGCATTCTCGGCGCCGCGATGGGCTCGCTGTCCTCGGCCCTGAACTCCATGTCGAACTCGACGGTCGCCGACATCATCCACAGCTTCTTCCGCAGCATGCCGTCCGAGGAGTCGCTGCTGAAGCTCGCGCGGGTGATGACGCTGGCGTGGGCGGTGCTGATGGCGGTCTTCGCCTGTGCCTTCAGCACCAGCACCGGCAACGTCTATCTGACGGGTCTGACGATCGCGGGCTACACCTACGGCGCTCTGCTCGGCGCGTTCCTGCTCGGGCGCCTCGTCCGGCGCGCCAACGAGATCGACTCCGTCGTGGCCTTCCTGGTGACGGTCGGCGTGATGACCTACATCGTGCGCAACGTCAAGATCGACGTCACGGTGGCCGGTGCCACCGTGCCGACCGCGATCGCCGCCCAGTGGCTCGTACCGCTCGGCGTGGTCATCACCCTGGTCGTCGGCGGCCTGATGAGCCTGTTCCACCGCGCCCCCGAGATCGCGGCGATCCCGGTGAACGACGGCGAGACGGGCCCCGGCACCGACCCCGTCGCCGCGGCCGTCGGCCTCGACTGACGGCGCACGCGCCATTCGGTGCGGGGTCGCCTCGGCGGCCCCGCACCCGTCCCGCCCGACACCCCCGGGAGAAGCCATGCCGCAGCGCCGTCCGACCCCGACCACGCGCCGGAAGAGGCACCGGGAGGCGCTGTGCGTGTCATCGGCCTGATGTCGGGCACCTCCTACGACGCCATCGAGGCGGCCGCCGCAGACCTCGCCCTGGACGGCGACACCCTGCTCCTGCGGCCCCTCGGACACCTCTCCGTGCCCTACCCGGACGACCTGAGGAACCTGATCAGCGCCACCCTGCCGCCGGCCGCGACGACCACGCAGGCCGTCTGCGCCCTGGACACCGGCGTCGGCCAGGCCTTCGCCGACGCCGCCGGACGCGCGCTGCGCGAGCTGTGCGACGGCACCGCCGACCTCGTGGTCTCGCACGGGCAGACCATGCACCACTGGGTCGAGCACGGCACGGTCCGCGGCACCCTCCAACTCGGCCAGCCCGCCTGGATCGCCGAGGCCACCGGGCTCCCGGTCGTCTCCGACCTGCGCAGCCGGGACGTGGCCGCCGGCGGGCAGGGCGCCCCGCTGGTCGGCATGACCGACACCCTGCTGCTGCGCGCCCTGCCCGGCACGCCCGCCGCGCTGAACCTCGGCGGCATCGCCAACGTCACCGTCCTCGCACCCGGCGCCGAACCGCTGGCCTTCGACACCGGCCCCGCCAACGCCCTGCTGGACGCGGCCGTACGGCACTTCACCGCCGGCGCCGCCACCTATGACGAGGGCGGACGCAGGGCCGCCGCCGGCCGGACCAGCCCGCACCTGCTGAGCGCCCTCCTGGACGACCCCTACTACCGCAGGCCGGCCCCGAAGAGCACCGGCAAGGAGCACTTCCACCTGCCCTACCTGCAGCGGGCGCTGCAGTCGGTGCCCACCCCGGACCCCGACGACGTCGTGGCCACCCTGACCCGGCTCACCGCCGTCACCGTCGCAGACGCCTGCCGCGCCCACGGGGTCACCGAGCTCGTCGTCTCCGGCGGCGGCACCCGCAACCCGGTGCTCATGCGCATGATCGCGGAGGAAATGCCCGGCGTGCGGCTGCGCCCCAGTGACGACCTGGGCCTGCCCTCCGACGCCAAGGAGGCCCTGGCCTTCGCCGTCCTCGGCTTCCTCACGATGCACGGACTGCCCGGCACCCTGCCCTCGGGCACCGGCGCCCGCCGGGCCACGCTGCTCGGCAGCATCACCCCCGGTTCGGCGCCGTTGCGCCTGCCCGAACCCGCCGTACAGCCGCCGCGCCTGCTGCGCGTCGCCCCTCTACCCACGGAATCGCCCAGCAGCGAGGACTCATGAGCCGCACCGCCCCCACACCCCCTGCCGCACCGGCCCTCCCGGAGCGGGCCGCCGGCCTGGCCGAGCTGCTGGCCGCGTGCGTCGGCGACCCGGCCCGGGTGACCACCGACATGCCCCGCAGGGTCGCCGCCGCGCACGACGCCTCGCCGTACCTCTTCACGCCGCACGCCGTCGTGCGCGCCGCCTCCGCTGCCGAGGTGGGCGCGCTGATGGCCGGGGCCCGTGCGGCCGGTGTGCCGCTGACGCTGCGCTCGGGCGGCACCAGCCTGGCGGGGCAGGCGGGCGGCGACGGCATCCTCGTGGACGTCCGCAGCCACTGGCGCAGCGCCGAGGTCCTCGACGACGGCCTGCGCGTTCGCCTGCAACCGGGGCTGACGGTGCGTCAGGCGAACACGCGGCTCGCCCGGTACGGACGCAGGCTCGGCCCCGACCCGGCCAGCGAGTCCGCGTGCACCATCGGCGGCCTGGTCGCCAACAACTCCAGCGGCATGAACTGCGGCACCCGGGACAACGCCTACCGGACCATGGAGTCCCTGCAGTTCGTGCTGCCCTCGGGCACCGTCGTCGACACCGCGACGCCCGACGCGGACCAGGCGCTGCGCGCCCGCGAGTCCGAACTGCACGCGGGATTGCTCCGGTTGCGCGACCGCGTGCGCCCCTCGGCGGGCTCGCGCGCCACCATCGAGCGGCTGTTCTCGATGAAGAACACCATGGGCTACGGCCTCAACTCGTTCCTGGACCACGACGATCCCGCCGACATCCTCGCCCATCTCATGATCGGCAGCGAGGGCACCCTCGGCTTCGTCGGGGAGGCCGCCTTCCGCACCGTACCCGTCCTGCCGCACACCGCCACCGCCCTGCTGGTGCTGCCCGGCCTCGCCGAGGCCACCGACGCGCTGCCCGCGCTGCTGGCCGTCGGCGCCCGCACCGCCGAACTCCTCGACGCGGCCTCGCTGCGCGTGCCGCAGCAGTCCCCGGACCCCGTGGACGAGCTGCGCGGTCTGCGCGTGGAGCAGCACGCGGCGCTGCTGGTGGAGTTCGCCGAGGACAGCGCCGAGGAGCTGGCGGCGAGGGTGGCCACGGCCCAGCCGGTCCTGGACCGCCTGCCCGCCGTCACCGGGACCGGGCTCGTCCGCGACCCGCACGTCAGGGCCCGCCTCTGGCACCTGCGCATGGGCCTGTACACGGCGGTCGCGGGAGCGCGCCGTCCCGGCACCACCGCGCTACTGGAGGACATCGCGGTGCCGATGGACCGGCTGACCCGCACCTGCGAGGGCCTGATCGGCCTCTTCGACCGGCACGGCTACCAGCACGCGGTGATCTTCGGCCACGCCCGCGACGGCAACCTGCACTTCATGCTCACCCAGGACTTCGACTCCGCCCCGGAGATCGAGCGCTACGCCCGGTTCACCGACGCCATGGTCGACCTCGTCCTGGACGCCGGCGGCACACTGAAGGCCGAGGACGGCACCGGCCGGGCGATGGCCCCCTTCGTCCGCCGTCAGTATGGCGACGAACTGCACGACGTCATGCGCGAGTTGAAGCGGCTGTGCGACCCGCACGGCGTGCTCAACCCGGGTGTGCTCCTGGAGGACGACCCGGCCGCGCACCTGCGCAGACTCAAGAGCGTTCCCGAGGTCGACCCCGCCGTCGACGCGTGCGTCGAGTGCGGTTACTGCGAACCCGTCCGCCCCACGGCGGACGCCACCACGACGCCCCGTCAGCGCATCGTCCTGCAGCGCGAGATCGCGCTCGCCACCGCCGCCGGCGACGACGAACGCCGCCGCGCCCTGGAAGCCGACTACGCCTACGCGGCCGTCGACAGCTGCGCGGCCGAGAGCCTCTGCGTCACCGCGTGCCCGGTCACCATCGACACCGGCGCGGTGATGAAGCGCCTGCGCGCCGAACGCCATGGCGCCACCGCTCAGCGCGCCGGCAGCGCGACGGCCCGGCACTGGGCGGCCACGGTCAAGGGTGCGCGTGCCGCACTCAACACGGCGCACGCCGCGCCCGCCCCGGCCGTACGCGCCGCCACCGGCGCCGTGCGCCGGCTCGGGGCGGGGGAACTGGTGCCCGCCTGGGCCGACGACATCCCGCGCGGCGGCCCGGCCCGGCCCACTCCCCGGCGGCCCGCCGCGGCGCGGGCGGTGTTCTTCGCCGCCTGCATCGGCAGCGTCTTCGCCGCGGAGGGCACCTCCGACGGGGCGGCGGCAGCCTTCCTGCGCCTGTGCGACCGGGCGGGCGTCCCCGTCGTCGTGCCCGAGGGTCTGACCGGCCTGTGCTGCGGCACCCCCTGGCAGTCCAAGGGCTAACACCGCCGGGCACCGCACCATGGCCGCCCGCACGCCGGCGGCGCTGTGGGATGCGAGCGACCACGGCCGGTTGCCCGTGGTCTGCGACGCGTCCTCCTGCACCCACGGCCTGGAGCAACTGCCCAGTGCCCTGCCGGAATCGGACCGCGTCCGCTTCGCCGCCCTGCGCTTCGTCGACAGCGTCGCCTTCACGGCCGAGCACCTGCTCCCCGCGCTGCCCGAGCCCCGCCGCCTGGGCAGCCTCGCCCTGCACCCCACCTGCTCCACCGTTCACCTGGGCATCGACGGCGCCCTGCGCACCGTGGCCGCGGCAGTGAGCGACGAGATCACCGTGCCCGACAACTGGGGCTGCTGTGCGTTCGCCGGCGACCGCGGCCTGCTGCACCCGGAGATCACCGCGAGCGCCACCGCCGCCCAGGCCGCCGGGATCACCGCGGGCACATACGACGCGTACGCCTCCTGCAACCGCACCTGCGAGATGGGCATGACCCGCGCCACCGGCCGCCCCTGCCGGCACGTGCTGGAACTCCTCGACGAGACGGCCGCCTGAGCCGATTCCGCCGGGCGTCCTTCGCACCCTCGGTGCCGCGAACGGTGCGTCCGCCGGACGGCGCGTGGTGAGGCGAGAGGGGCCCGGCGCATCTCGGCCTCTGGCCGCGCGCAGTGAAACAGCCCTGCTGCCGTCAGTCCGCACGACACGACGACGACATCACGGATTCAAGGCCGCCAAATGCCGTGCGACATCACCGTTCCAGTGGCGAGTTCCCGCCGGTTGGCAGAAGTCCGCCACCCGGCTCACCTTGTGCCGGCTTTTCCAGGTTGAAAGATTCCCCGCAGCTCAGGCGCTGTTTGGGGGCGGCGCCTTGTCGTTGCTTCCTCGAATTGCCTTGTACGAAGTGGAGTGCCCATGAAACGGCGGAGACGGGCGATCGCTCGCGGCCTCGCCACCATAGCCAGTGCGGCCGTAGTGCTCGCCGCACCCGTGCATTACGCCGTGGCCACCGGAGCGCAGACCACTGCGGCCGAGTCCCCTGCGGAAGGCATGCCTTCGGGGGGCGCACTGCCCAGCACACCCTCTTCCTCAGCGCTCGGTCCCTGGCGCTCGTTCCTGAAGCCCACGCCCGCGCAGCCGGTGAAGAACAGTCCGCACCAGGTCCTTGTGGTACTCGGCTCGGCCACCCACGTGACGGGCAAGTCGCTGGGAAAGCAGCGCAATCTGCAGGCCCGTACCGCGCTGACCTCCAACACCGCGGTCAACACCGCGCTCCACCGGGCCCACGCGGTCTCCATGCGGCCCCTGATGCCGGGGCTGACCGGCACCCAGGTGCGGCAGTTGCGCTCAGCCGCACGGACAAAGCTGGGCTCAGGGGCGATCGACCTGTCCGAGGTCCAGGTCGTCCAGCTCGCCGGCGGCGACCCCTCGGCGGCTGCCCGGGCGCTGGCCGCCGCACCCGGTGTCGTCTACGCCGAGCCCGACCAGACCGTCTCCCCCATGAACACCGGCGCCGTGCCGCTGCCCTCCTCGGTCAACGCCACGACGCGGAAGTCCGCTTCGTCGGTGAAGGGGCAGGACAGCGGTGCGACCGGCTCCGACGGTGTGCCCGGCAACGCGGCCCTCGGCGCCTCGCTGCAGAGCTTCCTCAATGCCGGCGGCGTGGACGCGACCGGCGCGTACAGCCTGTTGAAGCAGAAGTTCGACCAGCTGCCCGGCGCGGGTGAGAGGATCACCAACGTCTCGGTCGGCGATCTCACCGACGCGTCGACGCCGCACCTGGGCGCGGCGGGGCCGACGACCGTGGTCCAGAACGGCCAGCGGTACCTGGACATCCCCACGATGCCCTTGATCCCCACCTACACCGCGGACGCGACCGGCGCCCTCGACCCGACCGGCTCCACCCAGGGGGAGGACCCCGCGCTGGGTGAGGTGCTGCTGGACTTCTCCGTGATGGCGCCGCTTCCGCACGAACTGCAGCGCCCGGGCATGGAGGGCAGCGGGAACTCCGACCTGCTGGGCATCGCCCCGGGGGCCGACTACCGGCTCGTCGTCCCGCAGCAGCCGACGTTCAGCCAGATCGCGATGGCCCTGCTGGCCGCGGCCCGGCAGACCCCGCGTCCCGATGTGATCACCGCAAGCCTGGGCTATGGCACCGACGCCTACGGGCTTCCCAGCCGCTACCTGGAGGACGACCCCGTCCAGCAGGCCGTGATCGCCTCGATCGTGCAGCAGTACGGCATCACCATGGTGGTCTCGTCCAACGACGGGACCCGGCTGTACACCAACGCGGCCGTCGGACCCGACGGCGGCAGCACCGCCACCGACGTGACGCGCAAGGCCGCCGACGCCACCCGGATCGACGACGACCAGGGGTCGACCACACCCAGCAAGGTGCTGGACTCCGGCGCGATCGCCGCGGGCGGCACCACGACCGACGACACACTGTCCGTTCCGCCGCAGAACGGCTCAGCCGCGTCGGACAACGGGACTTGGGCGACCACACGGCTCAACGGCTCAGGGATCTTCTCCTCGGGCTTCGGCACCCGCGTGGACGTCTCGGCGCCCAGTGACGGCATCCCCGCCTTCGAGCACCAGGGTCGGACCGCGCAGTCGGTCAAGGAGGTTCTCAGCGGAGGCACGTCGGCGTCCGCGCCCGAGATCGCGGCGGCCGCAGCGGTCGTACTGCAGGCCTCCCGGCTGACCGGGCAGCACCCGTCGCCCGATGACGTCCGTTCCCTGCTGGAGCACACCGGCCGCGCCGTGCCCACTCCGCCGCAGATCGACCAGCCCCTGCACGTGGGTCCGCAGCTCGACGTCACGGCAGCTGTGCAGGCGGTCCTGGCCAAGGCGCACGGCGGCCACGCCGACACGGACACACCCCGGATCGTCCGGCTCTCGGTGGCGCATCGCCAGACCATCGGCGGGCTCGGCGGCTCGTACCTGGAGGCCACCGACCCCGGACGCATCGACCTGACCGGACCGAGCACCGGCGCCGCCGCCACCGGCGAGGGCCTGGTGGGACCGGTGACCATCGGCGCCGACGTGACCGGCCTGTCCGACCGGGAAGGCGTGAGCTACGCGCTGCGCATCGGGGATCACGCATTCACCTCCGATCTGCCGGCGATCCGGCTGACACCCAGCCAGATGCTGACCGCCGCCGGACTTCCCGTCGTCTCGACGACGGACCGGCAGATATCACTCACCTTCGAGGTGCGCCACGGCCACCAGGTGCTGGCCTCGGCCACCCACGACCTGGCCTTCGGCCCCACCGACGGCACATACGTCGAAGCACTCGCCCCGGTGGCCCGGCCCGTCGTCGAGACGGGGCACCCCGTGCAGGTGAGCTACGACCTCACCGGGGTGCGGAACGTCAACTCGCCCCAGCTCGTCGTGTCGGGAGTCGGCCACTGGAACCCCGGGCTGGCGCCCATCTTCTCCGCCTCCTACACCACCCCGCTGACGGGACTTCGCGGCACGGTCACCGTCCCGGCCGAGGCCTTCTCCGCCGGCGGCGGCATCTACGGGCTCGGGATCGTCCAGAACCCCACCGGCAGCTCCAAGCGCGGCCCCGTCTACGGCGAATTCGCCTCGATCCGGGTCGACGGCGGTGACCCCTCACAGCGCCCCGCGGCACCGACCCTGGCCGCGAAGGCAACGGCGGCCTTCGGGCACCTCCTGGAGATCGATCGAGCCGCACCGCGGTTCTCGGTGCACTACGACGTGTCGCACGTCGATGGCGCCACCGGCACGCTGCTGGAACTCTCCGCGCCCGGACCGAACATGTACAACTCGTACGACATGGTCAGCAACCAGAACGGCACCGCCCGCGACCACAACGGGGTGGACAGCCCGGCCACGCTCGACCGCCCGCTGAACGGCACGCGGGGCACAGTGGAACTGGACGCCCGCACGCTCAGGTTGCCCTCTTCGGTCGCTTATGACCTGCGGGTGTTCGCCGTCGACGAGCACGGCAGGACACTCGGGCAGGCTTCGCCGACGTCCCTGCTGGCGTACGACGACGGAGTGGCCCCCGACGGTACGAACCTGACCGACTTCGCCATCGTCCCCGGCGGCACCTCCGTCGCGTCGGTCGAAAGCCCCACCGGTGAAGGCTCGGTGTACGACTACGACGCCGCCACGGGAAGCTATGGGCGCAAGCTCACGGGCGACCCTGCGCGCGGCTCCCTCTACGAGGTGTTCGGCATCGACTCGGCACACCACACGCTGATCCTGCACAAGCGGACGAGCACCGGCGAGCAGTGGCTCGAGACCTATGACACGAGCACCGGCACCGCAGTGGGCAGCCCCGTCCGGGTCGACGACCAGTACGTCGTCACGGGCGGCCGGGTGGACGCCAAGCGCCACCGTGCGGCGGTGCTCGCCTACCGTTCGAGCGACCACGCGGGCTTCGTGCTCCCCGTGGACACGGCGACCGGCACTGGGGCGACACCGCTCCAGCTCGACCCCACCCCGGACGGCTGGTCCACGTACGGCCTGCTGGACGTGGACGAGTCGAGCGGCGTCTTCTCCGCGCAGAGGACCGGGAGCACCGTCAACTGCCTGGCCGGGACCGGGTCCGGGACCATGGCAGCGGTCGACCTGGACGACGGAACCGTGACCCACAGCCAGGGAGGACTCCCCTGTGCCGGAGACCTCGCCTCCGACCAGAAGGGCAATCTCTACGAAACGTGGTACCACTCGTACAGCGTCAACTTCCCCGGCACCGCGTATGTCGCGCAGTTGCCCGGCGGGGACCCGGTGAACCTCGGAACGGGTCAGGTGCCCCTCGCGCTCGCCGTCGACGGTGAGCATCAACTGGCACTGTGCGCCTTCCGGTACCCGGACCTGAAGCCGACAGGCGGCTACCAGCAGTACGGCTTCGGAGACAACAACGCCACCGGCCGGATCGCCGTCGTCGACCTGAAGACGGGCAGGACGGTGGGCACCGTGACCGGCGTCGAGTACCCGCTGTACGGTGCCTGGAACGGCCGGCTCGACAGCCATCACGAGCGCGTGATCCAGCTCGACCCGGCAACCCGGACAGGCTGGACGTATTCGGGCGACGGCCTACAGATCGAGCAGTTCACCTACTGACCCCGATTCGCTCGCTCAATCACGCGGGTCCGCGGGCACACAACGTCCGCGGACCCGCTGCGTACCGGATCATGACACTTTGCGCCGGCGGGCAGGCGACATGAAGGCGGGGAAATCATGGCCTTTGACGTGCTTGGACTGACAGCGGAAACGGAACTCGTCTACGCCGTGCTGGTCCAGATGCCCAACGCCACGGCCTCGGAACTCGCCGACGCCTGCGAACTGTCCGTTCCCGCCACCGCGCGGCAGCCGGCCGGTCTGGTCAAGGAGCGACTGGCGACGCAAGTGCATCGCTTGATGGACGCACACCGGGAGGCGTCCCGGATCAGCAGCCCGGACCTCGCGGTGGAGCTCCTCACCGAGCGCGCCGACGTCAGCGCCGCGGTGCAGCGCCTGGCCACCCAGGCGCAGCGTGAGATCCGGGCCTTCGACCGGCCGCCCTACGTCGACCGGCCGGGCAGCAACCTGGACGAGCAGATCAAGCGGCAGCGCCGCGGCGTCGCCCACCGGGTGATCTACGACCGGGCCGCCGTCGCCTGGCCGGGCCGCCTCGCTGACGACATCCTGCCCAGTCTCCAGGCCGGCGAACAGGCGCGCGTCCGTACCGAACTACCGCTCAAACTCGTGATCTGCGACAGCAGGGCCGCGATCATCCCCGTCAGTTCGGCGCCGGGCGGCCGGCTCGCGGCGTACCTGGTGAAAAGCTCGCCGATGCTGGTGGCCCTGGAGTCGCTGTTCGAGGCGGAGTGGGAGCGGGCGGTGCCACTGCCCCTGACGGTTTCCACAGCGGCCGTGGAGGCGGACGTCGAGAATGTCGCCGACGAACCCGACCAAGAGACCCGGTCGCTGGTGTCGCTGGTCGCTTCAGGGCTCACCGACGCCGCGATCGCCCGCGCCCAGGGCTGGAGCGAGCGCACAACCCAGCGTCGTATTCAGCGCCTGATGAGTCGACTTGGGGTGGACACCCGCTTTCAGGCTGGGCTGATCGCCGCCCGCCGCGGCTGGTTGTGAGGCGTGCCTCCGGCGAGGACCCTCGTGCACCGACCGATTGCGCTCGGTCCGCAGGATCGGTCGGCAGGACGATCCGGAGATTCCCCTCCCGACGTCCGTCTGGGCCCCTTGCTGGTGATCGCGCCGGCCCTCACCGCGTACCTGGCCGGGGCACTGGCTGTGGCCGCCCGGGTTCTTGTCGCCGTGTTCCACGGCTGACCGACCACGCCCGATCACCTCGCGCAGATCACCGCTCTGACCGTGCTGTCCGCTCTGGTCGTCTTCGTCTGCCATGTGCGCGAGCGGCGCAGCAGGGAGCTGAAGCGGGCACGGTCGGTGGCCGAGATGGCTCAACTCGTACTGCTGCGGCCACCACGCCGCCGGATCGGGCGGCTGCGGGTGACCCGGCTGTACCTGACGGCCGAGGACGAGACCCGCATCGGCGACGTCCGGGGCAAGGACTGGCCGCCGTCGGTGAGGCGGCCATGGGGCTGGGCGTATTCCGCGAGGGCGCGCACCGATACGAGACCCTGCCCGAAGTTGCCGCGGGCCTGGAGGTGAGCGTCTGCAGAAGTCTGGAGGACGTCGCAGACACGTACCCCCCTTGGGCATGTGCGAACTGCCCGCCCCCAGCCACCGCGCCGACCCTTTCACCTTCGAGGACGGCGACATGCTGCTGCTCCACACCGACGGTGTCATCGAAGCCCGCTCACCCAAGGGAGCCTTCTACCCCCTCACCGAGCGCGCCGCCTCCGCCACTTCCACCGCGACCTGCTGGATCACGTGGGCCACGAACCCGGAGACGACGCCGCTCTCCTGGCCCTCGAACGCTACGGCGCCCGCCACCGACCGCACACGTAAGCCCTCGAGCCATGCTCTCGTGATCGTCTTGCCGACGCTTTACAGGGCGACAAAGCTGTTTATGCGAGGAATCCGAACAACATCCGAACGGAGAAGGAGCCCGCAGACCGGCCAAGAGACGATCAAGGGAGAGGGAGTCATGACGACGCACAGAGCGGAGACGTCGGCGACTGCGACGGATGCCGCGCCGAGCGTATTCAGGCAGCCTGACGGTGTCGGGAAGCGGGTCGGGGAGGTCGCGGAGATCACCGTTCTCTGGGATGTCGAGCCCGGCGGCGCGGCGAGGTTCCGCCAGCATGCCGACAAGATCCAGCAAGACGCCTTCCACTATGAAAAGCTCGTCGGCACTGTTCACGACTTCCGTGTCACGTTCATCAACAACGACACCCAGGCCATAGGCGCAGTCACCTATGACGGGGACTTCAAGCCATACATCGCAGACATCTTCGCCAACGCCGCGCCATGGTTCGACGAGATGTTCGATGGTGTCCTCGAGGGCTATCCCGGGGCGACCAATCCTGGCATCGTCGATTGGCTGACGCCGAAGATCGTGGAGGCCGACATGTGGTACGCCTCCAATCCGACCATGACGGTCGAGGACACCGCCAAGGCGCAGAAGGTCACGGAGGCGTTCAACGCGTTGCTGGATGCAGCGGCCGACTAGCGGCACGGCTTCCGGCGGTCAGGGCCGCTTCGGCGGGTTGTCCGTCGGAAGGGTGTCCCCGTAATGGTTTTCCCGTCCCAGGTGCTGTGGCTGCAGCCAAGACACCTGGAACATCATCCAGGCGGCCCGGCAACGGCGCACGGCGCCGTACCGGGCCCCTTCAGCGAAGGCCGCACCGTCATGTCCGACCACCTCTCCGGCCCCCGCGCCGAGGTCGATCCAGCCATCGACCTCGCCGACCTTTACGCCTTTCCCAGCCCTTCCCGGACGGGTCGGCTCGTCCTCGTCATGGACGTCTTTCCCAATGCCCGCCCAGGGGCTCTGTTCTCCGACGCGGCCAGCTACCGGTTGCGTGTCCGTCCCGCGGCCATTGCGGCGGATCATTCGGGTCCGCTCTTCGAGCTCGGTGTCGATGAGTATGCGTTCACCTGCACGTTCTCGGGCCCGGTCGAGTCCGAGGCCGGCGGGGAGACGACGCAGTGGGGAACGTGCGTGCTCCCGGACGGGGAGGCGGTCGCGTTCCAGGTGAACGACGAGCGGGGCGGCGAGGGCCATGGCGTGCGCGTCTACGCCGGGCTGCGGCTGGATCCCTTCTTCATGGATGTCGGCAAGGAGGTGCAGACGCGGGCGGAGCGACGGCTCGCCTTCCTCCCGGAGGGCACCAACACACTGGAAGGCGTCGATGTCCTGACCATCGTCGTCGAGTTCGACGTTGCCGGGCTGCCCGGGCCGGCCCCGGGCACGATGTTCGCCGTTGCCGCGGAAACCGTCACGTCCGGCCCCTATCCCGTACGACTGGAGCGGCTCGGCCGCCCGGAGGTGAAGAACGTTCTGATGTCCGAGAACGGGGTCGACACCGCGAACACGATCGTGGATCTGCGCGATCTCTACAACGAGGAAGACCCGTTCCGGCCGGGGTCGCACTACATGGGTGCCTACCGCTCGCGGCTGAACGCCAACCTGGCCTTCTTCGACGGTCTGGACGGCAGGCTCGACTGGCAGACGGACCGGGACGGGACGCATCCGCTGACCGACCTGCTGCTCGCCGACTTCCTGGTCGTGGACGTGGCAAAGCCTTACGCCGAAGACAGCTACTTCGAGATCGAGCGAGCCCTGCTGGAGGGGCGGTCGCCCGCGACCTGCGGCGGCCGCACGCTCAACGACGATGTCATCGACACGCTGTACACGCTGATCGTCAACGGCTTCCACGGCCCGCGGGTCAGCGACGGCGTCGACCGGGCGACCGCACCGGCCTCCCGGGAGTTTCCGTATCTGGCACCTCCCAACCCCGACCCGCCTGTGCCCGTGTCCGTCCCGGGGGCCGCCGCAAGCCGATGAGGAGCAGTTCCGCAACGGCCGGCCGTGTGAGCGACGGGTCACGACTCGATCTTGCCGACGGTCCGGCAACGACGGCAGGACTGATCGCCATGGGCAACCTCGACGCGCGCATCGAGGGCCTCACAGGCCAGGCGAACCGCGGAAGCTTGACCGGTGACGGGTGGAGCGAGTTGGTGGAGCTGACCGCGCTGCGCGGACACGTACTGGGCCGTGTCGACGAGGCGGAGCACGCCGCGTCGCTGGCCGAGGCGTTCGCCGACCAGGTACCGAGCGATCCCCGGTCCCGCGTGGCCCGGGCCAGGCCGGCCGCCGTCTTCCATCGGTTCCAGGCGGCGCTGACCGATCTCGACGCGGCGGCTGCGCTGGGACTCGACCGACAAATCCTGGACGAGGAGCGGGCTGCCATCCATCAGGCGGTCGGGCGGTACGACGAGGCGCTCGCCGTGTATCGGCACGCGCTGCTGGGACGGCACGACTTCAGCGCCCTGGCCGCCCTGGCTCGCTGGCACGCCGAGCGGGGGGAGGTGGCCGAGGCCGAGAGGTGGTTTCCGGCGGCGCGACGTGGCTACCGCGGGGTCAGTCCTTTCCCGGTCGCGGTGCTCGAATTCCACTGCGCACAGACGTGGTTGTCCCAGGACGACTTCGCACGCGCGCGCATCTGGCTGGAGTGCGCCACCCGCCGACTGCCGGGTAACGTGCCGGCGCAGGGCCACCTCGCGGTTGTCGATGCCGCCGAGGGCAGGGGTGCCGCGGCGGTCAGGCACCTGCGCCGGCTGGCGCTCGGCAGTGACGATCCGCACTACGCGGCCCAACTCGCCCGCCTCCTGGCCATGCGGCAGGCGGGGGGCGAGGCAAAGTTCTGGCGCGCCCATGCCGCGGCTCGCTACGAGAGGCTGATAGCGCGCCACCCCGAAGCGTACGCCGATCACGCGGCGGAGTTCTGGCTGACAACCGGCGGCGATCCTCAGCGGGCCCTTGACCTTGCGCGGCAGAACCTCGCGCTTCGACCGACCCCGCGCGTCCGCACGCTCGTCGATCGCGCGAGATGCCGTGTCGGACAGCCTCGATAGAACCAGTCATTGGTACAAATCGGCCGACGCTGACCGAGGGGACGACATGACGACGATTGAAGGCCCACCTCTGCAACTGGACGAGATCCAGGGCATCGTGCTGCGCACCCGGCCGTCACCGTACGTCGGCACCTACATCCTGCTGCGGGTGGACGACCCCCGCGCCGGCCGTGAGCTGATGGGGCGCCTGGCCGGGCTGGTCGACTCCGCCGCCAACTGGTGGCAGCCGCCCCTGCCGGCGCTCCTCAACGTCGCGGTGACGTACCGGGGGCTCGAAGCCCTCCAGGTGCCGCAGGCCTCCCTGAACAGCTTCCCCGAGGAGTTCCGGCAGGGTATGGCGGCACGGGCGGAGTTCCTGGGCGACACCGGTGACAGCGCACCCGCGCGCTGGGAGCCGCCCTTCGGCACCGGCCAGGTGCACGTCGTGCTGTCCCTCGTCGCCGCCGACCAGGAGTCGCTGGCGGTCGTCCTCGAACGGGCGCGTCAGGCGCGCTCACAGCTTCCCGGCCTTCAAGTGGTGTACCGGCAAGACCTCTACCAACTGGCCTCCGGGCGCACCAGCTTCGGCTACAAGGACGGCATCAGCAACCCCGCGGTGGAAGGCAGCGGCGCGCAGAACCCGCCGGGTGGCGGACCCACCGTCAAGGCGGGCGAGTTCGTGCTGGGCCATCCCGACCAGACGGGAAACCTGGCGCCGATGCCGGAGCCGGACGTGCTGGGCCGCAACGGTACGTACGTCGTCTGGCGGAAGCTGCACACGCGCGTCGCCGCCTTCCGGCGGTATCTCCACGACAACGCCGGTGGCCCGCAAGAGGAGTCGCTGCTGGCCGCGAAGATCGTGGGCCGCTGGCCGAGCGGTGCCCCCCTGATCCTGGCGCCCGAGCACGACGACCCGGACCTGGGGGCGGACGAGCAGCGCAACAACGACTTCCTCTACGCGTCCGATCCGCACGGCGCGGTCTGCCCCCATGGTGCCCACGCCAGGCGTGCCAATCCACGTGACTCGGAGATCATCGGTGACGTGGACCTCCACCGCCTGATCCGGCGGAGCACCAGCTACGGGCCGCCGCTGCCGGCCGGCACCCTGGACGACGACGGCGCCGACCGAGGCATCGTGTTCATCGCCGTCAACGCACACCTCGACCGCCAGTTCGAGTTCGTGAAGTCGCAATGGTTCAACGACGGCAACTTCACCGGCCTTGGCGTGGAGAAGGACCTGCTCACCGGCGACAACGACGGTTCGGGCGTCTTCACGATCCCGCAGCACCCCGTGCGGCGTCGCCTGCACGGCGTCGAGCGCTTTGTCACCACGCGTGGCGGCGAGTACTTCTTCCTGCCGAGCCTCAGCGCCTTGCGCTGGCTGGCCGACCTCGGCTCCTGAGCCGGCGGTTGAAACGGTGCGAGGCCCGCAGCCGTCGGTCCTGCCCAGCACGCGCCGCGTACGGGCCCGATGTCAGGTGAACCGAGCGTTGCCGACATCGATGGAGACCATCGTCTGGTCCAGGATCGGGCGGTTGTCCGCAGCGCTTCGGCAGGCCCGGCGTTCGGTGGGCAGGCGGATCCCGTCTGCTTCCACCATGTCGTGGACGAATTGCGCTGCGGCGAAACCGCCTGCGAAGTCGACATGACGGTCATGCCGACGCAGAAGGTGGCCGGGGCCGAAGTAGCAGTCCTGCTGGGTGCTGTGGCTGGCGATGCCGGGCGGAAACCCAGGTCAGCGCCCTGGAAACCGTCCGCTGACCGACCTGGTGGTCAACCCGCCCGGTGACATCTCCCAGGAGTGCGTGGGCGTCGCGGTCGATCCCGTGCGCGGACACCTCTACTGGACGCAGAAGGGCCCCGCCAAGGGCGGCAGGGGCCGGATCTTCCGCGCCGGCCTGGACCTCCCGGCCGGGGAGGTCCCGGAGCGGAGCACGGACGTCGAACTGCTCTGGTCCGGCCTGCCCGAGCCGATCGACCTGCACCTCGAGGGCGACTGGCTCTACTGGGCCGACCGCCGGCCCACCGCCGGACGGCAACACGCTCAACCGGGCCGCGATCCCGGCAGCGGGGGTGCCGGGCGAGCCTCCGCGGATCCTGGCGCGTGGCTTCGCCGAGGCGATCGGGCTGGCCGTCGACCCCGCCGCCGGCGTCGCCTGCGTCGCCGGCCTGGGCGGACACATCCGTGCCGTGCCGTTGCCCGGCGGCCCGGCCGAAGAACCGGGGGAACATGTCATCGCGTCCCTCCACCATCCACTGACGGGGATCGCAGGTCTCAGCAGCCGCTGAACAGGGCGCGGCGATACCTCGTTCCGAGACCTTCTGCCGCGTTCACGCTGTGAGGCCCTCGATCGCGACGGGAAGGTGCCGGGGGCCGCGCAGCACGGCGTTGGCGCGGTACGGCGGCGGGTCCTCGAGCAGCCGGGAGAACTTGACCCGGCGGAAGAGTTCGGGCACGGCCAGATGCAGTTCTATGCGGGCGAGCGGGGCGCCGAAGCAGTAGTGGATGCCGGTGTAGAAACCCAGGTGCTCGTTGTCCTTGCGGTCGGGATCGAACCGGTCGGGGTCCTTGAAGCGTCTGGGGTCGCGGTTGGCCGCGGCCAGCATGAGCCAGACCGGCGAGCCCTCGGGGATCGTGGTGCCGGCGACGTCGATGTCGGCCAGGGCGGTGGTCCACGGGACGAATTGGACCGGGGGCTCGTACCGCAGCACCTCCTCGATGAGCGGGACGGCCAGCTCCGGCTCCTTCTGGAACCGGTCGAGGATGTCGGGGTGGCGCAGCAGGGTGAGGGTCGTGTTGGTGATCGCGTTGACGGTGGTCTCGTGGCCGGCGACCAGGAGCAGCACCGCGGTGGCCTCCAGGTCCGCCGGTGTCATGTCGGGTGCGAGCGCGCTGAGGATCCCGGGGCCGGGGTGGCGGCGTTTGGTCTGGATCAGGTCGGCCAGGTAGGCGCCCATGTCCTGGCGTGCCCGCTGTCCCTTGTCCCGGCCGTCCTCGCCGACTTGGGGATCGAGCGACGAGGCCAGCGCGTCGGCCCAGACGTGGAAGCGCGGTTCGTCCTCGCGTGGCACGCCGAGGACCTTGCAGATGGCGGTGACGGGAAGCGGGTAGGAGAAGTCCTCGACGATGTCGACCTGGTCCTTGCCTTCGAAGGCGTCGAGCAGCTCGGTGACGACCTTGGCCAGCTCTCCGCGCAGGCCGTCGAGGAATCTGGGGCTGTGCGGGGGGCCGAAGGGCCGGTTGATGGTGTCGCGCAGCCGGTCGTGCACGGGTGGGTCGGTGAAGATGAAGCTCGGCGGCAGACCCGTGTCGTTCGTCTCCGCGGTGCGGCCGTAGCCGGACGGACGGTTGCGGGTGTCGTTGCTCAGCCGCGGGTCGTTGGCCAGGTTCCGCACCTCGTAGTAGGTGCTGACCAGGTAGGAGCCGTCGTCCTCCCGCCTGACCGGTTGCTTGCGCAGCTCCGCGTAGAGCGGGTACGGATCGGCTCGATTGGCGTAGTCGGTGATCTGCGCGGCGATGGTGCCGGACGTCATGGTGACTCCTCGGGGCTCCGGGCGGTACAGGGCCGGTGATCAGGCATGCGCCGGAACGAACTGGACACGCCGTTCGCTCGGCGAGTGACCCGTCAGCGTGACCGTGGCCCCGTGGGTGGGCAGATGGGGGTCGGGGAAGGCCGGGTCGACCGGCTGCAGCGTCTCGGTCCGGCGGTCGACCGTGCGGTACTCCGGCGGGAACGGCGCGCCGGAGGCGATCTGCTGCTCGTAGAACCCCAGCCACTTGGCCCCGTCGAAGGACGCCGCGGCGATGACGCGGCCCCGGTACCCGTACACCGCTACGAACCGATCCTCGGCGAGCGTCCCCTGGGCGACGACCAGTTGGTCGCCCAGCGAGGGAACACCCACCGACTTGATGTTGACACCGAACTGGGAGGACCAGAACATCGGCAGCCACAGGTGCGGACGGCGATCCGGACCGGCACAGATCATGTTGTGGGCGGCGATCTCGGCCTGCTCGACCGCATTGCCCCAGTGCTCCAGCGCCAGGAACTGGTAGTCGAACAGCGGGTGGGGGCTGCGGGCGACGTCACCGGCGGCGTAGATGTCGTCGGTGACGATGCCGTTGACGTCGAACACCCGGCACCCGGCGTCGCACGCGACCCCCCGGGGCCCCGCGGCCACCCCCGAGCCGGCGAGCCATTCCGTGTTCCGCATGGCACCGAGCGAGACGACCGCCACCTCCACGTCGATCGCCGAACCGTCGGACAGATGGGCGCGCCTGAGCCGTCCCACGTCGTCGCCCTCGAGGGCGGTGACGCTGACGCCGCAGCGCAGGTCGACTCCGTGCCCCCGCTGCAGCCGGTCCGCGACCGCGCCGATCACTCCGCCGAGTGCACCCACCAGCGGTGCCGGGCCGCGTTCGGCGACCGTGACCTGGAGGCCCAGCTCCCGGCAGGCGGAGGCGACCTCGGAGCCGGTGAATCCGGCGCCGATCACCAGCACCCGGGACACGCCGCCGGTCAGCTTGCGGTGCAGGCGTGCGGAGTCGTCGCGGGTACGCAGCACGAACACCCCGTCCAGTTCGGCCTCTTCCGGGTGGATCCAGGGCCGTGCTCTGGTCCCGGTGGTGATCAGCAGGCGGTCGTAGGGGACGGTGTCGCCGCTCGTCAGCCGTACCTGCTTCGCGCCCCTGTCGAGGCTTTCGGCGGCGACGCCCAGCCGCCATTCGGCGTCGATGTCGCGCCGCCGCGGCAGCGCGGTGTCCTCGGGCCGTGCCCGCCCGAGCAGTGCCTGCTTGGACAGCGGCGGCCGGTCGTAGGGTTCGTACGGCTCGTCGCCGATCATCGTCAGCACTCCGGTGAAGCCCTGCTCGCGCAGGGTCTCCGCCGCCCGCAGACCGGCCAGCGAGGCACCGACGACGACGACGCGGCCCTGGCGCCGCAGGACCTCGACGTCCGTGTCAGCCGACATGGGGCTCCACACCCTTCGTCGGCTCGTCGGAGTAGTCGACGAGGATGGCCTGGACCGGGCAGGCGGCAGCGGCCTTCTCCACCCGGTCACGGTGCGCCTCGTCGAAGCGAGGGGAGAACAGCAGCGCTTCCTCGCCGTGGAGGGAGAAGACGTCCGGGGCGAGAAAGACGCACTGCGCGAATCCCTGGCACCGGTTGAGATCGACGACAAGCCTCATCTGGAACACGCTCCCTGCTCAGGGCCGCGGTCCTCCCCGGCGCGTCGGCGGCCTACGCCGCAAGCTCCGCAGCCCTTGCGCTCGGTCCACACGATCGGTCGGCATGCCTCTTCCTCAGGATCGGCCCCTTCACAACGGCCCGCAAACCGGCGCGGGGGCCCTGAGAAGCCGTCTGTCAAGCGAAGGGGACGGGTTGATTCTCGCTGTTCAGGCACGGTTTCACTCGGGGTGAGGGAGCAATGCGGCGTCTTGTACCCGCTTCGTGATCAAGGGCCGTGCAGTGGTGTCGGCGCTGGGAATGCTTCAGGAGCGGGAGACGGCTGCCCGGGTTCGCAGGGAGGGTCATCGAGCTGGACCGGCGGGCGTTCGGGCGCCGTCCATGGGCGCCGAGGCCGTCACGGGCGAGTCGCCTGCCTTCTCGTGTCGGTGCTGGAGCTGCCGCCCTGAACCGGAGCAAGCCGGACCGCCGCGCGGCACCGCGAGCTTGCGAAAAACCCCAGGTCTGTCCTTTGAGTGCTGCCACGCCTTGTACGTGAACTCGAGGCTGTACCCCTCAGGATCGAAGACGCCGGCCGCGTAGTACCCAGGAGCGTAGTAGGGGCGGTCCGCGGGTGCGCCATCGTCGGTCGCGCCCCCGCCATGGCCGCCGCATACACAGCGTCGACCGCCTCCTTCGATGGCGCGGTGAAGCCGATGCGCGCGGCACGTCCCTCACTGCGAGCGGTTTCCGGTCGTGCACGGGCACTGGTTGTTATCCTGCCGAGGGCAGCTTCGAACCACACGTGGTGCAACCGACCTCGAGGACGATCAAGCTGGACGACTGCTCACTCGGGCCGTTCATCATTCCTGATCGCTCGCCCACTGGCCGAGGCGTGCCACGCCTTGCAGCCGCCACCAGCCAGGCCCTCCGGCGAGTCCAAGGGCTCTCGCATTCGATTCGGCTTGCCTCGGAAATCGGCGCGGGAGCAAAAGGCCGCCCCTTTCTCTCACGTCTGTCATGCGGGGTGCTCTGCGTGTTTCATAGAGGTGTGGTCTCCGATGCACGACCATACGGACGTGGCACAGCACATTTTCCAGCCGGTGGGTGCCAAGGCGCGCTGATTGTGTGGGTCGACGTGCTCGACACCAGCAAAGCCAATGACGTCAAGAGCGACAGCCGACAGAAGGAACACCGAGACAGGAAGAAGGACAGGCATGTCCGGCAGTGAAAGCGAGAATCCCGCAATCCCTTCACCGACGCCCACGCCGACTCGGCGGCCCAGGACGAACCGGGACTGGTGGCCGAATCAGCTGGACCTTCAGGTTCTCCAGCAGCACTCGCCTCGATCCAACCCGATGGACGAGGACTTCGACTACGCGGAAGAGTTCGCGACCCTCGACGTCGATGCGCTGAAGCGTGACATCTTCGAGGTGATGACGACATCCCAGGACTGGTGGCCTGCCGACTACGGTCACTACGGGCCGCTCTTCATCCGGATGAGCTGGCATGCCGCCGGAACGTACCGCATCGCGGACGGCCGCGGCGGTGGCGGCAGGGGCGCACAGCGCTTCGCCCCCCTCAACAGCTGGCCGGACAACGCGAGCCTGGACAAGGCGCGCCGTCTGCTCTGGCCAGTCAAACAGAAGTACGGCCGGAAAATCTCCTGGGCGGATCTTCTGGTCTTCGCGGGAAACTGTGCCATGGAATCCATGGGGTTCAAGACGTTCGGGTTCGGTTTCGGGCGAGAAGACATCTGGGAACCCGAGGAGATCTTCTGGGGGCCCGAGGACACATGGCTCGGAGATGAGCGCTACAGCGGCGACAGGGAACTCACCGGTCCTTTCGCCGCCGTACAGATGGGACTGATCTACGTCAATCCGGAGGGGCCCAACGGAAACCCGGACCCGATGGCGGCCGCCGGGGACATTCGGGAGACGTTCGGGCGCATGGCGATGAATGACGAGGAGACGGTCGCGCTCATCATCGGCGGGCACACCTTCGGCAAGTGTCATGGCGCGGTCGAAGCCAGTTATATCGGCCCGGAACCGGAGGCCGCCTCCATCGAGCAGCAGGGCCTCGGCTGGCGGAACACATACGGCAGCGGCACGGGCCCCCACGCGCTCACCAGTGGTCTGGAGGGCGCATGGACCACCGAGCCGACCAAGTGGGACAACGGGTACCTGGACAATCTTTACGGGTACGAGTGGGAGCTGACGAGCAGCCCCGCCGGCGCCCACCAGTGGACTCCCTCGGATCCCGCGGCCAGGAACACCGTACGCGACGCCCATGATCCGTCGAAGCGGCACGCCCCCATGATGCTGACGACGGATCTCGCGCTGAAGGTGGACCCGGTCTACGGCCCGATCACGAAGAGGTTCCACGAGAACCCGGACGAGCTCGCGGTGGCGTTCGCCAAGGCGTGGTACAAACTGCTGCACCGCGACATGGGACCCCTCTCGCGTTACCTCGGCCCGTGGATTCCCGAGCCGCAGCTGTGGCAGGACCCCGTTCCCGACGTCGACCACGAACTGGTCGGGGACGAGGACGTCGCCGCCCTCAAGGGCAGGGTCCTCGCCTCGGGCCTTTCCATCTCCCAGCTGGTCACCACCGCCTGGGCGTCGGCGGCAAGCTTCCGCGGCACCGACAAGCGCGGCGGGGCGAACGGAGCACGAATCCGGCTCGCGCCGCAGAAGGACTGGGAGCTCAACGACCTCCCCGAGGTGACCGAGGTACTGCGCACGCTCGAGCGGATCCAGCAGGACTTCAACCTCTCCCAGGCCGGCGGCACGCGGGTCTCCCTCGCCGACCTCATCGTCCTCGCCGGGTGCGCGGCCGTCGAGCAGGCCGCGAGGGACGCCGGGTACGACGTCACGGTTCCGTTCGCACCAGGGCGTACGGACGCCTCGCAGGAGCAGACCGACGCGGCGTCATTCGCCGTGCTGGAGCCCAAGGCGGATGCCTTCCGCAACTACCTCCCGGCGGGCGAGAAGCTGTCGCCGGAGACCCTCATGCTGGACCGCGCCAACCTGCTGATGCTGACCACTCCCGAGATGACGGTGCTGATCGGCGGCATGCGGGCCTTGAACACCGGCTTCAAGGGATCCGGCCACGGTGTCTTCACCCACCGGCCGGGAATCTTGACCAACGACTTCTTCGTCAACCTGCTCGACATGGGCACGGAGTGGAAGGCGTCGGCTACGGACGAGAACGTGTTCGAGGGCCGGGATCGCGCCACCGGCGAGGTCAAGTGGACCGCCACCGCCGTCGACCTGATCTTCGGTGCGCACTCCCAGCTCCGAGCCGTCTCGGAGGTCTACGCGGCCCAGGATGCGGGAGAGAAGTTCGTACGTGACTTCGTGGCAGCGTGGAACAAGGTGATGAATCTCGACCGGTTCGACCTGGCCTGAGCCCGACGTCCCGGTCCGCCGTCATACCCACGATCCACCGCGTACCGTCGGGCCGGGACTCGTCCTCGGTGAGGGCATCGAGGAAGAGTGGCCGGCACACGAGCCCGCCGTGCGCGTCGGGGCACCGCACGGCGGCGTTCAACTCGTCGAGCACACCGACGCGTTCCCCTTGGGTGAGCGGGGTCCGGCGGCGAACAGTGCGGGGGATGCTCCGAAGAGACCGCGTGCCGACCGCCTTGAGCCGTTGCCGTCCGGCTGTCCACTCCGTTCTTCATTTTCGCTGTTCTTCATTTTCGCTCAAACCGCTGATGCCCCGGTCTGTTCAGCGGTGATCGCCAGGGGCGGGTTCGGGACTCTCGCCGAGGTCCACGAGGAGGCTCCGGATGCGGTCGGCCACCGCGGTGTGGCGTTCGACCTCGCGGGGCCAGCCGCGTTCGATGGCGTCCTGGGCGAGCTGCTGCTCTCGGGAGAGTCGGGTTCGCACGCGCACCGCGGCCGCCACGGTCATCCAGGCGACGCCGGCAGTACCGCCGTGTGAGCCGTCCGGGGACTCAGCCTGCCAGGGTGTGGACGAGCTCCGCCGTGGTGACGATGGCGTGGGCGTATGTGGGGCCGTTCAGCTCATGTGCGGCGTGCATCATGTCGGCGCTGAACGCTGCGGTCGCGTCGGTGACGAGGGTGACGTGGTGGCCGAGCTCCATCGCGAAGCGGCCCGTGGACTCGATGCAGGTGTTGGCGAGCAGGCCGATCAGGACGACGTGCGTAATGCCGTGCTGCTTGAGCTGGAAGTCCAGGTCGGTGTTGGCAAAGCCGCTCTGAGCCCAGTGCTCCTTGATCAGCAGGTCTCCCAGCCGCGGCTGGAAGTCCGGGTGGAACTCACCTCCCCAGCTACCGCGGGCGAAGGTCTGCCGACGCTGCACCTGACGCTGGCTGGGACTGGGATGGTCCCAGCCGACGTAGTCGCCCTCCTCCCAACGCCGGTGCGGGACGAACGCCACCGTCAGGCCGGCTGTGCGCGCGGCATCGATGACCGTGCGCAGGTTGTGCAGCAGACCCACGTCCTTGGCCACAGGCTCCACACGCGGCCACAGCTTGCCGCCCTCGGAGAGGAAGTCGTTGTAGGGGTCCACCAGCAGTACCGCTGTGCGACTGGGGTCGTAACGGTCCGTCATGATGGCCGCCTCCCAGGTGGATGGTGTGCGTGATCCACTATGCGTCCTCGTCCACATCACTGAGCTGCGGCTCGCCGACCACCAGATCACCGTCGAGTGGCCCGGTGCCCATGGGCGGGGCGAGCGGTTCCTGTGCCGCGGCGCGCGTGCTCGGCCCTCGCGAGCGACGTTCGCCGGAACCGTGGACACTCGAATCAGCATCCGTCCGCGCAGACCCAAGTGTGAAGCCGGGAGACAACCGGTCCACGTGCCTGACAGCCGCCTCCGGGAACGAGGCGCTACGTCGTGAGCGGCCCCTGGTGCCGACCCGAATGACCCGCCGGAGCCGCTCCCCCATCACCGGATGCGACACCCCTCGACAAACCCCGGCCGTCATCGACGGCGAATCCTCTTGAGCACACCACCAGGAGGCGCACCATGGGCAAGATCATTTTCCGTCCCCTCATCCTGGTCGGCGTGGCCGCAGCAGCGTTCAACGGCGTTCCGTCGGCATCGGCCGACACCGGCAGCGCACACGGTGCGTATCAGCACGCGGAGACCACCGAGCTGGTCGCCAGGCAGACCCAGTCCCGACTCGTCGACGTGGGCAGCAAAGGGCACAGCCTCGGCGATCAGCTCGTCATCGCCGAAGACCTGTACCAGAACGGCAAGAAGATCGGCGACCATGCTGTGGTGTGCAGCTACGTGCACATCCGCCCGGACGAGCTGCAGTGCCTGGGCACCTTCGCGCTGCCTCAGGGACAGATCACCGGACAGGCGCTTCTCCACCTGCCGTCCAACTCCGCTGTCGACGTTTCCCTCACCGGCGGCTCGGGTGCCTACAGCGGCGCAGGAGGGTACGTCCACACCGTGCCCGCCGGCACGACGGAGCGGGCCCTCACCTTCCATGTCACCCGTTGACCACCCGGCCAAGCCGCCACGTCGCTGACCACGGTGCACGGATTGTCGTACGGCGTACGGCGTGACGCAGGATCTGCCGGCATGGGAGGCCCCCAGGGCTGGGGACGCGTTCATCCACCCGAGCGCGAGGCGCCCGTCTTCACGGAGGATGCGGTCCCGTGGAGACCTCACCGACTTTCGACGTGGGCGAGCGTGTACGCGCCAGGAACGTGTCCGTGCCCGGGCACACTCGACTGCCGCGCTACGTCCGGGGACACAGTGGAGTCGTCGAGATCATCCAGCCTGCCCATGTGCTGCCGGACCCGGTGTGACTCCCTACCGGCAAGGGCCGCGCACACTCGAAGTGGTCACGCCTGATCCCGCAGAGACGTTGAACTCGGCCTCGGAGAAGACCTCCGTGCACATCGAGGTATTTCAGGTCCGAATCACACCTCGGCGCCGACTCGCCGTGTCGGATCACGCAAGGCGTTGACCTGCATGATCACGATGTGCAGCACGGTCGAGTGGCAGGGGGTGCCGCGGCGGGCCAGGATTGGCGGCAATTGGAGGTCGCCGTCGGCGTCACCGGGGCCGGGCTCAGAGCAAGGAAGGGTTACCGTCACAGTGATCGACACGGACGAGCTGGCCAAGCGGAACGCCGGGTTCGCCGACGGCGGATCATTCGCCGGCCTCAGGCTCATGCCCAGTGGCAGTCTGACGGTCATCGGATGCGTCGACCCTCGTGTCGACCCGTCCGACGTGCTCGGGCTCAAGCTCGGCGAGGCGGCGGTGATCCGCAACGTCGGAGGGCGGGTCACGCCCGCGACACTCCGGACGCTGGGGATGCTCTCGAAGGTCGTGCAGGCCCGCACGGGCGGCCCTGGCCCGGGCGACGTCCACTATGCGGTCCTGCACCACACCGACTGCGGGATCACGGACCTGGCCGCGTTCCCCGAACTGCTGGCCGATTACTTCGAGGTTCCGGCCGGGGACCTGGACGCCAAGGCGGTCACCGACCCGGTCGCCGCCGTCCGTGTCGACGTCGCAATCCTCAAGCAGAAGGTTCGGGCCGGAGCGTGCGTCTCAGGGCTCGTGTACGACGTGACCACCGGGCTCATCGACGTCGTCGTCCCGCCTGCTCGAGTGGAAGCATGACACCGCGCGGCGCCTGCGGCCGGGCCGCCCGGCGCGACCGCCGTGGGCCTGCGGCTTGTACCGGGATCCGTTTCCCTGGCCGGTCGTATCGGCGGGGAGGCGCTTTCTAGCATGTGCGACGATCACGGGCATTCGGCGGCCGAGGCGGCGTGGTCGGCGCCTCGCGTCGCGGAGGGACCGGCTGTCGACCCGGTGACGCTGCCCGAGGTCGACGAGGTCAGGGTCACGACGATGGTCGACAACACCTTCGACGCCCTGCTGGCCTCTGCCGAAGGCGTCACCCGGGCGTCCATGGACGCCGGGCGGACCGCCGCGCGGCAGTTCGCCGGCGGCGAGGCCGTCGCGGGGCTGCGTGCCGAGCACGGCTTCTCCGCCCTGGTCACCGTCCAAAGCGGGAACGCGAGCAGCACGCTGCTGTTCGATACCGGCGCGTCGCCGGACGGGCTGGCGGTGAACGCCGAGCGTCTTGGCATCGATGTCGGCACCCTGCAGGGCGTCGTGCTCAGCCACGGACACTTCGACCACGCGGGCGGCTTCGACGGCCTGGCCCGGCTGCGCGGCCGCTCCGGCCTGCCGCTGACCGTCCACCCCGCGGTCTGGACCCGCCGCCGCCTGGAACTACCCGCCGGCCAGGGTCTGGAGATGCCCACGCTGTCACGGGGTGCCCTGGAACGCGAAGGGTTCGAGGTGATCGAGCGGCGGCAGCCGTCGCTGCTGGCCGGCGGCATCCTGATCACCGGCGAGGTGGACCGCGTCACCGAGTTCGAGCACGGCATGCCGCAGGCACACCAAGCCTGGGACGGGAACGGCTGGCGACACGACCCCGTCGTCATCGACGACCAGGCACTCGTCATCAACGTGCGCGGCCGGGGACTTGTCATCATCACCGGGTGCGGCCACGCCGGAGTGGTCAACATCATCCGGCACGCCATGAGGCTGACCGGCGTCAGCACACTGCTGGCTCTCCTCGGCGGCTTCCACCTGAGCGGCCCCGCCTTCGAGCCGGTCATCGGCCCGACGGTGGCCGCCCTCACCGAACTCGCACCCGAGCTGATCGTCCCCGGTCACTGCACCGGCTGGCGCGCCCAGCACACCCTCGCCGCAGCCCTCCCGGACGCATGGGTGCAGACCAGCGTCGGAACCACCTGCACGCTCAGCGCCCCCCAGACGGGTGACGCCTGATCCCGGCTCAGCAGTCCCGGCTCAAACGGTGCAACAGGTACTGCGGCGTCGGCGGTACGCGAACGGCCTGCCGGGGTACCTCGGATGGTACCCGGGTGGGAGCCGGGCGGCTCCCGGGTTCGCGGAGTATCGGAATCATGGACGAGGCCGGCAGGCTCTCGTCCGGGTGAGACCGGGCTGACGAGTGAACGGTCGGGCTGGATGTGAAGAACCATCAGCGGTGCAGATCCGTGGACGCGCGTCGGTGGCCTGGGCCAGGCGTCGTTCGGCGAAGTCCAGCCGGGCGCCCGCGCACCACCGGGCGCCCCGCCTGGTGGCGGCGCCCCGCCCCGCGGCGGATTGGGTGACGGGGTCCCCTAGGGAGTACTCCCACCACTCCCACCAGGAGACCCCCCGCTGGGTTGCTGTCGGGGGGCGGGGCGGGGGGGGCCGGGGCTGGGGGTGTTGCGCCGATGACCAGCCGGGCGCCGCCCAACCGGGGGGCCCCCGGCATGGTGGCGTCGCCCAGCACCTCGTCGTATGCGGTGACGGCGTCCAGTCCGTAGTACTCCCACACCTCCGACCAGAAGCCCGCCAGATCGGTGGAGCTCCACCGCCACAGCTCGGCGTAGTCGGCGAAGCCGAGGCCGCGGGTCTCTTCCAGCCGTTCCATGAACACCGCGACGTCGGCGCCCTCCAGTTCGCGGCGCCCCGTGTCCACAGCAGTTCCGGGTCCTTAACTCATGGGTGTCCTCCGGTGGGCGTCACCCCGAGCGGTGCGCTGCAGGAGTCGGACTCCAGCATGCGGATCAGTTCTTCGGCCTGGGGCCATTCGCCGTATCCCGAGGCCGGGTTGAGGTGGCCGACTGCGCCCAGTTGCACAAGTCGGCTGCCCCAGCTGCGTGCCAGTGCGGCGACGCGTTCGGGTGCGCCCAGCGGGTCGTCGGCGCCGGCGGCGAGGATGCTGGGGAAGGGCAGCCGCGCGCGGGGCACGGGGGTCCAGCCGTGCCCCGCCAGTTCGGCAGGGGTGGGGTAGCCGTCCGGCAGCGGTGTATCGAGGTCCGCCGGCGTGGCGAGCAGCGCGCCGCGTACATCAGCGCGGTGGCGGGCGGCCCAGTGCACCGTGGTGATGGCTCCGGCGCTGTGGGCGACCGGCACCGGCCGGTCCAGGGGCGCCAAGGTCGCGGCCAGGCCGGCGACTTGGGCGTCCAGGCCGAGTCGTTTCCCGGCCAACGGTGGGACGGTACGGACGACTCGTCCGGCCTCGGCGAGACGTTTGGCCAGCACGGTCTGCCAGTGGTCCGCAAGATGGTCGCGCAGTCCGGGGACGATGACCACGGCGGGTTCCACGGTGGCGCTCATGAGGGGACCTCCGAGGGGTGCTTGGGTTCCGTCTTCGTGGTGAGGTCGGCCAGGCGGAGGAGGTCGCGTTCGTACCAGTGCCTGCCGACCAGGAAGGCCAGTGTGGCCACGACCGCGACGAGGGGCACGATGCGCAGGGCGCCCAGCAGGCCGAAGCGGTCCGCGAGCGCGCCCGTGATCGCGGGGCCGGGCGCCAGTCCGAGCAGGCTGTTGGCCAGGGTGAGGGTGGCGAACGCGGTGGCCGCGATGGAGGCGGGGGTCAGGTTCGCCACCATGGCCGCCGCGGGTCCGGCGGAGCCGGCCGACAGCAGGCAGCCGACGGCCAGAGTCAGCAATTGGGCAGGGCCGGTGGGCAGTTGGAAGGCGAGGGTCAGCAGGAGGAGCGCGCCGAAGCTGCAGCCTGCCGCGACGGCCCATTTGCGGATGGGGGCGGTGGAGCTGATGCGGTCGGAGGCCACGCCTCCGAAGATCATCCCCAAGCCGATGACCATGGCGAAGGCGCCGGCGCCTCCACCCGCCTTGGCCGGGGCCATGTGGTAGTAGCGGTTGAAGAAGCTGGGCAGCCAGGACAACAGCGCGCCGGCGATGAACAGTTGCAGTCCGCTGCCGACATAGGCGCTGATCACGGAGACGGACGAGAAGAGGCGGGGCAGGTGAGTGCGCAGCCGCCCGCGTGCTTCCCGGCCATCGCCGCCGCCGGAGGGCCGTCCGCGGGGGGCCAGTCTGCTCTCCTTGACCACGACCGCGTACACGGCGGCGAGTATCAGGCCGAAGATCCCCATCGCGGCGAACGCCCAGCGCCAGCCGGCCGCCTGGGCCACGGCGCCGCCGACGGCCACGCCCAGCACCGAGCCGAAGGCACCGCCGGCGATGAAAGCACCGGAGAGTGTGGCCCGCAGGGTGACCGGGAAGATGCTGAGGACCACGGCGATGCCCACACTGCCGTACGCCGCCTCGCCGATGCCGACGAAGAGCCGGCCGACGAACATCTCGCCGTAACTCGCCGATACGGCGCACCCCAGGGTGGCCAGGCTCCACAGCGTGGCGGCCAGCAGCAGACTCCGGACCCTTCCCCACCGGTCGGCCATGAGGGACATGGGGAAGGTGAGCACGCCGACCGCCAGGGCGACGATGCCACTGAGCGAGCCCAGGGCGGCGTCGGACAGCAGCCATGCAGCCTTCAGCATCGGGAAGACGGCGTTGAGGACCTGGCGGGACATGTAGTCGGACAGCAGCAGGCCGAAGCCGAGTGCGAAGACCGTCCAGGCATAGCCTTTGGACACGGGCCATTGCGACGCGGACGATGTCGGGGCCGTGGACCGCGCAGTGGTGTGAAACTCCATTGTCATCACCTCGACTGCTTGAAAGGGAAGGTCAGAACGGTCTGTCGCCGACGATTCCGGCGCGCTCCATCTTCCGGACGGCGGGCCAGTAGTCCTGGACGGCGTAGTGCTGGGTGGAGCGGTTGTCCCAGATGGCCACGCTGCCCGGGCTCCACCGCCAGCGCACCTGGTACTCGGGGATCGCTGCCTGGCTGATCAGATAGGTGAGCAGGTGGCTCGCGCCGGGCGCGTAGTCCTGGCCGAAACGCACGTTCTCGGGCGTGTGGTAGTTGACGAAGTGCGTCGCGAACGCGTTGACGAAAAGGATCTTCTCGCCCGTCTCGGGGTGGGTCCGCACGACGGGGTGTTCGGCGTCCGGGAACCGTTCCTTCAGCGCGTGGCGCTGTTCGTCGGGCATGACGGCACCGAAGGTGGCCTCGATGCTGTGCCGGGCGCGCAGCCCGTCGATCCGGGTCTTGATGTGCTCGGGGAGCCGGCGGTAAGCCTCGACCATGTTCACCCAGATCGTGTCGCCGCCGACCGGGGGCGATTCGACGCAGCGCAGTACGGCGCCCATCGACGGGTTCACTCGCCAGGTGCCGTCCGTGTGCAGGGCGTTCTCGTAGTGCTCCGGCGGGCTGTCCAGCTCCTTGTAGATCCGGACCAGTCCGGGGTGGTCCGGGTCGCTGCCGGCGACGGGGTGGTCCTCCAGTGCGCCGAAGCGCGAGGCGAACGCCACGTGGTCGGCACGCGAGATGTCCTGGTCCCGCAGGAAGAGGACCTTGTGCTCCAGCAGCAGGCTCTTGATCTCGGCGAAGAGGTCGTCGTCACGGGCCGCGTCGGCCAGGCTCACACCGCTGAGCTCGGCTCCGATGGTGCAGGTCAGCGGCTCGGCCGTGAGAGAGATGCGGCGTGCGCTCGCGCGCACCGGGGCCGGGGCCCGCCGCGAGGACGAGAGGGTGTCTGGCATGGGTGCTCACTCCCTGGGGTGGAACGAGGTGCGCCCTCTCACAGGACGAAGACGGAGGACCCGGTGGTCCGGCCGGCTTCCAGGTCGCGGTGCGCCTGCTCCGCGTCCTCGAGGGCGTGGCGCTGATTGATTTCGATCTTGATGCGCTCGGCGGCGACGTGCTCGAAGAGCTCGCCGGCCAGCGCGGCGCGCTCGGCGGGGTCGGCGATGTAGTCGGCCAGGGCAGGACGGGTGACGAACACCGAGCCCTGCAGGGCGAGTTGCATCGCGTCGATCGGCGGCACGGGGCCGGAGGCGGTGCCGAAGCACACGAGGAGCCCGCGGCGGGCCAGTGAGGCCAGAGAGCCCTCGAAGGTGTCCCTGCCCACGCTGTCGAAGGCGACCGGGACGCCCACGCAGCCGGTCAGCTCACGGACCCGGTCGGCCACGTCCTCGTGCCGGTAGCGGATGACGTGCTCGCATCCGTGTGCTCGGGCGATGTCGGCCTTCTCCTCGCTGGACGCCGTTCCGATCACACGGATGCCGAGCAGCGCGGCCCACTGGCTGACGATCAGGCCCACTCCGCCCGCCGCGGCGTGCAGCAGCACGGTGTCGCCGGGCTTCAGCGGATGGATCCTGCGCAGCAGACAGGCCGCGGTCAGGCCGCGCATGGTCATCGCGGCCGCCGTCTCGCAGCTGATCCCGGGGGGCAGCTTGATCAGGTGCGAGGCGGCCATGACCCGCTGCGTGCTGTAGGCACCGAGCGGACTTCCGGTGTACGTCACCCGGTCGCCCTCGGCGACATCGGTGACGCCTTCGCCGACCGCCTCCACCACACCGGCGCCCTCGACGCCGATGCCGTCGGGCAGCCGGACCGGGTAGAGCCCGCTGCGGAAGTAGGTGTCGGCGAAGTTGAGTCCGACGGCCTCGTGCCGGATACGCACCTCGCCGGCGCCGGGATCGCCGACGGCGACCTCCTCCCACTTCAGGACGTCGGGACCACCGGTTTCGTAGAAGCGGACGGCGTGTGCCACAGGTTGCTCCGAAGGATTCGCGCGGGTGGGTGGTGCCTGCGTGCGGGACCGGCCCTGCACGCCGGGCGTGGATCATGCCGTGGCGTCGCGCAGCATGAAGCCGCGCTGTCCCGGGCGGCGGTTGGGCACCATGCCGAGCCGGGCGAGGGTTTCGTCGGCGTCGGAGTAGTACTCGCCGATCTTGTAGATCCGCTTGGCGTCGGCACCGGTGGCGATCTCACGGCCGAACGCCTCGGAGATCTTCACCATCTGCTCGACCTGGGCCACGGAGGACATCCGCTCGCCCTTGGCGTGCCAGAGGTTGTCCTCGTTGCCGACGCGCACGTGCTGGCCGAGGGCGACGGCGACAGCGTTCATCGGGGCCACGGCGCGCATGGAGCTCTCGATGGTCAGGACGGCGCCGTCCGGCACGCGGCGGATGAACTCGATCAGGTCGGCGGGGTGCCGACCGGCGAAACCACCGCCGATGGTCACGTAGTTGAGGATCAGGGGGCCGGTGTGGACGCCCGCGCGGATCAGCCGCTCGACGGTCTCCAGCTGGGCCAGGTGGGCGAGCTGGAAGTGCGGCTGGATGCCGCCTGCGTGCAGGCGCTTGAGGTGCTCCACGTTTTCCTTTAAGAGCGTCACTCAGCCAGAACCCGGCGCAACCTGTCGGGCCTTACGCGCGGGCCGGCCGTTCGCCGGCGACCGCCCGGCGGGCCACCGTGACCAGTTCCGCCGCCGGGCCCACCAGGCGCCGCCCCGTCGGCCAGACCGCGCGCAGGTCCCGCGTGAGGTCGACGCCCTCCACGTCGACGCCGATCAGTCGGCCCTCGACGATGTCCCCGCGGACGGCCAGCTCGCTCAGTACGGACGGGCCGGTGCCGGCGATCACCGCGCCGCGGACGGCGGCCGTCGAGCCGAGCTCCACCAGGGGCCGGACGCGTTCACAGCCGGCCAGGTGCAGGGCGCGGTCCAGGGTCTGCCGCGTACCGGAGCCGCTCTCCCGCAGCACCAGCGGCGCACGGGAGAGCTCCAGCGCCGACAGCGGCTCCTGGCGCCGTGCCCACGGATGAGCGGGGTCGACCACGACGACGAGCCGGTCCTCGGCCACCTGCCGCGTGGACATCACGCGGGACAGGCGCGGCCCCTCGATGAACCCGATGTCGGCCTCGCCGGACTCGACCAGCTCGGGCACGTGCTCGCTGTTGGTCACCTGCAGCCCGATGTACAGCTCCGGCCGGCGAGCGCGCAGCTCGCTGATCCAGGCGGGCAGCAGGTACTCCGCGATGGTCAGGCTCGCCGCGACGCGCAGTTCGGCCTCCCTCCGGTCGCGCAGCCTGACAGCCCCGGCGAGCAGGTCGTCCAGCTCGTCCAGGACCCGCCGGGCATGTGTGGCGACGGTCTGCCCGGCAAACGTCAGCCGGGATCCGCGACGGGTCCGGTCGACCAGCACCAGTCCCAGCCCGCGTTCCAGTGTGGACAGTCGGCGGCTGGCGGACGGCTGGGAGATCCGCAGCCGCTCGGCCGCCCGGCCAAGGCTGCCCAGGTCGGCCACGAGGACGAGGAGCCGCAGCGACTCCAGGTCGGGTGTGCGCAAGGGGAGGGAAACGGTACGGGGATCCGGCACGGAGGACTCTGTCACAGCTCCAGCGTATGAGTCGTTCATACGCTGGAGCTATGACCTCTTGCTCGATCAGGGGCTACAGGGCCGGCAGGGCGCCGACCAAAGTGGTGATCATGAAGGACGCCGGCCTCTCCCCGTCAGGGAACACTCGCCTCGCCGCCTCTCGAAGGCCCGGCGCCGCCGTCGCCGCCCGGTTCCCCGGCTTCGCCGCCCGGCTGCCCGGGCTGGCCCTCGCCGTAGGTGTCGCCTTCGTCGCGACTGCGCTCGGCCGGCTCGTCCCCGTCGTCGGCGGACCGGTGTGCGCAATCGTGCTCGGGGTACTGGTGGCGGTCGCGGTACGACCGGGCGGACGGACGCGGCCCGGCATCGCCTTCGCCGGGCGCGGAGTCCTCCGGTCCGCGGTGGTGGTACTGGGCGCGCAGCTGTCCCTGGGGCAGGTGCTTCGGGTCGGTATCGGCTCGTTGCCGGTGATGATCGTGACCCTCACCGTCTGCCTGGCTGCGGCGTACGGAATCGGACGCCGCCTGGGTGTCGTCCGCGACCTGCGCACCCTGATCGGTGTGGGGACCGGCATCTGCGGCGCCTCCGCGATCGCCGCCGTCACCCCGGTCATCGGCGCGGCCGAGGCGGAGGTGGCCTACGCCGTCTCCACGATCTTCGTCTTCAACATTGCCGCGGTGCTGACCTTCCCTGCCTTCGGGCACCTGCTGGGCATGGGCCAGCACGCCTTCGGCCTGTTCGCCGGCACCGCGGTCAACGACATGTCGTCCGTGGTCGCCGCCGCCACCACCTACGGCGGCCCCGCGGCCGACTACGCGGTGGTGGTCAAGCTGGCCCGCACGCTGCTGATCATCCCGGTCTGCCTGGGCCTCGCCGCCCTCGCCCGCCGCCGAGCGCGGACCGCGGACGTGTCGGCCGACGCCGGCGCACCGGGCGGCCGGCCCGGCCCGGTGCAGGTCGGCCGGCTGGTGCCGTGGTTCCTCGCCGGCTTCCTCGTCCTGGCGGCGGTGAACACGGCCGGCCTCGTCCCGCCCGGCGCCCACGGCCCGCTCAGCACGCTCGCCGTTTTCCTGATCACCGTTGCCCTGTCCGCGATCGGCCTCTCCACCGAACCCTCCAGGCTGCGCCGGACCGGCCCCGCACCCCTGCTGCTCGGGGGCTGCCTGTGGCTGGTGGTGTCCGCCACCAGCTTGGCCGTCCAGTTCCTGGCCCGGTACCTGTGACCGTCACCCTCGCAAGGAAGCACGGCCCCGGCGGGGACGCAACGCTTCGACCGGCGGTACCAGCCGGCCGGCCGCAGGCTCAGACCCGGGAGCCTCACCCCGGGCCGCAGGACCTGAACGCTGACGGCATCGGCCGGGGCGGACGGACCGGCTACCGGGTTCCGACGCCGGAAGCCCTCGACGCCGAGGACGCCGATCCCACCGACGCGCCCGTGAGGGTGTGCTGAGTCGGAAGCCAGTACGCCCCGGGGGCAGGGTGCACATGGCAGGGCCGCATCATGTCGGCCGACCGTAACGGCGACCACATGCTCGCTGCGGCAGCCCTTGCCGACCACGGAGCCTGCTGCATCGGCCGAGGACCTGTCAGGTTGACCGGTCGTCAGGGGCCGGGACGGGCACCCGGAGTCCTGATCGAGGTGTGTGGGAACACCGTCACCGGCGCCGGTTGACCGACGCCTCTCGGGTCTGCGCGACACCGGCCGCTCAGCACGGTGTACTGCTTGATGTGCACCTTTGGAGGAGATCGCCCGGGCAGGGCTGCGGCACGACCCACTCTTGGACTCGGCTGGGCCACGCATGGCAGGCGGCGGGCAGGCGCTTCGAGGCAAGTGCGGCGGGACGTTTGTGGGGACGCCTCAGCGCGGCGGACTTCTTCGGCCATTCGTTCCAGCTGGCGTCGCTCGCCTTCCTCTGCTTCTTCCCGTTCCTGATCCTTGTCACCGCTGCGTTCGGCCAGGACGCAGCGAAGATCATGGCGGGATGGCTCGGGCTGAACGAGCAGGCGGCCCAGGCCGTGGCCGGTCTTTTCAAACCCAATCCTGGTTCGGTCACCCTCACGTTGACGAGCGCCCTGTTGTTGATCGCGGGGGCGGTCGCCGTGGCCGGCACCCTGCAAGGCTGGTACCAGTTCCTCTTCGGCGTGCCACCACGTTGGTGGCGGGATCTGGGGGCTCAGCTCACGTGGCTGGCGACGCTGGTCGTCTACAGCGCGTCCCGGGCCGGGATCGGCGCAGTACTCGGATCGCTGCTGAGCAGCCTGTCCGGTATCGTCCTGGCGCTGTTCTTCTGGTGGGGGACCATGCGACTGCTGCTCACCGGAGCGGTCACCTGGCGCTTCCTCCTGCCCGCGGCTGTGGCCACCGGTGTCGCCTGGACCGGCCTCGGGTGGTTCTCCTCCCGCTTCTTCTCCGAAACCATCGTGGCCAACAACCAGAAATACGGCCCTGTGGGCGTCGTCATGGTCATCCTCTCCTGGCTGGTGGCGGTAGGTGTGGTCATCCATCTCGGTGCCGTCGTCGGACACGAGTTCGCCAAGCACCGCGCCACGCGTTCACAGCGCTGACATCGAGCTTTCAAGTCGCCTCGGTGTGCTCCGCGCGGTGAGGAGAAGCAACCCCCAGCGGGGGCACGCTGGACGTGCCGCAACCGTACGGGCAGCCCATACTTGTGGTGACCCGGATGGACGGCAACCGTGGTACCCGCGTCAGGTCGAGCCGCCCGGCATCCTGGGACTCGTCATCGGCGCAGCGGCGGGGACGACCCTCACACCCGGACTCCACAGGCGGCAGCACCCTCATCCGACCACAGCGTCTCCTGCGCCCCGCGCAACACAGCGGACCCCGTCCACCGCCGGAGGGAGGTGGGTTCGGAATGTGCCGCTGGATCGTCTACTCGGGCACTCCTGTCCTGCTCAGCCAGGTCCTGTTCCAGCCGGAACACAACCTGATCGATCAGAGCCTGCACTCCCGCCTGGGCGTGGAGACCACCAACGGTGACGGCTTCGGGGTCGGCTGGTACAGCCAGGACCTGGATACGCCTGCGGTTCTGCGGGATGTCGGCCCGGCTTGGAACAACCGGAACCTTCAGGAGGTCGCCCACCACGTCCGCTCGGGTCTGTTCTTCGCCCATATCCGGGCCACGACCGGGACGGCCGTACAACAGACCAACTGCCACCCCTTTCGGAGGGACCGCTGGCTGTGGATGCACAACGGCATGATCAACGAGTTCCACCGGCTCAGACGTGACCTCGCGCTGGCCGTCGACCCCGGCCTCTACCCCGACATCGAAGGGTCCACGGACTCCGAGCTCATGTTCTTCCTCGCGCTGACGTTCGGCCTCGCGGACGATCCGCCGGGCGCCGTGGCGCGCATGGCCGGTCTGGTCGAGAGCACGGGGCACCGGCACGGCGTGGAACACCCCCTGCAGATGACGGTCGCCGTGGCCGACGGTGAGACTCTGTGGGCCTTCCGCTACTCCAGCGAGGGCGCGTCGCGGTCGTTGTACTTCAGCACCCTGGTGGATGCCCTGCGCTCACGGCACCCGGACACCTCGTTCCTGCGGGAAATCTCGGACGAGACCCGTCTCGTCGTCTCCGAGCCGCTGGGCGACCTCCCGGGAGCCTGGAACGAAGTTCCGGAGAGCAACTACGGCATCGTCCAGCCGGGCAGGGACGTGCTCCACGCCTTCACGCCCCGGCAGTGAACCGCATACGGCGCACGGCCTGAAGGTGGCCAAGACCGACGGACGAATGGTGCGCCGCGAGCGCGGCTCGTCCCGTGGGAGCCCCGCCAGCTTCTCCTCCGGTGGTGCGGCGGGCCGGCCGTGTGGAGATGCCCCTTCCAGCGCACCGGTCAGAGGGAGAAGACAGCCCATGGCAAGCGGTCACCTGCGCGCACACCGGGCGGCGTCCCCACTCCGGGTCGTTCTCGGACTGCGCGCGCTGTCCTCGTATCGGCGCGAGTGGCTGATGAAGGACGTGATCGCCGGAGTCGTCCTGACGACACTGCTCGTCCCGCAGGGTATGGCGTACGCGGAACTCGCGGGCCTGCCGCCGATCACCGGCCTCTACACCTCGATTCTGTGTCTGCTCGGCTATGCGGTGTTCGGCCCGTCGAGGATCCTGGTCCTGGGCCCCGACTCCTCGCTCGGCCCCATGATCGCGGCCGCCGAGCTGCGCTGCCGTGTCGGACGGGCCAGGGCCAGACGGAGCACTTGTCTCCAGTCGGCCGGGGGCCGGTTCGGCGGCGTTCCCGGACGGTGACGCGGGACACGCACCCGCAAGGCCCCGGGGGCCATCCGGCAGACCACCGGAGCGGGCAGTACGACGGAGTCGCCGTCGATGCCGGCCGGGACGGTGTCCGTGTCGGCCTCGACGACCACTTCGCAGGCCGTCAGCCGGATCACGCCCGGCGACCGCCGGCCGCCCAGGAGCCGGGTCGGCACCCGGGCCGCCCGGCCCGCGGTGTCGACGCGCACGCACAACACCCCCAGCCGTCCGGAGTCCAGGCCTTCCCGGAGTCCGGGATGCACCGAGTCGACGACGGCGGCCAGTAGGGGTTGTTGCTGACGAGCAGGGCCTGCAGTCCCTCGATCCGCGTGTCTCCGGCACGCATGCGCAGCCGTGGCGCCTGGGGGCCGGTGAGCAGGACGGGCAGCGCCTCCAGTGCCGTGCGCAGTTTGGCGTCCCGGTAGGGGGGTTCGCGCACCACAGCCGCGTACGTTCCGAAGGACGCGTTGTTGACGAACACCCGGTCGGCGGCGAATCCGAGGTCGACACGGAACTCGACGGCATCGGTGAACGCCTCCAGGGCGGCCGCCGGGTCGTCGCGGTCGAGACCGAGATCGAGCGCGAAGTGGTTGCGCGTTCCGGCCGGGATCACCATGAAGGGCACGTCATGCCGGGCCGCGACCTCGGCGACCAGAGCCTGGGTACCGTCCCCGCCGGCCACGGCCAGCAGATCGGCCCCCTCGGCCACCGCACGCCGGGCCAGCGTCGCCACGTCCTGGTGTCGCCCCGGATCCAGGACGACGACGCTCGCGCCCGCCACCCTCGCCTTCTCGACCAGGTGGAAGCGCTCCACCTTGCCACTGCCGGAACGCGGGTTCATCACGACCCAGGGATGCAGCGCCGCCGGCGAGGGCCTGGGTTCGCGGCGGTGTCCGCCGGCGTGCCTGATCGGGGTGATCGCGATCCGGGCGACTGCGAGTGCCAGGATCCACAGGCCCAAGGACAGGACGACCGGCCACAGCATGCCGTGCGTGGCGAACAGCACCAGCGTCGCGACGGGAACCAGCACGGCAACGAGGGCTCCCGCGGCCCGGACGACTCCGGAGTGGGCGAGGACCCACCACAGGCCGACGGCCGTAAGGGCCACACCCGCCACGGCGATGAGCAGCCAGAGCAGGCCTTTCAGTCCAGCGGTGACGACCAGCACGAGCACGCTGCCCACGAGGGCGAAGAGGGCCAGCCGCGCCCACGCCACGGGCGTTCCGCGGCCGGCTGCCGAGGCGGCAGCACGCGCGTCCCGGTGCCGTACCTGTCGCACGTCGAGCGCCTCCCCGTACTTTCACGCTGCGGGAGGGTGCCGCACAACGGGCGCGTCGCCTATCGGAAACCGGCCGAGGGGCGCTCGGTCCGCACGACGCACAGTGCCCAGATCACGAATCCGGAGATCGCGATCGCCACGATCGACCACAGCGGGTAGTACGGCATGGAGAGGAAGTTGGCGAGGATGAGGAATCCGGCGATGACCACGCCCCCGACCCGAGCCCACGTCGCCGCCTGGAACAGGCCCAGGCTGACCACGAAGGCGACCGCCCCGAGAACGACGTGGATCCAGCCCCAGCCGGTGAGGTCGTATTGGAAGACGTATCCGTGCGAGGTGATGAACACGTTGTCCTGGACGATGCCCATGATGCCGCGGAAGATGTCGAGCACTCCGCAGATCATCAGCATGACGGCGCCGAACAGCATCAGACCGCCGGCCCACTGCTGCTTCGCCGATTCCGGGCGGGCTGCATGTGTCGCACTCATGACCCAGCTCCTTGCGTGTGTCGTCGGACCAGCGCGATCCAACGGTGTCGAAAGGTCCGTGCCGCGGTCAGACACCACCACGGCCACCACTGAGGACCAGCTCCTTCGCGCGGACGAACTCCTCCTCCGTGATGTCGCCGTGTGCCCGCATCTGGGACAGCTTCGTCAGCTCGTCAGCGCTGCTGGGCCGGGCACCGCTCGCCGTCTCGCGGACGTAGGTGTCGAACTCCTTCTGCCGCGCCTGCGCGTACGCCGCCTCGCGTTGGCCCATGCCCTTCCCACGAGCGATGGCATAGACAAGAACGCCGAGGAACGGCAGCACGATGACGAAGGTGAGCCAGCCGGCCTTCCCCCAGCCGCCCAGGTCGTCATCGCGGAAGATGTCGAGGACGATCCTGAACAGCACGAAGAACCACAGGACCCACAGACCGATCCAGAAGACCGTCCAGAAGGCACTCAGCAGCGGGTAGTCGTACGCCAGGTACAGGTGCGAACTCATGGTCGTTTCTCCCATACGGTCCTCGGACATCGGATCCGCCACGTTTAGATTGCGCACGTCAAGAGCCCATGCCGCCTCACCCGGAACGGGTGAGGCGGCATGCAGCCGATGAGCGAACAGCAGACCTGCTGGATCGGCAGTCAGGGTTGGTGGTGCAGTGAATGCGTCGCGGTCGGGCCTGCGCCTGTTCCCCGCGGGAGGAGCGCTGCTGCGGCGAGGCCGCCGAGCCCCATGACGGCCAGTGCGATCATCGCCGCGGCGTAGGCGCCCCCGGTCAGCCCGGAGACCAGGATGGTGCCTGCTATGGCCGTACCGAAGGACGAGCCGAGGTTCGACACGCTGCGGTGGGGAAGGCGGAGAACACCAGGCCGCCCAGCGCCCCAGCACTCACGCGGCCGGTGCGATGGTGACCAGGGCCGATGCTGCGACGGTCACCGCGCTGCCCAGGACCCGGTCGAGCTTGGGAGCGAGAGCGGCGACCGCGGCGAGCCCCATGGCGAGGCGGACGGCGCACAGCAGGCGGCGGGGACGCAGATGCCGGCCACCCGGCCGGGCGGCATCAGCGCCGCCTCCCCGGCGGCGGCGAAACCGAGGCCGGCCAGGACCGGAACGTGCCGTGTGCCGGTCCAGCGCCACGGGTGTACGGCGAACACGGACGCCGGCAGGGGTTTGACGACCCGCTCCAGGGGCGGCATGTCACCCGTCCGCCCTGGGTGCCCAGCCGGGGGGCCCGAACAGGTACCCGACACGGTCGCGCCAGCGCCGCGCCGCGCGGACGTCGCGCCATGCGGCCGCGAACTCGTGGAAGGCCACCCGCACCGGGTTGTAGGTGTCGATGTTCTTCGTCAGGCCGTACACCACGCGTACGCCCTCCGGTTCGAACGTGCCGAAGAGCCGGTCCCAGACGATGAGGATGCCGCCGTAGTTGCGGTCCAGGTAGTTGTCGTTCGAGCCGTGGTGGACGCGGTGGTGGGAGGGCGTGTTGAAGAACCACTCCACCGGCCGCCACAGCTTGTTCACCCGCTCGGTGTGCAGGAAGAACTGGTAGACGAGGCTGAAGGCCTGCTGCAGCAGGATCATCCACGGCGGAATGCCGAGCAGCGCCAGCGGCAGCCAGAAGGGCAGGCCGGTCATCGGTGTCCAGCTCTGGCGCAGGGCGGTCGAGAGGTTGAAGCTGAGGCTGGAGTGGTGGACCACATGACTCGCCCACAGCACCCGTACCCGGTGGTGGGCGCGGTGGAAGGCGTAGTACGCCAGGTCGTCGCCGAAGAACAGCAGCACCCACGTCCACGCGGAGGACGGCGACAGGTGCCACGGGGCGACGGCGAAGAGAACCGCGTACCCCACGATCGTCACCGCCTTCCACGGCACCGCGACGACCTGGCTCCCGGCGCCCATGGACATGCTGGTGACGGTGTCCCGCAGCTCGTAGCCGCGCTCGTCGTCGTCCGGGAGGAAGCGGTAGGACAGCGCCTCGACGACGACCAGGAGCACGAACGCGGGTATCGCGTAGACCACGGCCGGGATCATGTCAGCGCACCGCCTTCCGCGGCCTGGCGGGCACACTGCGGGACAGCAGCTCGCGCGCCAGCCGTTCGGCGGCCTCGGCCTCGCGTGCCGCGATGTGCGCTGCCAGCCGCTTGTGTGCGTCGACGTCGAGGAGTTCCGCGGTCCGCAGGTCGTCCGGCACGTCGGCGACCGGGAGTGCGCCGCCCAGCAGGCTGTTGAAGGCCAGCAGGTAGGCGATGTTCCCGGAACCCTCCACAATCAGCCGCCACCAGGCGACGTCCGCATCGCCCAGCTCGGTCAGATCGGGCCCGGTGCGCGCGTACCGGCCCGCGGCCTCGACGATCTCCCCGGCGGTGTGCTCGGAGCACCGGATCGCGCACAGCCGGGCAGCGTCGGCGCCGATGCACGCCCGCATCTCCAAGGCGTCGCGGGCGAGGTCCGCCACCGAGGGCCCGGCGTCGGCCGCCGCGATACCCATGGCGAGGTCGAGGCCGGCGGTGTGCCGCCAGTCCAGGACGAGCGTGCGACCGCCGTGGCTGAGCTCGACCAGCCGTGCCTGTTGGAGCCGTTTGACGGCCTCACGGACGGCATGCCGGTTCACCCCGAACTCGGCTGCCAGATCCCGTTCGGCGGTGAGCGCGGCGCCTGCCGGCAGCTCCCCGCCGAGGATCCTGTCGCGCAGGAGTGCGAAGAGCTGGTCGGAGACTGCCTCACGCCGGATGAGTCCCTGATTCATGGCGATCAGGGTGAAGGCGAACGGCTTACTGGTCAACTGGTTGGACCAGTTTTTCCGCGGCGTTCGGCGCGCGCAGGTAGCCGCCGACGGACCGACCCGATGCTCGCGTACGGCGCAGCTACACCTGATCCACACTGCGCCCCAGGTGTGGCGCCCTGCCCGAGCGGAGGGCGGCGGACGAGGAGCGCCGCGTGCCGCTGCCGGGGGTGCGGTGCAGCCCGGGGCGGCCCGTGTCCGGGACGCCGGCAAGCGGTGCCGCCGTACGGGCTGGACGCCCGTTCAGGGTGAGGCGATGGCGTAGCGCGGCTTCGTCCCGGGAGGCGCGGTCAGCAGGTCGGCGATGCTTTCGAGCGGTAGGGGTTCTGCCACCAGGTCCTGCCAGGGGTACCGGTCGCGGGTCTCCTCCAGGAAGCTGAGCGCTGCGGTCAGGTGCCGTGGTTCGTAGTTGTGCACGCCGACGATCGACAGATGGCGGCGCACCACGGACTCCGGCTCGAGATCGACGGGGGCGCCGGGCAGGACGGCACCGGCAAGGACGGCGACACCCTGGACGTCAAGGGCGCGCAGTCCCTCGTGCAGTGCCGCGGACGAGCCGGAGAACTCGAGCAGCACGTCGAAGGGCTCTGTGCCGGGCACCGTCGGCTGGACGTCGGTGGCACCGAACCGCCGTGCCAGCTCGCGTCTGCCGGCAGCGGTATCGACCGCTGTCACCGAGGAGGCTCCGGCCGAGGCGGCGGCCGCGACCGCGGTGAGTCCGAGCATGCCGGCCCCCACAACCACCACTCGCCTGCCCGCCATGCGCGGCGCGCGGTCGATCACCGCCATGACCGTCGCCGTGGCGCATGCGGCCGGTGCGGCGAGGCCGTCCGTCAGGGCGTCGGCGACGACGGCGATCGGCATTCCGTGAGGGAGCAGCACGTGCTGGGCGTAGCCGCCGGACAGTCGCCAGTCGGAGTCCCAAGCCTCATGACCCGCCTTGCGTACGGTGCGGCACTTGGCCGTGACGCCGGTCAGGCAGCGGTCGCACGTGCCGCACGGCAGTGTCACCGACCAGATGACGCGCTGGCCGAGGCGGAGCTCCCGTCCGTCCACCGCGCGCGCCCCGCCCGCACCGAACGCGACGATCTCGCCGACGGTCTCGTGGCCGAGGACCGAGGGGCAGGGCTGCACGCGTCGTCCGCTCACCGTGTGGCGGTCGCTTCCGCATACAGTGGCGAAGCGAACCCGTACGAGGACGTCGCCCGGCCCGAGTGGTGGCACGGGCACCGATTCCAGGGCGATGTCGTCGCCGCCGCGCCAGACGGCTGCCAGGGTCCGGTCGAGCCGGTCCGTACTCCGCGCAGGCTGTCCTGTCCGGTTCGTCATGCGGCGCTCATCTCCGCGCCGCGCAGGCCGAACAGCAAGGGAAGCGTGGCCACGGACGGCAGGAGATGGGTGTGCCGGTGCCCGCCGAGCTCGATCGCGTCGCCGGCCCCGGACAGCACGCCGACGACGTACGCGGCACCGGAACGGGTACCGGCTTCGAGATCGCGCGGGGTGTCACCCGCGACCAGGACTCGCCGCACGTCGGTGACGCCCAGGCGCTGCATGGCGGTGAAGATCATGTACGGTGCCGGGCGTCCTGTCGGTACGTCGCTGCCGCAGACGACGGTGTCCACGACCGAATCGCCCTCCCAGCCCAGCGCGGAAAGCAGCGTGTCCACGATGTCACGGTCGAAGCCGGTGTTGAGTGCGACCTTGATGCCGGCGGCACGCAGGTCGGCAAGGGCCTCGGGCACTCCGGGCAGTGGCTGCGGCGGGCGGGCGGCGTACGCGGCGGTGAGCCGGGCCCGGAAGCCGGCGACGATCGGAGCCAGAACCTCGTCGCTGAGGGGAGTTCCGCCGCTGGGGGTCAGCAGCGCGCGGAGCGCCTCGTGCTTGGCGGAGCCGTGCCACCGGGCGATGTCGGCTGCCGAGGGCGTCCCTCCATGGGCGATCACCGTCTCCTCGAGGACGCGGTAGACCTGCAGGCCCTCGTCGATGGTGGTGCCGGCCATGTCGAGCACGACGAGTTCGGGCGGGGATGCGAACATGCGTGGACCTTCCGGTTTCAGGGTTTGGCGTCGTTCAGGGGTTCGGCGTTGTTCAGGGTTTGGCGTTGCGCATCAGGGCGGTGCGCACGTCAATGGTGTTTTCCAGGGAGAAACTGACCATCCCGGGCAGATACCGGTCGTCGTGGTATTCGACGACTTCACCGTCCGCGGTGCGCGCCGTCCGCTGCTGCCTGAGCAGCGGAGAGCCCTCGGTCACTTCGAGATGCTCGGAGTCGAGCGCGTCGGCGGCGACCGCGTCGATGATGTGCGAGGCGGTGGAGAAGCCCACTCCTCTGGACTGCAGGTACGCCCAGATCGACCCCGAGTCGCAGTCGAAGTCGAACAGGAGACGGCCGACGTGCTCGACGAACGTTGCGCGCTCCAGCATCGCGCGTTCACCGTCGAGGTAGCGCAGCCGCAGCACCTGCACGACGCGCGTTCCCTCCTGGATGCCCAGCTTTGACGCGGCGAGCGGGTCGGCCGGACGCAGCGCCAGCTCCAACGTCCGCTGCCCGGCCGTACGGCCCATAGCCTTGGCCCACGCCGAGTAGGACAACAGCGTGTCGAAGGGCTGGGGGACCGAGGTTGTACATACAACTGGGGGCTTACCGGAGCTGCCCGTAATGACTCCTTCGGCGCGGAGTGTAGCGAGTGCTTGACGTACCGGCCCGCGCGAGGACTTCCACTGCTCACAGAGCTGGGCTTCCGACGGCAGAGCCGCACCCAGGGTCAGTTCACCGACACGGATCTGCTCGCGGATGCTCTCGGCGATGGCTTCGTGCAATGCCATGGACATGAGCCTGACTATACAGGTATCGACGAGGCCCTTGTCACCCTCCCGGCCCATGCCCAGTTTCGGCGCTACCGGCCACCTTCGTCGCCCCAAATGCGCTGACGCCCCCACGGCGGTAAACGGGCAGCGAACTCTGAGAGAAGCGGCGCTCAGGCTGTTGACTGACGACAGGCACCCGCTGACGATACCTGTCATGACAGGTCGGGGTCGGTGTCCTGCCGGGGATCACCCTCGACCCGCCGGACAGTAACGCCGCCTTCGCGGCATGCCCTCACCTCCGGGCCGACTTCCAGGTTCCCGACCAGCCGGCGCCGACTCGCCCTTCGCCCTGTTCGTCCCTCGCCCTGTTCGTCCCTCGCCCTGTTCGTCCCTCGCCCTGTTCGTCCCTCGCCCTGTTCGTCCCTCGCCCTGTTTCACCCCAAGCCCTGTTCACCCCAAGCCCTCTTCGTCCCTCGCCCTGTTCGTCCCAAGCCCTCTTCGTCCTTCACCCAGTTCGACGAAAGCGCCCTTCGTGACCACCACCACTGTCAACAACCGCACGTACCGCGTCCCCGCGATGCCTGTCGTGGCGAACCTCGCCGCCATCCTGTGCACGACAGGTGAGTTCAGGCTCGGCGCCTCCGACATGCCCAGCCCGACGAACCCGGACAACATCTCGGCTTCCCGGACGGAGCACCGAAGGTGCACTGCGTCGGCGACGTTCTCCGCGACGCCGGCGTGCCCGTCGACTCGATCGTCCTTCCCGTCACCGACCCCTGCACGAAGCACCGTGGTGCACTCGGGTCATTCGCCTGGCTCTGCCTCCCCGAGCACCAACGGGCGACGGCTCACAGCACCCTCCGTCGGCTCGACGGCATCGAGGAAATCCGGGACCGTGCGGACGCCGTCACGATCTTCGAGCGCCCTGCGGACCGCATCGGTGACATCACCGTGACGTCGGCCGCCGACACCGCGCGCGACACCCACACCGACGAGCACGACCTCACCGGTCCGAGGGCGCAGTCCGCTCGCACGGCGGGCGACACGAGCAGCCGGTCCCGCTCATCACGAACCGGCCCGTAGCCGGCCCGCTCCCCGACCGCCGCCACGCCAACACCCGCCGAAACCGCGACCTTCACGGTCTCCTCCTCAGCAACGTCACCCTCTGGCAACGCGGTTGTGGCGTCCATCGCTCCCCCTCCCCCCGACCCAACCACTCACCTTCCCCTCGCCGATACGGCCCCGCCTGTCGGCAGAACCAGTTCGGAGGCCGACGGGTGACCGTCAATTCCTCGCGCGCGACAGTCGCGAAATCCCTGGACGACGCGAACCTCAGCGTCTTCCACCTCAAGGCGGCCGTGACCGCAGGGGCCGGATTCTTCACCGACTCCTACGACCTCAACGTCATCGGAACCGTGACCCTCCTGATCACACCGCAGTTCCATCTCGGCAGCGGCCAGGTCGCCATGCTGACGAGTTCGACCCTCCTGGCGGTCGCCGTGGGCGCCATGTCGTTCGGGCGCCTCGGCGACCTCCTCGGCCGCCGACGCGTCTACGGACTCGAAGCCATACTGATGATCATCGGTGCCCTCGTCTCGGCGCTCGCACCGAACTTCGCCGTGCTTCTCGTGGGCCGGCTCGTCCTGGGCATCGGTATCGGCGGAGACTACCCGGCCAGCGGCGTCATCATGACCGAATACGCCAACAGGCGAAACCGCGGAAAGCTCGTCGGATACACCTTCGTCTTCTACGTCTTCGGGCAGGTCTCGGCCTACCTCGTCAGCCTTCTCGTGCTGGCGGTCGGGGTCCCCGACGACATCGCCTGGCGCCTGATCCTCGGCTTCGGTGTCATCCCCTCCCTCCTGGTACTCCACCAGCGACGGCACATGCCGGAATCCCCGCGCTGGACGGCCCACCGCGGCGATCCCGCGCAAGCCGTCAAGGACCTCGAGTCCTTCGCGCGGCGGCCGGTCACGGCAGTCGCGACGGCGGAGCCGGTGGAGGAGACCCGCGTGGCGGGCGGAGCCCTGTCGAAGCGGAGGGTTCTGGTCACCCTGGCCGGCACCGCGGGCAGCTGGTTCTTCTACAACGTCGCGGTCTACGGCATCAACGTCAGCCAGCCACTGCTCATCAAGAACATCGTGCCCAACGCCACCACGGTGTCCAACATCGCCCTGAACGCCGTACTCGTCGTCTGCTTCAGCCTCGTCGGTGGCATCTTTGGTGTCGTCGCCCTCGACCGGATGAGGCGACGGACGCAGCAGGCCGTCGGTTTCGGGCTCTGCGCTCTTGCGATGGCGCTGATCACCGTCTTGCCCGGCCTCAGCGCGACCGTCGTCCCGTTCGCCGTCACCTTCGGCATGTCCCTGTTCGGGAGCATGTTCGGACCGAGCTACACGACCATGCTCCTCGGGGCGGAGTCCTACCCGACCCGGATACGCAGCACCTTCCACGGCCTTTCCTCCGGGATCGCAAAGGTCGGTGCCTTCGCCGGAGCGCTCGTCGTACCGCTCGTCCTGGCCGACGGAGGACTCCGGGTCGTGACGCTGATCGCCTCGTGCTGCTTCACGGCCGGGATCGCGACCACCTTCCTGGTCCGTGAGCCGAACGGGCTCGCCCTCGAGGACATCGGCGACAGCCTCGTCGCCGAGCCGATGACAACGCCCACTGCGGCACAGCTCTCGGCGGTCGGGGAAGCCCGAGCGTGACCCCGGCCGGGACCGCCCTGCGGCCGCCGCTCGAAGGACGAGGCGGTGATCCCCTCGTGAACTCCTTCGGCGCCCCTGTCACCGGCCTCGGGACCGGGGGCCGTCACCGCGCGCGAGTACGGCGGTGACATCGCAGACAAGAAGGTTGCGGAGCCCGGGCGGCGTCGGTCGACCGGGCTCCGTCCCGCCGTGCCAGATCGGGCCACCGCCCGTGCCGTGCTGCCGACCGGGTCGAGAGCCCTTGTGACGTCTGTCGGTCGACTCGGCGAATCCGTGGCGATCCGGACCGTCGTGAAGGCGACTTCCGACATGTGGCCAGTCAATCTGGCGTGCGGCCGGTAAGTCGCCTTCGGGACAGTCCTTGGCGCCTAGTCCCCCAGACGGTCTTCGGCCCGCAGCTCGAACCACATGGTCTTGCCGGTGCCTGTCCTGGTGCTGCCCCAGGCATCCGCGAGCAGGTCGAGGAGCTCGATGCCACGGCCGCCCTCCGCGTCCGCGTCGGCGACGCTGCGTGCGGGGCCGGCGGACTCGGTGTCCTCGACCTCGCACAGCAGGCGGGAGTGGCGCAGCCGCAGGTTGAGCCTGAGCGGGCCGCGTGTGTGCCGCAGGGCGTTGGTGACCAGCTCGCTGACCAGCAGCTCGGCGGTGTCGGCCAGGTCGCCCAGGTCCCATTCGCTCAGCTGCCCGGTCACCAGGTGCCGGGCCCGGCCCGCGGAGGTCAGCTCCCGCCGCAGGGGCCAGGAGGCGTCCCAGACGGTGGCGCGGCCGCGCGGCGCGTCCAGCGGGCGCAGTGGCGCGAGCATGCGGGACCACAGAGCCCACTGCCTGGCGAACCACGAGGGCACAGCGTTACGTGTGGACCGCCCTGCCCGGCGAAAGGCTGTGGGGCAGCCGACGGCCTGGACGGCCATGGGGATCAGTCCCTTCTGGGGCCGGCGGCCGGACGGTCCGCCGGGTGGCGTGCCCGGCATGTGCCAGGCCCTTACATGTAGCAGTCGCTACACCTCAAACATAGACGTAGCGGACGCTACAGTAAAGGGAGGACCAAAGGTAAATGAAAGGAATAAAGGACAGTCGGCAGTCCGCACCCTCGCGTACTTGGGAGCCCCCATGCCTCGCCCGCCCGATCCAGCCAAGCGCCGCGACCTTCTCGACCGGGTCCGCGAGTACGTGCTGCGCAACGGCCTCGCGGATCTCTCCCTGCGCCCCCTGGCCCGGGCCCTCGGAACCAGCGACCGCATGCTCCTGTACTACTTCGGCACCAAGGAACGGATGGTCGCCGAGGCGCTCGCCCTCTACGAGCGCCGTCCCCTGCTGCGCACGCGCGACCTGCTGGAGACCGTCGGCCCGCCCACGGACCCCGCAGGGCTGCGCCGCTTCCTGGAGGAGGTGTGGCGCCAGTTCGCCAACCCGGACGTACGCGCCTCGCTCCCGCTGTACGTCGAGATCATGAGTGCCAGTGTGCTTCACCCGGACCGCTACGGGCCCGTCATGCGCGACATCGTCACCGGATGGACGGGCCTGCTCGTCTCCGTCTTCCGTGACCTCGGCATGAGCCAGGACCGAGCCCGCACACAGGCCACCGTCCTGGCAGACGCCTCACTCGGTCTCCTGATCGCCCCTCTGGCGGACGGTCACTGGGACCGGGCCGACAAGGCCTTCCACGCCCTCCTCGACAGCCTGGAACCGGGATGGAGCCGATGAGCCCGCCTCGTCACTCGGGGGCGAAGGAGAAACTGCGCCACAGGCCGGTGGCACTGACGACCTGGTCCGCCGCTCCGATGTCCAGGTAGATGCTCTGCCCACCCTGCGACACGGTGCAGTCCGGTGTCGTATACAGGAGCAAGCTGCTCTGCGTCTGGTTGTTGACGTGGGTCACGCCCTCGGGGAAACGGTGACATCCGTGGATCGACGGGTTGGAGACCGTCTCCACGAGCCTGAGTCCGTTGCGCGCCACCACCTGACCGGACGCCTGGTCCTGGCAGGCGCTGAGCGCGAGGCCGGACAACATGATGCCGACGAGCGCGGCCAGCGAGCGTGAAGAAGGCATGAGGCCTCCCGGGATACGGGTGTTGCCGGGGACGTCGCCCTTCCTTCACTATTCGCCAGGTCCGATGGACCCGCACGGTGGGGACGTCCGTCGCGGTCCGTGGACGGTCCGTGCACCGCACTGAGCGGACGGCCGGGTCCGCGACCGGCGCACAGCGCGCGCATCCCGGTCGACGAGCCCGGGCAGGACCCGCGGCCTACGCTGAACGAGGGGGGTGCGTCCGGGTGAATCGCACACCGAAAGGGGCGCTCCTGATGGAGGACTACCCACTGATCGAGAACCACGGTCTCATCGGCGATCTGCAGACCGCGGCGCTGGTGACGACCGAAGGCGTGGTCGACTGGTTCTGCTCCCCGCGGTTCGACTCGCCGAGTGTCTTCGGGGCGCTGCTGGACAAGGAGAAGGGCGGGCACTGCACGGTCCGGCCGGCGCACCGGACCCATGCGACCAAGCAGTTGTACCTGCCCGACACGGCGATCCTGGTGACCCGGTTCATGACCGAGGCGGGCGCCGGTGAGGTGCTCGACTTCATGCCCGTGACCGGTACGACGACCACCTCCCGCCACCGGCTGGTCCGTCTGGTCCGCTGTGTGCGCGGCAGCATGACGTTCCAGGTGGAGATCGCCCCGCGGTTCGACTACGGGCGCAGGAAGCACGAGTTGCACATCACCCGGCACGGAGCGGTCTTCGCCGCGGAGGACGGCACGGAACTCACCGTACACCCCATCCGTGAACCGGGGGACGACCGGCTCGTGGACGTACTCACTGACCAGGGTGCCGACCTGCACCTCTCGCTGACGCTGCAGGCCGGTCAGCATCGCGGGCTGATGCTGGAGATGGGCGCCGAGGGGCCGCCCGCCGAGATCCGCCTGGACGCATACCAACGGCTCTTCGACGAGACCGTGGCGTTCTGGCGCTCCTGGCTGGCGCAGTCGCGCTACACCGGGCGCTGGCGGGAAGTGGTGGAGCGTTCCGCGATCACACTGAAGCTCATGACCTTCGCACCCAGCGGTGCCGTGGTGGCCGCCCCGACGGCGGCTCTCCCGGAGCAACTGGGCGGCGAACGCAACTGGGACTACCGCTTCACGTGGATCCGTGACGCCTCCTTCTCCGTGTACGCCCTGCTGGGGCTGGGCTTCACGGAGGAGGCCCGGGCGTTCATCGTCTGGCTGAGCGACCGGGTCAAGGAGCGGGCCGGCAGCGGCGGGACCACGGGCCCGCTCAACATCATGTACAAGGTCGACGGCTCGGCCGACCTGGACGAGCAGATCCTCGACCACTGGGAGGGCTATGCGGGCTCCGCGCCGGTGCGGATCGGCAACGGCGCCGCGACGCAGCTCCAACTGGACATCTACGGCGAGGCGCTGGACAGCATCTACTTCGCGCACCAACACGGTTTCCAGGTCGGGCACGGAGGATGGACCTCGATACGGGCGGACCTGGACTGGCTGGCCGACCACTGGGACCAGGCGGAGGAGGGCATCTGGGAGACCCGCGGCGGGCGCCAGGACTTCACCTACGGCCGGGTCATGTCATGGGTGGCGTTCGACCGCGCTCTGCGCCTCGCCGAGTCGAAGGGCTGGCCGTCGGCGGCCGGACGGTGGCGGACCGAGCGGGACGCCGTCTACGAACAGGTCATGGCCAAGGGGTGGAGCGAGGAACGGCAGGCCTACGTCCAGCACTACGGCAGTGACGTACTGGACTCCTCGCTGCTGCGCATGGCGACGGTCGGGTTCCTCACCCCTGGGGATCCGATGTGGGAATCGACGCTGGACGCCATGGAGCGCGAACTGGTCAGCGACAGCCTGGTCTACCGCTACAACCCCGAGGCCTCGCCCGACGGGCTGCACGGCTCGGAGGGCACCTTCTCCCTGTGCACGTTCATGTACGTCGACGCCCTCGCCCGCGCGGGGCGGACGAACAGGGCACGGCTGGTGTTCGAGAAGATGATGGGGTACGCCAACCATCTGGGCCTGTTCTCGGAGGAGATCGACCCGACAGGCCGTCAACTGGGCAACTTCCCACAGGCGTTCACGCATCTCGCCCTCATCGACGCGGCCCTCACCCTCGACAGGGCGCTCGACGAGCGGTAGCCCGGGCCCGGTTCACCCGGCCGACGACGCGGACCCGAGGAGCACGAGCGTGTCCTCCCGCCCGGCGGCGGCCGGCAGCGCATCGCTGACCGGTTCCGGCGGGCCGTCGCGCCGAGGTCAGCCCTGGTCACCGGCGCCGCCGCGGCGCAGGTCCGCGTCGGTGAGGCCCTCCAGCTCGCCATGGGTGTCCAGCCAGTACAGGAGGGCGACCGCGGGGATGACGAGCACGACGGCGACGAGCGTGACGAACGCCAGCCAGCGCAGTGTGGTGTGCGCGCCCGCGCCCTCGGCGACGGTCAGCGAGGTCGGGATGAGGTAGGGGCGCTGTGCCATGCCCCAGGCGAGGACGGCCGAGGCGACCACGCCGACCACCGAGACCCGGGACCAGGCACCGGAGGGACGTGTCAGCAGCCATGCGGTGGCGAGCGTGGCCAGCACCGCCACGACGACGAAGACGAGACCCACTCCGTGGGTGAGCCCGTGCCACACATGAGGCGCGTCCCCGTGGGTGACGAACAGCGTGATGACGGCGAGCACGGCGACGGCCGCGAGGGCGCACAGGGCTCGCCGGCGGAAGTACCGGTCCAGGTCCGGCGCGGCGAAGCGCCGGGCGTCCGCGGCGAGGAAGACCGCGCCGAGCGTCGCCATGGCGGCGATGGCGAGCAGACCGAACAGCAGCGACGTGGGGTTGGCCCACACATCCGTCGACGCCGTCGTGGTGGCGGTCACCCGGCCCGAGGCCACTCCCCCGACGGCCGCGCCGAGGAAGAACGGCGTCAGCAGCGAGGCCACGGCGAAGACGGCTCCGTACAGACGCCGGCCGGCCAGCCGCCGGACGGGCCTGCGCAGGGCGAAGCCGGCGCCGCGCAGCACGATGCCGACGGCGGCCAGCGCCAGGGGCAGCCACATCGTGGTGAACACCCGCTGGAAGAGGACGGGGAAGCCCGTCCACGTGATGACCAGTACGAAGATCAGCCAGACGTTGTTGACCTCCCAGACCGGCTCCATCGCGTGGTCGATCAGCCGGCGCGGGCGCTTGCCGCGCTCCGCCCCGCCCGCGGCCAGGTCCCAGAAGCCGGCTCCGTAGTCCGTGCCTCCGCCGCAGGCGTAGGCGGCGATCGCGAGCAGCAGGACGACGGCGATGACACCGGCGATCACAGCCGGCTCCCGGCGGAGCGCGGCCCGTACGGCGTTTCCGTCTCCGGCGTGTCCGGCTCCGGGGTCTCCTTCGGCGGCCGCGGTCCGCCCGTCTCGTCGGCGAGCCGCCAGCGGGCGCGCATCTTCAGCAGCACCACGAGGAACGAACCGAAGACGAAGACGTACACGAGCACGACCAGACCGAACATGGTCCACAGACTGGCGGAACGCGTGGCCGTCACCGCCTCGGCGACCCGCATGTTCTGGTACACGATCCAGGGCTGGCGGCCCACTTCGGTGGTGATCCAGCCGCACTCGACGGCGACGAGGGAGGCGAGGCCGGCCACGGCCGCGCCTCGGAAGAACCAGGGTGAGGCGGGCGGCCTGCGGCGCAGCAGCCACATCGCCGCGTACCAGAGCGCGAGCAGCACCAGCAGGGAACCGATCCCGACCATGGTGTCGAAGGCCCAGTGGGCGATGGTGGCCTCAGTGGCGTTCGGCCGGTCGTCGGCGGACACGGAGGTCAGCCCGGTCACCTTGGTGTACGCGTGGAACCCGGCGAGGACGGAGTCGAGTTGGGGGATCCGGATGCCGCCGGAGATGGTGCCGTCCGGATGCAGCCGGCCGTAGAGGTACTCCGGCTGGTGGGTGTCGGTCCTCCAGACGATCTCCATGGCGGCGAACTTCACCGGCTGCTTGTGGAAGACCTGCCGGGCGATGGAGTCGCCGAGCACGAACTGCACGGGCGTGAGGACCGCGGCGAGGGTGAAGGGGATCGTGAAGCCGAGCCGGTGGTAGCGGTCCCGGCGGCCGCGCAGCCATCCGACGGCGTAGACACCGGCCACGACGTAGCCCGCCGTCACGAACATCGCCACGACGAAGTGCCAGTACTGCGGGCCGAACATGGGGGTGAAGATCGCCTTCCAGATCTTCACGTCGACCGGGTTGCCGGCGGAGTCGAGGGTGAAGCCCCGCGGGGTGTTCATCCACGAGTTGGCGGCCAGGATGCCGAAGGCGCCGAGCAGGGCCGCGAAAGGCAGGGGCAGTCCGAGCAGGAAGTGGGTCCGGGAGGGGAGCCTCCGCCAGCCGTAGAGGTAGATCGCGATGAGGACGGCCTCCAGGAAGAACGCCCACGCCTCGACACCGAACCCGATGCCGAAGACATCGCCCCACCGGCCCATCATGCCGGGCCACAACAGCCCGAACTCGAAGGACAGCACGGTGCCGGTGACCACGCCGATCGCGAACTGGACCGCCATGACGGCCGACCACCGCCGGGCCAGCAGCAGGGCGGTGGCGTCGGCACGGCGCAGACCGTAGCCGTGCATGACGAGCGTGATCAGCGGCAGCGCCACGCCCAGGGGCACGAGGACGATGTGGGAGGCCAGGGTGAAGGCCATCATCGATCTGGCCGGCAGCGTTTGCGGAGGTACGTCCGCCGGCAGCAGGACCGTGTGCATGTGATGTCTCTCCCGGGGCCGGCACGGTGGGGTGGGTCAGCCGCCGGTGGCGAAGCCGGGGAAGAGGGTCATCCCGCCGTCGACGTACAGGGTGGTGCCGACGACGTAGTCCATGAGGTCGGAAGCGAGGGCGACGACGGCGTGGGCGATGTCCTGGGGGTCACCGATGCGCTTGTACGGGATCAGCCGCAGGAGATCCTGCTGCGCCTCGGGCGTCTCCCAGGCGTTGCGGTTGATGGGCGTCTTGATGGCTCCGGGGGCGACCGCGTTCACACGGATGCGCTTGGGGGCGAGTTCCTGGGCGAGCGTCGCCATCATCATCTGCACGCCGCCCTTGGACGAGGCGTAGTTGACGTGACCGGACCAGGGGATGATCTGGTGGACCGAGCTCATGCAGATGATCTTCCCGGCGGCGCAGGACACCTCGGGGACGATCCCACGGCGCAGGAACTCCTTGGTCGCCTCACGGGCGCAGAGGAACTGCCCGGTGAGGTTGACGTCCAGGACCTTCTGCCACTGGGCGAGGGTCATGTCCGTGACCGCCGCGTCCCGCTGCAGTCCCGCGTTGGCGACCAGGATGTCGATCGTGCCGAACTCCTGGACCATCCGGTCCGTCATGGCGACGACCTGGTCCTCCTGGGACACGTCCGCCTCGTAGGCGGCCGCCCGGACCCCGAAGCCGGTGATCTCCTCGACCACCTTCTCGGCGTCCTCGCGGCCGGCCACATAGTTCACCACGACATCGGCCCCCGCCCGGCCCAGGGCGACGGCCGTCGCCCTGCCGATTCCGGAGTTCGCGCCGGTCACCAGTGCCTTCTGCCCCTTCAGCAGGTGGGCGGGGATCGCGCCCTGGGGTGCCCCCTCGGTGGAACTCACGATGTCCTGCTCCTCCACTGCGCGCCCGTTCCCGCCGAGCCCGTCGCCCGGTGGTCCGGCCATCAGGCAAGCACGGGTGCGGAACGGCGGCATCCCGGAGCGGACCGCGTTGCGCTGCGCGGCTGAGCATCTTCGCCCGGTCGTCGGAGTCCGGGCGGCGAAGGTCAGCCCAGCCGTTCCTTCAGGTGGTCGCCCACGCGGAGGGCGTTGGCGATGGCCGTCAGGGACGGGTTGACCGCGCCGATGCTCGGGAAGAAGCTGGTGTCGACGACGTAGAGGTTGTCCAGGTCGTGGGCCTTGCAGTTGACGTCCAGGGCCGAGGACGCCGGGTCGGTGCCGAAGCGCACGGTGCCGGCCTGGTGCGCGGTCGCGCCGATCGGCATGCCCTTGTGCAGGTAGATGCTGCGGGACAGCAGCCGGTGCTCGTGCATGCCCAGATGGCCGAGCATGTGCTGCAGTTTGTGCCGCAGGCGCGTCAGGCCGGCGATGTTGTTGCCCTCGTCGAGCGTGAGCCGGATCCTGCCGTCGGCTTCCAGGGTCACCCGGTTGTCCGGCTGCGGCAGGTCCTCTCCGCACAGCCAGAAGTCGACGGCGTGATGGGCCAGGACCTCGAACGGCATGTCCGGCGCCACAGCTCCGGCCCAGCGCGGGGCCTCGCCGTGGATCTGCTCGGCGTCCGACTTGCCGAGCATCTGGATCCCGCCGAGCGGGTAGTCCCAGTCGTCCGCGCCCAGGTACCAGTCGTGCAGGGCGAGGGTCTTCTGGAACTGGGTGTCGTTGGGTTCCTTCGAAACGGCCATCAGCGCAAGGTTGTTGTGGCGCATGTAGTACCGGCCCACGACGTCCGAGCTGTTCGCCAGCCCACGCGGATGCCGGTCGTTGGCCGAAGCGAGCAGCAGGACGGCGGAGTTGACGGCCCCGCAGGCCACGACCACGACGTCCGCCGAGAACCGGGCCTCGTCCTCGTCGGGGAGCTGGGCGACGACGCCGGTGACGCTGCGCCCGGTGGCGTCCGTCTCCAGCCGCGTCACCCGCGCGTTGGTGATCATGTCCACGTTGGGGTGCTCCAGTGCCGGCTCGACACAGATCACCTGGGCGTCGGACTTGGCGCGCACCAGACACGGGAAACCGTCCACCCGGTTGCAGCGGATGCAGACGCTGGAGTGGGTGGCCCGGCCCAGCGCGTCCTGGGTCAGGTTGACCCCGATCGGCAGGTGGAAGGGGTGCAGCCCCTGCTTCTCCAGGTCGTGGCTCAACTGCTCGATGCGCGGCTCGTGTTCGACCGGCGGGTAGGCGTACTGCGCACTGCACGGCCCTTCCCAGGGATCCTCGCCGTGCCTGCCGTGCACCAGGTAGAGGTGCTCCGCCTGGGTGTAGTACGGCTCCAGGTCGTCGTAACCGAGGGGCCAGGCGGCAGAGATGCCGTCGTGGTGGCGCAGTTCCCCGAAGTCCTCGGGGCGCAGCCGGAACAGGGCCGCGCCGTAGAACTTGGTGTTTCCGCCGACGTAGTAGTTCACCTCGGGCGGGAACTCGTTGCCGTGACTGTCGAGCCAGAACTCCGGGGCCCGGTACTTGGCCTTGACGAACACGGCCGTGGAGTCCCAGTTGTCGCGTTCGCGCCGCAGGTAGTCGCCGCGTTCGAGGATGAGCACGCGTTTGCCCGACGGAGCGAGGCGGTGGGCCAGCGTGCCGCCGCCGGCTCCGGTGCCGATCACGATGACGTCGTACGAAGGCAGGGCGTCCACGGCAACCACCGTCCTTGCTCGTGCTCGCGTTGTCTGCGGGGCCGTTGCGGCTCCTACCTCTTCGAACGTACGCGTCGTGCGGGGGTACGGCACCTGGAGCGTGCCGCACACCGGCAGGTCACAGAACGGCGATCGGGTTCACCGGGGAGCCGGTCGCCGCCGGGAGCCGCAGCGGGGCGACCACACACAGGAAGTGCCAGCGCCCCTGCTCCTCGCACACCCCCGCCAGCTCCTCGAGGTCCAGGTAGTCCAGCAGGTGCAGCCCCATGGCGTTGACCGCCAGCACGTGCACGGGAAACGCGACCTCGGCGACCGCACTCGGTGCGGCGTCGCTGTTGCCGTCCGATCCCAGCACGGACACACGCCGCTCGGCCAGGAAGCCCATCGCCGTCGGATGCAGGCCCGCCCGGGCCCGCGTCACGTCCCATGGCCCGAGGTCCCGGCGCCGCAGGCGGTGTCCCACGCGTACGAACAGCAGGTCACCCGGACCGACCGTGGTCCGCTGGGCGGTCTCGGCCGCGACGAGGTCCCCGGCGGTCACCTGGGCGCCGGGTTCGAGCCACGGCACACCGCGCAGCCGCGGGACGTCCAGGAGGACGCCGCGGCCGACGATGCCGTCACGCACCAGATCGAGGGTGAGCGCTCCGGCCCCGTCGGGTGTCACGGTGCTCGACGGGACGCCGCCGTACAGTTCGCCGTCGAAGATCACGTGGCACAGCGCGTCGAGGTGGCTGTCGACATCACCGTGCACGTTCATGGCGAACCGGTCACGGGCGAAGGTGAGCCCGGGTCCGGCGGTCTCCCGGTGCGTGGGAGCCGTCATCCGATGGGAGGCGGGCTCCGGGCTGTCCGGACCGGGCTGCGTCTCGACGGGCGCGGCCAACGACACGGTACGCCCGCACCGGACCTCGGCGGCGGCCGCCACCACGAGCTCGGGCGTCAGGCGGTCCAGCGCGCCGCGCCGCTCCTCGCCACCGTCCAGGGCCGGGTCCCGCAACCGGCGATACAGCGCGCGGAACGCCGCTTCGGACAGGGACTGGGGTGCGGCGGGCGGCGCGGGCGGCGCGGGTACGGGCTGCTGGTGCGAGGTCATCGGGAACTCCTCCTCGTCCGCCTCGGCCCACAGCACGTGTTCCCGACGCGGGAGATGGATGTCGTCCGGCCGGCCGTGCACCGCCACCAGAGGGCGGCCGTCCGCCGGGCCGCTGTCGTCGTAGGCGATCCGCGGGACCGCCGTGTCCACGTGACCGGTCACGAGCGGCCGGGTAGCCCTCGCCCGGAGCCCGAAACGCCTCTTTGCGAGCCTGCGGGCCTGCGGGCCTGCGGGCGATGGGGAGCCGGCGCGCCGCGTACCGGCCCGGTTCGGCGCGCTCCGCTACCGGAAGGACTCTGTCGGGCGCCTGCTGGTTTGCCCGACGACGGGTCAGGCTACCCATGGCGCATGATTCCCTCCCGGGTCGAGGAGACCCTGCCGGAGCTGGCTCCCTTCGTCCACGCCGTACAGGGGCGTCGGCCCGACGACGGCACCTGGTGCGAGGCGTGGACGGTGCGCGACGTCCTGATCCACCAGACGGGCAACGCCGAGGAACTGGCCCGGGTGCTCCAGGCGTTCCTCGACGGATCGCCCGTGGAGACCAGGGGCTTCGACCGTGAGGAACCGTTCCGGCGCCTGTCCGACGCCGAGCTCTGGGCGACGTTCCTGAACCGCTGCGAACGGCTCACCGAGGTGGCCGCGGCCGCCGCACAGGACCTGTCCCCGGACACGGAGGTGATGTGGACGGGCCGGTCCGTGAAGTCCCCGTTCTTCGCGGAGCACATGCGTGAGGAGCTGATCCTGCATCGCTGGGACCTCACCGGCGACGACCGGACGGCCGTACAGGCGCTCAACGAGTCGTGGATGACGGAACACAGCGTGGTGTCCGTCGGCCGCCCGCTGCTGAAGAAGGGCCGCGCCGGGCTGGACCTGGGACCCGACGACCGGGTCGAAGGCCGCCTGCGCACGCCGGGCACCGACGACATCGTCGTGACCGCCGACGCCGACGGCAGCAGCATCCGGCTCGCCGCCCCCGAGGGCCCCGCCACGATCGAGAGCGACGCGGCCGTACGAGTCCTGCTGCTGTGGGGACGCCGCCCCGCCGATCCGAACCGCTGGCACAGCGACGCAGGCCCGGAGGCCCTGCGCAGGGTGCGGAGCCTGCTGGGCGGCTACTGACGCCGCCCCGCTCGCCCCGCCGCCCGTCGTGCGCGCCCGAGAAGGTGTGGGCTCAATTCGAGGGATGAAAACCTTTTCAGCCGCAGGGTAGGGTGGTCCTACACACGGCCGAAAGGATGCGCACTCAGGTGGTGACGATCCATGACGTGGCACGAGCCGCCGGGGTGTCCCCGGCGACGGTCTCGCGTGTCTTCAACGGCGGCAAGGTCACGCCGGAACGCGCCCTGTCCGTCCAGCAGGCCGCCGCTGCTCTCGGCTTCGCGCCCAACCGGGTGGCCCGGTCGCTGCGCAAGCAGCGCTCCAGCGTGATCGCCCTGATCATCCCGGACATCGAGAACCCCTTCTTCACCTCGCTCGCCCGCGGGGTCGAGGACGCCGCGCAGCGCACCAGCCTCTCGGTCGTCCTGTGCAACTCCGACGAGGACACCGACAAGGAACGCCGCTACCTCGAGGTCGCCCTTGGCGAGCAGATGGCCGGTGTGATCGTGGCCGCGGCCTCACAGGACGAGACGGACCTGGCGCCGCTGATCGCCCGGAGCGTGCCCGTGGTCGCCGTGGACCGCCGGCCGCACGCGGCCGAGGTGGACGCGGTGCAGGTGGACAACCAGCACGGCGGTGAGGTGGCCACCCGCCATCTGCTGCGGGCCGGTTACCGCCGGATCGCCTGCATCACCGGCCCCCGGGGCGCCTCCACCTCCGAGGAGCGCCTCGCCGGGTACCGCACGGCACTGTACTCCGCGGGCGACGCCGCCCCGGCCGGCGACGCCTATGTACGGCACGCGGACTTCCGGGTGGAGGGCGGCCGGGCCGCGATGCGTGAGCTGCTGGCGCTGCCCGAGCCGCCGGACGCCGTGTTCGTCGCCAACAACCTCATGACGATCGGCGTCCTGGACGCGCTGCGCGAGGTCGGGCGCACTCCCCCGGGCATCGGTGTGCTGTCCTTCGGCGACGTGCCGTGGGCGTCGCTGCTGCGGCCGTCCCTGACCACCGTGGAGCTGCCCTCGTACGAGCTGGGCCGTACCGCCGCCGATCTGCTGCTGCAGCGCATCGAGGGCAAACCGTCGCCGTTGCAGACCGTGGTGCTGCGCACCAAGCTGCAGGTGCGGGAGAGCACCGCCGGGCCGTGAGCCGGCCGGGCACGCCAAGGGCGCGGTACCGGTCGGGTGACCGGTACCGCGCCCTTTTCGTGGGCCCTGCGCCGCCGCACGCCCGGGCCCACGGCAGGTCCGGAGCTACTTCAGCCCGGACGTCTTGATCGACTCCACGATCTGCCGCTGGAAGACGAAGAACAGCACCAGCATCGGCAGTGCCGCGACGGTGGCCGCCGCGAGGATGTAGTTCCAGTTGGAGGTGTACTGGTTCTGGAACGAGGCGATGCCGAGCTGGACCACCGTCAGGGACTGGTCGTTGGTGGCGACCAGCGGCCAGACGAAGGCGTTCCAGTTGGCGAGGAAGAAGAAGATCGCCAGGGCCGAGAGGATGGGCCGGGACATCGGCAGGACGATGTTCCAGTACACCCGCCAGTGGCCACAGCCGTCGACGATCGCCGCCTCCTCCAGTTCCTTGGGCAGTCCCAGGTAGAACTGGCGCAGCAGGAAGATGCCGAAGGCGTTGAAGATGGCCGGGACGATCAGGCCGGCGTAGCTGTTGAGCAGGCCCAGTTCACGGGCGACCAGGAACAGCGGGATCAGGACCACCGGCGCCGTGACCAGCAGGGTCGCGAAGATCGCGCCGAAGAGCTTCTCGCGGCCCGGGAAGCGCAGCCGGGCGAGCGCGTAGGCGGCCATGGAGTGGAAGAACAGCGCCACGATGGTGATCACCGCGGAGATGAAGAAGCTGTTCCAGAGGTAGCGTCCGAAGGGGACCTCGGTGAAGACGTAGACGAAGTTGTCGAAGGTGAAGTCCTTCGGGATCAGGTTGCCGTCGGTGACGGTGGCCCGGGACTTGAAGGACGAGGTGACCATCCACAGCACCGGGAAGATGCTGATCAGGGACAGGACCACGGCCAGGGCCGTGAGTCCCGTGCGTGAAGAGCGAAGCCGACGCCGGCCCGCCCGGGTCGTCAGGGCGTCACTCGCCATCGTCGAACCTCCCGCCTCTCGTGAACTTGAAGATCACGGCGGAGATCACGACCATGATCAGCACCAGGAACGAACCCATGGCCGACGCGTAGCCGAACTCGCCGAATCCGAACGCCTGCTGGTAGATGTAGAAGATCGCCAGGGACGTGCCGTCGGCGGGGCCGCCGTTGGTCAGAACGAAGATCAGGTCGAGGCCTCCGGTGATGGCGGCGACCGTCGACATCAGCAGGACGAAGAAGCTGGTGGGGCGCAGCAGCGGCCAGGTGATGGTGCGGAAGGTGGTCCACGGGCCCGCGCCGTCCAGCTTGGCGGCCTCGTAGAACTCCTTGGGGATCTCCTGGAGCCCCGCCAGGAAGATGATCATGTAGTAACCCATCATCACCCAGACCATGACCGCGATGAGGCAGCCGAGGGCCAGGGAGGGGCTGCCGAGCCAGGACTCGCCGTCGAAACCGGCGGCCCGCATGGCCCGGTTGACCGCGCCCGTCTGCTCGTCGAGCAGGAACTTCCACAGCACGCCGACCACCACGAGGCTGATCACGTACGGCAGGAAGAGTGCGGTGCGGTAGACGCCGACGCCGGGCAGCTTCTGCTTGACCAGCAGGCCGAGGCCGAGGCTCACGCAGAACAGGACGGGGACGAGGATCACGACGTACTCACCGGTGATCTTCATCGAGTCCCAGAACAGCGGGTCGTGCATCATCCGCTGGTAGTTGCCGAGCCCGATCCACTTGTACGAGCCGAAGCCGCTGACCTGGAAGAAGCTCAGGGCGATGGAGAGCACCATCGGGACGGCGACGAAGATGAGGAGCCCGAGCACGTCGGGCGCGAGGAAGAGGCCCGCGGCCAGCCACTCGCGGTGCTTGCGGCTGAGTCTCGGTGTGCCCGCGGAGACGGGCGCCTGTGCCGGGGCCGCGGCCCGTCGGCGCTGTTGTGCGGCGACGCTGCTCATATCAGGCTCGCCCCCTTGTAGCTCTCGGTGTACGCGGCGATGGACTGGGCGGCTCTCTCCGCCTCACCGGCCACACCGCGGCCGGCGAGCATGGTGCCCTGGATGGCGTCGGAGATCGCCTTGTAGACGACCGGGGGGTAACGCGGCTCGGCGCGCCCGCCGGGGAAGATCTCGTCCTTGAACTTCTTCATGATCCCGGAGTCGTAGCCACCCTTGGCGGCGCCCCGCTCCAGGGCGCTGGCGCGGGGCGCCACGTCGGACTTGGCGCCGACGCACCAGTCGACCATCCGGTTGATCGAGTCGTCCTTCATGGAGCCGAGCGCCCAGACGCAGAACTCGGCCGCAGCCTCGGGGTTGCGGCCCTGGGCGTTGGCGCAGAAGGACCAGCCGCCGAGCGTGGTGACGTACTTGCCGCCCGGCGGGACGGGCAGTTTGAAGACGCCGTAGCGGTACTTGGGGGCGAACGCCTTGAAACTGGAGACGTTCCAGATGCCCTGCTGCCACATGGCGACGTTGCCGCCCTTGAAGCCGCCGATCACATCGTCGGCGGCGGGCACGGTGCGCGGGGCGATGCCGTGGCGCACGGCGTCCTGCCACAGCGCGAGGGCCTGCCGGGTGGCCGGGGAGTCGAAGACGACCTTGCCCTGGTGGTCCAGGACATCGCCGCCGCCCTGCCACATCCACGGGTACCAGGTGAAGTTCTGGTAGTAGCCGGGCTGGGTCTCGAAGACGAGGCCCGCCCTGGTCTTCGTACGCAGCTTGTCGCCGATGTCGAGCATCTGGTCCCAGGTGGTGGGGATGTCGGCCTCGGACAGGCCGGCCTTCTCCCACACGTCCTGGGCGTAGAACATGGCGAGCGGCTCGATCTCCATGGGGAGGGCGTAGACCTTGCCGCCGACCTTGCGGCTGTCGAGTGCGGAGCCGTAGTCGTCGATGGCGGCCTTGTCCATGTGCGGGGTGAGGTCCGCGAGGACACCGCCGTTGTAGTAGCGCAGGAAGTCGCCGGGCGAGAGCAGGAAGATGTCCGGGCCCTCGCCGGTGGCGAAGGCGGACGGCAGCTTGAAGCCGTTGAGGTAGGTGGGCTGGGGCAGATAGACGAGGTCGATCTGGGTCTTGTGGGTGCGGTTCCACGCGTTGACCATGTCCACGAACCACTTGGACTGGGCGTTGATCGCGGGGTCGGGCGAGCGCTGGGGGCCGTAGAAGTTCCAGAACTGGAGGTTGCCCCCCTTCGCCTGTGCCGTGCCGCAACCGGTGAGCAGGGCCGGGGAGGCGAGGGCCGCGCCGGCGCCCGCCGCCGCGGTGAGGAAACGCCGGCGTGACGTGGTGGCCGGGCGCCCGGCGTCGTTGCCGTGCTGGAGCATGCGTGCGCTCCTGTCGGAGTGGGATGGGGCCGGATGGAGGAAGAACAAAGGGGGTGGCGGAGAACGGGGGTGGCGGTCAGTCGACTTCGAGGGTCAGCAGGTCGGGCGTGGCCGGACGGGAGGCCGAGCTGGGGGCGTCCAGGTAGAAGAGCGAGGTGCTGGCGATGTCGTCGCTGGTGTGCCGGTAGCGGTGCGGCAGGCCGTTGCCCTGGCCGGGGCCGATGCCGAGGCTCTGCACGGTGACGCGCAGGTCCCGGGAGAAGCGGACGGGGTCGAGGACGTGCCAGCGGTACATCCCGAACCGCTGCTGGCTGCGGTAGAGCCCGTCGGGGCGCAGGATCTGGTTCAGGCCCAGGTAGGGCGTGGTGTAGGCGGTGTAGCCCTGGCCGGGGACGTCGAAGTTCCAGGCGCCGCCGAAGTAGTCCTCGGTGCCGGTGCCGCAGATCGTCGGGAACTCGTCGTCGCCGTCGAGGTGGAACTTGAACTCGCCCTCGCCCCACCAGCCGGGGCTGTTGACGCCCCAGGCGAGGTAGGTGCCGACATAGCTGCCGGCGCCGGTGACCCCGTCGAGCAGGGTGTGCACCTCGCCGTACGGCACCGGGTGGCTGCGCCGCCACTGCGCGTGGAAGTAGGAGGCGTCCTCGCCGACCTCGTCCAGTTCGTAGTCGACCTGGTAGTAGAGGGTGACCTTCTCGGCGGTCAGGTTCTCCAGGGTGATGCGGGCGCCTCGGCGGAACGGCATGGGCCAGTACGCGTTGAAACCGCCGTTGGGGTTGGCGGCGACGGGCACGGACGAGACCTGGCTGAATGTGTTCCAGCCGTTGCAGAAGAAGTCGCCGAGCGGGACCTCTACGGCCGGGCTCTCCTCCCCCTCCCAGTACATCCGCAGCAGCGTGCCCCGCCAGGCCGTGTGCGGGTCGGTGGTGCACCACAGGTGCCGGATGGTGCCCGGCCCCTCGATGTCGGCTAGCACCGCGGTCCCGCCTGCGGCGATGTCGATGCTCGGGGAGATCTTCCAGCCCGGCCCCAGCCTGTTCGCCGCGACCGCTCCGGTGCCCTCGGTGGCCCGGCCGCCGCCGGACTTGGCACCGGTGAAGTTCTCGGCGCTGATGGAACGGCTCACGGCACGGGTCCTGCGGGAGATGCCGTCGAGTCCAAAGGTCGTCATCGTGTTCTGTGCCTTCATGGGTGGGGTGCGGGGCGGGCCCGGAGCCGGGCCGCGCAACCCTGTGAAATCCATTTCAGCGAAAAGTAGGGCGGACATCAGAGGGTGTCAAGGGGTGAGATCGGAGCGCACGCCGACCACCTCGCGGTGCCTGAATTGCGCAAATTACTCAGTTTGTTACGGCTCTTCTCGGCCACAAAGCCCGACTCTGCGCGGCCTCTTGACGCTGAAATCGATTTCTGTCAGCGTGCACCTCATGCCTCGCAAGTCTCCCAACGCAGTCATCGGTGTGGACATCGGCACATCGAGCAGCAAGGGCGTCCTCGTCGGCCTCGACGGCACCCTGATCCGCTCGGCCGTGCGGGAGCACACCCCCTCAAGGCCGGGTCCGGGCCGCTTCGAGATGGATGCCTCCGTGTGGTGGCACGAGTTCGCCGGCATCGCCCGCGAGCTGACCGGCCCGGACGACTCCACCGTGCTCGCCGTCGGGGTCAGCGGCATGGGGCCCTGCGTCCTGCTCACCGACGAGCACGACACCCCGGTGCGCCCGGCGATCCTCTACGGCGTCGACACCCGCTCGGTCCGGCAGATCCGCCGTATCGAGGAACGGCTCGGCGCCGACGAGATCATCCGCCGGTGCGGCTCCGCGCTCACCACCCAGGCCGCCGGACCGAAGATGGCCTGGGTCGCCGAGGAGGAACCCGAGCGGTACGCCCGCGCCCGCCGCCTGTACATGCCCAGCTCCTGGCTGGTCCGCAAGCTCACCGGTACCTATGTGCTGGACCACCACTCGGCCAGCCAGTGCACCCCGCTGTACGACACGCTCGCGGGCCAGTGGTACGGCCCCTGGGCCGCCGAAGTGGCCCCCGGCATCGAGCTGCCGCCGCTGCGCTGGTCCGGCGAGGCGGCCGGCACCGTCACCGCCGAGGCCGCCGAGGCGACGGGCCTGCCGGCCGGGATCCCCGTCACCACCGGCACCATCGACGCCTGGGCCGAGGCCCTCAGCGTGGGTGCACAGCACACCGGTGACCTGATGCTCATGTATGGCACGACCATGTTCCTGATCCACACCGTGCCGAAGCCGCTCACCAGCCCGTCGCTGTGGGGCACGGTCGGCGCCCTGCCCGGCACCCGGAACCTCGCCGGCGGCATGGCCACCTCGGGCGCGGTCACCAACTGGCTGCGCGATCTGTTCGCCGCCGGCGACCACGCCGAACTGACCCGCCTGGCCGCCGAGTCGGGGACGGGCGCGGGCGGGCTGCTGATGCTCCCGTACTTCTCCGGCGAGCGCACTCCGATCATGGACCCGGACGCCCGCGGTGTGATCGCCGGACTCACCCTGTCCCACACCCGCGGCGACCTGTACCGGGCCGCGCTGGAGGCCACCGGATTCGGGGTACGCCACAACATCGAGGTCATCGAGGAGGCGGGCGGCGACATCCGCCGCGTGGTCGCTGTCGGCGGCGGCACCCAGGGCGCCCTGTGGACCCAGATCGTCTCGGACATCACCGAACGGCCGCAGGAGCTGCGCACCACCACGATCGGCGCGAGTTACGGCGGCGCGCTGCTCGCTGCTCAGCTCGTCGGGGACGCCGGTATCGACGACTGGAACCCGGTGCGGGAGACGGTGACGCCGCGCGCGGAGCATCGACGGCGGTACGACGAGCTGTACGGCCTCTATCGGCGGCTGTACCGGGAGACTTCGGCGACCGTGCATGCCCTTGCCCCACTGCAGGAGCGCTGAGCCCTTCCGAGTCCGGGCAAGGGGCTCCGCCCCCTGAACCCCGCCAGGGGGCCCCGCCCCCTGGCCCCGACCTATGCCCACCCACCACCCGACTCGGTCGGCCGGAACGGCGCCGGACCCCTGCCCGCCCCAGTCGGTCGGCCGGGGGGTGGCCCCCATACGCACACCCAACGGAGATCGCATGACCACGTACACCCTGCCCGTGCCCGGCCGGCCCGCCGCCGCCGAGCCGCACACCGTCTGCACCGTGGCGAGCGGTGACCTGCGCCCCGCCGCCAACGTCACCTGCTGGCCGACCCAGGAGAAGCTGGAGAAGGACCTCGCCGCGGCGCTGACCGACCTCGGATGGCAGGTCCGCCGCGGCCACCCCTTCGACACGGCCAAGGGGCACGGCTTCATCGACAGCCAGCGCGCCGGCATCGAGGTGTTCAAGACCCTGCCGAAGGACGCGCCGCTGATCGTCGTGGAAGGTGTCTGGCAGTACAGCCACCACGTCCTGGCCGGGCTGCGCGACCACCGGGGACCGATCCTCGTCGTCGCCAACTGGAGCGGTGAATTCCCGGGCCTGGTGGGCCTGTTGAACCTCGCGGGCAGCCTCACCAAGGCCGGACGCGCGTACTCCGTGCTGTGGAGCGCCGACTTCACCGACGACTGGGCCCGCGACGGGCTGCGCACCTGGCTGGAGACCGGCACCCTCACCCACGACACCGGCCACGTCCGGCCGTTGCCGGCCCTGCCCGAGGACCCCGAGACCGCACTCGGCGTGGCCCTGGCCCGGCAGCTGCGGGAGGAGAAGGCGATCATCGGCGTCTTCGACGAGGGCTGCATGGGCATGTACAACGCCATCATCGACGACGAGTTCCTCAACCCGCTCGGCATCTACAAGGAGCGGCTGTCGCAGAGCGCCCTCGTCGCCGAGATGAACAAGGTCTCCGACGAGGAGGCGCACGCGGTCCGCGCCTGGCTCGACCACGCCGGCATGACCTTCCACACCGGTACCGACGAGGCGACCGAGCTCACCGACGCCCAGCTGCTCAGCCAGTTCAAGATGTACATAGCCGCACTGCGCATCGCCGACGACTTCGGGCTCGACGCGGTCGGCATCCAGTACCAGCAGGGCCTGAAGGACACCGTCCCGGCCAGCGACCTCGCCGAGGGCCTGCTCAACAACGTCCAGCGCCCGCCGGTGTTCAGCCGTGACGGGGAGCGAGAGCTGTACGCGGGTGCGCCGCTGCCGCACTTCAACGAGGTGGACGAGGGTGTCGCCGTCGACTCCCTGGTGACCAACCGCATCTGGACGGCGATGGGGCTGGACCCGGCCACCACGCTGCACGACATCCGCTGGGGAGAGGAGTACGACGGCCGGTTCGTGTGGGTCTTCGAGATCTCCGGCTCGGTACCCGCCTCCCACAACGGCGGCTACCACAAGTCGTACAGCATGCGGCAGCCCCCGATGTACTTCCCGCTCGGCGGCGGCACGCTCAGCGGGGTCTCCCGGCCGGGCGAGATCGTCTGGTCGCGGGTGTTCCTGATGGACGGCCGGCTGCATGTCGACCTCGGCCGGGCCACCGTCCTCGAACTGCCGGAGGAGGAGACCCGGCGCCGCCTCGAGGCCACCACCCCGCAGTGGCCGATCATGCACGCGGTGCTGCACGGCGTCAGCCGCGACCAGTTCATGGCCCGCCACCGCGCCAACCACCTGAACGTGGCCTACGCCCCCGGCGCGGAGACGGCCGACAAGGCGCTGCGCGCCAAGGCCGCCCTCTTCGCCGAGTTGGGTGTCGAGGTGCACCTGTGCGGTGACGTGGCGCTGTAGCCGAACCCGCGGCCCCGCCGGTGCTGCACATGCGCGAGCGAACCGACAACCCTTCGAGGAGTGAGGAGTTCGGCATGGCCGGTGCACGACGTTCCACCCCCACCGACGGGGCCGGAGGCCCCAGTCGCCGCCAGGTGCTCGCCGCCGGTGCGGGCATGGCGGCGGCAGCCGCGTCCCTCGCGGGCGCGCCACCGGCGGCCGCCGCCACCGCCCGGGCCACCGCCATCACCGGCACCAAGGTCAGAAACCTCACCGGCCCCGCCGAGACGGGCCGGTTCGCCGCGCCCTGGACGGATCTCGGCATCCCCGTCAGCTGCCCCGACGGCACGATGCTGTTCGTCTGCGGCGACACCTTCGACGGTGCCGGGGTCGGCTCCTCGGGCTGGCGGGCCCCCGTCGGCCTGCGATCCCGACACCCCGACCTGGACGGTCTCGTCATCGACGACAGCGTGGGCGGTGCGCACGCGGTGGGCCTGGTCCCGGAGGGCCACCGGAACAACACGACCGCCATCCCGTCGGACGTGTTCACCGTCGGCGACACGATGTACATGCACCTGATGCGAGGTGTCCTGTACCGGACCGACCACTCGGACTTCTGGCGCTCCACGGACAACGGCGCGACCTGGGAGTACCTGTGCCTGTGGCCGGGCGACCAGTACGGCGGCCAGTTCCAGCAGAAGACGTACGCGGTCGCTGACGACGGCTACTGCTACGTCCTGTCGACCGTGTTCAACCGTGACGTCGACTCCGACCTCCTGCTGCACCGGGTGCGCCAGGACCGGCTGGGCGACCCGGCGGCCTACGAGCCGTGGGGCTACGCGAACGGCGCCTGGGCGTTGGGCAATTACCCGACCACGATCACCGCGCGCCGCCGCTGGGGCGAGATCTGCTTCCGCGCCATGGGCGGCAGGTACGCCCTGACCTGGCTGAACATGGATCCGCTCGGTATCCGCGCGCAGGTCTTCGCGCTGCCGACCAGCAACCTGTTCACCACGCCGGAGCAGACGATCATCGTCCCCACCACCCCCGGCAACGAGTCCGGCAACGCGGTGGCCAGCCCCTACGGCGGCTTCATCGTGCCCGGGTCGACGTTCAGCGACCTCAACATCAACGTCAGCCAGTGGTACGACGACCAGAACTACCGGGTGATGCAGTACCGGATCAGCGGACTGGCCGTCTGAGCCCGTCCCCGGATTGTGCGAGCGATGCGGATGCTGGTACTTCTGGATCACATGACCAGCCGAGTCCTTCTCGTCTCCCCCGCCACGAGCGCTTCGCTGCGGCAGGCCCGCTTCGACGACGGCGGCTCCATCGACGAGGGCGGCGCGGCGCGGGCCCGCTCGGCGGCCGGTGCGCTGCCGTCCGCGGTCCGTGTCCTCTCCTCCCCCGGCGTGCGCTGCCGGGAGACGGCCGCGGCGCTGGGCCTCGACGGTGTGCCGGTACCGGAGTTGGCGGGTCTCGACGTGGGTCGCTGGCGCGGGCGCACGCTGGAAGAGGTGGGGGGCGCCGAGCCGGAGGCGGTGGGCCGCTGGCTCACCGACCCGGAATGCGCACCCCATGGGGGTGAGTCCGTGCGGGACCTGTGCGGACGGGTCGCGCGCTGGCTTGCCGAGGCGCAGGAGTGGGAGGGCCGTACGGTCGCCGTGGTCGAGCCGGAGGTGGTGCGGGCGGCCGTCGTCGACGCACTCGGCATGCCCGCGGCACTCTTCTGGCGCCTCGACGTGCCGCCGCTGACCGTGACCGAACTCAGCGGCCGGGCCGGGCGCTGGAATCTGCGGCTGGGGCGTCCGCTTGCCGCGCCGGAGGCCGACTAGGCAGGGAGAGGGGGCAGAGGGCCCGAC